>CAVEUM010000126.1:0-2061 GCA_963618735.1 bacterium | reverse complement strand
TCCGTGCTATAATGTATGCTGTAGAAATCAGACGAACAACGTCGGCAGAAATGTCGGCGTTTTCTTTTTGCCGGTTAGGAGGTGATGCGATTGATTGTGAGGAACCAGTTAACGCCATATTCTGCAGGAGGTCGGAAAAAACCAAGGCAATCAGCCATTTTGCTGACTGCCTTTTTTGTTACCCATTTTTAGACAAACGAGGAGGATCGTATGCAGAAAAATACTCAGAAAAGCATCTTTGCGGCGGTGAAAGAAAACGTCACCATGCAGCAGGCAGCGGAGCTGTGCGGCTTGGTCGTCAGAAACGGCGTGTGCCTGTGCCCCTTCCACAGTGAGAAGACTCCCAGCATGAAGCTCTACCCTGACTGTTTACGGAGCGCATAGCGCTGACCTGTCCCGTATGGTGGATACGCAAGAGTACGCTCATCGATGACACGGACGCGGCCTTTTTGCGGCTGTATCTGGAGGAGCACTACGGCCTGTCTGCCGAAAAGCTCCTGCATCCTGCGCTGGAAATCGTGGCGCAGGAGCACGCCTTTCATCCCGTGCGGGAGAAGCTGAACAGCCTTACCTGGGATGGCGTGCCCCGTGTGAGGGAGGCGCTGCATCACTTTCTCGGTGCAGAGGTGAACGACGTCAACGAGAAATATCTGCGCACGTTCATGTTGGGTGCTGTGGAGCGGGTGTTCCGCCCTGGGTGCAAGTTTGAGCTGATGCTGGTGCTGGTGGGCGGCCAGGGCGCAGGCAAATCGACCTTTGTGCGCTCTCTGGCCATGGAGTCGGACTGGTTCACGGACGAGATCAACAAGCTGGATGACAAGGAAATCTACCACCGCCTGAACGGTCACTGGATTTGCGAGCTGTCAGAAATGGTGGCCACCGCCAACGCAAAATCTATCGAGGAGATCAAGTCGTTTCTCAGCCGCGACAAGGATTTTCTGCGCATCGCCTACGACCGTTACGGCGGCGACCATCCCCGTCAGAGTGTTTTCGCCGGCACCACCAATCGCACGGATTTCCTGCCCCTGGATCGCAGCGGAAACCGACGTTTTCTGCCTGTCAACGTCAACGCAGACAACGCAGAGGTTCACATTCTGGACAATCCCGCTGAATCCCGCCGCTATTTCGAGCAGATGTGGGCGGAAATCATGGTGCAGTACAAGTCCGGCGAATACGCCATCCATCTGACCAAAGAGGACGAAGTCGCCCTGATGGAGCGTCAGCAGGAATTCCGCCAGGAGGACACGCTTGCAGGCCGCATCTACGCCTGGATGGAGAATTGCGGATACGACAAGGTCTGCACCCTGCAGATTTACCGCGAGTGCCTCGATCATCCCTATGATGAACCTAAGCAGTACGAGATTCGTGAGATCCGCGAGGTGGTCAACGCCGGCATCGACAGCGGCGAGATGAAGGGGTGGAGAAGGTTCAACAATGTTCGGAAGTTTACCAAGTACGGTCGGCAACGAGGGTGGGAACGGATCCCTGATCCATCACAAGTCAGTCTCAATGATTTGATTGCCCAGGGCTTTACCGTTGTCACGGACGTGGATGTGCCTTTCTGACACAGCAGCGCAATGTACTGTGCCGAAAGTGTGCCGGAAATGTGTCGGCCAAACCCTTGAGGTATAAGGGTTTGCGCCTTTTGACACACTTGACACACTAAATTTTCAAGAAAATTCAAAAGAATAAAATATGCAGAGAAAAAGGTTATGAAAATCGTGTGTCGTGTGTGTCAAGTGTGTCGGCCGCTCTCTGCATCAGCTACACGGAGGTGAATCAATGTTCAATCGTATTTCTATGGAAGAAACTTTGCAGGAAGTAAATCCGCCGCAGCGTCGCATTCCGAAAATGACCCTGACCATGGCGGAGCTGACCGAAGAGCTGAACATCTCTCTGCCGACCGCCCGCAAACTGGTTCGTGAAGAGGGCTTTCCTGCTTTTAGCATCGGCAATCGAATCCTGATCAATCGTGAAGGTCTCCAGCGCTGGCTGGACAATCAGCCGCCGCTCTCTGCTGCATGAAGACTCAAGATTTACAAAAATATGCTTGTCCCGTGC
>CAVEUM010000125.1:0-2120 GCA_963618735.1 bacterium | reverse complement strand
AATGTACTGAGACCAAACAAATGTAAAGGTATGGTCGGGAGTTGACAGCATGTCGATGAAAGAAACGGCCCCGCGGCTCCAGGTCAAAGGGATTCGCAAGGCATTTGGGCAGAACGTGGTACTGAAAGGGATTGATCTCAGCGTTGCGGCTGGCGATGTTGTCGCACTGATCGGCGGCAATGGCGCAGGAAAGTCTACCCTTATGAAGATTATCATGGGAATCTATTCCTGCGATGAGGGTGAAATTCTGCTGGATGGTCAGCCTGTGAAGCTGGGAAAGGCCTCTGCATCCCTGGCACATGGCATTTATCTGGTGCCGCAGGAACCAATGCTTTTCCCGAACATGACGGTGCTGGAAAATGTCCTTATGGGATTCAACGAGCGCGAGAGCGATTTGAAGAAACGCTTGACTGAATGCATGAAGGAGCTGAACTTTGACCTTAATCTTCAACGCAAGGCGAGCACGCTCTCTATTGCGGAGCAGCAAATGGTGGAGCTTTTGCGCGGCATGATGCGCAATGCACAAATTCTGATTCTGGATGAGCCGACAAGCTCACTGACGTTCAATGAGGTTCAGTCGTTGTTTAAGACGGTCAGCGACCTTAAGGCCAAAGGAATTGCTATTATTTACATCACGCATCGCCTGACAGAGGTTTTTGAAATTGCAACCCGTGTTGCCATTATGCGTGACGGTATTATCACCTTGCAGGGTGAAGTCAAGGACTTTACGAAGGAGATGCTGATTCGGGGACTGCTTCCTAGTGATACGCAGAGTGACGATACGAAGGCAGCAGCGTACGTGCCTGTTGATTACAAGAATCTTAAGCCGGTTCTTGAAGTCAAAGATTTCAGCGGTTATGGTTTTAGCCATTGCAGTTTTGAACTGTACCCGGGAGAGATCCTTGGCATTGCTGGCGTCGTGGGCGCTGGACGCACAGAACTGATTAGTACCATTTTCGGACGGGACAAGGTGCTTGGCGGGCAGGTTTTGCTGGATGGTCAGGACATCACAGGACTTCCTACAAAGCAAATCTTGAAGGCGGGTATTAACTTTGTGCCGGAGGATCGCCACTATCATGGTATTTTCCGCATTCGTTCTATTTCTTCCAACACGACTTCTGCGCTTTTGAACGGTCAGGATGTTGGCAAGGTGGATATCAATCGGAAGAAGCAGAACAGTATCGCAGATAAATACGTGAAGGATTTCCGAACTAAGATTGTGTCCCTGGATGATACCATCGGTAGCCTTTCAGGCGGTAATCAGCAGAAGGTGGTTATTGCTCGAGCACTATCCACCCATCCTAAGGTTGTTATTCTGGATGAACCGACGCGTGGTATTGACGCAGCGGCTCGCGGTGATGTATATGGCATCATTCGTCAGCTGAAGGACGCAGGTGTGGCGGTGCTGATGGTTTCTTCTGACATGGAAGAGGTCGTTGAATTGGCAGATCGTGCAGTGACCGTGTTCCAGGGGCGCATCAATGGCGAATTTAGCCGCGAGGAAATCACGCAGGATGCTTTGACCAGTGCCTCCTTTGGTATTCCTCATGAAAGGAAGGCGGCAGGGGAATGAAAAAGATTCTGAAAGCACGGTGGATCTCTAGCTTGATCTTTCTGATTGTGCTGTTTGGCATCACGGGTATTGCAGCACCTAGTTTCCTGGAATACACCAATATCATCAATTGCTTCAACACAGCAACTATGTATACGCTGTTGGCGGTGGGCATTGCTTTCGTTATCATGACAGGTGAGATTGATGTATCCATTGGTGCCACACTGGGCTTGACAGCTGGTATGACTGGTCTGATTGCACAGCAAGGCGGCAGCATTCCAAAGATGATCGCGGTTGTTTTGCTGACAGGCGCGGTGATCGGGTTGGTGAACGGTGTTGGTGTAGCGTATTTCGGAGTCCCGTCACTGATCTTTACACTTGGTACGAATAGTGTTGTCCGCGGTCTGATTTATATCATGTCAGATGGACGCACAGTGGAAAACTTCGGAGGTGTTTTCGCCAGCATTAACAACAAGACGGCTTTTGCAGGAATTTCAGTTTACTATGTCATCGCACTTGTCCTTGTGGCAGCGGCACACATTGTGCTGACACGGACAAGAAAAGGCAA
>CAVEUM010000124.1:0-2126 GCA_963618735.1 bacterium | reverse complement strand
CGAAGGGTGCAGGGGCGATCGGAAAGCCCCTGCTCGCTCCGAAGAGCGAAATCTTTTTTGCTGGCAAGCAAGCAATCTTGTCTTATGGATCAAAGAATCTTTGCTTGTTGTTCCAGAGGGCTGTTAAGCGGGTCGAAGACCCTCGCCCTCTGGACTCCTTCGGTGCTCTCCTAATAATATTGACTTGCATTGCAACTTTCATAAAAGTTACTGGGCAGTGCCCCTTCTTTAAGTTGCTTTGCCTTGCTGCTAAAGAAGTTAGTAAGCTTAAAACTCTCTTAACTCTGCTGAGAGTTTTCCATCCTCATCCACCGTGAGCACCGCAAGCCTTCCATCCGCTGCGCTGCCGGGATTCAGCAGAAGAATCCCATCATCCTCCTGACAATACGGGCGATGCGTGTGCCCAAAAAGCGCCGCATCGCACCCCTGCTCACGGGCATGCACAGCCAGCACGCCATAGGTCTGCTTCACCGCATAGTGATGCCCATGACACAGCATAAGATACTTGTCCCCAAAGCGCAGGATGCGCTGCATAGGCACATCCTCCACGCCAACGTCACAGTTGCCCTTCACGCCGATGGGCACGCACTTGGGGTCCCGCATGAGCAGGAAATTTTCCAGCCGCTGAAAGTCCCGCGCGCCATCCCCCAAATGGATGTAATAATCCACAGGGCCTATGGTTCGCCACAGCTGCTCCAGCATCCAGCGGAGGCCTTCCTCATCGCCGTGGCTGTCTGACAGAATCACCGCGCGCTTCACTTGGAAGACTCCTTCATAATCTCCAGCATCTTCTCGCAGGCGCGGGCACGGTGGCTGACGGCGTTCTTTTCCTCTTCGTTCAGCTCGGCGAACGTCTTGTTCAGCGGCTCATACAGGAACAGAGGATCATAGCCAAAGCCGCCCTCGCCCCGCTCTTCCTCCAGCAAAATACCAGGGCAGATGCCCTCCGCCACCTTGGCTTCCTGTCCGGGGAGCTTCAGCGCCAGGGCGCAATGGAAGGCCGCCGTGCGGGGAGACTTGCCCTTCATGCGGCGCAGGAGCAGGGCGTTGTTGGCCTTGTCATCCCCATGAACGCCGGCATAACGGGCGGAATACACGCCGGGCTCGCCATCCAGCTCGTCCACTGCCAGGCCGCTGTCGTCTGCCAGGGTAGGCAGTCCGGTTGCCTCGCAAACGGCCTCTGCCTTGATGATGGCGTTTTCCGCAAAGGTCTCGCCTGTTTCCTCGATGTCCCCATGGAAGCCCGCGGCGTACATGCCGATGACGGTGTAGTAATCCTGGAAAATGTCCTGCAGCTCGCGGAGCTTATGCTCGTTGCCAGAGGCCACCACCAGCGGGGGCTTCGGGTCAATGTGACGGGCACGAACGCCCAGTGCGCGCTTCTGCGCCTTCATCAGGGCACGGATGCCCTTCTCGCCGTAGGCCATCAGGGTGCTCAGCTCATCGCGGGTGAAGGAACGTCCCTCGCCCGTGCCCTGCAGCTCGATGAACTCGCCCTTTTCATTCATCACAAAATTCATGTCCACCTGGGCATGACTGTCTTCCTCGTAGCACAAATCCAGGCAGGGGGTATCACCCACCACGCCGCAGGAAATGGCCGCCACCTGATGGCGAATGGGCGAAACGGGCAGCTTGCCTTCCTTCACCAGCTTATCCACCGCGCAGGTCAGCGCCACCATAGCGCCCGTGATAGACGCGGTACGGGTGCCGCCGTCGGCCTCCAGCACGTCACAGTCCAGGGTGATGGTACGCTCGCCCAGCTTTTCCATATCCACAGCCTGACGCAGGGCGCGGCCGATGAGGCGCTGAATCTCCACGCTGCGTCCGTCCTTCTTCACGCCGTCACGCTTTTTACGGGTGCCGGTGGATGCAGGGAGCATGGCGTATTCCGCCGTGACCCAGCCCTGTCCCTTGCCCTTGAGGAAGGGGGGAACGGTTTCCTCCACCGAGGCGGTGCAGATGACGCGGGTATTGCCCGTGGCGATGAGGCAGCTGCCATCGGCAGTGCGAACAAAGTCGGGTTCGATTTTGACCTTACGGGGTTCATCAGGGGTACGTCCATCAATGCGCATGGTTTTTTCCTCCTTGAGGATAATGACTAATAGAGTTGCGGGGCAGTGCCCCTT
>CAVEUM010000123.1:0-2168 GCA_963618735.1 bacterium | reverse complement strand
CCTACATCGTGTCTGTGCCCACGCCTTACGACAAGTTCAGCAAAAAGGTCGATGCCTGCTATGTGGTAGCGGCCGTCAAGAACGTCATGGAAGTCTGCCCCAAGGGTGCCACGGTGGTCATTGAGTCCACAGTATCCCCTGGAACCATCGATAAGTACGTCCGCCCCGTTATCGAAGAAAACGGCTTCACCATCGGGGAAGACATTCATCTGGTGCATGCTCCTGAACGTATCATCCCCGGCAACATGGTGTATGAGCTGCTGCACAACAACCGCACCATCGGCGCGGATGACAAGGCTGTGGGCGAGAACATCAAGCAGCTGTATGCCTCCTTCTGCCAGGGCGAGATCGTGGTGACGGACATCCGCACTGCCGAGATGACGAAGGTGGTTGAGAACACCTTCCGTGCGGTGAACATCGCTTTCGCCAACGAGCTGGCGAAGATCTGCCGTCATGACGGCATGGATGTTTATGAGATCATCAAGATCTGCAACATGCATCCCCGCGTGAACATTCTCCAGCCTGGTCCTGGCGTAGGCGGCCATTGCATCAGCGTTGACCCCTGGTTCCTGGTGGGCGACTATCCCAGCCTGACCAAGGTTATTGGCGAATCCATGAAGGTCAATGACAGCATGCCGGACTTCGTGCTGAACCGCATCTACGAGATCATGAAGGAAAAGGGCTTGAACGATGTCAGCCGCGTGGGCCTCTACGGCTTGACCTACAAGGAAAACGTGGATGACATGCGGGAATCTCCCACGCTTCAACTGCTGGAAAGCCAGGAACGTCATCTTGCCCCCGGCCTGAAGGTTTACGATCCCTTCATCACCAAGGATGTTGTCAAGAATCAGTACCACGACCTTGACGCCTTCCTGAACGATGTGGATCTGGTGGTCATCATGGTGAAGCACAACGAGATCCGCGAGAACGTAGCCAAGCTGGCAGATAAGGTTGTGCTGGATTGCCATAACATCATTGATCTGCCTGATGTGTATCACATCTGAGGAATGCATATGAAAAAAGTCATGCTCGTCTTCGGCACTCGTCCAGAGGCGATTAAAATGTGCCCCCTGGTCAATGAGCTGAAGACTCGACCCGAAATTCAGACCATCGTCTGCGTCACAGGCCAGCATCGGCAGATGCTGGACATGGTGCTGGATGCCTTCCAGGTTACACCGGATTACGATCTTTCCATCATGAAGGACAAGCAGACGCTGTTCGATGTAACCACGAATATCCTGAACAGCATCAAGGACGTGCTGGAAAAGGAGCACCCCGATGTGGTGCTGGTGCATGGCGACACGTCCACCACCTTCGTGACGGCACTGGCGTGCTTCTATCTGCAGATTCCTGTGGGGCACGTGGAGGCAGGCCTCCGCACCTACAACATTTACAGCCCCTTCCCTGAAGAGTTTAACCGCCAGGCTGTGTCCATCATCAGCAAGTACAACTTCGCTCCCACTGAGCTGGCCAAGGAGCATCTGCTGAAGGAAGGCAAGCCTGCCGACAGCATCTACGTGACGGGCAACACCGCCATTGATGCACTCAAGACCACGGTTCGTGACGACTACGTGCACCCCGAACTGGACTGGGCAAAGGGCAGTCGGTTGATTCTCATCACGGCACATCGTCGCGAAAATCTCGGCGAGCCCATGCGGCACATGTTCAAGGCGATTCGCCGTGTGATGGACGAGCATCCTGACGTGAAGGCCATTTATCCCATTCACATGAACCCTGTGGTTCGAGAGATCGCCGATGAATTCCTTGGCCACGATGACCGCATCCACATCATCGAGCCCTTGGATGTGCTGGACTTCCACAACTTCATGAAGCGCAGCTACCTCATCCTTACCGACAGCGGCGGCATCCAAGAAGAAGCTCCCTCTCTGGGTAAGCCTGTGCTGGTTATGCGCGACACCACTGAGCGCCCTGAAGGCATTGCCGCTGGCACACTCAAGTTGGTGGGCACAGAGGAAGAAGCCATTTACAAGGAATTCACTCGTCTGTTGTCTGATAAGGATGAGTATGAGGCAATGAGCAAGGCAAGCAATCCGTATGGCGATGGACACGCCTGTGAGCGGATTGCGGATATTTTGGAGGAAAAATAAAATGTCAGCATTTGATAACGCCACCCTCATGATCACTGGCGGCACGGGCTCTTTCGGCTC
>CAVEUM010000122.1:0-2185 GCA_963618735.1 bacterium | reverse complement strand
GCCTATGTGCTGTGCGGACTCTTCGCAGGTTTAGGCGGATTCGTGTTTGCTTCCAAGTATGGTCAGGTCATGACAGTGGCTGGTAACGGCTATGAAATGACTGCCATTGCGGCATGTGTCCTTGGCGGCATCTCACTGTCTGGTGGCATGGGCAACATGATTGGTGCGGCAATTGGCGCGGTGATTATGTCCTCCATCAGCCGCTTGCTTGTTTTCATTGGCTTGCCATCCACCTATAACAACACGATTACGGGCATTATGCTGATTGTGATTGTGGTGGTTGATGCCTTGACACAGCGGCGGTCTATTGAAATGACCAGAAGAAAGCGTCTTCTTTCCAGAACGGCCGAGCATACGCCAGAAGGAGGCGCGAAGGTATGAAGAACATGCTGAAAAAGGTCATGAAGCACTGGGAAGTTTTCCTGGTGGTCTTCCTGGTGCTGGAGTTCATTGTCTTCGGAACGGCCAATCCGAAATTCCTTCGTCCGCAGTCCATCATGAACAGCATTGTCAATTACATTAGTGTCTGCATCATATCACTGTTTGTGACGATGGTCATGATCACTGGCGGCATTGATATTCAGGCTCCGTCCATCATCGGCTTGACAAGCATCATCATCGGCGTGCTGTGGAGTGACGCAGGGCTGAATATTTGGCTGGCGGTTACGATTGCCATTGTTGTCGCCGCACTGTGTGGCGCGTTGTCAGGATTCTTCGTGGCTTACTGTGGTGTGCAGCCTATGGTGGTTACACTGGGCGGAAGCTTCTTGTATTCCGGCCTTGCACTGATGATTTCCGGTATGTCTGCTACGCCTGCGTACCAGGGCATCAGCGGCTTCCCAGGCAAGAATGAAGCAGGCGAGTTTATCTCCTTCCGTTTTCTAGGCAAGGGCACGATTGCAGGCATACCAAGCCAAATCGTAATCTACATTGTACTGATTCTTCTGTGCGCGTGGATTCTGCATCGTACGAAGTACGGCGAGAGATTGTTCCTCATTGGTGTGAATCCACAGACGGCAGAGTACTCTGGCATTAATACACGGGCAACGATCATGAGCACCTATGTGCTCTCGGCGGTCAGCGCTGGCTTGGCAGGTGTGCTGGTTACCTCGAACGTAAACTCCGCAAAGTACGACCTGGGTTCAGGCTATACACTGGCCATCATTACAGCTGTTGTGCTGGGTGGTACGCTGAACACTGGCGGTAAAGGCAGCATCTTGGGCACAGTTCTGGCATCGCTCATCATCTGCTTGCTTCGCTACGGCTTGCCCCTGTGCTTTGGTGTCAGCACACAAAATCTGGATCTGCCCATCGGCATCATTCTGGTACTGGTTGTGCTGGGACGCGAAATCGCTGGTCAGCACATGCTTTCAGGCTTGTTCAGGCGGTTCAAAAAATAAGCTTCTCATGAATTTCGAAAGGTGTTGTTGAACGCCTTTTGAGATAAATAAAAACAGGAGGGTTCCAAACATGAAAAAGGTTCTGTCTTTGATCCTCGCGCTTTGTATGGCTCTGACGCTGTGTTCCGCAGCTTTTGCTGAAGGCAAGAGCGCTGTGGATGGCATGACCGTGGCCTTCATCCCGAAGGTCTCTGGTAACTCTTTCTTCGAGGCCGCCAACGATGGCGCTCAGAAGTACGCTGCTGAATGGGGACTGACCGTTGACTACATCGGTGCTCCTGAAGCATCCGTTACCACTCCGCTGGAACTGATCCAGCAGGCTATCGACAAGGGCGTGGATGCTATCTGCATCTCTTCTGTCGATGCTACCGCTCTGGACGAAAAGCTGCAGGAAGCACAGGATGCCGGCATCTATGTCAGCACCTGGGACTCTGACGTTTCTCCTAACGCTCGTGCTCTGATGGTTTCTCAGGGTACCGCTTCCATCCTGGGACCGATGCTGGTTGACATGGCTGTTGAGTCCCTGAAGGAACGTGGCGTTGATGTGAACGGTGAAGTGAAGTACGTGTGGCACTTCTCCAACCCCTCTGTGTCTGACCAGAACTCCTGGTACGTCGCAGGCGAAGAGTACATCAAGGAAAACTATCCTAGCTGGGTCGTCGTGCATGATCCTTACTACTCCAACCAGGATCCTGCTCAGTCTGTGAGCGTTGGCGAATCCATCTTCGAAGCATATCCTGACATCGACCTGATCATCTGCAACGACTCCACCGCTCTTCCCGGCC
>CAVEUM010000121.1:0-2227 GCA_963618735.1 bacterium | reverse complement strand
GGGTGAGACGCTGGCAATCGTAGGCGAAAGCGGTTCCGGCAAGTCGGTGACCATCAAAGCAGTAACGAAGCTGCTGGCAGCGAATGGTGTTATCAAAGGCGGAAGCATTACCTACAAGGATAAAGACATTCTTCACATGAGTGATAAGGAATTTTCCGCCATTCGCGGTAACGAAATTTCGCTGATTTTCCAGGATCCATTGTCTTCACTTGATCCTGTGATGAAAATCGGAAAGCAGATCACAGAAACACTTCGATTGAAAATGAAGATGCCTAAAGATCAGGCCAAAGCACGCGCATTGCAGCTGATGAAGGATGTTGGTATTCCTGATCCTGAAAAAAGATATGAGGAATATCCGTTCCAATTTTCAGGCGGCATGCGGCAACGTATTGTGATTGCTATTGCACTGGCCTGTGACCCGGAAGTGCTCATTTGCGATGAGCCTACCACCGCATTGGACGTAACGATTCAAAGCCAGATTCTGGAGCTGATTGGCAAGCTTCAAAAGGAAAAAGATTTGTCCGTCATCTTCATCACTCACGATTTGGGCGTTGTGGCCAATGTGGCTGACCGTGTATGCGTGATGTATGCAGGCAAAATCGTCGAAACCGGCACCGTGGAAGAAATCTTCTACGATCCGCGCCATCCTTACACATGGAGTCTTCTGACCAGCATGCCCTCGCTGGCAACTTCTTCTGACGATAAGTTGACGGTCATCCCCGGCTCTTTGCCAAACATGATTCACCCGCCCAAAGGTGATGCCTTTGCTCCACGTAATCGATATGCCATGAAGATTGACTTTGAAGAAGAACCGCCCATGTTCAAGATTAGTGATACACACTATGCTGCCACCTGGCTTGAACATCCTGACGCACCCAAAATTGGCATTCCTGAACCGCTGAAGAGCCGCATCGCCGAGCAGCTTGCAAGGGAGGTAGACTAATGGCCGAGCGTATTCTTGAGGTCAAGAACCTCTGCAAGTACTTTTATTCCGGCAAACATAACCCACCCATGAAAGCCGTTGACGATGTTTCCTTCTACATCGAAAAAGGTGAAACAGTTGGCCTTGTAGGTGAAAGCGGCTGCGGCAAGACTACAACAGGTCGTACCATTATCCGTTTGTATAAGCCCACCAGCGGCGAAGTCTGGTTTAACGGCAGACGCATTGATGGCAAGCTTAACGCAGAGGAAACGAAACTGGTAACCAGCAAAATGCAGATGGTTTTTCAGGATCCTGTAGCCAGCCTGAATCCACGTATGACGGTGGAGGAAATCATTTGCGAAGGCGTAAAAGTCAACAAAATGTACCCTGATAAGATTGAGCGCCGCAATCAAGTGTACAAGATGCTGGATATGGTCGGCCTTACCCGTGAACACGCGACTCGCTATCCCCATGAATTTTCCGGCGGTCAACGTCAGCGCATCTGCATCGCCCGTGCACTAATTACGCAACCTGATCTGCTTATTGCGGATGAACCCATTTCGGCTCTGGATGTTTCAATTCAGGCGCAGATTCTGAACATTCTCAACGACCTGCGCAAAGAACTTGGTCTGACGATCCTTTTTATTGCACACGACCTGTCGGTAGTGAAGTATTTCTCCAATCGCGTTGCCGTGATGAATGCCGGACGCATTGTTGAAATGTCCTCTTCCAATGAGATCTACCTGGATCCGCAGCATGCATACACCAAGTCTCTGCTGTCTGCCATCCCAATTCCTGATCCCCGGGTGGAAAAGAAGCGTCAGCGCATCCACTATGATAAGAGCAGCGGAATTTACCAACCCGGTGATAACCCGCTTCTCCGTGAAGTGAAGCCCGGACACTTTGTGCTCATGAGCGATGCCGAATGGTCAAACTGGCAAAAGGTGAACGCATGAAAATACCAATGAGTATCAGCATCCGAAAGAAAGCACTCATCAAGCATGCAATTTCGGGTGCAGTGCTTGTGCTGGGTCTGGTGCTGTATCTGTACAAGATTGAAGGAAAATGGCAGCTCAGTGATGGTTTGTTCCTTGCCGGATTGGCATTTCTGGTGATAGGGTGCATGAATCTTGTGCGTTGGCTCGGCCTGTTTGACTTTACAGTTTACGGTTTCAAGAAGCTTGCCCATCACTGGCAAGCTACGAAAAAAAACGCACCGCCTATGGACCCCATGCCGTCCTATGTGGACTATCTGAAGCAGCCGAGAATTGTACCCTCGGCAGGCGAGCCTCTACTTGTAGCAAT
>CAVEUM010000120.1:0-2363 GCA_963618735.1 bacterium | reverse complement strand
AAAGAGTTTCACTCTTTGAAGACCTTCACAATCCGTGAAGAAAAAATCCATTTGCCATCCCATCATCTCGACATAGAGAGGACATTCATTACCATGCTGGAATTGGAACAATACACCCGGGACGTGGAGAACGTCCGCAACCAAATCATCACCGCCGGTGAGGCTCTTCATGTAGACCACATGCGGGAGCAGATCTCCGAACTGACGGAGGAAATGAATCAGCCCGAATTCTGGAACGATGCGGAGCATTCCGCCAAGGTCAACCAGAAGCTGGGCAAGCTGAAGGATCGCCTGGAGCATTACGAGAAGCTCCTTTCCACCGTGGACGACATCGAAGTGATGATCTCCCTGGCGGAGGAAGAAAACGATGAATCCATGGGCGAGGAAATCGGCATTGAGCTGACCAACCTGAAGGAGCAGTCTGACGCGCTGGAGCTGGAAACCCTCATGCGCGGCGACTATGACGACACCGATGCCGTTCTGTCCCTCCATGCAGGCGCAGGCGGAACGGAAGCTCAGGACTGGACGCAGATGCTCTACCGCATGTACACCCGCTACTGCGAGCAGATGGGCTTCCAGGTGAAGCTGCTGGACCTGCAGGACGGCGACGAGGCAGGCATTAAGTCCGTGACCTTTGAGGTCAGCGGTGACCATGCTTACGGCTATCTCCGCGGCGAAAAGGGCGTGCACCGTCTGGTGCGTATCAGCCCCTTTGACGCCAACGCCCGCCGCCACACCTCTTTCGCGTCCCTGGACGTGGCGCCTATTCTGGATGACGACGACAGCGAGATCGAAATCGACATGAAGGACGTCCGCGTGGATACCTACCACTCCTCTGGCGCAGGCGGACAGAACGTGAACAAGACCTCTTCCGCCGTGCGTATGACGCACTTCCCCTCCGGCATCGTGGTCAGCTGCCAGACCGAGCGCGACCAGGTGCAGAACCGCGCAACCTGCTTGAAGATGTTGAAGGCTAAGCTGCTGGAAATCCGCGAGCGTGAGAAGGAACAGCAGATGGCAGACATCAAGGGCGAAATGAAGAAGATCGAGTGGGGCAGCCAGATTCGCTCCTACGTCTTCCAGCCCTACACCATGGTGAAGGATCACCGCACGGGCTACGAAGTGGGCAACATTGACGATGTGATGGACGGCAACCTGGAAGGCTTTGTGACGGCCTACCTGAAGATGCAGTAATGAAGAGAGCGGTGACTTTCCTGTGCGGCGTGGTGCTGTCACTGTCTCTGGCGGCGCTGATGCTGTCAGGGCTGATCGGCGGCAGCGCGTCCTCAAGCTCGGTGATGGAGGTTATGCTTCAGAACCACACCACCGCGGCGGAAACGGGGCTTCCTGCATCGGAGTACAGCGGCGTGGCAACCATGATTGCCCGCTATCTTGCGGGAAGCAATGTGGAGTTTCAGTACACCTTCACCAGTGAGGAAGGGGCGGAAACCACCTGCTTCAACACACGGGAGCAGGAACATATGGCGGATTGCCTGTCCCTGATGAACCTGTGCCGCAGGGTGATGCTGCTTTCCGCCATGGCGGTGTGCGTGATGATCGTGGCACTGCTGCTGGAGCCGCAGCGGAAGAGCGCCGCAGCAGGGTTCCTGATAGGAAATGGTGCCGTGCTGGGGTTCTGCCTGACGCTGGTCATTTGGGGACTGATTGATTTTGACGGCCTGTTCATTCGCTTTCATCAAACGTTTTTCAGCAATGATCTGTGGCTGATGAATCCGTCTACAGATCTGCTGATTCGCTTGATGCCTACGCAGTTCTTCATTGACTGGGCAGCGACGATTGCAGGGGTCTGGCTCACCGCAGTGGTGATTGGAACCATTGGGGCAGGGATGATGCTTCATCATCAGGGGAAGAAAGTCTTTCGGTGAAAGACTTTTGGAGAAAGCTGCTTTATTCGCAGGCAGGCTTGCCCTAAGGAATAGGCAACTAAGGCTCCATGTTCCAGGGGCTGTTAAGCGGGTCGAAGACCCTCGCCCTCTGGACCCTTCGCATGCTCTCTTCGATGATGTTGGTTTGATTCGCAACTTTTTATAAAGTTGCGGAACAGTACTCCTTCAAGAAAGAGGACTCCGAAGGTTTCCAAAGGGCGATCGGAAAGCCCTTTGGTCGCTCCGCAGAGCGAAATCTCTTTGCTGGCAAGCGAACTAGTCGTATGGAACAACCGAGTTAACTGCTCTGTTCCAGAGGGCTTTCCGATCGCCCCTGGACCCTTCGCATGCACTCTTCAGCATGTTGATTTCTAATGTAACTTTTTATAAAGTTACAAGTAAAGATTTCTCCAAAGGAGTGCACTGCGAAGGGGTCAAGGGTCTTCGACTCACTTAACAGTCCTTTGAAAATCATTT
>CAVEUM010000119.1:0-2404 GCA_963618735.1 bacterium | reverse complement strand
TGCAAGGCAAATCAAGGTTATAAGTAGTGCATGCCCGAAGGAGTCCAGAGGGCGAGGGTCTTCAACCCGCTTAACAGCCCTCTGGAACAAAGCGATTAACTCGTTGGTCTATAAGTCAAGTTTGCTTGCCTACCAACAAAGGCTTTGTCGCTCTTAAGAGCGACAAAGCCCCACAAAAAAAGAGCGGCTTTTCAGCCGCTCATTTTTTCAACTGTTTGATGCAATTCACCGCGTAAACCATCATCGCTGTCAGCGTCAGCGCCACAGAGCACCACAGCACCACGCTGTCCAGTTGGAATCCCCACGCGATCCATTCCGCGTGGAAAAAGCTCAGCACCAGTGCAAGAATAAACATGCACTGTGCCACCTTGCCCCACATATTGCTGTACACCACCACACCGCGCTTGAGCATAAACGCGCCGCCGATGACCATCAGCAGTTCCTTGCCCAGCACAATACCAAAGGCTACCCACGGGATTGCGCCGCCAATGGCCTGGCACAGCAGCGCCGTGCAGACCATCACCTTATCCGCCAGGGGATCCATCAATTTGCCGAAAGCGGTAATCTGGTTATTCTTCCGCGCCAGATAGCCATCCAGGAAGTCCGTGAAGCTGGCTGCGAGGAACACCACCAGGGACTCCTTCAGCATTCCCTTCGCGTGCAGCACCACAAATACAGGGATCAGAATAATCCGCAGAATGGTCAGCACGTTGGGCACATTCCACATATCCACAAACAATTCCGCAACGGAATCCTTAAACGACTTCTTTTTCTGCATGATCTTTTGTACCTTTCCATCTAGGAGATTCAATTCATTATATCATAATTGCGGGTTATTCGCCAACCGTCTTGTAACAACTTCTGCATTTTGGCAATAAAAAAACTCCCCCTCCTTGCGGAAGGGGAGCGAATAGCGTCAGCAAATTACTTCAGCTCAGCGAAGTACTTGATGGTGCGAACCATCTGGCTGGTGTAGCTGTTCTCGTTGTCGTACCAGGACACAACCTGCACCTGATAGGTGTCGTCGTCCAGCTTGGCAACCATGGTCTGGGTAGCGTCGAACAGGGAGCCGTACTTCATGCCGATCACGTCAGAAGAAACGATCTGCTCCTCGTTGTAGCCGAAGGACTCGGAAGCCTGAGCCTTCATGGCGGCGTTCACGGACTCCTTGGTCACGTCCTTGCCCTTAACAACAGCCACCAGGATGGTGGTGGAGCCGGTGGGGACGGGCACGCGCTGAGCAGAGCCGATCAGCTTGCCGTTCAGCTCGGGGATAACCAGGCCGATAGCCTTAGCAGCACCGGTGGAGTTAGGAACGATGTTCTGAGCGCCGGCACGGGCACGACGCAGGTCGCCCTTGCGCTGCGGGCCGTCCAGGATCATCTGGTCACCAGTGTAAGCATGCACGGTGGTCATGATGCCGCTCTGCACAGGATATGCATCGTTCAGAGCCTTGGCCATAGGAGCCAGGCAGTTGGTGGTGCAGCTTGCAGCGGAGATGATCTGGTCATCAGCGGTCAGGGTGTTGTTGTTCACGTTGTAAACGATGGTCTTCAGATCGTTGCCGGCGGGAGCGGAGATAACGACCTTCTTAGCGCCAGCGTTGATGTGAGCCATTGCCTTGTCCTTGGAGGTGTAGAAGCCGGTGCACTCCAGCACGACGTCCACATCCAGCTTGCCCCAGGGGCACTCGTTGGCGTCCTTCACAGCGTAGATCTTGATTTCCTTGCCGTCCACCACGATGGAATCCTCGGTAGCGGAAACGGTGTGCTTGTTCTCACCGATACGGCCGCAGTATGCACCCTGAGCGGTATCGTACTTCAGCAGGTGAGCCAGCATGGCGGGAGAAGT
The DNA here is from genome assembly GCA_963618735.1 of bacterium. GTDB lineage: Bacteria > Bacillota > Clostridia > Christensenellales > Aristaeellaceae > CAKUFA01. The sequence continues at coordinate 553 of CAVEUM010000119.1, read as the reverse complement.
CAGGTCGTTGATAGCAACCACTTCGTAGCCTTCAGCGCCGAACATCTGACGGAAAGCCAGACGGCCAATGCGGCCGAAACCATTGATAGCAACTTTAACTGCCATTGGAAAAACCTCCTTAAATCATCACGAGAAAACTTCAAGATTTCCCACTAGGTATTTTACCCAATTCCCTTTGATTTTGCAATAGGCAACATGTCAAATTTACGACAAATGCGGGAAATAGGCAGGAAAAGCAAAGGTTTTGAGGGCAAAAAGAAAAACCAAGCTCTTTCAAGCTTGGTTCTGCGTGGAGCATAGGAGACTCGAACTCCTGACCCCAACACTGCCAGTGTTGTGCGCTACCAGCTGCGCTAATGCCCCTCAACACGATTATTATATCACAAGCCCACAGGTTTGTAAAGGGGTAAATTTATTTTTTCTTCTTTCTGCTTGACTGGCTTCTCATGATCAAATTGCGGGACAGTGCCCCTCAAAAATGTGCACCCCGAAGGGTGCAGGGGGCGAGGGTCTTCGACCCGCTTAACAGCCCCCTTGAAACTCCTCAAAGGAA
>CAVEUM010000118.1:0-2453 GCA_963618735.1 bacterium | reverse complement strand
GCTCCTAAAACCGCCTCGGTCTCATTAGCCGAGACGGTTCTAGGAGCCTCTGTTGGCTTCCTTGTGCGCACAAGGCTAGCCGCAGAAATCACACTCCACTAAGGAGGTGATAGGCTTGGTGTTCGACCTTTTCGTCTTGCACCGCAACGGGTTTGCGCTCCGCTGGGACGCCAGCGAGCTCATTTCGCTCGGCGAGCTGAAGGACAACCTTCACGCCTGCTTGGCAAATGATGTAGCGGTTACGCTGCGCATTCACGTCGCCAGACGGGTAGACCGCACTGACATTCGTTCAGTCTCCTCGGGATTGTTCGTTGTCATTGCATACGGCTGGCTCGAAAAGAGCTGGCTCGTGACTGTCGACCGTCTGTAGCTCTCATTATACCACACGTCTCTGCTGGATGCAAGCGTGTGGTATGTGCCTCTGCCAAAAGCAGAAATCACGCTCCGGAGAAGATGATTTCTATGACCTTCATGCCGAAGTGGTACGACGTTGCTGAAGGCGCGAAAAGCCGCCTCGCCAACGAGGAGCGGATGCTCTTTATCACACAACTGCCGCGATGACAAGTGTGTGACCGTCTCATTTCGTGTTTGCTCGGTAAGGCAACAAAAAACAGGCACCCATTGCTGAGTGCCTGTACAAAGCGAGGAAATTACTTGATTTCCACAGTAGCGCCCACTTCGGCGAACTGAGCCTTGATCTTCTCGGCTTCTTCCTTGGAGACGCCTTCCTTCAGGGTCTTGGGAGCAGCTTCGACGATTTCCTTGGCTTCCTTCAGGCCCAGGCCAGACACGACTTCGCGCACAACCTTGATGACCTTGATCTTCTCGGAGCCAGCGTCCTTCAGAACAACGTCGAACTCGGTCTTCTCTTCCTCAGCAGCAGCAGCGCCAGCGCCAGCAGCACCAACAACAGCCACGGGGGCAGCAGCAGACACACCAAACTTTTCTTCCATAGCCTTGACCAGATCGGCCAGCTCCAGCACCGTCATAGACTCGACGGCGGCAATGATCTCCTCATGAGTCATGATATTCAGCCTCCTATTGTTAAATTCAAATTTTCAATGAGCGACTGCACAAAGCACAGTCTCAAGCGGCGATTACTCGCCAGCCTTCTGCTTGCGAACAGCTTCCACCACGCGCACAAAGCTGCTGATGGGGTTGTTCAAGCTGCCGAGCAACTTTGCCAGCAACACTTCGCGGCTGGGCAGAGCGGCCAGGCTCTTGATGGTCTTCACATCCACTGCTTCGGTGCCCAGCAGACCACCACGGATCTGCAGAGACTCCAGCTTGTTCTTCTCGATGAACTCGTTCACGACCTTGGGAGCCGCGACAGCGTCCTTCATACCGAACACGAATGCGTTAGGGCCTTCCAGCAGATCATCCAGACCTTCGATGTTCAGCTCCTTCAGAGCGCGAGCGAACAGACGGTTCTTCAGAACGCAGTAATGCACGTCCTGCTCACGGCACTGCTTACGCAGGGCAGTCACCTGCTCCACGGTCAGACCGGAGTAGCTGCAGATCACCACAGACTGAGCGCCATTCAGCTTCTCAACGATGTCAGCAACCAGCTGAGCCTTTACCTCATGATTCTTGTTCATGCTTTCTTTGCACCTCCTCAACGGTTTAGGAGTAAAAGAAAACCCTTGCGCAGGCGCAAGGGATGTAGCATCGCAACGATCCTTTACACCTCGGCAGGCGGAGCGAACTCCCTTAGATCCTTACGGATACCGGCTGTCTTTGGCACAGGTTTCTTCAAAACCTAGAACAGTATATCAGGTTATATTCCTTTTGTCAACACCTGTTTTTTAAAAATCACAGCAATCCTTCAAATAAAAGCGATCCATGGTGCCATGCTGCACGGCAGCAGGCTTTTCGATCTGATGGAATCCATGCTTCTCATATAGCTGGATGGCTGACTGAAGCGCAGAATGGGTCTCCAGATACAGGTGATGATAGCCGGCTTCTTTCGCGAAATCTTCCGCCTGAAGAAGCAGTTTTGTCCCAAGCCCCTTGCCGCGAGACGCTTCCGACAGATATAGCTTCTGCATTTCCGCGCAATTTTGCATGCCGTCAAATTCCGCCACACCAACTCCGCCCAGAACATGACCGCCTTCATCTATGGCGACAAAGTAGGCTCGGCCAGACTTTGCCTGATAAAAATCACTGAGTGCGTCCAGCTGCGGATCAAAATAAGCCGTTCCAGGCACATTCAGATGATAGCTTTCCAGGCATGTACGAATGATTTTTGCCAGCTCCGCATTGTCTGCCGCATCAATCGGTCGAATGGTGCACATGCTGCGCCTCCGTTCTTTGTGGAAGATACGTGCGTTTACTTCGCTGCCAGGTGGCTGCACTCCTTTTTTCGGTGCAGAATATGATCCACTTTCCATAAAACCACGCAAAAAGGGAACACCCCTCAGGCATTCCCCTTTTGCAAGCTTTTCTTCATGCAG
>CAVEUM010000117.1:0-2490 GCA_963618735.1 bacterium | reverse complement strand
GAATTGACGGAGCTTTTCCGCTCGCAACTGACGCCCGAATGTTACCCCGACCCCGAATTGAAGACGCTGACCATGGATATATGCTTTTACATTAGTAAAGTCTTTTCTGCTGGGTGGATTGGTGAAAACTATGATCCCGGCATCACCACAGATGCCTGGGAAAAGCTACTAGCTGACAATTCTGTCTTCACACCTACCGCACTTGAGGTTTTGCAATGCTTCAAAGCATGTGGCGGTATTTCTTCTTGTATACGTTTAGCAAGCAAATTCGGTAAAACATGGAATTTTTATAATAGTAATTCTTCTTCTTTAGCAAAGCGAATTTGTGAAGTCATGCATGTTCAACCAATGGTCGATAGCGATGGCGAACCTAAATGGTGGACAGTCCTCTACTTAGGGCGCAAAGCAGATGACGATGAAGAAGGTAATTTCGTTTGGAAATTGAGGGACGAACTTTTTCGCGCTCTTGTTTCTTCCCGCACACCCTACACCAAATCCGACTTTCTTCGCGACGTCTACATGAGCGGCGAGCGCTACGAACGTCTGGTGTCCCTGCTCAGGAACAAGAAGAACATCATCCTGCAGGGCGCACCCGGCGTGGGCAAAACCTTTGCCGCGCGGCGTCTGGCCTGGGCCATGATGGGCGAAAAGGATAACGACCGCGTCGAGTTTGTCCAGTTCCATCAAAACTATTCCTATGAGGATTTCATGATGGGCTACAAGCCCGTAGAAAACGGCTTTGAGATGAAACACGGCATCTTCTACCGCTTCTGTGAGAAGGCTGCCAAAGAACCGAGCAAGGATTTCTTTTTCATCATTGACGAAATCAACCGCGGCAATATGAGCAAGATTTTCGGTGAGCTGCTCATGCTCATTGAAAAGGATTACCGCGGCACCGAGGCTACTCTGGCCTACAACGGCGAACCCTTTGCTGTGCCTGAAAACCTCTACATCATCGGCATGATGAACACCGCAGACAGAAGTCTGGCCATGATTGACTACGCCCTGCGCCGCCGCTTCAGCTTTGTGGAAATTGATCCCGGGTTCGATTCTAAGGGTTTCCTCCGCTTACAGGAGGAGCTGAACAACGACACGCTGAACGACCTCATTGAGCGGGTGAAGGAGCTGAATCAGGAAATTGCCGCGGATAAGTCCCTGGGCAAGGGCTTCTGCATCGGTCACAGCTATTTCTGCCTGCACGATGGTGAGGTCTGCACGGAAGAATGGCTCCGCAGCATTGTGGATTACGACCTTCTTCCCATGCTCAGCGAATACTGGTTTGATGACCCCGCCAGGCTCCAGCGGTGGGAGAACGTTCTGCAGGGTGTGTTCCAATGACGAAGGACAAAAGCATCCTCATCAAAAACATTTACTACATGCTGTCCTACGCCTTTACGGTGCTGAATCAGGGCGGATACGAGGACATCGCCACCGAGTCCTTTGACAACATTCACGACCTGTTCGCCGCCATTCTCATGAAGGGCATCGGCCGACAGCTGAAGCAGGGGCTTTATCGGGAGTACGAAAGCCGTCAGGAAGACCTGACCGTTGTTCGCGGGAAAATCGACCTTGCAGGAACCATCCGCAACCGCATGATGCACAGGCAAATGGTGACCTGCCAGTATGACGAGCTTTCCGAAAATAATCTGCTGAATCAGATTCTCAAAACCACCGTGATGCTGCTGCTCCGTCACGGTCAGGTCAGGAGTGAAAACAAAAGCGAACTAAAAAAGGAGATGCTGTTCTTTTCCCATGTGGACACCATCGACCCCGGAACCATCCGCTTTTCCGCCATTCGCTTTCAGAGAAACAACAGCACCTATCGTATGCTCATCAGCCTGTGTCAGCTCATTCTGGAGGGGATGCTGCTGACCACGGAAAAGGGTGAACATCACCTGATGTCCTTCCTGGATGAGCAACGAATGAACCGCCTGTATGAGAAATTCCTGCTGGAGTTTTTCGCCAAGGAATGTCCCGGCGTTCGGGCGGAAGCCTCGCGCATTCCGTGGGCGCTGGATGACGGTGTTGGCACGCTTCTGCCTGTAATGCAAAGTGACATCACCCTGACCCGCGGGGATTCGGTGCTGATTATTGACGCGAAATATTATGCCCGCACCATGCAGACCAGATTTGATGCGCAAACCCTGCATTCGGGCAACCTGTACCAGATTTTCACCTATGTGAAGAACAAGGAGGCGGAGCTTGCGTCCAAGCCCCACAAGGTGGCAGGGATGCTGCTGTACGCTGCTACGGATGAAGTGGTGCAGCCTGACAACGTGTACCGCATGAGCGGCAATCAAATCAGCGTCAGAACGATGGATTTGAATCGGGAGTTTCAGGAGATTGCCGAGGATCTTCGGAAAATTGTCAGAGAAATGTAAAAATACTTTGCGGAACAGTGTTCCGCAAAATAGAGGACTGCCCCGAAGGGTGCAGGGGCGAGGGTCTTCGACCCGCTTAACAGCCCCCTTGAAACTCCTCAAAGGAAAA
>CAVEUM010000116.1:0-2572 GCA_963618735.1 bacterium | reverse complement strand
TCGCCCTCTGGACTCCTTCGGTGCACTCCTAATAATGTTGACCTCTATTGCAGCTTGAAAGTAGCGGAAGAGTGCCCCTTCAAAAATGAGGGCTGCGAAGGGGTCAAGGGGGCGATCGCAAAGCCCCCTTGTCGTTATAGTGCCGCCAGAATCTCCTTCAGCGCGCTGACTGCAGCATGGAACGCCGTGCGGCTGTCGGGGTAGCTTTCGTGATGGGTCAGGGCTTCACCCTGCAGCTCCTTCAATCCGTCAAACACCGTCAGGTGAGGCTCCACGGTCAGGATGACCTCATCCTCGCGTTCTGCGTTGAGCTTCTTCAGAATTTCCGCCACGTGACCATCGCCGTGACCTGCTGCCACCACGGCACCGTCCGCCAGGAAGGCATCCTTGATGTGCATATACGTCACATAGCCCTTCAGCTTTTCGTAGCCGTCGGCGGTATTCATGCCGCACTGCACGAAATTCGCCGGGTCAAATACGAATCCCATGCGAGGGTAATACTTCTCCATCAGCTTTACGCAGCGGTCGGTGATGTCGCCGTAGATGTCCTTCTCGTTTTCGTGCACCAGATAGATGCCTGCCTTGTCCGCAAGATCCAGCATGATGTCCAGGCGGCGGAAGACCTCGTCCTCCCAGGACTCAAAATGGGAGCCTTTTGGGGGATAGAAGCTGAACATGCGGATGCGGTCACAGCCCAGCACCTTGCACAATTCCAGGCCGTGCTGAAAGGATGCCAGATGCGCGTCAAAGGGCTCGTTCAGCTGTGCCTTGCCGAAAGGCGATCCCAGGGCAGACAGCTTCACTCCTGCGGCGTCCAGCTTTTTCTTTACCTCGGCGGCTTCCTCCAGGGTCAGGGCGGCGCAGTTCTTGCCGTCCACACCCCGCATTTCAATCAGGTCAATGCCTTCTTCCTTCAGTGCCCTCAGCTGCTCATCAAGCAGGGGGCTTGCTTCATCGGCAAACGCGGATAAACGGAATTTTGCCATGGGAAATCCTCCTTTTAGAACGTGTCTGTTTAAGATCATTGATTCGACCAGGGGACAAAACCTCCTGCCAGGGTGAGAAAACATCCATGCTTGGAGGGGGCTTGCTTTTCTCCTGCAATGCGTCTAAGATAAAGAAAACGACTGCGGAGGGAGCACAGATGAACAAGCAGGAAGTGTATGCCTATTTGACTGCTCGCGGCATTGCTTACGAGGTAATGGAGCATTCGGCGGTGCACAACATGGCAGAGGTGGAGGCGCTGTCCCTTCCGCATCCCGAGTGGGATGCCAAGAACCTTTTCGTGCGGGATGACAAGCGGCAGGTCTATTGCCTGATTACCGTTCGCGGGGATGCCCGTGTGAACCTGACGGCTTTCCGTCACGCACGCGGCCTGCGTCCGCTGACCTTTGCGTCTGCGGAGGAAATGAAGGAGCTTTTGTCCCTGACGCCTGGGGCGGTCACGCCTTTGGGGCTGATGAATGACGCGGCGCATCGGGTGCGGTTTTTTCTGGACGACACCTTCCGCGGCGGGAAGATTGCGCTCCATCCCAACGACAACACGGCCACGCTGTGGATGGACGCGGATGATTTGATGAAGCTTTTGCAGTCTTTGGGGATTTCAGCGGAATATGTGACGTGCTGAGGTTACGTTTCAGGCAGGGTGGCGGTGCTCTTCAATCGGCGATCCAGCCGCTGTTCCACAAAGCTCCGCAGCAGGGAGAAGGGCGCGTAGCAGTCGGGGGTATTCACCCAGGCAGAGGGCTTCTTCTGCAGCATGGTGCGCATCCAGCGTACCTGTTCGGCGGCCACAGGCGGGTGATTTGGGCAGCGGCACGCCTTGCAGACAAGGCCGCCCTCTGCAGCATCGAAGTAAGTTTGCTCGGTGTCGCTGAGGGGTTTCTGGCACAGGACGCAATGATCCAGCATGGGACGGAAGCCTTCGCTGGCGGCGTAGTGCAGCAGGAAGCCGGAAAGCAGGGGACGCCATTCCTGGTCGGAGAAGGTCAGGCGGCTCAGGGCGTGCAATAGCAGCATAAACAGATCCTGATCCGCGACCCCCGGCTGGGATGCTGCCTCGGCAAGGTTCAGCAGGTATACGCCGCAGCTCAGGCGGTCAAAGTCGGATCGCAGGGGATAGAACGTTTCAATCAGCGAGGCGGACACCACGGAAATGCGGCCGTTCTTGCTATACAGCTCGTAATCGCCCAGGGCGAAAAGATCGCTGGCGTTCAGCAGGGGAGACCGCGGACGGCGGCACCCCCGCGCCACCGCTTCAATGCGGCCGCGAGTGGGGCTGAGGAGGGTCAGCATCCGATCATTTTCCTTATAGTTGGCGTAGCGAAGCACAATGGCAGTCTGCTCAGTCTGTATCATGACATAGACCTCTTTTTTGCGAGAGAGAAGAAACCGCTTTGAAAAGCGTTTTCTCCTCTCTCGCGCTCTCTTCTTTTCCCTAAACTTTTATAATAAGGGATTTCACCAGAGGCGTGCGTGCTTTGCACACGTTGTGGGAGAGATACTTTCAGGGTAAAGTATTTCGACCTTTGCAGGGGGTGTTCCTGCTTGCAAGCGGGGAAGATAGGCTCTG
>CAVEUM010000115.1:0-2601 GCA_963618735.1 bacterium | reverse complement strand
CCTCAGGGACACGCCAATCTTCAGCCGTGCCTGCATGTCCACCGCCATCAGCGTTCGGCTGAGCTGCCAGCACTGCATGTGTCGCAGTTTCCCTTCGCTGTGGTCGAAATAGATTTCGGCGTGCTCGCCCTCCTTCATGTCAAGGTCAAGATCGGGGTCAATGAGCAAATCGGCAGGCTCGGCGGCACGAAAGTTCTCTTCCACCTCCCGAAGAATTTCATCGCCGTAGTGGTTCTCAATGTATTGGGTCATCTTTTGCAGTTTCGGTGCATAGCGGATGGTATCCATATCTTTCTGCAGGAAGACAAGCACTTCCCGCGCTCCCCTCTTTTCCTGTTGGTTCTTTCCCTGCCGTTCCGCAGGTTAACGAACTTGCGTTCTCTTTCCTCATGGACATTATAATCCCACTTTTCCCTTCTGACAAGGCGAACAAGAACATTTATTCCTGCAAACTTGTAAAATTTGATTCTGGCGAAGGTTTTCACAAAAAAACCTTTTCAAGAGAAAACTTTTATGATACAATGGTTTGCGGACTTTTCTGCCTGTTAGCAGGTAGAAATCTCCACGGAAAGGCAGTGAATTGTCATGACGGCTTCCGAAAAACTCATTCAAAAGCTCGGACTTGGCGCGTGCGATGCTGTTGCCGTGCACAATCCGTCCAATATGTTTTATCTCACCGAGGGTTACACCGGTGAGGGCGTGGTGTACATCTCTGCGAAGCAGCAGGTGATCATCACCGACTTCCGCTATACCGAACAGGCAGAGCGTCAGGCACCTAAGTTCAAGGTGGTTATGGTCGGCAACGGTCTCAGCCACAGTGCATGGGTCGGCAAGCTCTGCAAGGAAGATGGCATCTCCTCCCTGCGGTACGAAGATGACTATCTGACGGTGAAGGACTTTGAAGGTCTCCGCTCTGCAGTGGGCGAAATGACCTATCTCCCCCTGGCTGGCGCTCCCGAAGTGCTCCGTCAGGTGAAGACCGAGGCTGAAGTGGCCTGCATCCGCGAGGCTTGCGCCATCACCAGCAAGGCCTTCAGCGAGGTTGTTACCCGCATCCGCGAGGGTATGACTGAGAAGGAGCTCCGCATTGAGCTGGACTTCATTCAGCTGAAGATGGGCGCACAGGGCAATTCCTTTGACACCATCATCGCCTCAGGCGTCAACGGCAGTCTGTGCCACGCTGTGCCCACGGACAAGAAGCTGGTCAAGGGTGAAATGATCACCATGGACTTTGGCTGCAAGGTAGGCGGCTACTGCTCCGATATGACCCGCACGGTGGCGCTGGGTGAGCCTTCTCCCGAAATGCGCCGCATTTATGACACGGTGTTCCATGCACAGAAGATCTGCGAGGACGCTGTGGCTCCCGGCAAGAATTGCTTCGACATTGACAAGATGGCGCGGGATTACATCGATGCTCAGGGCTACGTCGGACGGTTCGGTCACGGACTGGGTCACGCTGTCGGCATTGACATCCACGAGAATCCCCGCTTCAGCACCGCCTGCCACGACACGCTGGTTCCCGGCATCGTGATCACGGTGGAGCCCGGTGTGTACGTCCCCGGTCTGGGCGGCGTCCGCATCGAAAATACCGTGCTGGTGACCGAGAACGGCCACGAGGCACTGACCACTGCACCGAAGGAGCTCATGATCCTGTAAGCGGCTTTCCCTGAAGGCGCGCTCGTTCGCAGCGGTTCAAACATCACCATCAATCTAAATGAAAAACATACACGGAGGAATGAATCATGATTACTGCAGGCGATTTCAAAAAGGGCATTACCGTTGAATGGGACGGCGGCGTTTGGACCATCGTTGACTTCCAGCACGTGAAGCCCGGCAAGGGCGCTGCCTTTGTCCGCACCAAGATCAAGAACGTGATGACCGGCGCTGTGGTTGAGCGCTCCTTCAACCCCACCGACAAGATGCCCAAGGCCATCATTGAGACCAAGGAAATGCAGTACGTCTACAACGACGGCGACCTGTACTACTTCATGGACAATGAGACCTACGAGCAGCTGCCCCTGAACCACGACCAGGTGGAAGACGCTATCCCCTTCGTGAAGGAAGGCACCAATGTGACCGTGCGTTTCTTCAAGGGCAGCGCCTTCTCCGTGGAAGCTCCCAACTTCGTGACCCTGGAGATCACCGACACCGAGCCCGGCTTCAAGGGTGACACCGCTTCCAACACCTACAAGCCCGCAACGCTGGAGACTGGCTACAGCCTGCAGGTGCCCCTGTTCGTGAACATCGGCGACATGATCCGTGTGGATACCCGCACTGGCGAGTACATGGAGCGCGCCTAATCAGCGATCAACTGCCCGCGGGTTTGTCCCACGGGCAGATTTTGTATATTGCAGGGGATTTTCAATCCCTGCAATATACAGAGGCTATTGCGCTAGTCTTTCTTCTTTGGAGCTATTCATTCTCCAGAGAGTTTACGCAGGGGGCTTTCCGATCGCCCCCTGCACCCCTTCGGGTGCACATCTTTTGAGGAGTATTGTTCCGTAGCTTTTCAAGTTACGATACAGCTCAACTTAAAGACAGAGGGCTGCGAAGGGTCCAGGGGCGAGGGTCTTCGACCCGCTTAACAGCCCCTGGAACAAC
>CAVEUM010000114.1:0-2636 GCA_963618735.1 bacterium | reverse complement strand
ATCTCTCGCTGAAGAGCGTAGCGATTTCAGCGCAATATCTCTCGCTGAAGAGCGTAGCGATTTCAGCGCAACATCTCTCGCTGAAGAGCGTAGCGATTTCAGCGCAATATCTCTCGCTGAAGAGCGTAGCGATTTCAGCGCAACATCTCTCGCTGAAGAGCGTAGCGATTTCAGCGCAATATCTCTCGCTGAAGAGCGTAGCGATTTCAGCGCAACATCTCTCGCTGAAGAGCGTAGCGATTTCAGCGCAGTGCTCCAACTTCCGCGCTGAACAGCGAAGCGTCTTCAGCGCAATATCTCTCGCTGAGAGCGAAGCGATTTCAGCGCAATATCTCTCGCTGAAGAGCATAGCGATTTCAGCGCAGTGCTCCATTGACTCTCTCTGTAATGTGAAGGCATCTTGTTGGCAAGCCAGCTTGTCTTATGGAACACAGATGTTTTTGTTCATTGTTCCAGGGGCTTTGCGGTCGCCCCTGGACCCTTCGCATGCACATCCTATAACCTTGATTTGGCTTGTTGTTCCATAGGGCTGTTAAGCGGGTCGAAGACCCTCGCCCTCTGGACTCCTTCGGAGTCTTCTCCGATGATGTTGACTTGTATTGAAACTAAAAAGTAACGGAACAGTACCCCTTCAAGAATGGGGGCTGCGAAGGGGTCAAGGGGCGAGGGTCTTCGACCCGCTTAACAGCCCCCTTGAAACTCCTCGAAAATGAAATCTTTTCATTGAATAAGCAAATCAAAAAGGCCAAGGGAAAAATTCCCCTGACCTTTTTTGTTATGTGAATGATCACATTCTTGCTTGTCTGCGCGGGAGGCGCTGAAAACGCTTCGCTGTTCAGCGCGGGGTGTTGGGGCGTTGCCCCATACCCTACAAGGGGCGCCGCCCCTTGACCCTGCAAGGGACTTCGTCCCTTGACCCGTTTTCGCGATGACGTTGACGTCACTTTCCTGCTGAATGCGCGTGGATGGTGCGCTGAAAACGCTTCGCTGTTCAGCGCGAGGTGTTGGGGCGTTGCCCCATACCCTACAAGGGGCGCTGCCCCTTGACCCTGCAAGGGACTTCGTCCCTTGACCCGCTTTTTTAGTCCTCGTCGTCCTCTTCTTCGGGCAGCTCGGCGTTATGATACACGTTCTGCACGTCATCATTCTCTTCCAGCATTTCCAGCAGCTTCTGCACCTTGAGAAGAGTATCCTCATCGGGAATCGCCACGGTATTCTGCGGAATCTTCTGCACCTCAGCGGTGAGGAAGGTCATGCCCTGCTTCTCCAGCGTTTCACGAACGTTGTGGAAGTCGTTAGGAGCGGTGTAGATCTCGTATACATCGTCCAGAGTCTTCATATCCTCGGCACCGGCGTCCAGGGCGGTCATCATCATCTCGTCCTCATCGCTGCCGGGGGTGCGCTCTACCACCAGAACACCCTTCTCATCGAACATAAAGCCCACAGAACCGGTGGTGCCCAGGTTGCCGTCATTCTTGGCGAAGCAGTGACGCACGTCGCTGGCGGTACGGTTGCGGTTATCGGTAATGGTGTCCACGATCACGGCCACGCCGCCGGGAGCATAACCTTCATAGGTGATCTCTTCGTACACCACGTTGCTCAACTCGCCAGACGCCTTCTTGATGGAACGCTGGATGTTGTCGTTGGGCATGTTGTTGGCCTTGGCCTTGGCGATAATGTCGCGCAGCTTGCCGTTAGACTCGGGGTTTGCACCGCCGTCGCGCACTGCGATGGCGATTTCACGGCCGATCTTGGTAAAGATCGCTCCGCGGGCAGCGTCCGCCTTGCCCTTCTTGGCTTGAATGTTATGCCACTTGGAATGACCGGACATCGTATCCCTCCTGAAAAAACACAAAGGTTTTCAAAATTCAACAAGTTATTATAGCACCGTATCATCAGGCGCGTCAAGGATTTTCGGGATTTCCGCTTTGTATGCCCGTGAAATTACGCCTTTTTCACCGTGTAAATGACCTGCTCTGCGGCGGATTGCGTCTCCATCAGCTGTTCGCCTGCGGAAAGATTCAGGGTAACGTGATCCCACTTTTCCGGCATAGCACTGAACTTCGTTTTCGAAGTACGGCTCCTGCATCGTTCAATTTTCATGATTCACATGAAAACGCCCCGTTTCGCAGTTGCCAAGCCATCCCCTGTCGGCTATACTGGTACATGAGGTGATGGTATGAAGTCGCTTTGGAAGAAATACCGCGAGCAGATTCTCTATGTAGTTTTCGGCGGGCTGACCACGCTGGTGAACCTGCTTGCCTACTATCTTTGCGGTCTGTGCGGCATGGTTACGGTGCCCGCCACTGTCATTAGCTGGGTGCTGTCCGTACTGTTTGCCTATGTGACGAATCGGCGCTGGGTGTTTGAGAGTAAGGTGCATGGTTTTCCACAGGTTATGAAGGAAATGGGGAATTTCTTTCTTTGCCGCGGACTGTCAGGGCTGATGGATTTGGGGATTATGGCCTTGTTTGTGGATGTGCTGCATTGCCCGGGGATGGTCGTGAAGATTTGTTCGAATGTGCTGGTGATTGTGGTGAATTATGTTGCCAGTAAGCTGCTGATTTTTAAGAAAAAATAATGGGTCAAGGGACGAAGTCCCTTGCAGGGTCAAGGGGCAGCGCCCCTTGTAGGGT
>CAVEUM010000113.1:0-2651 GCA_963618735.1 bacterium | reverse complement strand
ATGGAATGGATTCGGCGTAGCAATATAGACCAAATCAACCTCATTGCTTTGCGCTAAATCAAGATAATTTCCATAGGCTAACGGAATGTGATATTGGTTTGCAGCATTCTGTGCACGCTTCAAATCACGGGATGCTACTGCAGTAACTTCGACCTCCTGCGCATTTGGCATATCTGCCATGACGCGCTCCATGATTCGCCCAGCTCCAAGAATACCGAGCTTTACTTTTTTCATGCTGCTATTCCTCCTGATTTACTCCATGAACAACAAAATGAGCGCAGACCATATGAAATCCGCGCTCATTTTGTTAAAATGTCTGTGACAGGTATTAGCCTTTCATGCCGGTTGTGGCAATTCCTTCCACAAAGTATTTTTGCGCGGCAAAGAAGAGAATGACCAGCGGCAGTACTGCAATGCAGGAACAAGCCATCATCTTACCCCAGTTTATCACACTTTCGCCATCCAGGGAAAGGCGCAAACCGAGCGAAATGGGATACTTGGAGGCGGAGTTGATGAACACCAGACTGTTCATATAGTCGTTATAGGTCCACATAAACTGGAACAGGCCTGCGGAGAAAAGGGATGGTACCATCAACGGCAAAAGAATCTGCACCAGGGTACGCATGGTGGAGCAACCATCGATATAGGCAGATTCGTCCAGCTCACGCGGCAAGCCACGCATGAACTGAATAAGCATATACACGAAGAATGGTGAAGCTGCCAGTGCCGCGGGAACCCAGAACGGCAGGTAAGTATCCACCCAGCCCCAATCAGCATACATCGTGTAGCGGGGGATAATGGTGACGGCATTAGGAAGCATCAGCGTGCCAATCAATATACCGAACAGAAATTTCTTGCACGGGAAGTTGAAGCGTGCAAAACCGTATGCAACCAATGTGGAAGAGATTAGTGTCAAAGCAACGGTAGGAATGACAATTTTGAAGCTGTTCCAGAAATACAGCGCGTAGGAATTCTTCCCGATGCCGAACCATCCTTCCACAAAGTTGTGGAACAGGCTGACGAAGTAAGGCCAGAAGCTGCCGTCTGGGTTTTCAGCCAGCCAGGCCTGATAGCCGGCATTGGTGAAAGCCCGGGGCCACAAGGCGGTAGAACCAAAGATTTCTTCGTTGCTCTTGAAGGCGGCTAAAAACATCCAAATGATGGGAAAGAGCAACAACAAGCCGATGAGGATAATCAATGCATAAGAGAAAAACAAATTGAGTTTCGATTGCTTCTTCATGTGCTCATCCCCTTAATCATCGTAACTGACCCATGCGGAAGAGAAACGGAACAGCAACAGCGTAACCACCATAATGATCAGGAACATGACCCAGGAGATGGCGCTGGCGTATCCCATCTTGAAGTTTGTGAAAGCCTCTTTGTAGAGCTTCATGCCCATAACATAGGTGCTTTTCAGCGGGCCGCCATTTGTAATGACCGAAGCAGATGTGAAGTTTTGCAATGCCTGGATGGTCTGCATAATCAGGTTGAAGAACAGGACAGGTGAAATTTGAGGAATGGTCACATGCCAGAAGCGGTGCCAGGCATTTGCTCCATCAATCGAGGCCGCCTCATAAAGCGATGCCGGAACCTGCTTCAGTGCTGCCAGAGACATGACCATGGAGGAACCGAACTGCCAGATTTCCAGCAGACAGATGGTGCCCAAAGCGTAATTCGGGTCACCCCAGAATTGGATGGTTTGAAGCCCAAGCGCGTTGATATAGGCGTTGATGATGCCGTTGTCCTGGAACAGAACTTTCCACAGAACGGACACTGCAACGCTTCCGCCGAAAAGCGAAGGAATATAGTAAATGGTGCGTGCCAGGTTAATACCGCGCATATTACGGTTAAGGAACATAGCCACAGCCAACGACAGAATCAGCTTGCCAGGCACAACGGCCAATGTGAAAATGCATGTTGCCCGAAGTGACTTGATGAAGTCCGCGTCACGGGTAAACAAACGCACATAGTTTGCAAAACCTACAAATTTCGGCGATGAACCAAGCTGATAATTACAGAATGAATAGAATAGCGACATGATGAACGGATACAGCTGCAGCACCAAAAAACCAATCAGCCATGGCGTTAAGTACCAAAAGGCCTTATAGTCTCTGCGGGTGTAGCGACGATGTCGAAGGGGCTTTGCTGCCTGGGTCATGAAAATACACCTCCGTAACTGTAGAGTGCAGATGATAAAATCAGGCCTAAACTGAACCTATCATCTACATTCCGGAGAAAAGAACGGGGGAGAGAGGACTCCGGTCAGGAGTCCTCTTCTCCTTTGAAATTCATAGTTTACTTGGAAGCGGCATAGTCAGTCCACAGGTCATACACGTTCTGGGCAACCTGCTCAGGCGTGCCGGCGCCGTAGCCAACTTCTTCGATAGCATCCCACATGATCTGCTTGGCTTCGGAGCCATTGTACAGGGAGTCATCCGGGATACCGGAGTAGGAAGTGCACACGTCGCAGGAAGCAGCCAGCAGCTCGCTGATCAGGCCCTTCTCAGCACAGATTTCACGTGCACGAGCGGTCGGAGGAACGGAACGCACAGCGCCCAGGGTCTCCATGGCGGTTTCGTTGTTGTAGAAGTAATTCAGGAAATCAACTGCTGCTTCAAGGTTCTCGCTCTTGGCATTGATGGCCAGCACCT
>CAVEUM010000112.1:0-2659 GCA_963618735.1 bacterium | reverse complement strand
GCACAGGAATCAGATCCAGTTCGGCGCCCAAGTAGGTATCTCCTGAGAATCTCAAATGCACCTGTGCCAGCATCGCGTCAAAGGTGGTCATGTCGTGCGTGCCGCCAAACATCAGATTGCCAAGGCTGTAGATGATCAAGGTACCATCCCGATATTCAACGCCCTGCACCACATGCGGGTGTGTGCCCACAACGATGTCTACCCCGGCATCCACCGCGTCCTGCGCCATGGTTTGCTGAAGCTCACTGCTATGAGTCGGGCTGTATTCCGTGCCCCAGTGACAGCTGTAGATCACCACATCGCAGCCAAGGGCGCGAAGCTGATCCACCTCCGTTTTGATAATGGAGCGATCCTGCCGCCAGATGGACTCACGGCAGCCGGCAAATCCAATCTTGTGGCCGTCCTTTTCCCAGATGTACAGCTGGCCATAGCCGCTGTAAGGAATGTTGGCATCGATTAGTGCCTGCACGGTAGAAGTGCGTCCATCGGTGCCATAGTCAATGTGATGATTATTGGCGATATTCACCTGGTCAACGCCAGAGCGCCACAGCACTGCTGTATACTCTGGCAAGCCGCGGAAACGGTACAGCTTGTCTGTGTCTTCCCCTCGCCTGTCGGTCTTTAATACGCATTCCAGATTCAGGAACGTCATGTCGTCCGACTTGAAAATATCAACCAGGTTCTTAAAGGGATAATCATATCCTTCCCGCGCCAGCACCGCAGGGAATGCGTCGTCGCTCTTTTGCCATTTCTCACGAGTGCCAAGCACCACGTCGCCGCCAAGGGTCACAACAAGTTCGCTTTCCCCTTCTTGCAGGTCGGTGGCCGTAGCGGCAACCGTCAAAATACGCTCGTTGGCAACCTCTGCCTCAGCGTTTGCCACCTGCTGAACGCGCTGCTCGGGATCATCTGTGATGATAATCCTTGTGCCAACGGGAATGTGGGTGTAAATCCAGTAGGCGTTGATTTCGCCGTCTCCTGTGTTGTTTTCCATGCGAACGCAGCCGTGGGAAGCCTTCTGTCCTAAATAGGGCAGCTGCTCTGAAAAATCCAACTTGCCGCTCTTCCTCTTCCAACCCAGCTGATGAATCAGGTTGCCGCCATCGTAGCGAATGGGATAACTATAGGTATAGCCGCTGTCGCCAAAGTCAGCCATATGTTCAGCGGTGATGAAGGATCCTGCAGCCGTCTCGCGAATGAGCTTATTCTTGGCGGCGAGTCCCGTGGAAATGGGCATAGTCCAAATGCACTGGCCGTTTTCGTAGATCTTCATGACCTGCTTCTTCTTATCCACCAGCAAGCCGTATTTGGTTTGGGGCTGAACCACCATCAGGCGATCCTTGGGCACATAGCCCTCCGTGTAGGAGCCATTTTCGTGATTCCATGCCCCGATCAGGCACCAACCATCTTCACGGATTTCCTTGACCTCCACGGCCTGCGTATTGCAGTGGAGGGTGCCCAGCACGGTGGAATCCTTGGACGGCAGGGCGTAAACATTTTGATGGGTATGCTTCGCTGCGCTGGTAGGGCGAACCACCGTAGCGGTAGACGTCATCAGCTGCCAGATGGCCGCGTCGTCCGCGCCGTCCTCCGGCATAATGGCGCCTGTGACCGTCACCTCGTAGGTGGGCTCGGCGTCATCAGTCAAGGTTACAGGAATGTCAATGGAATAGGAAGGATTTTCGCTGGCGTACAGGCGGATCACGTAATTTCCTGCATCCGCCGCCTTGTATTTGATCTTTCCGTCCCAGTGCCAGTTAGAAGGCGTGCTGCTCCCCTGACGACGCTTGGAATCAAGTATCGTGGTCATGTCATCGGCGCGGTAGATTTCAATCATGACCTGACCATCGCGGATGAGCCCAAACTCAATGTACCAGTCACTGTTGCGATAATAGGTATCGCCGCTGGAAAGCGCGAACATGAGCGCCTGATTGCACTGCTTCATGGTGAAGGGCACTTCAGCGGTTTGGGTATGACCATCGGCATCCGTAAGGGTCAGCGCAAAGGTGTAGTCACCCCGCTGCATTTTTTCCTGATGATCCCCCAGGCCGTTCCAGGTGATGGCGTTCTCGCCTTCGTTCACGGCCACGTCCCACTGGCGATAGGTGCTGTAGTCATCATAGACCGACACATGCAGGGTGCCCGCCGTTGGGCACGTGACCGTCAGCGTGTTCTCCTGATAGCCCTTGATGTCACCCGTCCAGGTGATGGCCAGCTCTGTTCCCTCTGCCTGCGCAAAGGTGAAAAGGAGCAGCAGCGGAATCATGCAAAGAAATCTCCGTATGGATTTCATGTTCCAACCTCCTTGGATTTCATTTTTGCATCGTGCAAACATAACATGAGCATAGTTCGCCATGGAGGTCTTTTTCCCTCTTTTTTGACGTTTTTGGGGATGTGCACGGGAAATGTGCATGATTTGCACTTCACCATCGTTGTGGTAGCGCCCACCTGCGAAGAAGAAGGTTCCACCACCTATACCTGCGAAGACTGCGGCAAGACTTTCACCACCACCCAGTCCGCACTGGGTCACAGCTACAGTAAGTGGACGAATAACGGTGCTTCTTCCCACTAGTCTGTCTGTAGTCGTTGCAACGAGTCTGCCACGGTAGCTTGCACCGAGCTTGAATATGTGGTCACTACGGCCAATGGTGATGTGACT
>CAVEUM010000111.1:0-2665 GCA_963618735.1 bacterium | reverse complement strand
CGTACTTTTCCGCCATTTTGTTGATGGCCGTGAACAGGGACGTGAAGTTCTTCTCGGTGTCGATGTTCTCTTCCCGATGGGCGGACAGCAAGATATACCTGCCCTTTTCCAGCCCCAGACGGGCGTGGATGTCGGACGCCTCAATCTTGCTGAGATTCTGATGCAGAACCTCCGCCATGGGAGATCCCGTCACGTAGGTGCGCTCACGGGGCAGACCCGTGTCCGCCAGATAGCGGCGCGCGTGCTCGGAATACGCCATGTTCACATCGGAAATGATGTCCACAATGCGGCGGTTGGTCTCCTCGGGCAGACACTCGTCCTTGCAGCGGTTGCCAGCCTCCATGTGGAAAATCGGGATGTGCAGGCGCTTTGCACCGATGACGGACAGGCAGCTGTTGGTATCCCCCAGCACCAGCACGGCGTCTGGCTTGATGGCCACCATCAGCTTGTAGCTCTCGGAGATAATGTTGCCCATGGTCTCACCCAAATCCGCGCCCACGGCGTTCAGATAGACTTCGGGATCTGCCAACTGCAGGTCGTGGAAGAACACGCCGTTCAGGTTGTAGTCGTAATTCTGACCCGTGTGGGCAAGAATCACATCGAAATACTTGCGGGTCTTGTTGATGACCGCTGCCAGACGGATAATTTCCGGGCGCGTGCCCACGATGATCAGGAGCTTCAGTTTGCCGTTATTCTGAAAAGATACGTTGCTGTAATCCGCCATTTTTACACCTTCTCAAAGAATGTATCCGGGTGCTTGGGGTCAAAAATCTCGTTGCAGGTCATGACCGTCACCAAATTTTCCGTGTCGGACAGATTGATAATGTTGTGCGTCCAGCCGGGGATCATGTGCACGGCCTCGATTTTGTCGCCCGATACCTCAAACTCCACCGTTTCATCAGTGTTGATGTTCCGTTCCTGGATGAGCCCGTGACCTGCCACCACAATGAACAGCTCCCACTTGCTGTTGTGCCAGTGCTCGCCTTTGGTGATGCCGGGCTTGCTGATGTTGATGGACACCTGACCGCAGTCCGCCGTGTGCACCAGCTCGGTGAAGCTGCCGCGATCGTCCGCGTTCATTTTCAGGGCGTACTTGAATTTTTCCGTGGGCAGATAGGTCAGATAGAGGGAGTACAGCTTCTTGGCGAAGGAGCCATCAGGCATTTTCGGCATCATGAGCGTGGTGGGCTGCGTCTTGAACTCCTGCAGGAGATCTACAATCTCCCCCAGCGTCACCTTGTGCGTCACGGGTACGCAGCAATATCGGCCGTCTGGCTGAAGTACGGTTTCCACGCCATCGAACTCGCAGTGCTGCTCTTTGCCTTCCAGCAGGTCGAACATTCCTTCCACCAAGTCATCGATGTACAGCAGCTCAATCTCCGTGCTGCGGTCGTTGACCGTGAAGGACTCGTCATTCGCCACCGCCCAGCAGAACGTGCTGACCGCGCTGTTGTACTTGGGTCGGCTGTGTCCCATCAGGTTGGGGAAGCGGTAGACAGCCACCTTCGCACCAGTTTCCTTGGCATAGTCGAAGAACAGCTCCTCGCCCGCTTTCTTGCTGCGGCCGTACTCGCTGTTGCCGAAGCGCCCCGCCAGCGTCGCCTGAATGGACGATGACAGCATGATGGGCGCCTTGTTGCCGTGCTTCTTCAGGCAATCCAGCAGCTGCGATGCAAAGCCGAAATTCCCCTTCATAAAATCTTCGGGATTTTCAGGGCGGTTCACCCCAGCCAGATTAAACACGAAGTCCGCCTTCCGGCAGTAATCGTCCAGCTCGTCGGTCGTGGATGTAATGTCGTACTCGTAGATTTCGCCGATGGAAAGGTTCGGGCGGGTCTTGTTGCGGCCGTCCTGAAACGTTTTCAGGTTATTGACAAGCGCCGTGCCGACCATGCCCTTGGCACCGGTGATGAGGATGTTCATGGAATCACCTCGTTAATACTGCTTAATACCCTTCAGCGCATCCTGCACGTAGTCCGTGGTCAGGATCTTCTTCACTGTGCCTTCCACGTCCAGCCGCGTGGTGTTGTGGCTGGTGTAGCTTTCATCTGCCATGGTGTGCACCTCGCCCTGCACCACAAACTTGTCGTAGTTCAGGTCGCGGTTATCGGCAGCCACGCGGAAATACTGCCCCATATCCTCGCTGCGGAGACGCTCCTCGCGGGTCATGAGAGTCTCGTACAGCTTCTCGCCGTGGCGAGTGCCAATAATATTCGTACCCGTGTCGCCGAAAAGCTGCTGCACTGCCTTGGCCAGGTCGCCAATGGTGGACGCGTCTGCCTTCTGAATGAACAGATCGCCAGGATTAGCGTGCTGGAAGGCGAACATGACCAGCTCCACCGCCTCATCCAGGTTCATCAGGAAACGAGTCATGTTGGGATCGGTAATGGTGATGGGACGGCCAGCCTTAATCTGATCGATGAACAGCGGGATGACGCTGCCGCGGCTGCACATGACGTTACCGTAACGGGTGCAGCAGATGGTGGTGCCTCCACGTTCCGCCGCTACGCGAGCATTGGCGTAAATCACGTGCTCCATCATGGCCTTGGAGATACCCATAGCGTTGATGGGATAGGCCGCCTTGTCGGTGGACAGGCAGACCACCCGCTTGACCCCTGCGTCAATAGCAGCATGAAGCACGTTGTCCGTGCCGATGATATTGGTC
>CAVEUM010000110.1:0-2671 GCA_963618735.1 bacterium | reverse complement strand
TCATGTGCTTCCGCTTGCTCTTTTCAGGCAGCATGCGCACGATCCAACGGATGGGATTCGCCCCATCATCTCCGCCTGTTCGCCCATGCCCCGTCTGTGCTGCATTGATTTGAAAATAGCGTGGTAGCTAATACCAATCCGGTTAAAGTGATTCGCAATCGTGTGTGGAAAGATGAAAGCTCATCTCTCGTGGTGACGGGAACTGAGCTTTTTGTGATGGTGCCGAGACTGGATATATTGAAAATACCTTCAGTCTCTAATAATCTGATTATCCGCCAGAATATACGGCTTATTTTTCATGCTGTCTGCATCGGTGATTTCTCGAATAACACGGCAAGGGACGCCAGCTGCAAAGCTGTTTGCAGGAATATCTCGCGTGACGACGCTGCCTGCGCCAATGACACAATTATCACCTATGGTCACACCCGGACAGACCGTCACACACGCGCCAAACCAGCAGTCGTTCCCAACTTTGACCGGCAACGCATAGCAAAGATGTTTCCGCTGACCGTCTGCGGCAAGCATCTCACGCCTTTCATTGGGCAGCATTGGATGAATTGGCGTAACAATGGTGACGTTTGGGCCAAACTTGCAGTCATTGCCAATTTCAACCATCGCGTCATCCTGGATGGTCAGATTGAAATTTCCGAAGAAATTTCTCCCGATTCTTGTGTGTTTGCCATAATGAAACGCAATCGGTCCGAGGATTGCGCTTCCCTCGCCCATTTCACCAAGCAGCTCATGAAGGATGGTTTCTCGCTTTTCCGTTTCATCCTCGTGCGTCATGTTGTAATCAACATTCAAATTGTGTGCCTTTAGCTTCATGGCAACCAGATCAGAGTCTGCATGATAAAACAGAATACCTGCATTGATTTTTTCTTCTTCAGTCATTGGTTTATCACACCTTTCTGATTTGAAAAGGGGCTGTGCACAGCATGCAGCCCTGCACAGCCCCAAGAGGAGGAAAAGTCAATTACTTTGCGAAGTTCAGAGTCTTAGCATACTCAGCAGACTCAAGAGCGTCAGTCAGACCAGTCAGGCCAAAGGAAGAGGGATTGTCGTTTTCAACGATCACAGACTCAATGCCGCATTCCTTTGCAGTGTCGATGATAGCCTGAATGTCGAAAGTGCCCTTGCCCCAGCCGCACATTTCGCCAGTCACCTTAGAGCCAGCGAGGCCGTCCTTCACGTGCAACAGCAGAACCTTGTCCTTGTTCTCACGGACATAATTCAGCACATAGTCTACGCTATAACCAGTGTTCACATTCTTGGAAGACCAGTACACGTCAACTTCGATGCCATCGCACTCCAGCATGTCCAGCATGTAGCGGCCATCGGTGCCCTTGCGGAATTCGTCCGCATGGTTGTGATACATAACCTTGATGTCGGTGCCTTCAGCAGCCTTCTTCAGGGTAGCGAGGACTTCATTAACCTTTGCAGCCCACTCGTCAACCTGTTCAGCCGTCCACTCGCCGTTTTCATCAGCTGCAATGCCGAAGGAAGCGGGAGTAGAATAAGCGAAGATAAGCTTGTCGCAGCCCAGCGTCACGCAACGCTCCACAGCAGTCTTTGCATCCGCCTCAATGTCACTGCCCATGTGGAAGTGATAACCGGTAACTTCGAGACCGGCATCCTTATAAGCAGCGGCCAGATCAGCAGCATCAATGCCCAGAGAATTGTTCATGAAGCCGCACCATTCAAGTCCTTCATAGCCGGCGTCTGCCAGAACCTTAAGAGAATCGAGGATGCTGAAATTCGGGTCGCTGAAATCGCCGCCAACAGCGAAGTCGTAGGACTGCAGGGAAAGCTTCACATGATCTGCTTCTTCAGCAGAAGCGACAGCACCAATGGACAAAACCATCATCAGGCAAAGAACCAAAGAAATCAGCTTTTTCATGTTTTTTCTCCTTTTTTTATTCATCCAAATTCTCGTGTCATGCGCTGGCCACACACCTGACGGAGAACAAGAACCGAATTGAAATTAGACGTTTACATTTACCCACGCATGGGTTTCATTGCTCTTCAAGCAGGCATCCACAATGGAAAGGACGTATGCGCCGTCAGCGATGGTAGCATAAGGAACGTTGCCAGACTTCCAGGAATCATCCTGAATCGAAGCGTAGAACGCATGGATGGCATTATACAGTGCATCGTTCCAGCCTTCGGAATGACCGGAAGGCAGGGTTGAGAAGCGGCGAACATCTGGATGCAGCGCGGAGGCTTCGCGGTACATGACCTGGTTCGGCTCATCACGATGACCAATGAAGAGGAGGTCACTGCGTTCCTGCTGCCACTCATAGGAGCATTCGCTCATGTCGAAGCGGAAGCGAATGTCGTTTTTGTGTCCTGCAGAGATCTGGCTAACCTGGAACAGCGCCGTTGTGCCATCCTCAAGCTTTGCCATGATGGATGCCGCGTCTTCATTGCACACATCCACCTCACCGATGAGCTCGCCCTTTTCTTTGGAGAAGGTATCCTTCTTCTTATACTTCAGGCGCTTATCATACACGCGGGTCATGTCGCAGTTGATTGCCACAATGTGTTTCCCTGTAATGTGCTGCACGGTGTCGAACAGATGCGAACCAATGTCAGCGACTGCACGGGAAGCACCGCCGATCTTCGGATCAAGACGCCAGTCGCAGTCGTCCTGCTTCATCATCCAGTCCTGCAC
>CAVEUM010000109.1:0-2709 GCA_963618735.1 bacterium | reverse complement strand
ATATGAATGTCTTCTGCTTCGGTAGACCACTGGATTTTGCCTGCCTTGGCATCGGCAAGAATGCTTTGCAGCCCTTCAACGATTTTCTGTGCGTCTTCTGCGGGAATAATCCCCTGCTCACCCAGCATGGTTGCATGGGCGATGGAACCCAAAATGTCCTGTTCATAAAGGCGGGAGCCAATGCCGATGCAGGCATTGAATTCATCCACCAGTTTATTGGTATCCTTGGAAAAACGTCCGCCCCAAAGCTTCATATCAAAAATGCTCCTTTCAGCACCTCAGTTACCGATGCCAGCATAGCACATATTCAATAAAAATGCAATACAGGACTTTGATGTTGCATAAAAATTAAAATCTATGCTTGACAAATGAATAATTATGTATTATGATAACCCCATCAACTTGATGGAGGGTAAAGGCAATGAAGAAGATTGCGGCGATGCTCCTGTGTGTGGTAATGACCCTGTCCTGTGTGATGGCACTGGCGGATGAAGAGGCGAAGCCCCTGGCTGGCAAGAAGCTGACCATTGGCCTGAGCCCGAACTTCATGTTCTTTGAGACGGTATCCGAAACGGATCCTACGGGTTATGAAGGACTGGATATCGACATCATCAAGGAGCTCTCCGATATGTTGGGCTTCGAGTTTGAAATCGTCCCCATGAGCTTCTCGTCTCTGGTTGGCTCCCTGCAGGTTTCCAGTGTGGACTTCGTTATTTCCGGCATGTCCTACACGGAGGAGCGGGCGCAGGTGGTGGACTTCTCCGATGTATACTGCACCTCCGTGGTGGGCTGCATCACCAAGGTGGATTCCGACATTAATTCTTATGAAGACCTGAAGGGTCAGGTCATCTGCTGCTCCGCCGGCACGAATTATGAGTCCATCATCGGCGAGATTGAAGGCTCTACCCTGAAGACCTATGACGGCCAGGCTGCTGTGGGTGCCGCTGTAGCAGAAGGTATGGACGGCGTGGTGGCTGGCCTCACCAGCATCAACGGTTCCAAGAAGCTGGCAACGACGGTACTGGATGCGGACGGCAACGCTCTGCTGAAGTACTTCCCTCTGGAAGATGCACGGGCAGATACCTACTCCATGGCCTTCCCGAAGGGCAGCGAGCTGACGTCCATCTTCAATGAAGCACTGAACGAAATGAAGGAATCCGGCAAGCTGGATGAAATGATTCATCAGTGGCTGTACTGAGCAAAGAAAATTGAGGGAGGAGCCTGAAAGGGCTCCTTCTTTTTTGCATCCGTCTTTTCAGCGTACATCGCGACTTTGAAAAATCTATTGACAATCTCTTGACAAACTGGTGATGGAATGATATTCTTTTCACAAGACCGCATGAAGAAGAAAATACGGCGCGCCAAAGGATTTCTGCAGGGCGGAAAAGTGTCTGCGGTGGCAGTAGGACACGAAATGAAGCCATTGCCGGCAAAACGCCTGGAGGAACGGCGAGGCGCGCGCTGAGTCTGCTTTCTGCGGAAAATGGATGGAGGATGATCTTATGCGCAAGTTCCTTTCTCTGCTGCTTGCCGTGACCATGGTGCTGTGCTGCGTCCCCGCAATGGCGGAAACGGCAGACGGTGTCTATGAGGGCACGGGTACCGGACTGAACGGTACTATTAAGGTTTCTGTTACAGTTAGTGGCGGCGCTATCACGGATGTGACCGTGCTGGAGCATTCTGAGACGGCGGGTGTTTCTGACCCTGCTATCGAGCAGATCCCCGCGGCCATCGTTGCTGCCAATTCTGCTGAGGTCGATGCTGTCACCGGTGCGACCTACACTTCCAAGGGCATTATGGAAGCTGTGGCAAACGCCCTGAATCCCGATGCGGCTGCGGAAGATGCGGGCATGCCCTTTGAGCAGGCCGACATTCTGGTCATTGGCGCTGGCATGGCTGGCCTGACCACCGCTACCCGCGCTGCACAGCTGGGTCTGAACGTGCTGATCGTGGATCAGGCGGCTACCTATGGCGGTTCTGCTAATGTGGCTGGCGGCACCCTGCTGGGCGTAGGCACGCGGATGCAGGCGGAAGCAGGCATCGAGGATGACCCCGACCTGTGCTTTGCCGACTTTGTCCGTCTGGGCGGCGCTGGCAACTTCAATGAGGAAATCGCCCGTGAATTTACCGAGATCAGCGGCGCGGCTGTTGACTGGCTGGATGATCTTGGCACTGATTTCGGCGACCGTGCTCCTTACTTTGGTGTGTATCAGCCCCTGAACGTGGCACGTAACTACTCTGGTAACGGCGGCGCCCGCGCTTTCGTGGATGCCCTGTATGCTGAACTGGAAAAGTATTTCCCCACCAACGCGTACATGATGCTCAACACCTATGTAACGGGTCTGGTGACCAATGATGACGGCGCGGTTATCGGCTGCTCCGCAAAGCTGGCAGACGGCACGGAAACGACCTTGCTGGCACCTGCTACCGTGGTTTGCACGGGCGGCTACGGCGGAAGTGAAGAACTGCTGAAGAAGTATAACTTTGAAAACGTGCTGTCCACCTCTCCCACCTGCGTGACGGGCGACGGCTATGCCTGGCTGGAAGCTCTCGGCGCTCCGCTGACGAACATGGACTTCTGCACGTCTTATGCTGGCGGCATCCCCACCAGCGATGACTTCCGCTCCTTCGGCTACTTCAACGCCACCAACGGTGCCCTGTGGATCAACACCGATGGCGAGCGCATGGCGGATGAGACTGGCGCTGACT
>CAVEUM010000108.1:0-2733 GCA_963618735.1 bacterium | reverse complement strand
CGACCATCCCTGTGCCGGGGGCGTACGTGAACTGGACAGGCGGTGTGGAGAAAATGGTTGTGACGCCAAACTGGAGAACACTGTGAGCAGCACATAAAAAAGAAGTGCGGAATCATCTGTCCGCACTTCTCGCATTGGATTGATTAGCCGATCACAGCGTCATTCGCAGTGAAACCCTCGAGAGAGTTTTCCTTCACCTGGATGCACACGTAGGTGATTCCGGTGTTGGCTGCAGCGGAAAATTGGCGCTTTGCAGCAGGTGCAACCTTCAGCCAGTCGCCGGCAGCAAGTTCGATTGTTTCGCCATCGATCACAGCCTTGCCTGCACCTTCCAAAACACCGTAGATTTCCTCATTATTCTTATGGGCATGAATGAAAGGAACACCTGCGCCGGCAGGCAGACGGTTGATGCTAATTTCAGCACCCGTCAGTTTCAGAGCGTCATGCAGCTCGACGCGTCCTTCATTGCTAACATTTGTTTTCGTGTAGTTCACCATGATTTTGACCTCCAAATGGTTTTGACAAGCTCGCTTGTCTGATACCATTTTATTTGCATGTGCACATCAATACAAGTACGCACTTTTTTGTAACTGTACATATGATTTTGAGTGTGCTATAATATGCAGGGGTGATTTGATGAAGACAAAAGATGAACTGCCTGCTTGCCCTGTTGCAACCTCTGTTGCGCTGATTGGCGGCAAGTGGAAGCTACTGATCCTTCGCAATTTGAAGGAACGTCCCTGGCGCTTTAATGAGCTGCAGAGAAGTCTTGATGGAATTTCTCAAAAGGTTCTGACCGATAGCCTGCGGCAGATGATCGACGACGGTCTCGCATACCGTCAGGACTATCAGGAAATGCCGCCGCGCGTCGAGTATGGATTGACTGAGCTTGGGAAAAAGATGCTTCCAATCATTGATGCGCTTGCTGACTTCGGCAACTATTACAAGAGCATCACGCAGTAATATACGACTGTTTTGTGCTCAGGAGCGTCCGCTTGCAGGCTGGCACCTTTCATGTACGGTGAGGATGAAGTTATGACGCGCAATGAACTGGAAAAAATCATCATGGAGACATACAGCGCGGAGGGCGATCATCCGTGGTTCAAGTATCCGAACTATGAGGTTTTTCGCCACTGCAGCAGCAAGAAATGGTTTGCTGTCATCATGGATGTGCCGAAGAACAAGCTCGGTTTGCAGGACACGGATTTGCTGGATGTTGTCAATTTCAAATGCGATCCGCTTCTGATTGACTCATTGAGACGTGAAAATGGATTCTTTCCGGCGTATCATATGAGCAAAAGCAGTTGGATTACGGTTGCATTGGACGGAAGTGTTTCAGATGACAAGATCAACATGCTGCTGGAAATGAGCTATCAGGCGACTGCGCCCAAGGTACGCAAAAAAGGAATTGACCAATTCTAACGTCTCGAGATGAATATCCATCGCGTCGTTCAGGCATGAACGGCGCTTTTTTGCACCCATGATCTGCCTGTACAGCCCAAGCCCTGTGAAAAGCTCTCAGGGCTATTCCACGGACTACATGCAGTGGTCGGCTTGCACCATCACGGCAAGTACCTAGACAATCTCTGTGCTGGAATACGCTCCGCCATCCCTGTCGCAATTCTCTGCCGAGCGTTGCAGTGACGATGGTGCAACCGCCGAAACAGACGGTGTTCATGTGCGAATCACGGCGACTGCTTCTGCATCGCCTGTAGGCGGTAAGAATACCATGGCCTGCGCAGTCTATTACCGTCTGACCAGTGCGGAATCGTGGGGGGAGGCTACCACACTGATGCTTCTCTCGCCGACCTTCGACACCCTCAGCAGTTACGACATCAAGTTCCGTGTGCAGGCTATATGGCTGGGTGAAATATGAGCCGCTTCTACCGAGGCGGCTTTTGTAATACACAAATTAGGAGGTATTTGCTATGCGTGATTTTCCATTAGGTAAGGTGGGATGGGTGTCGGGGGAGTTCTCGAGGTTGGAATGACCATTGTCCGCTGCGGATGCGTCCGTGGCGGGATTCCTTCTTTGGGGAATGGAAAAATTCATAGGTTTTGTGCTTGCTATTTTATTTGCGATAAGTTACAATAACAGTAGAATAGTAGTTGAGGCAATACCGCACAAATGAGGAAATACGATGAATAGTGAACTTTGTGTCAGATGAAATCGCAAAAATCGAAGGCTTGCTGGGAATAGGTCGAGATTCCTGCGAAAACAGATGGTGTAAATGAAATATTCAGCGGTTCCGCCGAATTGCGCGATGTTGTCATACAAAGATTAACAGGAGGGGATGAACGTGAAGAAGAAACTGGTTGTTGCGACATTGCTGGCACTGGTGCTGATGCTCTGCGCGGGGAGCGCGATGGCGGTAAAGAACTATTGCAGCGACTGCAATACTGAACAAGACGGCGTTTGGAACTACGTCGACGGGACTTACCATTGCTTTTTCTGCTCAACATGCGGGGGAGAGACTTATTACTTACACACCTTTACAGAGAATACAGACGACACATATTTGGACTCTGCCGCCACCTGCACGAGCCCGGCAAAATACGTCAAAAGCTGCCATTTTTGCGGCGCTAGGTCGTCGGAAACCTTTGAATGCGGCCAACCGCTGGGGCACGAGTTCTTCAAGGATTACCAGTACAACGGGAACGCCACCTGCACGGAGGATGGCACCGAAACCGCCAAATGCGTGCGCTACGGAAAGGATGGCTGCGAAGCCACCG
>CAVEUM010000107.1:941-2762 GCA_963618735.1 bacterium | reverse complement strand
GAAATAAAAAAATCCCGAAAGCCTTATCACGCAAGGCTTTCGGGTCATGTGGGATGAAATGGGCTCGAACCATCGACCTCCACGATGTCAACCGATTCCGTTCTCATAAAATTTCATTTGACGATTCAGTAAATTGGTATTGTCAAGCTTGCAAAATGTTGACATCTTGGCTATGATCATCTAAAACACGCTATCGTTGCCTCTATGATTTCTGTCTCCTCTTGCTTGTGGGATTTCCTTGTAAACCTCCATGGATGTAACGTAAGCGTAGGAATTTCTTACAACGATGATTGCTTCATCAAGATTTGTAGTCCTCTATTTCATGGAACGCGAAAGTTTTTCAGCCTTAAATTAGCAATAAAATAGCAGTATAATGGCAGATGAAAAGCAGTGCTTTTGCAGGGAGAGAGACAGATGGAACAGCTTATTCAGACATTTATGGATCGTTACCTGACACGAGAAGAAATTGCCTATCGCTTGCCGGTGGCACTGCCCATTACAAGGTTTTGGCCTGAGATGGAAAAGGCACGGAAAGCTGCTGCCATCATGCTCCCACTGAAAACGCAGACTGGCGAACCTTTCTGGTTCGTTTGCAACAAGTCCATCGAAGCGCAGTGCGATGCTGTTGCCGCCATGGCTCGCAAAGGTTATCTGTTGGATTCTCTTCCAGATGAAATCATGGAGGAGGCCACCATCGATGAGGCCGTATGGTCAAGCGTCATCGAGGGCGCGTTTACATCCCGTCAGCAGGCTGCAAAGATCATCAAGCAGGACAGGAAGCCAACGAATCAATCCGAGCAGATGATCAAAAACAACTATCAGGCGATGCTTTATGTGCTGGAACACCTGGAAGATCCCATCACGGAAAGCACACTGATTGACATTGCTCAAATATTGACCCACGATGCGTCCGAAGAGCAGGTAGAAGGTTTCCGCACGGTTCCTGTGTATGTGACAGGGCGCGATGGCGTTGTCTACACGCCGCCGTCTGCGGAGCAAGTGCCGCGCATGATGGCTGATTTGTTGAACTTCATCCATCAAAGCGACCTTCATCCTCTGTTCAAAGCATGCATTGCGCACTTTTACTTTGCCTATATTCATCCTTTCACGGACGGCAATGGACGCACCGCGAGGGCACTCAGCCTGATGATGCTTTTGCGCACGGGTTATGACTTCTTCCGCTTTTTCTCCGTGTCCGGCATCATTGCGGAGGAAAAAGGCAGCTATTACAGGGCCATGCGCAATGCAGAGGCATCCGATGGTGATATGACCTACTTTGTGGATACCTATTCCGCAATTCTGGCGAAAAGTGTGGGAAAGATGGAGAAGCATTTGCTTCATCATGTTTTGGCGGAGCAAATGACCACGCGTCTTGAATCTGCCGGCAGATTGAACGACCGCCAGATGAAGGGTGTGCGTTGGCTGCTGGAAGGTGACATTTTGCGCGTGACGGTAGATGCATGGAAAAAGAAATTTCAAACAGCCACAGAAACCGCCAGACAGGATCTGCTTACACTCTGTGATGAAGGCATTCTTGAAAAGACCACAGAAGGACGGAAAGCAGTATTTCGTGTGACCTATCCGCAGCATTGATATCAAGAGCTGCAAACGCAATGAGCGCTTAACGACGGTAACCGCTCAACATTCCAAATGGAGATCACGCAAAAGAGAGCGCATTTCCTGCAAGGCATGGTTCAGAACTTCCTTGCTGGGATGGACGAGAATCATGTCATCCATGTAACGAGTGTAGTGCTTGATGCACAGCCTTTCTTTCACCAATCGATCCAGCGGATCACGGTAATACAAAGCGAACCACTGGCT
>CAVEUM010000107.1:0-931 GCA_963618735.1 bacterium | reverse complement strand
GGCCAGTGGTTACTTCATAGCTGTCAATGACGCTGTAGAGAAAACTCAGCCAGACTACTCATTTCGTAGACAGTCGAGCCGCCTTCCGTATGGAATTTCCTTTCTTCAAAAGCCGCACTTGCTGATCCAGTGTCCGTGCAAGCTGAAGCCCACGCTCTGCTTGCTCTGGTAGTTTCTGCTGCACACTTTGCAGACGCTTATTCATCAGGCTATGAATCACTTCATTGCGGTAATTTCGCCATTCATCCATAGCGTCAAGCGTTTCCAGCAACGCAGCAGCATCAAGGCTTTCACACTGGCTGCGAAGCGCTTGCAAATAATGACTTTCATCTGGTAAGCGCTCCAATGTGCTGCTCCAAAGGACAATGGAGCGGACAATGAAGACCTTATGGGAAATCTTATTCAAGGAAAGACGCTCAATAGAAGGGTCATCCTTTGTTTTCTGACCATTCTCCTGCTTCCATGTTTCCACTCGCTGCGCAAGCGCGTTAAAATCCTTACGAGCCTTATTTTTGTTGGGCAGCAACGTGCACGCATGGCGATCTGCCAATAGCCCCGCATGGTAGACGAACGAACGCAGGCGATCCTCCAGCAGTGCGTATTCAATCAGCATGGCCTCGAAATAAAATTCTTCCTTCAGTGCCTTCTTGAGACGGTTCATTTCTGCTGTATAGGTTTCGTATTTCTCCTGCATCGTTTCAACAGGGTCTATCAGGCGTTCAGTGCTCATTGCAATCTTCCCTTCTCTTTTATGGCTTGAAAACTTCAGATTCAATGTTCACCCACAAAGCGGGGCGAACAAAACCATGACCGCTGAGGACGTCGTAGTAGGTGAGGGAGCCGTCGGGGCCCACGATCGCCGCAGAGTTCTGAAAACTGCCGGGCGAGCGGAGCCACCACCACCCAGCGCTGTCACCATCTGCCGTCTTGT
>CAVEUM010000106.1:0-2771 GCA_963618735.1 bacterium | reverse complement strand
GATGCCCTACGCATGTGCTCTGGAAATGATTCACACCTATAGCCTGATTCATGACGACCTTCCTGCAATGGATAATGATGACCTTCGCCGGGGACGCCCCACCAATCATGTGGTGTACGGAGAAGGCATGGCGATCCTTGCTGGTGATGGATTGCTCCATGGTGCGATGGAACTGATGCTCCGCACGGCCTGCAGGAATAATGACCTGCAGGGGCTCCGCGCGGCGGAAGCCATTGCCCGCCGCTCTGGCGTTACGGGCATGGTTGCAGGCCAGGTGATGGATGTGACGGGCGAGGGCGGCGAGGTTACAGAAGAAAAGGTCACCTACATTCATGCCCATAAAACGGCGGATTTACTGACCGCCCCCCTGGAAGCGGGATTAATCCTTGGCGGTGCGAACCATGACGAGGTGGCTGCGGGGGTTGACTATGGCTATCACCTGGGTATGGCGTTTCAGATGGTAGATGACCTGCTGGATGTTATTGGCGATGTGAAACTCCTTGGCAAGCAGACTGGATTGGATGCCCAGCAGGGAAAATTAACGTGGGTTGCTCTGAAAGGTATAGAAGGTACGCGTCAGGATGCGGCAGAGCACATTCGCCTTGCTTGCACGGCAGCTGAAAAGTTTGACCGTGGTGTTAAATTTTTCAGAGACCTTGCGCAAAGCACCTTGAACAGGGTACAATAGAGGTGGAAATGAGGTGGAGCAGTTGCACTCCGTTTTGGATTTGTTCACCAATCGGGTTCTCCTGTGTGCGATACTGAGCTGGTTTGTTGCCCAGTTCCTGAAGGTGATGATTTCCGCTGTGGTGGAAAAGCATCTGGACTGGCACAGACTGATTGGCTCTGGTGGCATGCCTTCGTCCCACACATCGTTTGTTGTGGCTCTGACATTGATGGTGGGTTTTACAGAAGGATTTGACACGGCATTGTTCGCAACCTGCTTTACACTGGCTGCCATTGTGATGTATGACGCGACAGGCGTCAGACGGGAAACGGGCAAGCAGGGGCAGGTTATCAATGAAATTCTTCGCAATGTTATTGTTGACGGCAAACCGATTTCCGATGATAACCTGAAGGAGCTTGTAGGCCACAAACCCATTGAGGTTGCCGCGGGTGCCATTATTGGCATTGTGGTTGCACTTTGCTTTGCATTGCTGTGAGTGTACGGCATGAAATAACATTTCGGAGGGGAACTTATGGATCGTTTTACGGAACAAGTGGTTGTCAAAAAGAATCGAATGGCAAATGAGATCCTGTATTACCTGGCACTGGCTGTGATGGTCGTCTGCGGATTGTACGCGCTGTTCCTTCTGCAGTACATCTTCATGGATTTCTCTGTACCCGCACTCATCGAGCTGGTTGTGTCCGCAGGCATTGCTGTGGTGCTTTTCCTCTTCCGCGACCGTCTGCGTGCAGAATATGAGTACACCTTCACCAATGGCGATCTGGATTTTGCCATGGTGTTCAACAACCAGAAGCGGAAGAACCTTGGCTCGCTGAAGGTGCGCAATGTGGAGGCTTTCGGCAAGGTAAATTCTGAAACCTTTAAGCGCTACGTTAGCATGCCTGGCATCAAGACCAACAACTGGTTTCTGAATCGCGGCGCGGAGCTGTATTACTTCTATTTCCAGAAGGAAAGCAACAAGCGTCTGATCATCATGGAGCCCAATGAAGAGATGGTGGATTTCATCAAGCAATATCTACCTCGTGGAGCGTTTCAGGATAAATGATGGAAGTATATTTGGATAACAGTGCCACAACTAAGCCTGCTAAGGCAGTTGTGGAGGTCATGACAAGGACACTGACGGAGGAATGGTATAACCCGTCTGCTTTGTATCGGCCCGCCATGGAGGCGGAGAAGAAGCTGAATGCTGCTCGTGAAACCTGCCTCAAGGCTGCAGGAGCATCTGGCCAGCGGCTGATTTTTACCTCCTGCGGCACGGAAGCAGATAATATTGCCATTTGCGGCTATCTGCGCGGCTTGCGTCAGCACGGTCGCGTGCTCATGCTTAGCGTAGAGCATCCGGCGATTCTGAACTGTGCGCAGGAAGTCGAGCGGCTGGGCTACACGGTTCAGCAGATCCCGGTTGACCATCACGGCGTGCTGGATCTGGCTAAGTTTGAAGCAATGCTGGGTGAGGACGTTCGCCTCATCTGCGTCATGCAGGTCAACAATGAGACAGGTGCCATTCAGCCTGTTGAGGAGATTGTACGCCTGAAGAAGCTGCATTGCCCTCAGGCGGCAGTCCATGTGGATGGTGTGCAGGGCTTTTTGCGGGTTCCTTTTGATTTTAATCGCTTGGGCGTGGACTCTTATGCCTTTTCAGGGCACAAGATCCATGCCAGCAAGGGCGTTGGAGCCCTGATTGTGCGCAAGGGTCACAAGGTTGGCCCTGTGATCTTTGGCGGCGGTCAAGAGGACGGCTATCGTTCCGGCACGGAAAATATGCCCGGCATTCTTGGCATGGCAGAGGCGGTACGGGTGTATCCCGCGTCCGCCCCGCAGCAAATGGCTGCGCTGAAAAAACGTCTCTATGAAGGGCTGATGCAGGCTGTACCCGGTGCGGTGCTGAATGGCCCTGCACTGGAAGATGATGCTTCTGCGCCCCACATTCTGAACGTGAGCCTTCCGCCGGTGCGAAGCCAGACCATGCTCTTTGCCCTGGAAGGTGACGGCATTTATGTCAGCGCTGGTTCTGCCTGCTCAAGCCATAAGCAGAAGGTCTCATCGGTGCTGACTGCCATGGGACTGAGCAACGCCATGGCAG
>CAVEUM010000105.1:0-2778 GCA_963618735.1 bacterium | reverse complement strand
GGTCAAGGGGGCGACCGCAAAGCCCCCTTGAAACTCCTCAAAGCGAAATCTTTTTGTTGATAAGCATGCTTGTCGTATGGAACAAAGAAGGTTTTATTCTTTGTTCCAGGGGTTGTTAAGCGGGTCGAAGACCCTCGCCCTCTGGACCCTTCGCATGCACCCTTCTGCAAGTTGAATTGTATTGAAACTTGCATGCTAGTTTCAGCTTGAATGCTAGTTTCATTCTGAAACTCAGAAAATCATTTTATGCTTTTTGCTTTTCCTTTTTCCCCAAATGCAGAAAATACCCCACACACAGAATCACACCAACGCAGGTAGCAATCGGTGCGGAAAGTCCAATATAGGTCAAACTGGCATTGGGCTGGATGCTCATGATGTACGCCAGCGGCAGACGCACCAGCAGGGTCTGAATCAGTCCCTGCGCCATAACAAACATCGTCTCATCATGACCGTTAAAGTATCCCAGCATGCTGAACAGCAGCGCAGTGGCGATGGTCTCAGGAGCGAATCCCTTCAGGTAATCAAACCCGCGCTGAATCACCGCGTCCTCCGTGGTGAAAATAGCGGTCAGCATATCACCCTTGAACAGCACCAGGCAGAACACCAAAACGCCAATTCCCACGCCGACGCCCATGCCTGTGAACAGTGCCTGACGGGCGCGCTTTTCCTTGCCCGCGCCCACGTTCTGGGATACGAAGGAAGACATGGACTGCATCAGCGCGCTGGGCACCAGCATGGCGAAATTGACCACCTTGCAGGCCACGCCGTAGCCGCTGGAGCATTCCAGTCCCAGCCGATTCACAAAGGCGCACAGCGCCAGGAAAGAAATCTGCGTCAGGAACTCCTGCAGGGCCAGGGGCAGACCAATCTTAAAGGCCTTGCGGCTCTGCTCGTTCATGCGGAAATCCGCTTTGGTGATGGTGAAGGGCAGGCCAATCTTCTTCAGCCGCCACAGGGCGAAAACCACGCTGACCGCCTGGGCAGCCACTGTCGCCAGAGCAGCACCCGCGGCATCCATGTGAAACACGGCTACCAGCAGCAGGTCACCCACGATGTTCACCACGCAGGCCACCGCCACAAACAGCAGGGGAGACTTGCTGTCGCCCAGTCCGCGGAAGATAGCGGACAGCACGTTATACGCCACAATGAAGAAAATACCGCCGCCGCAGATGCGGACGTAATCGCTGGTCAGGCTCAGCGCCTCCTCAGGCGCCTGCATCAGCGCGGAAATGGGGCGTGCCAGCGCAATCATCCCCACGAAAAGCACCGCAGAAATGATGGCAAACACCACCGTTGCACCGCCGATGACGCTGCCAATCTGCTCGCTGCGCTTCTCGCCCAGATAGCGGGCAATCAGCACCGTAATGCCCATGGACAATTGGGTGATGACGAAGGTCACCAGGTTCAGCACCTGCGAGCCCGTCGATACGGCAGACAGACCCGCCGTGGAGCCGAAGTGACCCACCACCAGCAAATCCACCGCGCCGTAAGCCGCCTGCAGAATCAGTGCCGCCAGCACGGGCATCATGAACGCCACAAGCTTTTTCAGAATATTGCCCTGGGTAAAATCCGCTTTTTCATTACTCAATGGAAATTCCTCCGTTACACATCACGTCATAAAGCTTTCCAATGGTGCGGATGGCGCAGTCCGCTTCCTCATCGGTCACGCCTGTCAGCTGCTCCGCCATGGCGGCAAAGAAGCGCTCGTCATACTTTTCCCGCAGCTCTTTGCCCGCCTCCGTCAGGGAAATAAAGGTCACGCGGCCGTCCGCCTCCGAGGCAACCTTGTGCAGATAGCCCTTCGCCTCCATGTCCTTCACCGTGCGGGTGACGCCGGGGCGGGGGAGATTCAGCGCCTCGCTGATGTCGCTGACGCGGACAGCCCCCTGCTTTTCCAGCCTTGCAATGGTGTCCAGATAGTGGATGTACGACGGCATCACCCCATCGGGCAGGGGCGGAAGCAAATCGCGGATGCGCTTCGCCTGATAGCAGGCGTCCAGCAGACGCTTGATCTTTTCACCGGTCATTGGAAATCCTCCGAAAAGCAACTAGTTACCTTTGATAATTACCGCTGGTTATTATACGGAAGTTGCGGGGGAATGTCAAGGGAAATTGCGGGTTGGTAAATGGGGGAAGGGGTGATATAATGGAGAGAGTAGCTCTTGAGAAACGAACAAAGGGGTATGCTTCATGTTTGATAAATCTCTGTTGGCAAAAGCATTGACTCAGTACAAGCAAGAATTCATTTCCATTCGCTGGGACGATGAAAAATTTAAGTGGGAAGCTGTGCGGTGGTTTCAGGATCATTGGAACGTGAACGCAGAAGATTTTCATGCTATGCTTCACACCTCTCTTGACAAGGCTGCCAATCTGCTTGATTCCCGCAATAATCTTCCCCGTGGCATGATCGAGGAATTTGCCGAGTATGAGCCTGAAACCGTGCGTTCTATGTTCATAAATCTTTTTGATGAAAGCAAAAATCTCTTCGAACGAATGAATGATTTCAAAGCCCGTTCTGCTCTCCTTCTCGAAAAATATAAAAAATCAGGCCTTAGTCATTATCAGGACGAAAGCACTACCAGCACATATCTTTGGCTTCGTTACCCTGACAAATATTATGTTTATAAATTTCGTATCACCAAAAAAGCGGCCGAGATATTAAAGACAAACTATCATTTCAAGCAGGGAGCTCATGGAGAAAACATCCACAATTTCATGCTTTTTTATAACGAAGTAAACCAGGCCATTAAAGAAGATACAGAATTGACGGAGCTTTTC
>CAVEUM010000104.1:0-2952 GCA_963618735.1 bacterium | reverse complement strand
GGACCCTTCGCGTGCACTGCCTATAATCTTGACTTAATGTGCATGTCCCATTTTCGTGGAAGAAGAGGACTCCTTCGGGCGTGCACTACCTACACCCTTGAATTGCTTATAAAAATGACATATCCATTGTGGTTTTCGAGGAGAGCGCGAGAGGAGGCTTTTGGCACAAAAGCCGTCCTCTCGCAAAAACCTCTCGCCAAAAACCCTTAAAAAGAAGGTACAGTAATGAATTTTGAGCAAGCGATGGCTGAGAAGGCGGAGGAGATCCGCAAGAAGGATACCGTGCGGATCCTGTCGCTGGAGAGTTCCTGCGATGAGACCGCCGCGGCGATTATCGAGAACGGACGCGTCATCCGCGCCAATGTGATCTTCAGCCAAATCGACCTGCACGCCCTGTACGGCGGCGTAGTCCCCGAGATTGCCAGCCGCGCCCATGTAGAGGCCTGTGATCGCGTGATTGACCAGGCTCTGGCAGAGGCAGGCATGACCTTCGATGACATTGACGCCCTGGCCGTCACCTACGGCCCGGGTCTGGTGGGCGCACTGCTCACAGGCGTCAATTGCATGAAGGGTCTCAGCTACGCGCTGCAAAAGCCGCTGATTCCCGTCAATCACATCGAGGGTCACGTGTCCGCTAACTACCTGACCCATCCCGACCTGAAGCCGCCGTTTGTGTGCCTGGTGGTGTCTGGCGGCCATAGTCATCTGGTGCGGGTGGAGGATTACGGCGTGTACACCCTGCTGGGGCAAACCTTTGATGACGCAGCAGGCGAGGCCTTCGACAAGGCCGCCCGTGTGCTGGGTCTGCCGTATCCCGGTGGGCCGAGGATTGACGCCCTGGCGGAGGAAGGCAATCCCCACGCGTTTACCCTGCCCAAGCCTCACACCGAGGGACGGTACGATTATTCCTTCTCGGGACTGAAAACCGCTTTCCTGAACCTTGCCCACAAGGCGGAGCAGAAGGGGGAGACCCTCAACAAGGCAGACATGGCCGCGACCTTCCGCTATGCGGTGGTGTCTTCCTTGGTGGAAAAGGCCATGCTGGCGGCGAAGGAAACCCATGCGCCTGCCCTGGCCATGGCTGGCGGCGTGTCCGCCAATCGCCTGCTGCGCCGCATGATGCAGGAGGCCTGCGACAAGGAAGGCCTGCCCCTGTATATGCCCAGGCTGGGTCTTTGCACTGATAACGGCGCCATGATTGGCTCTGCGGCCTATTATCGCCTGCTCCGCGGAGAAATCGCGCCCTTGTCGCTGAACGCGCAGCCTGCACTGAGGCTGGTGTGATTCGCTTCTGAAATGGAAGCTGCGAAGGGGGGAACACGTTTGCGGGAAAAGATCAAAAAGGCAGTCAAATATTATATGTACGGCGGATACTCGCTGGATGTGTTCCGCCTGTATGCGGATACGGTGGTCGCGGAAAACACGCGATTGCTGAAAAACTTCTGCCAGATCATCATGCTTCTGAGCCTTATTGTGATCGTTCCTTTCTTCAATGTGGCGAGGATGCGCAGGTATCTGCCTTCGGTGTTTGTGCTGCTGGGGGTTTGCGTGATTGGCATGATGATCGGGCAGTGGCAAAGCCTGCAGAAGAAGCGATGGCCCAGCAACGGTGCGTACATCATCGGCATTAGCTTTTGCGTGATGATGACCCACATCAACGCCACCTTCGAGGATGCGAATGTGATCACGTTTTTCTGCGGCATGCAGCTGCTCATGTGCGTGTATATTCTGGATTATCCCCTTCGGCTGATGCTGGTGAATCTGACTCTGTCCATTCTCTTCACCGTGAGCTGCGTACTTTACGGGCAGGAGAGCAATCTTCCATCGAATGAACTGACCGTTGCGATTTTCTACGTGGTGAATCACGCAGCGATGCTGGGCTTTACCCACAATCGACTGAGCCAGATCATCAGCCATGAAGAAATGGCGAACCAGCGTGACAGGGAAGGCCTGACCCGACTGGCCACCCGTGCCTCTGCAGAAAGGCGGATTACTGCTGCTTTGCAGAAGGCGACAGGCGAGCCTGTGATGATGCTCTTTGACCTGGATCATTTCAAGGAACTGAATGACCAGATGGGGCATCAGATGGGTGACCAGGCGCTGAAGGAAGTGGCGTGGGAGCTTCAGGGTATGTTCCGCTCCACGGACGTGCTTTGCCGACTGGGCGGTGATGAGTTCCTCGTTTTCCTGTGGGACGTACCAAGCCGCGGCTGGGCGGAGCAGCGCGCCGAACAGGTGGTGCGCGCCATTGACCGCCAGATGACCGACAGCACGGGAAGAAGTCTTCACGTAACGGCAAGCCTCGGCGTCGCCTATGGACGTGATACGGGCATGGATTTCACCCGCTTGTACCGACGGGCGGATGAGGCTATGTATGTAGCTAAGCATCGGGGAGGCAATTGCTTTGCGGTGTGGCATAAGGAGGAAAAATAACATGAACAAGAGCCTGTGGCAAGTGATCAAGTTTACGCTGTTTTCCGCCTCAGCAGGGATTATACAAATTGTCAGCTATACGCTGCTGCACGAGGTCTGCGGCCTGACGGATTACTGGCTGAGCTATGTGCCGTCTTTGGTGCTGAGCGTGCTGTGGAATTTCACCTTCAACCGCCGCTACACCTTCCGCTCGGATGCCAGCCTGCCCCGCTCCATGGCACTGGTGGCACTGTATTACCTGGTGTTCACGCCCCTGTCCGCCTGGTGGGGCACCGCGATGGACAATGCAGGCATGAGCCACTGGCTGGTGGAAGTGTTCAACATGCTGGTGAACTTCGTGACGGAGTATCTCTATCAGAAGTTTGTGGTCTATCGCGGAATGATTGATACCAAAGTTAAGGAAAAGTAAGACTGCGGGAGAGCAGCTTTTGTGACAAAAGCTTTCTCCCGCACACACCCTGATCGAAGAGAGCATGCGAAGGGTCCAGGGGCGAGGGTCTTCGACCCGCTTAACAGCCC
>CAVEUM010000103.1:1511-2988 GCA_963618735.1 bacterium | reverse complement strand
ACAGCGCAGTATGAAGAAACCCTTATGGTCAAGGCTTCGTGGTATTATTACTTTGAAAATATGACCCAGCAGGCCATTGCCGACAGGCTGGCTATCAGCCGCATCCGCGTTATCAAGCTGTTGGATGCAGCACGTCAAAACGGTGTTATCCAGTTCCGACTGCGTTCAGACAGTATCAGCATGATGGAACGTAGCCGTGAATTGATGGAGCGTTACCATCTCAAGGATGTTTTCATCATTCCGGAAGCAGAGCAAGATGGTCAGACCAACGAGGCCATTGCCCGCGCTGGTGCTATGTATATCAGTGATCGTCTCGGTGACAATGCATGCATCAATGTAGGCTATGGCGATACACTCGGCAGAACCTTAAACCATTTAGCCACGATGGTGCAAAACCCTGTTACCTGCGTTTCTCTGACTGGTGGTGTTTCCTGCTATCTTCCCAATGGTCATGGCAACGTATTCAACGCAAGGCTCTGCCTGATTCCAGCGCCGCTTCTTGCTTCTTCTCCCGAAATGGCAGTTGCTATGCGTGCCGAAAGCTCCGTTCAGGAAGTAATCCGCACCGCCGCACTTTCTTCCTTCACGCTGGTAGGCATCGGTGCAATGCACGATACTGCTACAGTTCTTCGTTCTGGTCTTGTTTCTCAGAATGATATGTTTCGTCTTCGAATGGCTGGCAGTGTTGGTGACGTTCTGTGCCATTTCCTTGATAAAAATGGTCAGCTTGTCTCCAATGACATCGAGGATCGTCTCATTTCAACGCCTCTTGATCAACTGCTTACCATGAACAACGTCGT
Organism: bacterium; assembly: GCA_963618735.1. Lineage (GTDB taxonomy): Bacteria > Bacillota > Clostridia > Christensenellales > Aristaeellaceae > CAKUFA01. The sequence continues at coordinate 2,188 of CAVEUM010000103.1, read as the reverse complement.
TGGACTCGCCGCAGGGAAGCACAAAGTAGATGCCATTCGCGCCGTATTGCGTGGCGGTTATCTGGATGTACTTATTACAGACGAGCCTACCGCAACTTTGTTACTCGAGGATGCCTGAGCAGCATCCTGATCGTTTCTCCACAACACATTTGAAAGGATGGTTACCATGGCAAAAACCCTCATGGCTGTCGATGCAGGAACGGGAAGTGTTCGTGCCGTGTTGTTCAGTCTGGATGGCGAACAGCTTGGCTGTGTCCAGCAAGAGTGGACGCACAAGGAAGACCCACGTTATCCCGGCAGCATGGATTTCGACTGGGAACACAATTGGGATCTTGCCCGCCAGTGTATCCGCGGTGTCATCGACCAGACGCACGTAGATCCTGCTGATATTGCCGCTGTGTCCACAACCTGCATGCGTGAAGGCATCGTGCTTTATGACAAGGATGGGCAGGAGATCTGGGCTTGTGCTAACGTTGATGCCCGTAGCGACAACGAAGTTGCTGAGCTTGTGCACATGGACGCCGAGCTTGAGAAGCGTTTCTATCAAGAATCTGGCCAAACCTATGCACTGGGTGCGCTTCCCAGGTTGCTATGGGTGAAAAACAACATGCCGGAGATCTATGAAAAAACTGCTGTCTGTTCGATGTTCAACGACTGGCTGATCTATAAGATGACAG
>CAVEUM010000103.1:0-1501 GCA_963618735.1 bacterium | reverse complement strand
GGTGTGTTCTGCTCCGAGCCGTCTAACGCCTGCACCACGGGTATCTTCAACCTGAAGACACGTAATTGGGATGACCAAATTGCCGCTTCCATCGGTTTGAAAACAGGTATTTTCCCGAAGATTTCCGAATGCGGAACAGTTGTAGCAAAGGTCACGGCCAAGGGCGAAGCAGAAACAGGACTTCTTGAGGGTACCCCTGTCGTTGCCGGCGGCGGCGATGCTCAGCTCGGTTGCGTCGGTGTTGGCGTTGTCGATCCGCACCAGGCAGCCATTTTCGGCGGTAGCTTCTGGCAGTATGAATACAACATTGATGAAGCAAAGACAGATGAGCATTGCCGTGTTCGCGTCAACTGTCACAGCGTTCCTGGTATTTGGCAGTATGAGGCGCTTGCATTCAAGCCCGGCATGGTGATGCGTTGGTATCGCGATGCATTCTGCGAGCATGAAAAAGAATTAGCAAAAGCTACAGGGCGTGATCCTTATGACCTGATGAATGAAAAAGCAAAGGATATCCCCGTTGGATGCTATGGCATGATGTGCGCCTTTTCGGATATCATGAACTACATTTCTTGGCGTCATGCAAGCCCAATGTTCATCAACTTCGATTTCGACCCTGAAAAGTTCAACCGCTATACCTTCTATCGAGCCATCATGGAGAACACTGCTATGGTTACCTACGGTCACATGCAGCTCGTCCGTGAATCCACCGGTAACATCCCCAAGGAGGTCATTTTTGCCAGTGGTGCATCAAAGAGCACACTTTGGTGCCAGATTCTCTGCGATGTTCTCGGCATCCCGGTCAATGTACCCAGCGTTCGTGAAGCAACTGCCTTGGGTGCAGCCATTATGGCCGGCCATGGTGTTGGACTCTTCCCCGATATTTCTGATGCTGCTAAAAGGCTTGTTCACATTGAGCAACGCTATGAGCCCAACATGGAAAACCATGCAGCTTACATGAAGCTATATGAAACCTGGCGAAAAATGTATGAGCGAGAGCTCCAAATTGCAGATGACCGTATTACCAGATACATGTGGGCAGCTCCTGGTGTCTGAGTCCAATTTCTGCCATACCATAATATGAAAGGGGAATACAGGATGTATATCGTTAACGAAGAAGACAAAGAGTATCGTTTCGGTGATAGCGGCCCCAAGTATCTCATGAAAGGTCCGCGAATGAACTTTGCGCTGGTACAGTTTCAAGCCGGTCAGGACTTCAAGGCGCACTACCATAATGTGATGGAAGAAAACTTCTACATTCTGGAAGGCGAAGTCGATATCGTTGTGGACGGCGTCGTCAACCATATGCGTCCTGGGCAGCTCATCCACATTGAGCCCGGTGAAATTCATTACGTCATCAACAACTCCAACGGGCCTATGAAGATGATTTCCACACTTGCACCTTATACGAATCCCGATAAGGTCGATGTGGAGAACTACACCTATTAAAACGCCAAAACTCCCTCCGCCCAGAGCCATCATGCTCCAGACGGAGGGAGTTCTT
>CAVEUM010000102.1:0-3138 GCA_963618735.1 bacterium | reverse complement strand
TCAAGCAGAATTGGCTGCTTGTTTTACCCCCACCATAGGAGAATCAACCATGAAATTTGCACTGATTGGGCAGGACATTCCCACCCTCCTGCCGACCCTCCTCACCGACCTGCTCTTTGCAGGAAAAGAACCCGCCGACATTTGGGTTCACGAGGGCAACCCTGCCATGCAGGAGGTTCTCGATAAATACGGCAAGGCCATCATCCTCCGCAGTAAGCTGCCTGCCGCCATCACCGTGGCTGCAGAACGGGATCAGGTGCTGGAAAACGCCGATTGCGTCCTCTACGCAGGCGACGTTCAGCCTTCCAGCCGCTTCGGCATGGATCGCAGCGCCCTTTCCGGCGATGATAAGGACGACCCCGGCCTGACGGATCAGGCACGCGTCAATGGCGGCATTGGCGGACTGATGCATACCCTCCGCGCAGGCGAGGCGGTGCTGAAATTGTGCGAGGAAATGCACGCCCACTGCCCCAACGCCCTGGTCATCAACCTTGGCCAGCCCGTGGCGCGCACCACGGATCTTTTCCTGCAGGAAGGCTTCCGCTGCTACGGTCTGGGGCGCAATCCCATGCGCGGTGCCAACGGTGTGGATTCCCTCTGCAAGAAGATGAGCCGCAAAACGGATTCCGTCCACGCGGAAACCGTGGGTCTGCCCGGCTTTGCGTTCCTCTCTGAAATGACGGACACCGCCACGGGCAAGGATCTTCTTCCCCAGCTGAAGGAACGTGCGGAGAATGACGAGCTTGGCCGCCTGACCCGCCGCTGGCTGGATTGGTACGGTGCCCTCCCCGTGGGCGATGTCACCGACCATGCGGAGTTCCTGCCTGCACAGCCGGACTACATCCCTGAGGAAGAGCCCGTTTTTGGTGAAACGGTGGAGCAGCGCAAGGAGCGCATCCTGCACATGAACACCATCGGCACCTTTGGCGCGTCCTCCCAGGATGGTGCCATGGCGCAGACCGTGCTGCTGAGCAAGGCGCCGCCCATTCGTCCCGTGAAGCTGGCACTGGCCGTGCTCCGCAAGGAAGACCTGGACATGCCCGCCGTCACCCGCCGCAACGCAGGGGAGTTGCCACAGCTTGGCGGATATGCTATCATAGAATCACGGCTCATTCTAAGCCGCGGCGAAGAACAGCCCCACGGCTGGGATCTTCCCGGGGATCTGGTGGAAATCTGCGGCGAGATTGCCGAAACCAACGCCCTGGCTGCCAGGGCTGCCACAGGTGACCGCTCTGCCCTGCGGGAATGCATCGATCTTGACCCCGCTCTGTCCGGACTGGATCGACTCTACTGCCAGGAGCTTGTCGAAAAACTCATTGAAATGCACAAGGATGTACTTCCGCGCCTGTGAGCGCAGAAACGGAGACACACATGTTCCTTACCGATGAATGGAAGGATTACGAGGTGCTGGACACTGGTGACGGGGAAAAACTGGAGCGCTGGGGAGAAGTCATCCTCCGCCGCCCTGACCCTCAGACCATCTGGCCCAAGGCCAACCCTGAAATGTGGAAGAAGGCACAGGCGCACTATCACCGCTCGGAAAAGGGCGGCGGCGAGTGGGAATTTCTGCAAAGGCTTCCCGAAAAATGGGTGGTGCACTTTGGCGAATTGAGCTTCTGGGTTCGCCCCACGGGATTCAAGCACACGGGACTTTTCCCTGAGCAGGCAGCCAACTGGCAGTGGATGATGAATCTCATCCGCCAAAGCGGCCGCAAGGATGTGAAGGTGCTGAATCTGTTCGGCTATACAGGCGGTGCCACCCTGGCCTGCGCTGCGGCAGGTGCCCACGTCACCCACGTGGATGCCGCCAAGGGCATGGTACAGTGGGCGAAGGAGAACCGCGAGCTCTCTCAGCTGCCTGAAAACAGCTGCCGATGGATTGTGGAAGACGCCCTGCGCTTTGTGCAGCGGGAAATCCGCCGCGGCAACCACTACGACGGCGTGCTGATGGATCCCCCAAGCTACGGCCGCGGTCCCTCAGGTGAGGTGTGGAAGCTGGAAAATGAGCTGTACGGCCTGGTGGATACCTGCGCCCAGGTGCTCAGCGACCAGCCCCTGTTCTACCTCATCAACAGCTATACCACGGGCTTTCAGGCCAGCGTGCTGAGCAACATGCTGGGCAAGTGCGTCACCCCCCGCTTTGGCGGCAGGGTGGATAGCGAGGAGCTGTGCCTGCCTGTGACCACGGGCGGCGTGCTGCCCTGCGGCGCCAGCGGAAGGTGGAGCTATGCTGAAGATCGTCTATGAAGATAATCAGGTGATTGTGGCGGTAAAGCCGCCCAACATGCTTTCCCAGGCAGACAAAACCGGGGATACGGACATTCTCACCGAGCTGAAGGAATACATTAAGGTGAAGTATTCGAAGCCCGGCAATGTCTACCTTGGCCTGGTGCACCGCATGGATCGTCCCGTTGGCGGACTGATGGTTTTCGCCCGCACCAGCAAGGCGGCCGCAAGGCTGTCCAAACAGATGCAGCAGCACCTGATGGGTCGGGAATACCTGTGCGTGGTTACAGGGGAAGTCAAGGACTCCTTCACCCTGGTGGATTATCTCATCAAGGATGAAAAGCTGAACCGCGTGTCTGTGTGCGAGGCAGACCTGAAGGGCGCCCAAGAGGCCGTCCTCCACGGCAAATGCCTTGATCGGCGGCAAGGAACGGCGCTGTGTGCCATTCAGCTGGAGACTGGGCGGAATCATCAGATTCGCGTGCAAATGGCGCACGCGGGAGCGCCTCTTTGGGGTGACAACCGCTACGGCGGCGGCATTCCCGGGCAGCAGATTGCTCTGTGGGGCTACAAGCTGACCTTTGAGCACCCCACCACCCATGAGGTGATGGAGTTCTACGACCTGCCCAAAGGCTCGGTGTGGGACACTTATTGGGATGTTATTGAGAAGATTTGATGCTGCTTCATAACAGCGCAACTTCTTCGGAACAAATGCTGTAACTTTTTATAAAGTTGCAATACAAATCAACTTCATCGGAGAGAGCATGCGAAGGGGTCAAGGGGGCGACCGCAAAGCCCCCTTGATACAAACTATGTCTTGAAGGTTATAGGCAGTGCACGCGAAGGGTCCAGGGGCGAGGGTCTTCGACCCGCTTAACAGCCCCTGGAACATAAGGCAAAACCTTCTTTGTT
>CAVEUM010000101.1:0-3206 GCA_963618735.1 bacterium | reverse complement strand
GAAACTAGCTGATTGGCCCTTTGATTCTTCAAGGTTCTTCCTCCTGCTTATGATGAGAAAAACGTCACAGACGGATATTTATCGTGCTGGTGCACATAGCGAATCATACATACCGCTAATGACACTATATTCCCACCCCAAATGCGTTCGACTTTACCACTATGCAGAGCTTACATTACCGAGCTGCATTTATGGAATAATATCATTTCAACCCACGCTCTCACTGGAGCGACTGTAGTCACCAAGGCAAAACATACAGATGTATTTCAACCCACACCCCTTCAGAGGGCGACTGTATGGCAATCGTCTAACTGCTATAGCGCATTTTTATTCCAGCACCTCGCAGTGCACACCTGCAGGGATTTTCTCTGTATCTACAGTCACTACATAATCACTGTAGCTTCGTGGTGAGAGAATACCGTCTTTAGGTGCCACATGCACACGGTCAAACAGCTTCCATGCCGGCACGTTGCCAAATTCGCTGTCATGCTTGAAAACAATCAGCTTTCGGGTTGCCATCTTTCCACGGGAGGAACTGTGATCTGTCTCAAACATGTTCAATATAGCCTGCCACAACAGTTGCAGATCTTCTTCAGAAAATCCGGTGGTCTTTCGCGCCAGACTTGCGGAAATGTATCCCTCTGCACGGTATAAACCATAGGGAACGATATACTTGCGACCCATTTCCTTTACCTTCGTTGCTGCGTCTTCATCAGTTGTGATTGCTGAACGGGTGATTGTCACTTCCTGTGGAACAATCGGATTGACACTACGCGCGAAGCCGAGCTGCACAGGCCCTCGTATCTGACCACAGTTGAGTGCTGCTTTCGTAAAGGTAGTCATAACAGCACCGAAAGTTCGGATGTCGTAATAGTGCTCACACATGTAGGTCAGCAGCTTTTCATCAATGTCGGGATCAGCTTTTTTCAGCATCTTTATGCCTTCATCTTTGACATTTTCAAAGCCACAGTTTTCCAAAGCCTTGCGATCTCTGCGGTTGAGAGAGCTAGTGCTGCATATGTAAATGCCATAATGAGGATCGTTCTCCATGACCGTCTGTACATAGTTGCGGATTTTCCTCTTCAGGCAGACATCTGTTACCAGACCACAGCCTGTTTCAGGGTCAATGCGGGGCATGTTACTTGCATCCGGGTCTCCATTGGGATTGCCATTCTCAACATCGAACAGAATGACAAAATCATACCGATTACGAATGCATTCACTCATTTCAGACATCCTCCTTTGCACAGAGAACTACTCTCTGATGGTAATAGCCCAGTTGAAATGCGCCTTGATCCTCAAGGGATAACTGCTGGGGAAACGAATTTCCTAACCGTTCAGACAAATTGGTTATGAGCTTATCGCAATAGTTGCGAGTGTCATCATCCAGCCGATCCATTTGACTTTGCATATGCGCAATCATCTGTGGAAAGAAAAGTGCTGGTGTTGCGCAAGCTAAGGTGAAATATCGCTCGTAGGTGTTGGTTTTACTACGCGGTATTGCGCGTTTCCGTAAAAACTCCAGTATTGCAAAAAGTCTGCCTAGCACACAGGGGGCATAATCTGCGCTCTCATTAAGGCCTACTGTCAATATTTCCGCTAAGGGATGTGTCGTGCAATCTCGAACCACATTCTTGATCAGATACGCCTTGATAATGGCGGCTTTTTCGCGCAAGACTGTTTGCTCCGCACGAAGGCACATCTCCGCTTGATAAAACAGCGTAACGGGATAAGAGGAGTTCGTTAGAATGCTGCGCATGACGTCGCCTACGAGGTTAGTGTGCGGCATTTCATCAGCGTCTTTACGAATTGTTTCATCAAGCAGCGACCATAGTGTTAATTCCTGTCTGGGGTCACTGCCGAAACGAGTAATTTCCACCCTTTTTTGGTGCCTGTACAAATTCTCAACAATGGTTTGGAAATTGTTTTCCACAAAGAATTGGACAGCCACTCTTGACGCATTAGGAGTAAGACCAAGAACATAGAAGCGCTGATCCGGTTGAAGCTGCACACCATCCAGTGTAACTGCGAACCCGTTTCTAACACCTTCTGCTGCATTGTGAAGCACATTCTGGTCAATCTCACTTCGGGTAACGCCCAGCAGGTATGCCATGAGTATGCTATACATTTTCTGCGCATCTTCTGCCCAAAAGACCATGGTGGTATTGCCTAAACAGAGATGATACGCCTGTTCACGCAGCATGTAGTTCAGACAGGCACTGTAGGCAAATGCGATCCGTTCACTTATTGGCGCATTGAGCCCCTGCGACTTTCTGTGCCCATGCGATTCATACGCATCGCCATGGAAAGACACTAGTGCCGCTCCAGTCACCTGTGCGCCGACAACACCTTGAATGTTTGGGTGAACCAGCGTAATCGGTCCTTCTTCTCCAGTAACCAGACAACGGCCTATTGACGTACCTGATTCATTGGCATAGGCGTGATCCCATGCGTCTTGTATTTCACAGACTTCATGCGCATAGGCACCGCTCATGCTGAAAACAACATTGCCACCTGCCTTTATCAGATCCAGAATTGGAACTATCAATGGGTGCGTTTCCGCACTCATTGCATTCCATGTGCGAAAAAAATTACAAATTGCTTTTGCCAGCGGATGATTGACATTATGAAGGAGATTGATGTGCAATTGTGCTGAAGCGTCAAAGCAAGCTACTGCTCTTTCTTTTTTCCCTTTGCTATTAATGCCAAGCATGTAAATGGCATTGTCGCATAGGAAATTCGGGGCAATACCAGATGTACGCTTTGCCATTTCAGGCACTGCCATGATACGGACGTTTTTCTTGCCTTGCTCATCGACCCCGCCGAGGGGAGTAATACTGTACAATTTCCCGTCTTTGTCTATATTCAGAACCCAGGAAATTCTGACCTTAAGCCAGCCGGGACGATCCAACTCTCCTCGCTGAGCCAGCGCTTCATAGCTGTGCGACAAAGCCTGCAAGATCATCGAATCACCTCACAATCCCGCAAATCAATCACGCCATGTTCCATCTTTGCATGGAAAAACATGGGGATGATATCATCTGGATTGCTGTAATCCATATCGTAAAGCATGATGCCAAGGTCACGCGTTTCATCAATAGCCGGAATGTCTGCTTCTTCCCACAGTCCGAATTGAGCTACGCATTCGCGGCAACCCAAATAGGGCATGGCATAACATGCGCCCCTGCGAAGCCTACGCTTTATGA
>CAVEUM010000100.1:0-3268 GCA_963618735.1 bacterium | reverse complement strand
CCGCCAATCTTCGCCTTGACATTCGCACAGAGTTACTATATAATAACTCTAAACTCTTTGCACTGCATACCATTCCGAAAGGAATCCTCAACAGTACAAACTGAGCAGGCGATGCACCGCGAGGGCATGGGGCCGGGCTGTGAAGACAGCAGCAGCATGTAGCATTCAGCACATCTGTGGGACAGTTGTATGTTCCATGGGTGTGCTTTTTTCATACCCAGGGAGGCAACAAAGAGAATCCATTCCTGAAGGTGATTCCTGATGAAATCCTTGGAAACCATGCGCACGCTGCATATTGGGAAAAAGGTTGACGAAAATGCCGTCATCCGCAGGCTGTCTCTGGTGAGCATCATCGGCAATGCGATTTTGTCCGCGTTCAAGCTTCTGGCGGGGATTGTCGGACATTCCGGCGCCATGCTGTCGGATGCGGTGCACTCCTTCTCGGATGTGCTGACCACCATCATCGCCTTCTTTGGCGTGAAGATTTCCCGCAAGGACGCCGACCAGTCCCATCCGTTCGGCCACGAGCGGATTGAATGCATCTCCTCCCTGTTTCTGGGACTGCTGCTGATGGTAACGGGTCTTGGCATTGGCAGAACGGGGGTCATTAACATCTTCTCCGGGGACTATACCGCCATGACGGTTCCGGGGAGCATTGCCCTCATTGCCGCGGTGGTATCCATCGTCTGCAAGGAAGCTATGTATTGGTACACCCGCTACTATGCCAAAATTATCAACTCCGCGGCCTTTATGGCGGATGCCTGGCATCATCGCTCGGACGCCTTTTCTTCCGTGGGTTCGCTTCTTGGCATCGGCGGTGCCATGCTGGGCTACCCCGTGATGGACAGCATTGCCAGCGTCATCATCTGCCTGTTCATCCTCAAGGTGTCCTACGATATTCTGAAGGACGCCATCAACAAGCTGCTGGACACTTCCTGCGGCGAGAAATACGAAACGGAAATGCGCCGCTTCATGGAGAAACAGGAGGGCGTGGAAGGGGTGGATGTTCTGCGCACCCGCATGTTCGGCAACAAGATTTACATCGAGTCGGAAATTCGGGTGAACGGTGACAAGCCCCTGCGGGAAAGCCACGCCATTGCGGAAAAGCTCCACAACAGCGTGGAAAGCACCTTCCCCAACATCAAGCACATCATGATTCACGTGAACCCGACGGACTGAAAATTCCACAGACAGTAAAAAGGCGAAGCCGCAGCATCAAGCGACTTCGCCTTTTCAAATGAAACGTAGGGCGGCGTTGGAAGGATCACACGTCCTTCAGTGCCGGGTGAAAACCAGCGGGCACCTTCAAGGCGAATGAGAGGGGCGAATAAGAGGGGCGAAGCCCCCCTTATTCGGGATACACCAGCTGTGCGGCACTCCAGCCTTCCAGCACCTTGCAATAGGCCTCGGCTTCGCGTCTGGCGGTGGAAAGATCATGCTCCAGATAGTTGCCGCACTCGCGCTTTTGGGCGCCGGGAATTTCCCCATCGAAGTCTGCGGAGAAGCGGAAGGCATCCTGCACCAGACGAATAGCGTCCTCGGAGGAAACGCTGTCGCGGAGAATCAGGTAGCAGCCCGTGCGGCAGCCCATGGGGCCAAAGTAAACCACTTCATCCGAGCGGTCAGAGGAGCGGACAAAGGTGGCAATCAGGTGCTCCAGGGTGTGCAGGGCGGGCACGGCCAGGTAGTCGCCTGCGTTGGGGGTCTTCAGCCGCAGGTCATAGGTGACGCAGTCTCCATCGATGCGGGAAATGTACATGCCAGGGGTCAGCACATCGTGATTGATGGCGAAGGAAGCGATTTTCTTCAGCATGGTGATGTTCTCCTTATCAATTATTTGCGGATGAGTCTTCTCCGCTTGCCGCGGTAACGAGCTGCAGACCCTTGGTGAGGGTGGAAATCTCATCACTGGTCATTTGGGGCAGGATGATGATATACAGCGCGTCATCGCTCTGGGCATGCAGGCGGATGGTGGTGCTGTCCTCCATGCGCACCGCCTTGAGGCCGGCAAGGGACACGCTGCTCATCTGGTTCAGGTGGTAATCGCCGCGCCCCATCAGTGACAGGGCACGGGCGGGATAGATGCTTTGAATCTGAACGGTACGGCCATCCTCCAGGGTGTAGTGCAGCTCCAGGACGCGGGCGAAACCGTCTTCAAAGGCGGTGTCGTAGCTGGAACCAGCGGTCATGGCAGGGCCTGTGCCAGACACAAAGGACAGAACGGGGGTGGGGAAATCACGGATGAGGGAACCCAGCTCCCCTTCACTGGAAATATTCACGGCAGGGGAAGGGGACAGCAGAGGCTGATTTTCCGCCGTGACGGTATCCGCATCGGTAGGCTGACCCAGCACCACCGCCAGGTAAAACACCGCGATGATGAGAATCGTCAGCAGGACGGTCAGCGCAATGCGCAGGATCTTCTTCAGCGGAAAGGAACGCTTCGGGGGATGTTTTTGCTGGTTCATTGCTCGAATTCCTCCAGGGCGGCCATCAGATGGGTATCATTGCCGATGTCGGCACGGAAGACATCCAGCAGACACTCTGGAAACAGGGTGTCAAAGGGTGCGGGAAGAGAAGCATCCTCCATGTTGTGAAGCATGGTGGCTACAGGTTTGGCCAGGCACTTCTCCAGGGGAAAGATGCGCAGACCCATGATGGTGCCGTTCTTGGAATTGGAACTGACAAGGAACAGCTTCACATAGTCGCGGCACATGCGGGTCACATAGCGGCGGAGGAAGGCTTCCTCGCCTTCGCCTGCCATCGCGCGGCAGCGGAGCAGCTGAGGATCCTCTGTCAGCTCGGTGAGCATCTGTCGGCGCATGTCAGGGGTTTCGCTGGCAGGCTCCTCGAACACGTGGAGAAGGTAGCACTTGATGATGTGATAGTCCAGGTGACGGGGGTCACGCTGCCACAGCCGCCCCAGGTGGAGGAGCTCCTCCTGCACGGCGAGGTCGTCGGGGTACAGGCTCGCCGCCTGGTCAAGGATGGCTTTCTTCTTCACGGGATTGGGTTCCTTGGATGCCTGAAGAAGAAAGGAAGAAGCAGAAGATGATGCATATGGTTTGAACATGGATGGACTCCTTGTTATGATGAAAATCCTTGACGGCAAGCATGCTTGCCGTATGGAGCAAACGTGTTAAATGCCTTGTTCCAGAGGGCTGTTAAGCGGGTCGAAGACCCTCGCTCTCTGGACCCTTCGCATGCTCGCTCCAGAGAGCGAAATCTTTGCAGGCAAGCATGTCTTAAGGAATAAAGAAATATTCGCCTG
>CAVEUM010000099.1:1257-3286 GCA_963618735.1 bacterium | reverse complement strand
ACAGCAGAGTGTACTTCGACTTCCATGCTGCCCTTGTGGAAGCATGCATGGATCTCCGTGGTGTGGGAATAGGTGTAGCCCGCCTCGGTAAACACGTCACATGCAGCCTGCAGATTTGCTTCACCCACAAGGATATCAATATCGCCAGGCAAACGGAGCTCCGGATGCGAATAGCAGCATGCCACACTGGTGCCTTTCAGGATGGCACACGGGATGTTGTGTGCAGCTAGCATAGCCACGATCTCCGCCTGGCTGCGCAGAACGGCATCAAACGTGCCTGCGGAAAATAGCGCAGAACGACGAGTCTGCGACAGGATGTCTGCTGGAGCATCAGAAAGCCGCTTTAGGGATGGGTAAAGCAGAGCCATAACGCAATGCCGGTTGGCCTCGGTGAGGATAGATGGCCAGTCGGCAGGGGCGGATGGGAGTGGCTGTTGGAAGAGCTCGGTGGCGAGGAGGGGGGTGAGATTCATGTTTTGTAGATTTTCCAATTTACGCATTTCCTTTTAACAGTCTTTTCAGAAAGGTCTTCACATTCTTCGGAACTATCTTCTTTGCCTTCGCAATCATCCTTGCCTTCATGGGCGGCCTCTTCAGATACTTCTCCCCCAGCCTCTGAATGGTCATCCCATCCATCTCTTGCATGAACGCATCCCGCTTCGGCGGCTTCTCGCAGGATTTCACCATCGACGAGTTTCCTGCCACAACTTGCTCTACATTCACTTGCTTCCACGCGGCCTGATTCTGCAGAGCATCTATGGCTTTCTGTCCCTTTTCAGAGTGTACCATCACGGCAGACAAGCCCTTGTCGTCATCCATCTCAGGGCACACGCTCTGGGATCCCCAGAAGTCTGCCAACGTGATGTCGCTCACTCGATGCATCTTTTTGAACTTGCATTGATAGCAGGATGGGCGCAAGCACAGGTTCTGCAGGAACATCTGCATGAACAGGTCTTGCGAAAAACGCTGCTCGTACGCAGTATTATTTGAAAATTCGAACAATACTGCGTACGTTTTCCAGCCATATTTCTTATATCTGAAAAACGTTCGCTGAACCTGTGCTCCTGCACATTTCTCGCGATAGTCAACATACTTTTCCCACAGCTTTGGGCTGGGTGCGCCGTGGCAGATCAAGTCAACACAAAGAAGATTCTCGTAGTCTTTCTTTAAGAACGTGCGCAAGCCTTCAATTTGGCACGGTGTGCCTGAGAAAAGCACCTTTCGACCTTCTGCAAGGTACTGCTTTGCCTGGGCATAGGTCGTACCAACCTGACTTTGCAGATACTTGCTTCCCTGCAGTCGATACAACTCATCCTGCGACTCAATAGCAACATGCCGCACAGACCGGCAGTTCTCTGTCATTTCCGCGCCAATGACAACGCCACCAGTGCTCAATGTCTGTTCCGCCAACAAGGAGAAAATGCCGCCCGAGGAGCTGCGCTGACGTTGATCCTCGTTCTTGCTGTAGGCAGCATATGCTTTGGGCTTGCCTTCTGCTTCAGGCTGAACGTTCAGGACAGGGCAAGATGCTTCGCACAGTCCGCAATGAACACACTGCTCCTGATTAATTTGCGGATAGAGAAAACCTTCGTCATCCGCCTGCATGGTAATACAGTGCTTCGGGCATACCTGAGCACAGGCAGCACATCCGCAGCATTGTGCCTTGTCCTTCAATTCCAACATGTTAATGCCTCTTCAGTCGGTTTGCAATTTTCCGCATAGGTTTCAAAACAAGCTGTTTCTCATCTGCATTCATGCCGAACAGCCACATGCTTGCGCAATAGACAGCCGTGTAAGCAACAATGAGAAGGAAGTAGATACCAATATTCTGAAAATGAACGAATCGCATGATCAGTGCGCCGACAATGGCTGGGATGATCAATCCCTTGGCAAGCGACAGAATACTCTTCCAGAAGTATCCCATACGCAAGCCCATCGCCTTGTGGTAGTAACAGTTCATGATCAGGCCATTTGCCAGCACAAGACTGATCGCCGTACCGATGGCCGAACCAATCGCACCGTACTTCTG
>CAVEUM010000099.1:0-1247 GCA_963618735.1 bacterium | reverse complement strand
GTAGATGACAGAGCGCATCTTGTGTTTGTTGATCGAGCGCTGAATTTCAATGCCGATATTCTGAATAAGCGGCACACACGCCGGGAGAATCAGCAGCATGGCAACCCAATAGGCATCCGCATATTCTGCCGAAGAGTAAATGTCAGTAATGAAGAACTGGCCAAAGATGACAAAGCCAGAGGCGATCAGCATCAGCACAAGGAATTGGATTCTGCCAACGCGTGTCATCAGCTTTGTGAACTGCATGTTCATATCAGACGCATTTTCCGCTGCAATGCGATTCACACGAGGCGCAAACACGGAGGAAATCGCCGTTGAGAACCCGATGAACATGGTATTAATACCAGCACCAACGCCATAGACAGCCACTGCACCAGTGCCGGACACCCAGCCCAGTATGAACTTATCCACCGACCAGTTGACCTGATCGATAATCTGGTTCACGAAAATAAAGAAGCTGAATCCAGCGATTTCACGCAGCACCTGAAAATCAAAGCCGTCAAAGGCAAACTGAGCATGAATCACTCGCTTGCAATAGACGAGGTTGACAATCATTGTGCCAATGGTGATGGCCGTTGATACGCACACCATGGCCACCGATCCGTAGCCCATCAGCAGCAGCGGCAAGGTGAACAGCGGATTGCAGAGCGTTCCCACCAGGCTTACGATGCGCTGAAACAGGAACTTTTCATGCGCGCTCACAATGGACGAAAGCACGCTTGACGGGAACGAGATGGCGATGTTAACAATCAGGATAGCCATCAGGGTCTGTGCTGTACGCAGTTCATCCTCTGTCAGATTGTTGCCGAACACCTGACGCGGAAACTGAACCAGCGCCATGCCACACACAAACGCAACAACGGCCATCACCATAAAAATGGTCAGGAACATGCCGTTCAACCGAGCTACGCCTTTAGTATCATGCGCCGCATTCTTTCTGGAATAGAAGCGCAGATAGGCACCCGTAAAGCCAAGGCTGAACAGGCTCAGGTAGCTCACCACGCTGGAGACCAACGTATACAGGCCATACTCGCTTTGTCCCAGCAAGCGGAGCATGATCGGCGTATACGTCAGCAACAGGATCATGCTCAGACCGGTGGATACATAGGAAAGGATGACGCCAAGCTTTAGCTGTTTAGATCCCATTGATTTGCCTTTCAGCTTTTTCTAGATTGGTGCGCAGGAAGTCTTTTGACTTTTGCCGCATCTCTTCAAGGAATTTCAAGTCACGCGTATAGTCGATGGGC
>CAVEUM010000098.1:0-3443 GCA_963618735.1 bacterium | reverse complement strand
ATACTATCAGTCAGGCAAGCATGGCAAAAATACTTCTTCCTTTGCCGCCGCTTGCCGAGCAGCATCGCATTGTCGCCAAGCTGGAAGAAATTCTGCCGCTGTGCGATCAGTTGTGCTCAATCCATTCAAGTGACGGATGCCATCATCAAGGGTGAAATTACGCAGGAAGAACTTAATACGAAGGAAGGCAAAGAAAAGATCAGGCAGATTGCCCAAGCGACCTGCTTGTCTCTACGCAAATAAGTATATTCCGTCATAGCCCTCATAGCGACTAGCAGAAATGCCGGTCGCTATTTCTTTACCCATTTTTAGAAAGGAGCCCCCATGACCCACACCTACACCAAGCTCGAAAAGGAAACCAACATCCTCTACAACCAGACCACGGACCCCATCGAAATCTGCGGCTACGACCAGAAGCTCTTCCGCAAGCTGAAGAAGTTTGCGAAGGAGTACCCCAACCTGTGCCAATGCACAAAGCATAATGAAGAGACCGACTACTACGAATTTCTGCTGGAAAAGGAGTGCTTGTCCGTGCGCTTCAATCGTCCCATGAGCGAAGAAAAGAGGAATGCCGCCAGGGCGCGAGCGCAGGCAAATGGACTCGGCGGCAAGGCAGAACGCTGACCGCCAAAGCAGAGGGCATCAACCGCAAAACGGCTGGTGCCTTTTCCTTTGCTGGCCAGCAAAAATCAATCATTAGGAGGGAAAACCAATGTCCAGAATTGTTTCGCCCGAAATGCAGAAGCTCCTGCAGCAGCAGGAGAAGGCGCTTGCCGAAAAGCGGGAGGTCCAGAACAAGAGGAACGCCCTGAAGGCAAAGATCGCCGAACAGGAACATCACGAGCATGACTGTCACCTTCGTGCCATCGGTGAGTGTGTCGAAAGGCACCTCATTGAACCCGAGCTGTTCACCACGGAGGAGGTCACTTTCCTGCTGGACTTCCTGTTCATGTCGAACTACGTGCACGGGTTGATTCGCAAGATGACGGCCATCGGGCACAATGAAATGTCCGGCACGATTGAGGAGCTGATTAAGGCGGAAACCGACCGCCAGCGCGCCAAGGACGCTGCAGGAAGTACCAATGACGCAAGCAAGCTGCAGGAACGCTAACCATCCCGACTGAAAGGAGGGCGCACTTATACGCAACCTTGTTGCGAGTGCGCTCTCCGAGGGCCCTGCGGGAGCTCGATGCCGTCGGCATCACCAGGGGCAAGCCCCTGCGCTGACTGCGTCAGCTACCCTTCCTGCAGTGCTTCGCACTGAAAGTGAGGTGAATCCCATGCCATGCCCAACCATGCACATCGACATCGTCAGCCGCGGCAAAGGGCAATCCTGCATGGCGACATGTGCCTACAATGCCGGAAAGAAGATGTGGTCACAGTATGAATGCTGCTGGAAACAGCCGCACAGCAGTGCCAGGCGTGTGAAGCGAATCGAGGTGATGCTGCCGCCCAACGCGCCGAAAAAGTACGCCGATCCTCAGACCTTGTGGAACGCTGTTGATGCCGCTGAAAAGTCTTCCTCTGCCCAGACGGCACGAACGATCATCATTGCCCTGCCGAAGGAGCTGACCTACGAGCAAAATCTCGACCTGATTCATGATTACTGCCAGAAGCAGTTTGTGGACAAGGGCATGTGCGTCAATCTCTTCTACCATGATGAGGGTGACGGCAATCCCCACGTCCACCTGATGCTGACCATGCGCGCCATGGACGAGCAAGGCCGATGGCTGCCGAAATCCAGAAATGTCTATCAGCTGGACGCCAACGGCGAGCGCATGACACGCGCTAACGGAAGTTTCATTCGCACAAAGGTCGATACGGTTGACTGGAATGACCGCAAGTACGGCGAAATCTGGCGTCACGAATGGGAGCTTGCGCAGAACGCCGCTCTCGAAGCTGCCGGCAGAACCGAGCGAATCGACATGCGATCCTTGCAGCGCCAGGGCATTGCTGACCAAATGCCGCAGATGCATCTGGGTCCTGCCGCTTCCGCACTGGAACGCAAAGGAGAAGTCACGAATCGGGGCAGCGAGAACCGAAATCGAATCGGCATCAACAAGCTGCTGGCATATCTCAGAAAGACGATTCAAAAGCTGACCGTTTCGCTGGAGGAGATGCAGAAGGTCACCAAGGCATACCAGACTGTCAAAGCACCAGAGGATTACACGCTGACGGATGTTGTCATGGCCTACGGCGATCTCCGAAAGGCAGAACGATCTCTATGGAGCAAGGGCGCACGGTCACGAGGCGATCAACAGGATCTGACCCGATTGTCTGAGACGGTCATCTTCATGAAGGAAAACAACGTGCGCACCGTCGGCGACATTGCCGCCATGCTGGACAGAAACCGTGCTGCGGTGAAAGAGATTGGCTCTGTCATTCAGGAGAAAAATCAGCAGATTCGTGACATCAACGCCTTCCTCAACGGCATAGACGCCATAAAGGAAACCAAAGCCGTTGTTGATGGTCTCGACAGACTTCACTGGAAAAGGCAGCGGGAAGCCTATCTGCAAGACCATGCAGCTGAATTCAAGAAGTACAACGATGCTCGCTGGCTATGTGAAAAGCTGATTAAGAAGCTGAATCTCCCGACCCCTGTCACGAAGGAACAGCAAAAGGCATTGAAGGCGACCACTGCGCAACTGCAATCCGAAATTGAGCAGCTTCGCCCTGAGCTGGAACGCAGCAAACACGAGCTGGATCAGCTGAAGGGATTCCGTTACATCATCCGTAAGGTATTGCCGGAAGCATTGCCTGATCCGGAACAGAACGACCTTGCGAACCAGGGTGAAACGATACGGAATCAATACGACCTTGATCGCTTGATCTCGCACGTTGTTGATGCGGTGACCGAAACAAGAGAGGGAGATGTGCAGTCTGCCGAAAAGGAAGAACCCAAGCGACAGAAGCAGGGACAAGAATTGTGACAGATCAGGAGGCAAGTTTGGAGAAGATGAACACATATCAGACAACAATCAACGGCACAAGATACACCGTAGGACTTTTCTCATCTGAAAAAGCCAAGGAGACCTACGAAACCCTTGTAAAACAACGAATTCGAAGAGCTTGTGAAGATGTAAAAGCTGACGATGAAGTTAAAAAAATACAAGATGAACCATGAGCATTTCGGAAAAAATTTTTGAATATCGTAGAATTAGGGTTGCGCACCCGTCCATCAGGAAAAAATGAAGGACGCAATCACCTACGCTCTCAACCAGAAGGAGTACTTGTGCTCGTTTCTCGACCACGGCGAAGTGGAGCTCAGCAACAACCAAGTAGAAAATGCGATTCGCCCGCTGGTGGTCGGTCGCAAAGGCTGGCTGTTCTGCGACACCCTGAAAGGTGCGGAGCCATTCTCTACACCATTTTGAAACGGCAAAGACCCACAACCTGAACCCGGAAACCTACCTCCGCCATCTCCTAACCACCCTGCCGCAGCG
>CAVEUM010000097.1:0-3494 GCA_963618735.1 bacterium | reverse complement strand
CGTATCGACACTACGTCCATGCTCTTGCCCTCCGATCCTCAAATGAAGCTTGGATCCTGAGAACCTCTTTTTCTCGGCACCGATGCCCAGAACCCTCATTCCATTTTCTCATACAGTCAGGCAATTTGCACTGCGGGGGACTATTGAGTGGTTACTTTTGTGTAAGCGTCAACGCATATTCGTACCAGGTAGGAACGAATATTTGCGCCACCAATTTTGAAAACGGAATGGCAGGCGGAATGATGGACAGATACGATCTTTCTCAAAGATGTTCCAACATGTACGCGTTACACGTATCATAAATCGTGAACAGCTTCTCATCACAATATTCTGGATAAGCAGCGGATAGCATTTTCCCGAAGGCATGGCTCAAATCATGAGGGGTATAGTGCTTCCCTTTTGAATCCATGCACGCATCCTTGATTTTTTCTTCCGTTACTGCATGCAGCTGGTGGGCGAGTGAGTTGCGCTCAGCATTGTTTAGCCTTTCACAGGCAATAAAAACATCCAGCACAAAATCCGGCACTTTTCCTGTGCCGACTGCAGATAAGAGCGGCACACCAGCACGCATGTTGAAGTCACGATCATCGAGCGTGAATCTACATTCTCGCTCTATTTTTTCTGCAACCTCAGGCATAACATCATGAAGCACGCTGCCAAGAAGCTTCGTTTTATCACCGTATGTCTGAATAACCCGCTTTGCATTGCCTGGCAGGCAATCTTGCAGGATGTACTGCAGCATTACTGTCAGAAAAGGATTGATTCGAAGCACAAACTCGGAATATCGATGTGTTTTCTCCAGATTTCTTAATAGCAGATAGTATTCACTGAGTTCTTTATATTGCTGACCTCTGAGGTCTTTGTAATTGCCCTTGTGAGGATACAAATTCAGCCCCAACGTTTGCATGATGTTCTTGCTCAATTTTTCTGCTTCATCAGTTTGCAAATCATTACGAAGTGCCAGATGCTTTACCAGTGGCTGAATCGAAGACGGCAACTGTGCTCCGAAAGACTCCAGGGCACGGTAGTCCCGTTGCTCAATGAGCTTACGAACCTGTGCACGGGTACGGTCACGTTCAATGGAAGATAACTTAGGCTCAGTACAACGATTAGGCGAAGAAGGATTTTCGTCCTCATTAAATTCCAATTCAAGGGTGACGTCATAATCTTTTTTATTAGCACGATCAGTTGTGCCAGCGGCTCCATCAGGATTTGCCACCTGAATTCCTTTGATTGCACGAATACTGCCATTCATGGCGATCATGCTCAGAATGGTTTTCATTTGCGGTGTACCAGAACTAATATTAATGAGGATATCACTTTCTGGATTTTCCTGCATGATGCGGTCAAAGCAATCGTATAGCGGCTTTGCTACAACGTCAAGATCCTGCGCCTCTACAATGTGGCTGCACTCGAATACATGCTCTACATCGTAGTTTTCCCAGTGTTCCTTTGCATACTGAAATGCCGTGGAAAAACGTTGGTCAGTCGCCTCATAATGTTCCATTTCCTCTGTTAAAAAAACATAGACCTTTTTCGGACGATAGTGACGCATAACATGAAGCATACTGCCGTCATGATAGCCCCGTACAGGGTCGGTTGTGCCAACAGCGGTGAACAATACAGCATCTGTCATAACGTTTTACCTTCCTTTCGGCTGTTCTCTTCATGATATCACTGAAAGAAAATGTTGTCAAAGAAATTCCATTGCCCCTTTTATTATATTCATGATACAATGCTGGCATCGACTACCTAAAACTTGATCTATGGAGGAACTATCATGCGGCATCTGTTGAACACACTGTATGTCACCAGTGAAGACGCATTTGTATCCCTTGAAGGTGAAAATGTGTTGGTAAAGAAAAATGAGAGCAATGTAGCCCGTGTTCCCTTGCACACATTGGAAAGCATTGTTTGCTTCAACTACAGCGGTGCCAGCACAACGTTGATGGGTAAGTGCATGGAAATGGGCATCGAGATGAGTTTCTTTCGCCCCAATGGTCAATTTCTTGCACGACTGGCTGGCGAAGAAAGGGGCAACGTGCTGCTGAGACAAATGCAATATCGGCTGGCAGATGACGAAGAGTTTAGTTGTAAGCTAGTCAAGCAGTGCATCCTGGGCAAGGCATATAATGCACGATGGGTACTGGAACGTGCAATACGGGATCATGCAGATCGTGTGCCCACATACAAATTAAAGACTGCCAGCAGACATATTGCGGCCAGAATCGGTGATATCGATGCTTGTACAACCTTGGATGAACTGCGTGGGCAGGAAGGCGAAGTGGCGCAACTTTATTTCAGCTGTTTCGATGATCTGATTTTGCAGCAGAAGTATGCATTCCAGTTTGATCATCGCAATCGTCGCCCACCTGAGGATCCTGTGAACTCCATGTTATCCTTTGCTTATCATCTGCTCATGGGCAACTGCGCAGCTGCATTGGAAAGTGTGGGGCTTGATCCCTATGTAGGATTCCTTCACCGTGCCTATCCGGGAAGAAAAAGTCTTGCGTGCGATCTCATGGAGGAGCTCCGTGCAGTGTGTGCCGATCGGTATGTGATAACCTGCATCAACAGAAAGATCATTGCAGAAAAGCATTTTCAATTTTTGGATAATGGTGCTGTCTATTTGAACAATGAGGGCAGGCGCATTTTCCTGCGCGGATGGCAGACGCAGAAGTATGACGAGCTGACGCATCCTATGTTAGGCGAGAAGATACCATGGGGACTGGTGCCTTATGTGCAGGCCCAATACTTAGCCAGAACAATTCGCGGTGAAATGGCATCTTATCCGCCATTCTTGTGGAAGTGAGAAAATTGCTATGATGATTTTGGTTACCTATGATATAAACACTAAAACGCCTGAGGGACGTCGTCGCTTGCAACAGGTGGCAAAGGCATGCTTGGACTACGGCCAACGGGTGCAAAATTCCGTGTATGAGTGTCTGCTGGATGTGACACAATACGCTGACATGCGGGCAATGCTTTCAACCATGATTGACCCCGAGGAGGACAGCTTACGCTTTTACCAAATCGGCAACCACTACGAGAACAAGGTCGTTCATATTGGTAAGACGCAGACCTACGATCAATGCGATATTCTCATCATCTAACGATGGTGCGAACCCGGAAAAACAATCTCTGCTCTTACGACGGTTTTTGGGCGTTTCGCACCGACTTATCAGACTTAGCTGCGCAGAAACATACCAATTTCGCCCAATCGGTTTCTTGACAAAGACGCTTTTTTGTACTACCATCACAGGAGTAGTGAACTGTTCTTTGGAGCATTTTGCTATTTGAATTCACCCCCGCAAGGGGACGGAAACACAAAATATACAAACAGTTTGAATAAAGATTTTGATAAACGATTTGAATTCACCCCCGCAAGGGGACGGAAACATCTTTCCAAATTTGGTTCATAGGGGTTCTCCTTTCGTGATTTGAATTCACCCCCGCAAGGGGACGGAAACGTTCGACGTGTAGCACCTTCATCC
>CAVEUM010000096.1:2894-3653 GCA_963618735.1 bacterium | reverse complement strand
CCGATGATGTTACCAAGAAGGCTCTGCTGGATGTAGATCGGCTGTATTTGCGGGAGTTGGTGAATCGCTGCAATGAAGAAGAACGTCATGGCAGTGAATTGACCATTGATCAGTTGAAAGAGCTGGCCAGGCAGATGACCGTTGTTGGCCAGAAATCTTCTGTAGAGGAAGATCTTATAGGTGCCATGGAGGTCATCGAGAAAAATTATCATCGATGGATCTATGAAGAATCCGTTTTTGTAAGGGAAGATAAGCACTTCCTGACCTTTGCTGAACATTGGCTGGACAGCGATTTTCTGAGCCTCGACGACTATGCCAGTGAAGACATGGAACGTATGCAGGAAAATGTTCTTAAGGTGCTTCATGACTACGGTAAAAGCAATGATGAGCAAAAGCGGGCACTTACATCTCTGCGGCGGAAGATTGCTCTGACCAAATTGAAGGAAATCCAAAGGGAAGACTGGAATGAAACTGAGAAAGCACTGAAGATTGCGAAACTTCGCCGTGACCTAGACAGAGTAGATAAGTCTTTGCTGGAAGATGGGAGTGAGCTGGCGCAGCAGTTTGAAGACGTCATGCTGGATTATTTCCTTGCTTGGAATGATGCAACACCGCCTTTCGCATGTGGTGCTGAAAAGCCCTATGATGACTCGTGGGCAACTAGGATCATTGAAGATTGGCTGAAAATCAAGCTGAAAGATCTCATTAATGAATTTGATGCAGAAAAATTGCAAAAACTGGAGAACAACATTAAGTCCG
>CAVEUM010000096.1:0-2884 GCA_963618735.1 bacterium | reverse complement strand
GCCTATCACAAGACAGCCAATGACCGGGATCGGGTGTTGTGTCAGGTTCGCATAGCAAAGTTTGAGCACAAGTTAGATGATGTCCTGCGTGATTACAGCGTGTCTGATGAAGAAAAAGCGCTGAAGATTGCCGGCATTCATAACGAAATGCGGAAGAACGAAATCCCTGCAGAAAATACAAGCGACATTGAAGAAAAACTGACGGAAGCACTGTGCCCGTTGCTGTGCGCATGGAGCAAAGCGCAGGCGCCTTTTGCTTGCGATGATAACGGACGCTATGACGACAAGTGGTTTATTCAAGTTGCCAGACGTTGGGTAGAGACAGAAATGGAGCATCTGTACCTTTCGGCGGATGAATTGCAGGAGCTTGAAGGACGTGTCAGCACTATACTGATTGGCAAGTATAAGGCATCGAAAGATGATCAGGATGCAATTCTGCTGAAGATGCGCAGATATTGGGCTATGACGCGTCTGGATGAAGAACATGATACACCCAAGTCAGAGCCTCAGGCTGCTGTCAAATTGGCGGAAGCACATGATCGTCTGCACCGTTACGCAGATGCTTTTGTCGGTAATGATGATCTGGAAGCTCAACTGAAAGAGGCTATGGTTGACCGTTTCTTGGCGTGGGAAAAGGCAGATAAGCCGTTTGTCAGCGGTACATCAGGTCACTATGATGATCCGTGGTTTGTTAGTGTTGCAGATGCGTGGCTGACTCAGGAGCTGCCCGGCGCCAATTTGGATGCAGAACAGCTGGGTCAGCTGCGGGAAGACTTGGTCAATGCATTTAACAATTACAAGGTACCCCGTGACCAGCAGGAAAAGAAGCTCCTGTCTATCCGGGTGGCATGGTGCGGAGCCAAACTGGAGGAAATTCGCAATTCTGTTCAGAAATCGGAGGCTTCTGAGGCGGCATTGGAGGTTGCAGGCATTCATAGCGAACTGATGCGCTTGAAGAAGCAAAACGCTGAGGAAGATCCAAACCTGGAGGAAAACATTCGCCAGGAACTTCAGGATCGCTTCTTAGCATGGAGCAAAGCAGAAAAGCCCTTTGCCAGCGGCAAGGAAATGAAGTACGAGGATGCAAAGTGCTTCATGGACGTAGCAAAGGATTGGATGAGTAACGAACTGCAAAGTGCAGGCTTGAGCTCAGAAGAAGCAGAACAGCTGGAGACAAGCTTGAAAAAAGCATGCGGCAACCATCATATCCTGCCCATAGAACAAAACAATATGCTTCTTGAACTGCGCAGAGTGTGGGTACGCAGCAAGATGCAAGAAACACTCTACGGAGAGATGAGCGAACCTGAGAAGGCGATAGGCATTGCATCGATTCATCAAAAGGTACGCCAAATTCAGGGAACCGCTGTGTTGGATGATGAGCTGACCAGAGAAATGAACGACACAATGGTTGGTTTGTTTACAGAATGGGCAAAGGCGTCCAAGCCGTTCGCCAGCAATGAGCAGGGGCGCTATGATGATGACTGGTTTGTGACCGTTGCGCGGAAGTGGCTGGATCATAGTGCAGGCTTCCAGGGTGTTGATGACAGCGAAATTGAGCACTTTGAGCAGGCATTGTCTGATGTGCTGAAAGCTTACCATGTAAGCCAGAAAGATCAAACAGAGCTTCTTCGCACACTCCGTGAGAATGTGTGCATGGTCAGGCTGAATAACCTTCGTGCACAGACGCAGCTTGAGGATTCAGAGCAGGCACTTGAAGTGGCAGAGATCCACCGAGAGTATCACCAGATCATCGGAAATGACAAGGAAGCAGATCAGCAGTTTGAAAGTGAAGCACGGGAGATGCTGCGTGAACGGTTTGTAGCGTGGAGCGAAGCAAGCAAACCTTTTGCATCCGGCAAGAAGTTGAGCTATGATGACAACATTTTTGTAACGGTAGCAACTGAGTGGCTCGAAAACGATATCTACAACGTTGAATTGAAAGCAGAAAAACTAAAAGGCCTGGAAGAAAAACTGAAGAAAGTTTTTGATATCCATCGTATACCACAGGGCGAGCGGAACGAAAAGCTGCGCCCGCTCCAGCGGAAGTGGGCAGAAACGAAGCTGCAAGAAATTCTCAGTGATGATACTATGGCGCCTGATAATAAGGCAGATGCTATTGTTGAGGTGCATCAGTCTCTGCAAGCAATTCCGAATTTCCTCAAGGAGGAAGAAGCTCTTGAAAGAACATATCAGGACGCCATGCTCGATTACTTTATCGAATGGTCGCACGGAGAAAAGCCTTTTGCAAATGGGCAGGGCTTGTCTGCAGGCAACGTTTGGTATCAAACATTGCTGAAAAGATGGTGTGACGAGCGTCTGCATGATGTTCGTATGGATGCAGAAGCGCTGGATACGCTGATTGCATGCATGGAGGCTGCGGCAAAGAATTACCGTCTGAATGGTCTGGATGACGTGTGGAAGGCACTTCGTCGGAGACTTGCGGAATGCTACATACAGGAAGCAGAAGCATCTGGCGGCGTGCCGGACCGTGTGCTCAGCAAAGTTGCAGAGATGCTCTTCCACAAGGATATCGATGACACAGATAAGGCCTTGTATGACAGGACAGTGACCTTCGTAGGCATCCATCTTGAACAATGGGCCATGATGCAGCCAGCGTTCTGCATGACGAACAATATGTCCGCCTACGCAGCAGCAAAAACATTGTTCCCTGCCTTGCTTCGTAAGTGGCAGGATGAGAAAGTGGCTGTGCGGGATTTCGACGTAAAGAATGCTGAGCAGATCCGGAACATTATTCAAAGGAATTGTGAAGTGTGCCGTATTGCACCCAGCGAATATGAAGCGGGACTCCGCAAGCTGGAAATTCTTTTGTGCGAGCAACGGATTGACGCTATTGAAAGCGAAACACTGACGCCACGGGCAGTGG
>CAVEUM010000095.1:0-3767 GCA_963618735.1 bacterium | reverse complement strand
GGGTGCATGACCCTTCGCAGTCCTCTAACTTAAAGGAGTTCACACCCGTTACTTTCAAGTTCACATTATAGGATGTGCACCGAAGGAGTCCAGAGGGCGAGGATCTTCGACCCAATTAAAAGCCCTCTGGAACAACATCTGAAACTTTTTATGCTCTATAAGACAAGTTTGCCTTCCTGTAAAGGCTTTCGCTCTGCGGAGTACCAAGAGGCATGTTAAGCAGGTCGAAGACCGCGCCCTCTTGCCCCCTCGCAGTGCACTACTTCCATGTCTTTGGGTAATGCATGAAAAAAGGCAATGTTTCACGTGAAACATTGCCTTTTTCAATGAAAATGTGCACCTATTCGGTTTTCGGGGTGGGTGCGGGAGGGGGCTTTGGGCACAAAAGCCGCCCTCCCGCAAAACCATCACGTAAAATCCGGTTCTTCCTCATTGTCCTCTGCAATGGATTCGCCATTGTTGGTTTGGGTGATGCTTGCAGCGCCGTCGGGCTGTAGCTTGACAAGGTAGGTTCTGCGCTCGTCGCAGCCTTCCAAATCACTTTCATCCGTGCAGGTCACAAAGGTCTGTCCCCCGCTGATCTCCTTGAGCAAGCGCTTTCTGCGGGTCATATCCAGCTCGCTCATCACGTCATCTAATAAAAGAATGGGTGTCTCCCCGCTGATTTCCTCAAAAAGCGCCATTTGCGCCAGCTTCATGCTCAATGTTGCCGTGCGAATCTGCCCTTGAGATGCAAATAGCTTCATTTCACGCCCCATGAGCGTTAGCAGAATGTCCTCCCGATGCACGCCGAAGGAGGTAACCCCTCGAAATGCGTCATCCTGACGGGATTGTGCCAGCTGACGCCGCGCATCTTCCACGAAATGCTCGCCGCTCGCGCACTCCTTGTACGTCATGCAGAAAGCTTCCCCATCGCGTCCGCTAATAGACATGTACTTTTCGGCTGATAGTGAGGCCAGTTTATCCAGCATTTCACGTCGAAAGCGATGGATCACCGCTCCTTGCTCTGCCATGGACTGTTCAAAGGCATCCATCATGGTTTGATCCATGCGCCCGCCGCGCTTCACCTCGCGCAGCATGGCATTCCGCTGATCCATGGCCTTCTGATACTGCTGCAGCGCAATAAAGTACGTGGTAGACACCTGTGAAATCATCATGTCCAGGAATTTGCGGCGCACCGCAGGCCCGTCTTTTACCAGCATCAGGTCTTCAGGGGAAAAAATGACACATTGAACCAGACCCATCATGTCCGAAATGCGGGATGCGCGCTTTTTATCTACGAACACATGTTTGTGTTTTGGACCCATAGGGGTCAATTTGACGGCCACATCATGGCGGCCTTCCTTGCGGCGGACGGTAACCCCGACGGCGGCGGCAGTTTGCCCCTTGCGCACGACCTCGCGATCCTGGCTGGTGCGGTGGCTGCGACCCAAGGCGCAGTAGTGGATAGCCTCCAGGATGTTGGTTTTGCCGGACCCGTTCTGGCCGAAAAGGAGGTTGATCCCCGGGTGCGGCGCAAGCTCCGTCTCGGTATAGTTACGGAAATCCCGCAGTTTCATGGATTCAATGTACATGGTTACATGGTTTTGCGAGAGGGAAGAACCCGCTTTGAAAAGCGTTTTCTCCCCTCTCGCGCTCTCCCCTTTTTCCTAAACTTTTACAGGATTTAGGGTTTGCGGGAGGACGGCTTTTATGTTAAAAGCCTCCTCCCGTGCCCTCCTCGAAAACCGAATAGGGTTAACACTCAAACGCAGCTTTCAATTTACAATGCAGCTCAACTTGCAGAAGGGTGCATGCGAAGGGTCCAGGGGCGACCGCAAAGCCCCTGGAACAACAGATAAAAATTTCTTTGTTCCATAGGACAAGCCTATTCTCCTGAAAGACGATTATCTTTTGAGGAGTTTCAATGGAGCTGTCAAGCTGGTCGAAAACCCTCGCCCCTTTGTCTCCTTCGCAGTCCTCTTCCTAGAAAGAGTCATCTTCCGCAACCTCAATAATTCTTCATGAATTACTGAAAAATTCTCACAGGAAGGATCAAATACACAAACTGATCCCCTTCCTCAGGCACAAACACACAGGGGCTCACATTGCTGTTGAACTTCATGCACAGGTCATCATCCGTAATGTTGCGGATCACATCCACCAGATACTTCGCATTGAAGGCAATCTCCAGCGGATCACCCGTCAGGGTGCAGGCAAGCTCCTCGTGCACATCGCCCATTTCTGCATTGGAAGAAATCGTCAGTCTGTCCTGCTCAAAGCTCATGCGGATCAGGTTATTCTTGCCCTCGCGCGCCATCAGGCTGGCACGATCAATGGCGTTGTACACATCCATGCGGTTCGCTTTCGCCTGGGTCTTGAATACGCTGGGAAGAATCTTCTGATAATCAATGAATTCCCCGGCCAGCAGCACCGTGGAGAATTTCGTGTTGCCGAAGGAAACCTGCATGCGATTCTTGTCAAACAGCAGGGTGCAGAAGGTCTCATCCTCGGGAAGGACCTTGCTCAGCTCGTTCAGCACACGGCCGGGAATCACCGCGCGGAGCTTCTCCGTCCCTTCAGGCAGCTGGAAGGGCTGGAACAGCTTCTGCATGGCCAGACGATAACCGTCCAGGGCGACAATCCGTGCTTCGTCACGCGTCACTTCCAGCAGACAGCCGGTCAAAATCTGCCGCGTCTCATCGCTGGCAATGGCGAACACCACACGGGAAATCATGTCCCGCAGGCGATTCTGCTGAATCTGCACCTGCAGCGTTGCGTTGATTTCGGCCATTTCGGGATATTCCATGGAGTTCATGCTCGTCATGGAAGACTTGCACTTGCCGCACACAATGCTGGCAGGACGGCCGTGCTCAGCCGTCACGGTGATGCTTCCGCCTTCCTGCTTGCGGATCATTTCAGTGAACAGCTTGCCAGCCAGGGCGGCCTGTCCCATTTCCTTGACGTCGGCCACGATGGTGGACTCAATGGTCAGGCTGCCGTCGGAGCAGGTGAGAACCACGGAGTCTTCCAGTACGGTAAGGAGAACGCTCTCCAGAATTGCCTTGGCAGGACGTGCCGCCAGGGCGCGAGTGACGGTGTTCAATGCATCCAGGAGATCCTGAGCGTTGGCGGTGAATTGCATGGGTTCAACCTCTTTTCGTAAGTGGTTAGTAGAATATTATAATTTAGTCGTCGTAGTAGGGGCTGTGGAAGTTGTGGAAAACACCCTCCAGCCCTTGCACGACAAGGGTTTGACCATGAGGACAAATTGTGAGAATCTGCCCTCTCCCCTTGGGATGAAATGTGGAAAAGTGCCGGGAGCAGGAATCCCAAAAGGGAAAAGGCGGGAAACGTTCGGCGACAGGGAATGAAAGAAGGAAAAAAGATGAGATAAGGAAGACGATTTGCGCCAAAATCCAGCCCAAAAGGGAGGGCGGATTTTGGGTTTTCCCCATCGTGAACAGGTTGTGGATACCAGGGTGTGGAAAACCTCAAACCCTTGATTTTTCAAGACTTTAGTGGAAAACTCAATAGAAGTTTTCCACGCTTTCCACAGGTTTTCCACAACTCTGAGGAAAACAGGGGCGAAGCCCCAAAAGGGGTCAAGGGAGGAACTCCCTTGCAGGGTCAAGGGGCGGCGCCCCTTGTAGGGTTTGGGGCAAAGC
Organism: bacterium; assembly: GCA_963618735.1. GTDB lineage: Bacteria > Bacillota > Clostridia > Christensenellales > Aristaeellaceae > CAKUFA01. The sequence continues at coordinate 120 of CAVEUM010000095.1, read as the reverse complement.
CCCAAAAACCACCAAGCAAAGGAAAGGTCAACACGCATGCGCTGAACAGCGAAGCGTCTTCAGCGCCGCACAAGCAGCATACAATGAAAGAAACGCTGCAGGAAAGCGAGCACGGAAAAA
>CAVEUM010000094.1:0-3921 GCA_963618735.1 bacterium | reverse complement strand
CCCTTGCCAATGCATCATAAAAAATCAGGAGAATCATCATGCCCACCATCGCACGATTTACCCATATATCCCTCGAACAATACACCAAGGACATGGCGCCCTGGCCTGCCCCCATGCCCCTGGAGGAGATCCCCATTCCCAAGCGCGCCACTGCCGGCAGCGCGGGGTATGATTTCATCTGCCCCGTGGACGTTACCCTCGCCCCTGGGCAGAAGGTGATGATCCCCAGCGGCATCCGCTGCGAGATGGAGAACGGCTGGGTGCTGCTGCTGTTCATCCGCTCCTCCCTTGGCGCCAAAATGGGACTTCGCCTGAGCAACGCCGTGGGCGTAATCGATAGCGACTACGCCTTTGCAGACAATGAGGGTCACATTTTCGTCCCCCTCGTTTGCGGCGACACGCCCGTGACCCTCACCGCGGGTCAACGAATCTTCCAGGGCGTATTGCTCCCTTATGGCACCGCCGAGGAAGAAGAAGCATTCGCCCAGCGCACAGGCGGTTTCGGTTCCACCGGGTCAGGCAAATAAACGATCCAACAAAAGCGGACAGCTGCTGATGGGGCAACTGTCCGCCTTTTTCATTTCTGCCTGTTCTTCTTTTTCCACCTGAGCCATGCTTTGTCCGGAACGGTCGCATTGAGGCGGGTGAGGATTTCATCGCAGGGGAATTTTCGCACTTGCCAGCAGATTTTCGTCCATCGCTATCCCGCCTCTTATACTGTCAGCATAGTGATATTGGGATGATTCTACAAACGATGCAGGGATAAAAAAAGAACCGCGGATCTTTCCGCGGTTCCTTGAATTTGTAGGATTTACTTGGAGAAGCTCATGCTGCCCAGCACCAGTTCCAGTGCGGCAGTGAAGCCGGGATTCTCTTCATCGCTTTCTTCTTCGGCTTCCTCATCGGTTGCTTCCGCAGCATTCTCATGGAAGCTGTGAACCGTCACAACGTAGCAGCCGCCTTCGCAATCCCGCACATAGGTGCTGGTGGACACGGTGTACACTTCGCCGACTTCTTCAACAAGGGTATCCATCCATTCGGTTTCCTCGTTAAAAGCTTCACCCTTGGTCACTTCGGTGGTTGCTTCTGCCAGATAGGCTTCTGCAGTGGTGTCCTTCACATATTCCACGGAGAAGCTGACTTCCTCAGCGGTCTCGGGGATGAACTTGCCAGTCACGTTGCCGTTTTCATCAACGGTCACATCAAAGTCAGCCTTGTCATAGCTGAAGGTCACGCCAGCATCGGTGGTTACGGTAACCGTGCCATCTTCATTGGTGGTTTCCACGGTATCAGCCAGGGAAGCAACAGCGGTCAGGGACATCATAGCTGCAAGAGCCATCGCCAGGAACTTTTTCATAAGGGTAACCTCCTCAATTTCTTGTCTGTTTTTATTGTCGAACCCTTCGGTGATTTTCATCACCTGTATGGTTCGTACACCCATCTAACGCATCACGGACAGATTTCATTCCATCTTTCAAAAATTTTTTTGAAAAATTTTTTCGGCACATTCCTGCTCGATTTCCTGCAGGGCTGTCCGATGGATCTTCATGACCCATTCCCTGCTTCTGTCCATCTGCCCCATGATTTCCTTCCAGCCTTTGTTTTCCAGATAACGCAGCTCCAGCACCTGAATTTCCCTGCTGTCCTGCACCAAAGTGATCAGCTCCGCGCAGGTTTTCCGCGCCTCCGTCAGCGCCTTTTTATCCTCCGCCACCTCACGCTCCAGATCGACGATTTTGGCCATGACCCCTTCCAGGCGATGCGGGTTAGGGGATGCTGCCCGAGGCATGTCGCTGATGACGCCTGTGATTTTGCCCGCCATCTCCCGCAGAGCTTCCAGCCGCATTTGCTTTTTCTCCATCATCTGCTCAATTTTCTTCGGCTGCTGAAGCGTCTCCTTCACGTCCATCACATTCCCCTCCTGATTCTGCGCAGAATGATTTCCCCGTCCGCATCGCTGAGGCACTTGAACCAGTCTCCGCAGAAGAAATCTTCAATTTCCCGCAGCATACTCTCCACCAGCGGACGCTTTTCTGCGCTTGCCTGTCGATAACACTTGCGCAGAGCACAGTCGTCCATCGCCGCCTGACGAATAATGGCAATCGCCAGACATTCCCAGGGATCTTCCGCCCAGGGTGCCTTGTCATATGATTCAGGTCTCTCCATCGTTGTGTTCCTTTCCTGCCGGCAAAAACAGCATACCAGAGATGGGCGGAAAGTCATAATCACAGGATGAAAAGCAAGGCCGCGAAATAGAAGGGATGGCGCGGTGTTCCCCAAAGGAAACCCGGAAAACACGGGCAAAGAGTTTTCAAAAATTGAAAGGGAATTTTGAAAAAAAGGCATGACACGTTGTTTCGCGTCATGCCTCAAGGCTGTGAAAATCCAGTTTACAGTGCAATGCCTTCCCGCTCAAGGATCTTGCGCACCTGCTCGCTCTGAGCATCCGTCACCTCAGGAATGGGTCTGGTGCACTTCGAGGACGCCACCACACCCCGCAGGCGGCAGCCTTCCTTGATGATGGGCACAAACAGCGAACCTACGCTGTAGATGTCAAACAGGCGGTTGATCTGCTGCTGACCTGCGGCAATGCCCTCAGCATCATTGTTCCGCATGGCGCGAATCCAAGCGGCGCACAGCTCCGGCACCACGTTGGAAAGTCCGCCGATGATGCCATCGCCGCCGGAAAGCACATTGTGAGCGGCGTTGTCGTCAAAGCCGGAATACACCTCAAAATCGGGATAGAGGGGCTTCAGCGCCTTGATGAGATCACGGGTGTGATCCATGCCGCTGATGGTATCCTTGATGCCCACCAGGTTGTCATGCTTCTGCCGCAGGCGGAGCACCACTGCAGGGGAAATGGTGTAGCCCGTGCGGTCGGGGAAGTTGTACAGGTACACCTTGCCGTGAATCTGCCCGATGAGGCGGTCATAGAAGCAGAAGAGGGACTCGTCATCAAAGCGGAAGTAGTAGGGGGAGATGATCATCACCGCGTCCGCGCCCTTTTCCAGGCACCAGTTGGAGTAGGGGACGATTTCCTCCTCCTGCATGGAGGCCGTGCCAACGATGCACTTCACCCGATGGTTGATGTAGGAGATGGAGAAAGCAGCCAGCTCGCGGCGCATGTCCATGCTCATGGCGAAGAACTCGCCGATGCTGCCTTGGGTGAGGATTCCGTCAATGCCGCCGGCGATAAGGTGGTCGTAAAGGCGTCCCTGGCTTTCCAGGTCAAGGGTGCCTTCATCAGTGAAGATGGTCACTGCAGGGGTAATGTAGTTTGCGTTCATGGGGATTCCTCCCTTTTTTTGATTGGTTCATGGCTTGGATTGCAACTTAAAAGTTGCGGAAGAAGACTTCTTCAAGTAGTGCACCCCGAAGGGTGCAGGGGCGATCGCAGACTTCGTCTGTTTTAACAGCCCCTGCTCGCTCCGCAGAGCGAAATCTCCTTGCTGGCAAGCATGCAATCTTGTCTTATGAAACAAAGAAGGTTTTGCCTTATGTTCCAGGGGCTGTTAAGCGGGTCGAAGACCCTCGCCCCCTGGATCCTTCGCGTGCACTACCTATAACCTTCAAGAAATAGTTTGTATCAAGGGGGCTTTGCGGTCGCCCCCTTGACCCCTTCGCATGCACTACCTATAATGTTAATTTAACATGCATGTTTCGAAAACATGGAAGATGTGCACTCCGAAGGTTTCCAAAGGTAAGAGAGCGGCTACGCGCCAGTGGCGCGTATTGCAGCCGCGAACGCATCAACCGAAACGAGCGGCGGTACGCCGCGACGATTGAGGTTGCGGGATAGATCGGAAAGCCCTTTGGTCGCTCCGCAGAGCGAAATCTCCTTGCTGGCAAGCGAACTTGTCGTATGGAACAAAGAAGGTTTTGCCTTATGTTCCAGGGGCTGTTAAGCGGGTCGAAGACCCT
>CAVEUM010000093.1:0-4005 GCA_963618735.1 bacterium | reverse complement strand
AATGGAGTACCACCGGCGGCAACAACACGCAAGACAAGGTATTCCTGCTGAGCTACGCGGAGGCAAACAAGTACTTTGGTGTGGAGTATCGGGAAAACAGCGGAGCAGATCTAAACACGAAATCCAGAGTAGCTCCTACAGCCTACGCGGAAGCACAGGGTGCATCTACATACAGTGACTACAAGACGGCAGATGGAGACAGTGCAGGGTGGTGGTGGCTCCGCTCGCCAGGCGACAATTCGGACTGGGGCAGTCAGAACTGGATGGCGGGCGTGGACTCCGATGGCGACCTCTGCAGCGCCGGCTGCATCAACAACCATGTTTGTGTTCGCCCCGCTTTGTGGGTGAATCTTGACTCTGGTATCTTCTGAACTTGCAAACGGGCAACACTGTGTAAATTGATGAAGCACATCAATTCATGCGGTGTTGCCCGTATTTTTTAATTAGGGGAATGACTAGAACTGCGAAGCAAGGAAGTGCTGAATCACGCTTTGCAGGAAATGCGTTCCCTTTTGCGTGATCTTCATCTGAAATTTTCCTGGCTTGTCACAGCAAGGGAATCATCCCAAAGTGCTTCAATGTCTCAGTAATTGCATGTTCCTTCTCTGCCGGACATTGAGGCTGCCGCGAATCTTCATTCTTCGCTTTGTTATAACATGTCCGCTCCGTGATGCCAAGCTTTCGCTTCACCTGAGCAATTTGTAAGGTCGTAACATTTAGCTTGAAATTTTCCTGTACATAGGCCTGAATCTCCGCATAGGTGGCCTTATCATTGGTTTCGGCATCTGTAACGTCCAATTCACTCATGGCGATGTGGATGTCGATATGTTTAGCGTCTCTTAGTTTAGACAAAACGCACACGTTCTCCACCCCGCTGGTCCAGCAGAACATGTCCACAGGCTGGATCTTCTCGGGCAGATAGCCGTGCTCCTTCAGCAGGGCGGCATCGCGAGCCTGGGTGGCGACGTTGCAGCTGACGTAAACGATGCGGCGGGGGGCGGCTGCGGCCATGGCGTCAATCACCGCAGGGTCGAGACCTTTGCGGGGCGGGTCTACCACGATGACATCGGGACGCAGGCCGTCCTGCACCAGCTTGGGCAGAACATCCTCGGCGGCACCGAGGCGGAAATCCGCATTGGTGATGCCGTTGCGCAGGGCGTTTTCACGGGCGTTGTCAATGGCCTGGGGTACAACCTCAATGCCGAGCGCCTTGCGAACGTGGGACGCCATCATCAGCGTGATGGTGCCTGCACCGCAGTACACATCGCACAGGGTGTCATTTTCATTCAATTCGGCGAATTCGAGCGCGGTGCGGTAGAGTACCTCGGTCTGCTCCGGGTTCACCTGAAAGAAGGAAGCAGGGGAGACCTGAAAGCGCAGTCCGCACAGGGTGTCTTCCAATGTGTCCTTGCCCCATAGGGTGCGGAAGCTGCGGCCGAGAATCACGTTGGTTCGGTCGCGGTTCTCATTGAGAATCAGGCTGACCACATGCAGCGGCTTCAGACGCTCTGCAAGCTCTTTGGCATGGGGGAGCTCCTTCCCGTTTATGACCACCACCGTCATGGCTTCGCCTGCGCGGTTTACGCGTACCATCAGGTGACGAATCAGTCCCGTGTGGGTTTCCTCATGATAAGGCTCCAGGTGATATTCCTTCATCCACTGCAGGAAGACTTCGGCCACATCCCCTGCGGGAGCCATGGCATTGGGGCAGCGCTCGGCGGGAATAATGTCGTGACTTCTGGGGGCGTAGAATCCCAGCACGGGATGATCTGCAGTGCCGCCAACAGGCAGGCTGGTCTTGTTTCGGTAGCCGCTGGGATCGGCCATGCCCTTCACAGGCGGCACGTCCACTTCCAGGTGACCGATGCGGCGGAAGCAATCTTCCACCTGCTTGCGCTTGGCTTCCAGCGTCGCCTCATACCGCATGTGACGGCAGCTGCATCCGCCGCAGCGAGGCCAGGAGGGGCAATCCGGCTCGCGGCGGTCTGCCGAAGGAGATGAAATTTCTCCTTCGATGCGCCCAAAGGCAAAGCGGGACTGAACCTTGACCAGACGCACACTGGCTGTTTCCCCGGGCAAAAGGCGGGGAACAAATACGGCCATGCCATCTGCACGGGCCACACCCTCCATATCGGCACCAACAGCATCTGCCGTGAGTGTCAGCTGATCGTTCTTGCGCATAATTCCTCCGCATGAAAACGGCAATCTGCCGCGTTATATAATCGTACAACATGATATTGTACCAGTCTTTGAACGGATTGACAACGGCTCAAAGGAAAGATATACTCAAATTGCGACTGGAAAGAAGGGATTCTATGGATCGACTGTATATCGTTGTCCCATGCTATAAGGAAGAAGAGGTTTTGCCGGAGACCTCCCGCCGATTGAAGGAGAAACTGCAGACGCTGGCGCAATCGGGCATGATTTCCGCAGACAGCCGCGTGCTGTTTGTGGATGACGGCTCGTCAGACCGCACGTGGGAGATCATTGCCAGGCTGCATCAGCAGGATGCGGCTACCTTTTCCGGTGTGAAGCTGAGCCGAAACCGCGGCCATCAGAATGCCTTGCTGGCTGGCATGGAGGAGGCCGCACGGCATGGGGATGTGATCATCACCATGGATGCTGACCTGCAGGATGACATTGACGCAGTGGATCGCATGCTGGAAAAATATCGGGAGGGCTGCGAGATTGTGTACGGCGTCCGCTCCTCTCGCGCGAAGGACACCTTCTTTAAGCGAGCCACTGCCCATGGCTATTATCGGTTTATGCAGATGATGGGCGTCGATATCGTTTACGATCATGCGGATTATCGCCTGATGAGCCGCCGCGCGGTGGAAGCGCTGCTGTCCTTCTCAGAAGTCAACCTGTTCCTGCGGGGCATGGTGCCGTTGGTGGGATTCAAGACGGACACCGTGCTTTATGAGCGGGGCGAAAGATTCGCAGGGGAAAGCAAGTATCCGCTGAAGAAAATGATCGCCTTTGCCCTGGACGGCATTACGTCCTTCTCGGTGAAGCCTATTCGGCTGATTCTGAATTTGGGCGTGGTGATCTTCGTTGTGTCTGTGCTGATTTTGCTGTACTCACTGATTCGCAAGCTCTGCGGGCATACCGTCAGCGGCTGGGCGTCCCTAGTGTGCTCCATTTGGGCTCTGGGCGGCATTCAACTGCTGGCCCTGGGTGTCATCGGCGAATATATCGGCAAGATTTATAACGAAACCAAGCGCCGTCCGCGGTATATCATCGAAACAGTGCTGGATGAAGAGAAATAATCACGGAATAGGGTAGATGGGATTTGTGACCATTATGGGCGCAAATCCCTTTTCTAATGGTTTTCGGGGAGGGCACGGGAGGGGGCTTTTGGCACAAAAGCCGCCCTCCCGCAAATCCGTACCTTTCCCCGTTTGGTCACATTCATTTCACTGGAAGTTCATTTTCATGTCATGAACGGCGAATAGAATAAGGACATCAAAAGAAAGGGGATGGTTGCTACTGAGACTCGAGTCCTGGTGGGACAAGCTGCCGGATGATTCCTCGCCGTGGCCACGGCAGAGAGCGGATAGCGAACCGACTTCATCCGCCGCAGCGCAAAAAATTCCTCATCGCAAGGTGAGTTTGACATAAAAAGAACGCGGGGGAGCATATTATGTTAAGCTCCTCCGCTTTTATTATGGGAAAATGGATCGGGAAGCAACAATGCAGAACCATGAACAGAAGAGTGCACCCCCGAAGGTTTCCAAAGGTAAGAGAGCGGCTACGCGCCAGTGGCGCGTGCAGCAGCCGCGAACGCATCAACCGAAACGAGCGGCGTTTCGCCGCGACGATTGAGGTTGCGGAACGATCGGAAAGCCCTTTTGGTTGTAAGATGCGCAATGATTCAAAGGAGAGAACAATCCTTTGCCACGCGCAGTTACGCTTCGCGACTGCGCTGATTTATGGGGCTTTGCCCCATGCCCTATCAGGGGCGCCGCCCCTGAACCCTGCAAGGGTCTTCGACCCTTGACCCAT
>CAVEUM010000092.1:0-4063 GCA_963618735.1 bacterium | reverse complement strand
CCCACTATCCGCGCGTGTGGGGTGCGCTGAAGACGCTTCGCTGTTCAGCGCTTTTCTTTGGGGCTTTGCCCCTCTTTTCTTTTTTGGGGATTGCTCTCTCCTTGGCCTCTCAGGGGCGCTGCCCCTGAACCCCGCAAGGGACTTCGTCCCTTGACCCATTATCGCGATTTTATTGACGTCATTCCCCCACTATCCGCGCGTGTGGGGTGCGCTGAAGACGCTTCGCTGTTCAGCGCTTTTTCGGGGCTTTGCCCCTTTCCCCATCAGGGGCGCTGCCCCTGAACCCTGCAAGGGACTTCGTCCCTTGACCCATTTAATGGGGCTTCGCCCCTTCCTTATCCCTACCTTATTCTTTCCCCATTCTCTCCCCCAGCCACTGTTTCATCCTCTCTTCCTTCCCCTTTGCTTCCTCTTCACTCTTCCCTCTCGCAAAGGTATATGCCTTCATTTTCGGCTCCGTACCACTCGGTCTTACAATCACCTTATCCCCACTCTCAAGCCGAAACTCTAACACATCTGACTTCGGAAGTCCCGTTCCCTCCGCCAAATAATCCTTTACCTCCGTCACGTTCTCCCCTGCAATCTCCTTTGGCGCGTTTGTCCTCAAGTCCTGCATCTTTTTGCCCATGACAACCATGCCCTTTGCGCCCTCGAAGGCGTAGCTATGCAGGCCGTTCAGGTACCGTCCAAACTCCGCATACAATGCGTTCATAGCATTAAGGAGCGTCATGCCCTGCTGCTTATAGTAGCGTGCCATTTCACAGATGAGCAGAGAAGCGTTCACCGCGTCCTTATCCCGTGCGTGGGTGCCGGAGAGGTAGCCGTAGCTTTCCTCAAAGCCAAAAAGATACCGTGCCTTCTGCCCCTGCTTTTCAAGGAGGCCGATCTGTTCGCCGATGAACTTGAATCCCGTCAGGGTGCGCCGCAGCTCGATGCCGTACTTTTCAGCCACACGATCCGCCATAGCGGTGGACACAATGGTGGTGACCATAACAGGCTTCAGGGGCATGGTTCCCTTTTCGATGCGGGTTTTGGCGATATAGTCCATAAGAAGAATGCCCACCTCATTGCCCGTCATGAGGCGCACTTCCTCCCCGTCCATCACGGCAATGCCGACGCGGTCGCAATCGGGATCAGTGGCCAGGAGCAGGTCAGGATGGACGGTGCCGCAGTCGCGGATGCCCAGTGCCAGCGCCTCACGGATTTCGGGGTTCGGGTAAGGGCAGGTGGGGAAATGGCCATCAGGCTTTTCCTGCTCTGCCACCACGTGCACATCGTTGATGCCGCAGTCCTTCAGCATGCGGGTGACGCATTCAAGGCCCGTACCGTTAAGGGGGGTGTAGACCACCTTCAGGGGAACGTCCTTCAATTCAGGGCGCAGGCGTTCTCCTTCCACCGCCTGGAGGAAGCGATTCAGCACGTCCTCTGTCAGATCCTGCACAAGGCCTTTCTCCCGTGCCTGCGCCATGGTCATATATTCAGGCGCAAACAAGGGTGCTTCAGCGATACACTGCTGGATCGTTTTCGCCGCCTCGGTGGTGATTTGGCAGCCATCTGCGCCGTAGACCTTATAGCCGTTATATTTAGCGGGGTTATGGCTGGCGGTGATGCAGATGCCTGCGCCGCATCCCTGGTCGCGCACAGCGAAGGAAAGCGTTGGCGTTGGCTCCAGACGGGGATACACAAGGGCGGTGATGCCCTTTCCCGCAAGAATGAGGGCAGCGGCCTCGGCGAACTCGCGGCTCATGATACGGCTATCATGGGCGATGGCCACCTTTCGAGGAAGGTCCGTGGACAGGAGATAATCCGCCAGACCTCTTGTGGCATGGCGCACGGTGTAGAGGTTCATGCGGGCATCGCCCATGCCGATTTCCCCGCGGAGTCCCCCCGTGCCGAAGGACAGCTCCTGATAAAAGCAATTGGTGAGCTCGGTTTCATCCATATCAATAATCGTGTTTTTATCTTCATCCGTAACCTCGTTGGCGGTGAGCCAGAGGAATTTACGAGCGTTAATGTCTTGCATAAGAACTCCTTTCATCCATGGAACAGTCTGGATTTTCCTGCTCAAATCCTAGCATGCGTGCCCTTCCGTGTCAAGGGACGAACCGTCTTATGAAAAACGCAAAATTTTCACAATGTTCATTTTCATCAGCGCAGGCGCAGTGGTCAACGTGCCCCTTTTGGTGTATAATATACTTGGATGATTTTACAGGAAGGGAGGGGACTCTGTGCGCCGACTGATGGTTTTCTTATGGACGCTGCTTTTGACGTGCCTGCTTTGCGTCCCCGCCCTGGCCGAGCGGGTTGACCGCGCTTTGCTGGTAGGCTGTGATTATTTCGTCAGCCAGGAGGACACTTCCCCTTCCTCCGCCAACAATGTAACGCAGGTGGCCGAGGTGCTTTCCGGCAGCAATCTGGAGCTGGACACCATCGTTTCCCGCAAGAACGACCTATACAGTGCAGATGCGCTCAGGCAGCTGATTCTTTCCACCTTTGGGGATGCCGATGAGGACGACGTGAGCTTCTTCTACATCAGCACCCACGGCCTATGGAAGCAGGGGCAGGACAACAGCGCCATGACCCTGCTGATTTCCGACGGCACCCGTGAAGAGGGGATTACCGCCGCGGAATTACGGGAAACCTTCGACCAAATCAAGGGCACGAAGGTACTGATTGTGGACGCCTGCCATTCCGGCGCCATGCTGGGCAAAGGTGTGCACCCGCCCTTTGACAACGTGTTTACAGGCAAGGATTACAAGGTGATTTGTTCCTCCGGCGGTGCGGAGGAAAGCTGGTTCTGGTCCGGCAATGAGGACGCCGGCGAGGCCACGGGCGCAGGGTATTTTTCTTCCGCCCTGGTGCGCGCTCTGAGCTATCTGGGCTCTTACGGTGCGGACAGCAACCGTGACGGCAGCATCACCATGACGGAGCTAAAGAACTATCTGCTGGAAAACCACGGTGCGTCCACGCCGCGAATGTACCCCGAAGAGGACGATTTTGTTCTTCTGACCTACAATCTATACGAATTGGAAGACATCAACCGTGCGTCCATTGTGTCGGGCTTGTCCTTTTCTTCTGAAACCCTGACGGACGTCATCCCCTCGGTGGATTTCTCCTTTACGATGCTGACCTCTGCCCGCATCGCCTACCAAACGGTGATTTACCGCGACGGCAAGTGGGATTTTGACCGCAGTGAGCTTACGTGGGACAACAGCGACTTTGGTGACCTGGAGGGTTTCCTTTCCCCTGGCTACAAGGAGCGCACCATGTCCTTTACCCGTGACGGGACGGACTCCTACGGCTACGTGCTATTGCAGATGCTTGCCATCAACCGCAACAGCGTCTCCCTGATTTCCAGCCGTGTGCTGACCGTGCCGCCCCTGACGGGTGACCCGTTGCTGGAAGTCTACACAGGCAACAGCTTCAGCCCTTCAAGCTATGAGGAAATGGGCATTCTGGTGCATCACCAGTACCCCTGCGAAATTGCCGTGACCATTGAGGACGCAAGCGGCAACACGGTTCGCCGCCTGAGCTCCCGTCAGGGTTCCCGCCCCGAGCAGATGAAGCCTTTGGGCTCCACCTTTTCCTGGAACGGCAAAACCAACAGCGGCGACACTGCCCCTGCAGGCACCTACTACGCTCACATCTCCGCCTGGATTGGCGGCGTCAAGTACGAGCTCGTCTCCGACGGGTTCGAGCTTGAATGACGGACATTTTTTGCGGGAGGAAGGAAACCGCTTTGAAAAGCGTTTTCCTCCCTCCCGCGCCCTCCCTCTTTCCCGAAAACGAGGGGCTTTTTTTGCGAGAGGGGAGCAACCGCTTTGGAAAGCGGTTATCTCCCCTCTCGCGCTCTCCCCTTTTCCCGAAACTTTCATTATTATTGCCAAACAAAAACTGTTATTGCTAAAAAACCATTATTGCTAAAACCATTATTGCTAAATAAAAACCCCTGCTAAAAAGCAGGGGTTTTTATTTGCAGATTACTCCGCATCAGGAGTCTTGGTAACAACCAGGTCGCCCCAAATCTTCTGCACTTCCGCGTTCTTCTTTTTGCGCAGCAGGA
>CAVEUM010000091.1:0-4107 GCA_963618735.1 bacterium | reverse complement strand
CCTGGGTAGGGGTGAGGGTGTATGAGAAAACCGTGAGTGATGAAAAATAGAGAGGGCTGTTGCACAAGTTGCAGCAGCCTCTCTTTGCGTTTTTTATAATCGTCCATATTTTTTATAATCGTCCATAGACAAAAACATCATAAAAGCGTACTATACACACGATAGTTGCAACTAACCATGAATCCATCCGAAAGGAGGTCTGTCATGACGAAACGCAGAAGCGTGGTGATTCTCTTTCTTGTGCTGGCATCGCTGTTTTCGGCGGTAGCAGTCATGTGCATGGGTGCGGTGAAAATCCCCATGGGGCAGACCTATGCGGTGCTGCTGAACAAGCTCTTTGGTGTGGACACGGGGGTGAACGTCTCTGTCTCCTACCAGCAGATTGTGTGGCAGATTCGCATGCCGAGAATCATTCTGGGTTATCTATCAGGGGCGGGACTGGCGCTGTGCGGCTGTGTAATGCAGGCGGTGGTGCAGAATCCCATGGCGGATCCTTATATCCTGGGCGTTTCTTCAGGTGCAACCCTGGGTGCAACAGGCTCGCTTTTTCTGGGACTGGGCGCGATATCCGGCTTCTGGGCTTTTGCTGGTGCTGGCGGCGCGTGCTTTTTGGTGCTGGCCCTTTCCTCAACGGATGGAAAATCCACCTCAGTGAAGCTGATTCTTTCCGGCATGATTGTCAATGCTTTGCTGACGGCATTCTCCAATTTCATCATTGCCGTGGCAGGCGATTCCGATGGCATGATGTCCATCAAGTTCTGGACCATGGGTTCGTTGACCCGTGCCAGCTGGAGCAACATTTTCCCCATTGCGGTGATTGTCATCGGCGCGGTGATCTTCTTCCTGACCCAGTCATCCACTCTGGATGGATTGATGCTTGGGGAAGAGGCTGCTACCACCATCGGCATCAACACCTTTCGGTGCCGTCTGGTCTATCTGATGGTAATGTCCCTTCTGACGGGGGCACTGGTATCTGTCTGCGGCACTATTGGCTTTGTGGGTCTCATTATTCCTCATGTGGCAAGGGCACTGGCGGGTACGAGTCACAAGCACCTGCTGCCCATTGCGGTGCTGAGCGGCGGCCTGTTCATGATTTGGGTGGACGCTATCGCCCGCAGCCTGATTGTCAACACCGAATTGCCCGTGGGCATCTTTACCGCATTGGTGGGAGCACCCTTCTTTGTGTACGTGATGGTGCGGAAAAAGTACGGATTCGGAGGCCATTGAATGAAGCTGACTGCAAGCAATATCAACGTCTCCATTGCCGGGAAGCCCATCGTTCGTGACCTGACGCTGGATGTGCCGGATGGCAAGTTTTCCGCGCTTCTTGGGGCAAATGGAAGCGGCAAAACCACGCTGCTTCGAGCCATTTATCGTACACAGAAGATGGATAGCGGCATTGTCTGCCTGGATGGAGAGGACATTGCCCATTTCTCCGGGAAAAAGCTATCACGCTGCATGGCGGTTATGGGGCAGTTCAATGCTATCAATTTTGACTACACTGTGATGGACATTGTGCTCATGGGACGGTATCCTTTCCATACCATGCTGGAGAAGGAGAAGTCGCAGGATTACGCCATCGCGCTGGAAGCACTGGATAAGGTGGGAATGAAGAACTATCAGGATCGGAATTTTCAATCCCTTTCCGGCGGAGAAAAACAGCGGGTGATTCTTGCCCGTGCCCTGACCCAAACTCCCAGGATTCTCATCCTGGATGAGCCAACAAACCACCTGGACATTCGCTATCGGCTGGAGATTCTCTCTATTATCAGGGATCTGCACATCACGGTGCTGTCTGCCCTGCATGATTTAAGCCTGGCGGCGCAGTATTGCGACTACCTTTACCTGATGCGTCAGGGTGAGATTGTGACCGGCGGCACCCCGGAAGAGGTCATGACGGCGGAAAACATCCGCAGGATTTTTGATGTGGAAGCCAGTGTTTACCCAAGCCCTGTGAACGGGAAATTGATGATTCAGTATTTGTAAATCGCGGGAATACCCGCAGAAAGAAGGACGAAAATGAACAACCGCATTTCTATTCGCATGATTGCTGCTGCTATGGCTGTGATGATGATGACTGTTTTCTGCTCCATGGCACTGGCAGAGGAAACCCAGTATCCCCTGACCCTGCAGGTCTATGACGCGGATGGCAATCTGGTCGATGTAACCTACGATCACGCGCCTGAAAAGGTGCTGTCTACCCAGCTGTCCATGACAGAATTGCTGATTAATCTTGGCCTGAAGGACAAGATTGTAGCGGTGTTTGACAATGACAACGCCCTGACCGGCGATCTGGCAGAGGAAGTGGCTTCCCTGACCAGCCTGGGTGACAAGAAGTCCGTTTCCAAGGAAGCGATTCTGGCAGTGGAGCCTGATCTGATCCTGGGCAAGGCAACGCTGATGTTCACGGAAAGCAGCATCGGCACGGTGCAGTATTATCAGGAGATGGGCATTCCGGTATATACCGAGCTGGCCAGCGCCTCCATCGATCAGTCTTTGAGCAATATTGTGGAGGATGTTCGCAACATTGGCATGATTTTCAACGTGCAGGATGCTGCCAACGCTTATGCGGATGAGCTGCAGAGCCGCATCGATGCCCTGCTGGAAAAGGTCGGCAACCAGAGCGGTGACGTCAAGACGGTGCTGTTCATGGCAGGCTATTCCGATGGCACGTTTGTTGCCTTCAATTCCCAAATGTCCAGCTGCATGCTGTCTGCTCTGAATGCGAAGAATGTGCTGGATAAGGGCGGCAATGGTCTGACCATGGAGAACCTGGTGGCCATGAATCCTGATGTGATTGTGTATATTCATGCGGATCGTTTTGCATCCACGGATGAAGGCGCGGTGGAAGCCCTGCTGGCCAATGAGGTGGTGCAGGATGTGACCGCTATTGCCGGCGGCAAGGTGATCGAAATGGCCTATGATGACATGATGGACTACGGTGCCCGCATCATCAACGCGGCTGAAACCCTGTACGATTTCATGTACGCGGAGTAACATAAAAAGAGGGGGGCGCTTTTTGAAGCGGCCTCCCTTCTTGAAAAAAACTATAGCTCTGCTACCTGCGTGGGCGGGAAACCCATGCGCTTTTTGTAGATGCGGCTGAAGTAGCAGGGGTCTTTATAGCCCACCTGATGTGCAGCCTGCGCTACGCTGTAATCCCCTGAGCGGAGGAGCTCTGTGGCGATCTTCATGCGGTAGTCAATCAGGTAATCAATGGGACGAATCTGCCTGTACTTGAAAAACAGATAACTTACCCTGGCAGGCTTCTCATTCACAAGGTCTGCCAGGGTTTGCAGCGTCAGGGGCTGGGTGTAGTGCAGGGTGATGTAATCCAGCAGAATGCTCATGATCTGGCTCTCGTTGTAGGTGTCCTCCGGCTGAAAATCTGCAAAGATGTACCGAAAGAAGTCTGCTGTTAAAGTTTCCAGACGATACTGCTCTCGTGTGCTGCTTTGAGGATTAATCCTCAATACCTGATCCAGAAGGGCGACAACATCATCTGCATGATGCAGCTTGTGGGAAAACAGCAGGGGTTTATCATTTTCGTAATACATATTGACATATTGGAAATCCTCATCGCCAATGGATGTGATGGTCAGTGTCTTCCCTGGGCATCCGTGGATGAATACACCGCGCTTTGCCATGAAAGGTTCATGGTCGAAAGAAAAAACCGCCTGCCCCGACACAGGAATAATCAGCGCACTCTTCAGTGTGCGGTAGCTGTTGCTTTCCCCACGGTGGAGCATGAAGCTGCGGAACCCTACGGAAGAAATTTTCCCCTGATTGTATTCCTGAAACAATTCCTCAATGGGTGCAGGGGTATGGGGGGAATGCGGTAAATCCATCGTGCGCGAACTCCTTTGGTTAGTTTCCCCTAATATAGCACATCGGCATACAGGTTGCAAGATGCATTTCAGAAAGAGGCAAAATGATGGACACGATCCGCCTATCCGATCACACACTTTTTGTTCGCTGGCCGAAGAATCCACGCGAATCCTGCCCTGCCATCATACTCAATGATGGTGAATTGATTGAGCGCTGCGAGCTGCATGCGGAGTATGCATTCCTCATCGGCATCCAGCCTAATGATCGGCTGAACGAGTA
>CAVEUM010000090.1:0-4367 GCA_963618735.1 bacterium | reverse complement strand
TTCAAATGCAATGACTGCTCCAGCTGTGGGAACCGAAGAAGATGTTGTCTTTCCCCGCTTCTCCTGTAACAGATTTTCCACGCCGACATAGTTATTTTCATTCACTTCAGAAGCATCAATTCTGGTCTTGGCATAGTGTGCGATTTCACCAAGTGCGACAGTTGCCACCCCATTCGGGCAAAGCTCCCGAATCAGTTCGTCCAGTCTGCTCCGTTTCTGCACATTGCACATTGCACATTGCTCATTGCTCATCGTCCTCCCTCCCTTCCTTTGGCTCTGAATCTATAGCCTCCGTGAGCGATTCACCGTCCGTTATGCCCGCTGCTTCTGCTTCTCCCAGCAGAACTCTGTCAAAATCACTCTGATACAGTCGATCCTGACGGACACGGTATTTCTCAAACTCACTCAATGCGTGCTGCTCGGCAATCTTTACAGAAATCGTCCCTGCATTGGTCAGTATTTCTTTCCGGCTCAGCCGAAGAACACCCTCGAATTGTTCCGCCCAGTCTTCCATGGTCATGGGCACTTCTTCCTCGGCTCTCAGCTCTGCCAAGTCCAGATAGGCGTTGACGATTCTCGCCATCGCGGAAAGTTCTTCCTTGGTCAGATAGTTTTTTGCAACCACAACATCGAATTTCTGGATTTTGCCATCGGGCGCATCCATCCATGTGGTCAGCCCCATATGCTCCTTTGTGCTGTCCGCACGATGATAGATAGTCTCTGCCGCCGTTTCGCCATGAATCGCCCAATGAAGTTGATTCTGCACCCGTGCGAAAAACAGCCTTGTCGTTTGCGACTTGGCATCATAATCAATACTGGTGGCATAGATATCTGTGATTTTCTGATAAAAGCGCCGCTCCGAGAGGCGAATCTCGCGAATACGCTCTAACTGCTCTTTGAAATAGTCTTTTGTCAGGACTGTTCCGCCGTTTTTCAGGCGTTCGTCATCCATTGCGAAACCCTTCACGGTAAACTCCTCGATAATATGATTCGCCCATTTCCGAAATTGCACCGCGCGGGGAGAATCCACCTTGTTGCCCACAGCAATGATGGCGCTCAGATTATAGTGATTGGTATTGTAGCTTTTGCCGTCTGCGGCAGTTATTCGAAATTTTCGAATAACTGCCCCTTCATCGATCTCACCATCGGCAAAAATCTTTTTTAAGTGGTAGTTGATCGTGTGGGTCTCCACATTATACAGAAGTCCCATCATTTTTTGTGTCAGCCACACATTTTCATCGAAGTACACGGCATTTACATCACTTTCACCGGTAGCGGTTATGAATGTGAGATATTCTGCTGCGGAGGAGCGAATGATGCTGACTTCCTGCTTTTCTTTTTTCATACGCTCACCTCGATTTCTGCGATAATCTTTGCAATTTCATCGCGGAGCACCTGCTCACGGGCGACGATTTCGTCAATCTCAGCGTTCAGTCTGGTGATGTCGACGACCTCGCGGGTGTCCTCCGCTTCCACATAGGTGGAAACAGAAAGGTTGTAGTCGTTGGCGGAAATCTCCTCATAGCTCGCCAGGTGGGAGAAATGCGCTTCCTCCGCGCGTGCAGCAACGGTGGACACAATCCGATGAATATTTTCATCAGAAAGGCGATTGTTTTTCGTCACCTTAACAAACTCGTTGGAAGCATCCACAAACAGCACCGCGTTATCCGCTTTGCTCTTCTTCAAAATCATGATATCCACAGAAATCGTGACATTCAGGAACAAATTGGACGGAAGCTGGATGATGGCATCCACATAGTTGTTATCGATCATATATTTGCGAATCTTCTGCTCCGCGCCGCCGCGGTACATGATGCCGGGGAAGCAGACGATGGCGGCCACACCGTTCGTAGCAAGCCAGGACAGGCTGTGCATAATGAAGGCCATATCGCCCTTGGAGGCAGGCGCCAGAACGCCGGCAGGAGAAAAGCGGGGATCGTTAATAAGCAGCGGATTCTTGTCGCCTTCCCATGGTACAGAAAACGGAGGATTGGAGACAATCAGCTCGAAGGGCTCATCATCCCAGTGCTGCGGGCTTACCAGGGTATCTTCCCGAATGATGCTGAACTTGTCAAAGGCGATGTTGTGCAGGAACATGTTAATGCGGCACAGGTTATAGGTGGTCAGGTCAATTTCCTGACCGAAGAAACCCTGGCGAACGTGATCCTTCCCCAGCACTTTTTCCACCTTCAGCAGCAGCGAGCCTGAACCGCAGGCAGGGTCATACACTTTGTTAATTTCTGTTTTGCCAATGGTACCGAGGCGTGCCAGCAATTCCGATACATCGGCAGGCGTAAAGTACTGGCCGCCCTTTTTGCCTGCATTGGCGGCATACATGCCCATCAGATATTCATAGGCATCACCAAACAGGTCGGGCTGAATGCCTTCGTTGGAAAACAGCGGCATTTCCGCAATGCCCCGCAGAAGCTCCACCAGCACCTTGTTGCGCTTTTCAACGGTTGCGCCGATGGCCTTGCTGTTCACATCGAAATCATCAAACAGGCCTACAAAGTCGCTCTCGGAAGAGGATCCCTTGGCAGATTCCTCAATGTGGCGGAACACGCGCTCCAGCGTTTCATTCAGGTTTTCATCCTGTTCCGCGCGGGCAAGCACATTGCAGAACAATTCGCTGGGCAAAATGAAGAAGCCCTTTTCCTGAATAAGATCCTCACGGGCACCCTCGGCTTCTTCATCACTGAAATTTGCATAATTGAATGACGTATCGCCCGCCGCATGCTCACCTTCATTGATGTAAGCGGCAAAGTTCTCCGAAATATACCGATAAAACATGGTCACCAGTACATAAGACTTGAAGTCCCACTCCGATACATGGCCGGCGTGCACCAGGTTGGTAGCAATTTTATAAATCTGGCGGAACAATTCGTCCCGTTCCTGTTCTTTCTTCGTGTCAACCATTGTTCTTTTGCTCCTTTGCTTCAGCTGCCGACTTTGATCCTACAGACTGCAATCACTTTCCAGTATAGCACACTCAACGCAAAATTGCGATAAGTGCGCGCATTCTCGATGGAAATTCATGGCGCAGCAATGAAAAGCCAGCGGAAGACTTTGCGTCCTCCGCTGGCAATGAACAGGGTCACATCATTTCATGAATAATCATTTCTTCTGCACGGCTGCGGATGCTGTTCATCCGCTGTACCCACATTAGCTGGTCGCCATGCTTCAGCGACTCGGTCACACCTTCTGCTTCTGCCATCTGCCCGATGAGCAACTCCAGGCGTGCTTCGCAATCAGCCTGCACGGATTCCAGCAAGGCGGCCAACTCGCCAGCCCATAGAAGTCTGACATATTCGTGCGGATGCTTTTCCTGAAGATACCGTTCATACATGATCGCCCATCTGCCCGATGCTGGCTTTTCATCGGTTAGCAGACACGCAGGAAAATAGTAGTCGCCGACCAAGGTGTATTGGATACCATGCTCCATGATTTCCGAAGGCAGCTCCTTCTTGATGATCTGTTTCATAAAAAAATCTCCTATGCTTTCGATACTGTCTGATCATTGATCAGCACACACAGCACGGAGATTTCAAATTGCTATTTCATGATGACGGGGGTAGAAAAGGGGTATAGGTGTAATTTTGAAGTGCCTCAATCCCTTATATTGCAAGGCTTTGCGGCTCACCTGGTACTTTTTATGGGGTTCAAGAGGCCGAGAGTTCGAATCTCTCCACCCAGACGCTTACAAACCCTTGTATCTCAATAGGTACAAGGGTTTTCTTATACCCCAATACCCCAATTTTTACCCCAAATAGATTCACATACCCCAATTTCACCCTGCCTGCCTCCTTCAAGAAGAAGAAAAAAAGAGGGGGCATACGCCCCCAAAAAGTCAATTACTTTTCCGTACCGTCCAAAATCGGTGCAATTTCACTAGGTCTCTGCGTCCAGCCCAAATACGCGAGACAATCATTCGAATCTGTAAAATTACGGTCAACCCTTGCCCCTGTTGGATTGAAACAACCTGCTTCACCGTATACGGGATGCTGATAATACGCCTTTGCGCGTGCTTCGTGGTCTTCTTCAGGAATGGCGTTATCCAGCTTCAGCAGCTTATTTTTTGTCCTTGCAAGGCACTCCACCACCTGCACAAGCTCCTTTTTGCCTATTCTAGACCCCTTCACTGCCCCGTAAATGCCCTTGCTCTCTGCTATGTCTTGCAGCGTTTCGAGTGCTGCGGGATCATCTGCAAGTGTTCTGCTTGCCTCTTCAATGATTTCACTGTCCAGCTTTGAGCGCATCCGCTAGCCCTCTAGAAGTCGCATACTTTCCGCCGTGGGAATACCCTGCTTTCTTTCGTTTACGTTTTCCACCATCGACTCCAAACACGTTGAAAAACTGTGACTTGCTGC
>CAVEUM010000089.1:0-4401 GCA_963618735.1 bacterium | reverse complement strand
TCCGGCAGCGGCAAATCCACCCTGTGCAACCTGATTGCGCGGTTCTGGGATGTGGACGCCGGCAGCATCACCCTGGGCGGCACGGACGTGAAGGAATACAGCATGAACAGCCTGATGAGCAACTTCTCCTTCGTGTTCCAGTCGGTGTACCTTTTCGCGGATACGATTGAGAACAACATCAAGTTCGGCCGCCAGGATGCCACCCATGAAGAGGTGGTGGAAGCGGCTAAGAAAGCCTGCTGCCACGACTTTATCATGAAGCTCCCCCATGGCTACGACACCGTGATCGGCGAGGGCGGCGCAAGCCTTTCCGGCGGCGAGAAACAGCGCATCTCCATTGCCCGCGCCATCATGAAAGACGCGCCCATCATCATTCTGGATGAGGCCACTGCCAACGTGGACCCTGAAAACGAGAAGGATTTGATGGACGCCATCGAAGCACTGACCAGGGAGAAGACCATCATCATGATTGCCCACCGCCTGAAAACCGTGCGGCATGCCGACCAGATTGTGGTGGTGGACAAGGGACACATTGTGCAAAAAGGCACCCACGAGCAGCTATCCCGGCAGGAAGGTATCTACAGGCGGTTCATCGATGCCAGAACCCAGGCCGTCAGCTGGAAGCTGATGCGGGAATAACAGACCCATCAAAAAAAGGAGCGTCCATCAAGCGGCGCTCCTTTTGCTATTATGGCATTATTTCTTTTCTCCCCGTGCCTTTTCCAGTACCTTGTTATAGGGCATCAACATGCCTTCCGTCATGGCAGAGCCCATTTTGGCCTTGAGCTTTTTGCTGGACATCATGGCACCAACAGCGTACATGGCAAGCATTTTCGGCCATTGCTTCTGGGGGAAGTCATACTGGCCGTGGGCCTTGTAGAACTTGTGATCCGCGCGCATCATGCCCTGCATGAGCCAAATGAGGTCGCGGAACACCTTCATGCCGCCAATGCCATAAAAGTTCTGCGGCGGCAGATATTTGTTCTCCATCCCGTAAACCAATTTCGCACAAAGCTGGTCAATGGCCGCATCCGGGTCTTTCGCATCCGTGGCCATGCCGGCAAGATAGTTATGTCCCACCTGCGCCCGTGCTTCCAGAATGGTGCGCAGATTCTCCTCGCGCTCCAAATCGCCGCAAATGAGATAGCCCGTGCTCATGCCGATGGTCACCGTGCGGTGGCCGTTGCAGAACTGGCGGTCGTCGTACATCTTGAACCGCGCACCCATGGAATGGTCACGCACCGTGAAGGCGTACACAATGGCGTCAGCGGTCTGAATCTCCTTGCGCAGATATTCATCAAAGCCATCCTTATAGATGCACTTGCCGGAAACAGCGCAGTTGAAGCAGCTCAGGCATCCGCCCTGGAACGGATATTCACGGATGTTCACCACCCGTGTCTTTCGCGGCAAAACGGCGCGGAAGCGGTCAATCATCCCCTTTAGCGCCGTGTCGCCCTCCTGCAAATCGGCCACAATCACCACATCGCCGGTCTTTTCGCTGTCTGTGCAGGCAGGCACCGTCACGGGATGGGAGGTATATTCGTATTGGCAGGCCGTGGGGGCTTCATACACGTCATGCTCCGCTGACCAGAGAAGGTAGCGGAAGAAATCCTCTGCTTCCTTCTGACCCTTTTCGGTGGTCAGGTCTTCCATATCTGCGGAAAGCCCCTGAATGTACCTAAGTCCCAGGTCGCCGCAGTTATCCTGAATGTACCGATGGGCGGTAATGTCATAAAAATGCTTGGAGGTGGTGATTTGGGAAGCGTACTTGCCGTCGAGCTTCACGTTGCTGTTCTTGAGCAGCTCCACAAACCGCTGCAGCTGGCACGGCGCGATAAAGGTATACACAGGATAGCAGAAAAGCAGGACATCCGCCTTTTCTATGGCTTCCACCGCTGGGGCGAAGTCTTTTTCCAGCGCCTTGATTCTCTGCCCCGCGTGCAGCACGTTGAAATGATGCTCCGGATGCAGAATCTCCAGATAATTCACCG
This sequence comes from bacterium, assembly GCA_963618735.1. Taxonomy (GTDB): domain Bacteria; phylum Bacillota; class Clostridia; order Christensenellales; family Aristaeellaceae; genus CAKUFA01. The sequence goes on along the minus strand of CAVEUM010000089.1, from coordinate 2,410 downwards.
TTTGCAGCGTAATGGAGTTCTTTCCCTTCGGGCTGCCGTTGATTACAAGAATTTCCATAAGTCACCCCCGTACTCTCATGTAATCATTTTCGCACGAAAAAGCGCAAAATGCAAGTGCTTTTAATGGAAAGTTTATCAAAATATAATAGAATTTTTGGATAGGTTGCGGAAGCACGTTCTCTTGATAATTGTCCGAAATCGGACTATAATGTTTTTTGTCCGATTTCGGACGAAGAAGGAGGACAGTCGTTGAAAGAAATGTCTGACGCGCTGCTGAGCCGTTTCAATCGGCTGTTTCGGCAGGGCGATGAATGCTACCGTCTGGCTGCCCGTGCTTTGGGATGCAGTGAAATCACGGTGTGGACGCTTTACACGGTGCTGGAAGAGCCCGGCTGCACGCAGAGTCATCTGTGCGATTTATTGTGTCAGCCCAAGCAATCCGTCAACTCTTCCCTGAAAAAGCTGGAGCAGGAAGGCTATGTGACCCTACAGGTCACCGATACCGACAAGCGCAGCAAGCACATCTTCCTCACAGAAAAAGGCGAAACGCTGGCCAGGGAAACAGCAGGGCGCATCCGCGACGCTGAGATGCAGGCGCTGTCGGAAGACCCAGAGGAAACCGAGCAGTTTCTTCTTTTGCAGGAGCGGTTCAACAACCGTCTGGCAAAAGCATTTCAGCCGTTCATCAACCCGAAGGGAGAAAAGCATGACCATTAAGCTATCCGACCATTTCACTTACGGGCGCCTGTTGCGCTTTACTTTGCCGTCCATCGTGATGATGATTTTCACCTCCATCTACAGCGTGGTAGACGGCTTCTTCGTTTCCAACTTTGCCGGCAAAACAGCTTTTGCAGCGGTCAATTTCATCATGCCCGTGCTGATGATCTTTGGTGCCTTTGGCTTCATGCTGGGCACTGGCGGCAGCGCGCTGGTGGCGAAATTCCTTGGTGAAAAACGTCACGAGGACGCCAACCGCACCTTCTCCATGCTGGTGTATGTGACCATTGGTTTCGGCGTCATCGTCACCATTCTTGGCCTGATGCTGCTCCGCCCTCTGGCGTCCCTCATGGGCGCCACTGGCGAAATGCTGGACATGTGCGTTCTCTACGGCCGCATTATCACCATTGCCAACACGGCCTTTGTGCTGCAGATGGAATTTCAGAGCCTGTTCATCACCGCAGAAAAGCCCCATCTGGGACTGGTCGTTACAGTGATAGCAGGCGTGACCAACATGGTGCTGGATGCGCTGTTTGTCGGTGCATTCAAGTGGGGACTGGTAGGCGCCGCCGTGGCCACCTCCGTCAGCCAGTGCATTGGCGGCATTTATCCCCTGTTCTACTTTGGCCGAGAGAATTCCAGCCAGCTGCGCCTGGTGCGCACAAAGATTGACTGGCGCACCATGCTGAAGGTTTGCGGCAACGGCTCCTCCGAGCTGATGAGCAACATTTCCATGTCCCTTGTCGGCATGCTGTACAATGTGCAGCTCATGAAATACGCTGGTGAGAACGGTGTTTCCGCCTATGGTGTGCTGATGTATGTGAGCATGATCTTCTCCGGCGCGTTTATCGGCTATTCCATCGGCACTGCCCCCGTGGTCAGCTTCCATTTCGGCGCACAGAACCGCGGCGAGCTGAAGAGTCTATTGCGCAAGAGCTGCCTGATCATTCTGATTTTTGCCCTGGTCATGTTTACCATGGCGCAGGTTTTGGCACTGCCCCTGAGCCGGTTCTTTGTGGGCTATGATGCCGAGCTATTGGAAATGACCCACAACGCTTTCCGCGTGTATTCTTTCAGCTTCCTGTTCATGGGATTTGCCATTTATGCCTCGTCGTTCTTCACTGCCCTGAACGATGGTCTGACCAGCGCGCTCATTTCCTTCCTGCGCACGCTGCTGTTCCAGTCCTGCTCGGTGCTGTTTCTTCCCATGCTCTTTGGCTTGCAGGGTATTTGGATTTCCATTGTGGTGGCTGAAGTCCTCGCCGTCATCATGGCCGCCGGCTTCCTCATCGCCAAACGAAAGAAGTATGGATACCTATAATTTTTGCGAGAGGAGGGCAACCGCTTTGAAAAGCGGTTATCCCCCCTCTCGCACTCTCCCCTCTTCCCGAAACTTTTATCGGGAAGAGGTTTTTTGTAACTTAATGATAAGGGGCGAGGGTCTTCGACCCTACGCCCTTCGGAATACACTTTTTCAAGAAGTCGTCTTCCGAAACTTTTTTCCAACACAGTTCAAGATTGTAGTATGTGCATGCGAAGGGTCCAGGGGCGACCGCAAAGCCCCTGGAACAATGGACTTAACCTGTTTGACCTATAAGACTAGCTTGCTCTCTTACTAGCAAAGAGCTTTCGCTCTGTGGAGCGAGCAGGGGCTTTCCGATCGCCCCTGCACCCTTCGGAGTGCACATTTTTT
>CAVEUM010000088.1:0-4408 GCA_963618735.1 bacterium | reverse complement strand
TTGCAGAAGGATGCATGCGAAGGGTCCAGGGGCGACCGCAAAGCCCCTGGAACAATGATAGTAACTCGTTTGAGCTATAAGACAAGCATGGCTGCTAGCGAAGAAATTTCGCTCTTCGGAGCGAGCAGGGGCTTTCCGATCGCCCCTGCACCCTTCGGGGTGCACTATTTTTAGGGAGTGCTGTTCCGCAGCTTTATAAAAGTTACATTACAAATCAACTCAAAGATAGAGGACATCCGAAGGAGTCCAGAGGGCGAGGGTCTTTGACCTGCTGAACAGCCCTCTGAAACAAATTACTTGCTGTTTCTGGGAGCAGAAAGGGCAACACCCTTCTGACACAGGGGACATTCATCCTCATGATAGAACTGCATATCCACCTGCGCAAGGGATACAAAAGGCACACCAAAGGAAACCTTCCCGCGGGTGCGGTCAACCAGCGACGCAATCATCACCGGGGTGGCACCAAAGGCGCGGATAATCTCCATTACCTCGCGGACGCTTCCGCCAGTGGTGACGGTATCCTCCACAATCAGCACCTTAGCACCTTCAGGCACCTGAAAGCCGCGGCGCAGGGTCATGACCCCATCCTTCCGCTCGCAGTACATAAAGTGCTTACCAAGAATGCGGGAAGTCTCATAGCCGAAAATAATGCCGCCCAGAGCAGGGGCAATCACCAGGTCTGCATCGCAGTTTTTGCACTTTTCTGCCAGTGCTTCGCAGAGCTGACCTGTAATGTCTGCATGCTCAATGAGGTGGGCGCATTGCAGGAAAACGTTGGTGTGACGACCGCTTTTCATGGCGAAATGGCCTTCTTCATAGGCACCCGCCTGCTGCATCAGGCGCAGAGCTTCTTCTCCTGTCATGGTGGTAGCCCCCTTGTGTTTTGTTTTAAGTCCATGGATAGTATACCATATTTGGGATCATCACAAAAGTGGAAGAAGAACATTTTTGATATTCCGACATCATCCCCCAAAGCATAGACAGCAAAACGGGAAGGAAACGCTTTTCACGGCGAATCCTTCCCGCTGTTTTCATTCAATTTTTTCATACGCCAGACGGGGCGAACCGTCGGATATGTGGATGATGCCGCAATAGGTGAAGCCGCTTTTCAAAATGACGTGCTGCATGGGGAGATTATCCCGATGGGTATCAATGCGCAGATGGGAGCAAAGACCCTCTGCAAAGGCCAGCACCCTGCTGAACACGCCATGACAGCCCTTGGCGGCCGCTACACGGTGGAGGGTCGCGTACGGGGCATCGCTGAGCCACGCGCCGTCCTCAATGACGCGGTAGGTGGGGTCTTCCCCAAGAATGCAGGCGAAAACGCCTTCCGGATGGCCGTCTTCATCCAGCACATACAGGTTGCCGTTTTCAATATCCTGCGACAGCATTTCACGGGTGGGTGAGTTCTTCCACTGGGTGGGATTTCCGTTGGCGACCATAAATGCGCGGGCATCGGCATAAACATCCATCAGAGCATCCAGCTCTTCAAATCTGGCAAGGCGAATCATAGCATCACTCCCTCGGATTGATGAAGCCATGATAGCACCGGGGAAAGATTAGCGTCAAGGGAAGAAAGGTTTTTCTGCTGTACTGCTTACATCTTCTGAATTACCGCGCCAAGCCAGCGGCACATGGTGTCCCCTGCCTGGTTGGCAATCTCCAGCACGCGGGCGTGGCTATGCTTTACCGTCTGAATGCCAGTGGCCATGTTGGTGATGCAGCTAACAGCCAGCACCTTCATGCCCATATAGTTGCAGACCATGGTTTCCGGCACGGTGCTCATGCCCACGGCATCGGCGCCGAGGGCGGTGAAGGCGCGAATCTCCGCTGCGGTTTCATAGCAGGGGCCCATAAAGCTCATATAGACGCCTTCCTTGTAGGCGATGCCCATTTCATCAGCGGTGGCTTTGGCAAGATTGCGGAGCTCCAGGCTGAAGGCTTCGGTCATGTCCGGGAAACGGGGGCCGAAACGCTCATCATTCGGGCCGATGAGGGGATTGGTGCCCATCATGTTGATATAATCGGTGACGAGCATCAGGGTGCCCGGGGCAAAATCACGATTGATGCCGCCGCAGGCGTTGGTCAGCACCACCTGCTCCACCCCCAGCAGCTTCATAACATAGAAGGGGTAGCAGACCTCCTTCATGCTATAGCCTTCATAGAAATGGAACCGGCCTTCCATGGCGTAGACTTCCTTGTCCCCCAGCTTGCCTGCCAGCAGGGCACCCTTGTGTCCCGCCACGGTGGACACGGGAAAGTTGGGAATATCGCCATAGGGGATTTCCTCCGTGTCGGTGAAGTCCTTCGTCAGGTTGCCGAGGCCAGAACCCAGCACCACAGCGATTTTGGGATGCTTGGTCATGTGAAGCTTAATGTATTCGGCACTTTCCAGCGCCTTTTCATAAAGATGTTCCATGTTGCACACTCCTTGATGGGATTTTCTTGCGTCAAGGCTAGTATACCCGATTGACCGTGGATGCGCAAGAACCATCCCAACGAAAAACCCCAGGGAGTCCATGACTCCTTGGGGCGGAAAGAGAGGAAAGGAAGGGAGGGGAAATGAAAACGATTGCTTGCCTGGGGGTGTGATGTTACTCCGCGATTTCTTCCTGAGCGTCAAAGCTCATGTCCTGAATCTTGAGGATGGTGTTGGTACCGTCCACACCGTGGTAGAGGTACATCATCACAAAGGACTGAGGAGCATCGGGAGTGACGACGGTGCAGCGGCACAGCACGCAATAGTTGGTGCCGGCGACTACCTGAGAGGCAAGGAAAGCAACGGGTTCATAGGTGCATCCAACCAGGCCTTCCAGGGCTTTGTCCATGCATTCCTTCACTTCATCGGGGATGATGGTGGGGTCTTCGGTGTTGATGGTCCAGCCGCCGGCAGCGGTGTCATTTCCGCCGAGGGTTTCAGCAAATGCGGGGATGGCCAGGGTCATAAGCATCAGAGCGGCTAACAGAATCGCTACAAACTTCTTCATAATCTTTGATTCCTTTCTGCAAGTGGTTTGTTATTTGAAGTACCGCTTGCACCTATCAAGACGCAAAGGAAAAGAGAAAGTTCCGCGATTCGCAAATTTTTTTGAGGAAAGTTTGGGAAAACGAAAAAAAGTACATTCCGTGGACACAAATTGTACATGCGAAACACTTGCGCTGGACAGGGCTTGACGTGTATCATGTAAACTGCGAGAATTGGAAAAAGGGCAGCGATGAAAGTCGGCTGTCCTTTTTTGATGCAGCAAAAGAATGGAAAAGGGAGAGGATTGACATGGCGACTTATTCCGGCACGGTTCGAGGCGGCTCATTGAATCTGCGCAAAAGCTGCAGCACATCTGCTGCTAAGCTGGCATCTATCCCCGATGGTACAGCGCTTTCGGTAATGCCGGTCAGCGGCAATCGGGATTGGATGTACACCTCCTACAGCGGGCAGGCGGGATACGTTCTGGCACCGTATATTGCGGTAACATCCGGCGGAAGCACCTGCACGGTGACGACAAGCTCAGGATCCCTGAATGTTCGGCAGACGCCGTCCCTGAGCAGCACAAAGCTTTATGCGGCCGCTAAAGGCGCCGTGCTGTACGTGCTGGACGCATCCTCCGTGAGCGGATGGTATCAGGTGAGCTGTTCATCCGGAACTGGTTGGGCTGTGTCAAGCTATCTGACCATGGATGGCAGCGGATCCAGAGCTTCAGATGATTTCACGGATGTTGTGAACACAACTCCGACGGTTACCACGCACTACACTTTCAGCCCTGATGATGCAGTTGCCTACGCTGAAGCACATTCTTCCAACAGTATCGGCGTTGCAGATCCCAAGAGAAACACGTCATTCGGTGAAGGTGCATCTGCGGCATGTGCAAATTTTGTTCATCAATGCCTGCTCGCTGGTGGTGCACGCATGTTTGACGGTTGGTGCTATAAACTCAGCGGCATTCCTTCTTCCTGGAACAGCGGAAGTTGGACGTACACCAACAAAGGCAGAAGACGGTTGCTTGAAAAGGGGTGGATTTATAGGGTTTCTAACAACGAGGTCAGGAAAGGGGATATGATTTACACATATTTAACCAATTATGCTTCCAAGGGATTAGCCACGCCGTTTCAGCATGTGACGATTGCGGTTAGCGACTATGACGCTGAATTCGGTGGATGCTACGTTTGCGGACATACGAAAAATCAAAATCATAAGAAGAGAACCCTTCCTGTATCAGGAACAACGCAGGCATATTGTTATCGGGTCAGAACAAGCCTCGGCGGAGATGAAAATGAAAAAGAGATTGATCTTACTGATGGCAACTCACGTGCAATTTAAGGAGCAATAGAAAGAGCAAAGCCCTTGGCGTTTTCTGTGTATTTCATTCACCTGCTGTTTTGAGATCAGAAAGGTGAACAAAGAAGACGTTGC
>CAVEUM010000087.1:0-4561 GCA_963618735.1 bacterium | reverse complement strand
CCTTTGAAGACAATGAGCAGGGTACAGCCAGCGCCTTCAAGCGCCACATGGGCACCAAGAATGTCTGCTGCACCGCTTATGGCAAGAACTACACGGCAGAACAGCTGTCTGCTATCTTGCTGAAATACCTGAAGGAGCAGGCAGAAAACACCCTGGGGCAAAAGATCGACAGCGCGGTCATTACGGTTCCTGCGTATTTTCACAACAAGGAACGTGAAGATACCATTCGCGCCGGACGCGAAGCTGGACTGAATGTCCTTAGTATTATCCATGAACCGACTGCCGCGGCCATGTGCTATGGTCAGCAAAAGTGGCGGGAAAATGCCATTATCATGGTGTATGACCTGGGCGGCGGCACCTTTGATGTCACGCTGGTGGGCATGGGAAAGAATCACCAGCTGGAGTCTCTGTGCACCGACGGCGACCATAAGCTGGGCGGCAAGGATTGGGATGAAAAGCTTGCCAGGCTGGTACTGAAGAAAATCAAGGATGAATACGAAATTGATTTTCAGCCTGCAGAGGAAGCAGATCTCCTGGCCGAGCTGCTGTGCAGTGCGGAAAACTGGAAGAAGGAACTGAGTAAACAGTCTGCACAGGTCAGCTGTAAAGTGCGCGTGAAGGACTACGGCATGTGCACCGTTGCCGTAACCCGCAGAGAGTTTGACCGGGCCACAAGCTCCTTGCTGGAATACACCGGCGGTAAGTGTGAGGCCGTGTTGGCACAAAGAGGCCTCACTTGGGCTGATGTTACGGATATTTTGCTGGTGGGCGGTTCTACCAGAATGCCGCAGGTGCGGGAATTCCTGACGGCAATGCATCATGGGAAAGAGCCTATTTCCCATGTAAACCCTGATGAAGCAGTGGCACTAGGTGCCGCCATTCAGACGGGCGTGGAGGCACAAGGGTATAAAATCCTCAGCGTTAATGCCCCGAAGGATATCGATGATCTGCAGGGCAAAGCGCTGGCGGCTCGCTATGCTGGCCCGGTAGGTGAAGCAGAAACCTTGCAGCTTGCAAGTATTGGTGTCCGTGATGTGCAGGCGCACGGTATGGGCATTGTTGCTGTGAATGCAGAAGGTACAGCATATATCAACAAGAATATCGTGCCGCCGAACACTTCTTTCCCTGTGAAGTATGCAGCGGAGGTCAGGCTGTACACCAAACCTGATGAAAATAACGAGATGGAAATCTTCGTGCTGGAAGGCATGGAGGCACAGCCTGGGCTGAATGAATTCAACGCTAAATATGTGGTCTCTGGTATTTGCTATGAAAGCGACGGCGCGCGGATGCGCGTGCAGTATAGCTATGACAAGAATGGCATCATCCATGTGCAGGCACGGCAGGGTGATGGTTATCGTGATTTGCCTATCCGGGAGGAAGAAGTTACGGAGGCAGACAGAAGACGTTTTGATGGCCCTGTAGAGAGGACACAGCTCAGAGCGGTAGACAGTGATCGCACATTGGTGCTGGCACTGGATGTGTCTGGGTCTATGGAAGGGACACCCATGATGTATGCCAAGAATGCCATGGAAGATTTTGTGCGGCAGTTTAAAAATACCGGTACAAGAATTGGCATTATTGCGTTTTCTGACTCCTACATGTGGTTTACAAAACCGACGGCGGATACCGATCATTGCATTCGTGAAATACGAGAGATTGAATGTGGGGTAACAGGATATAGCAATCTTTCTCACCCGTTTAAGACCATTTACGAAGAATTGTCTCAAGTGCACGGAACACGTTATGCGATTGCCTTGGCAGATGGTCAGTGGAGCAACCAGGATAACGCAATTAAATGGGCAAGAATGTGCAATGACACTGGCATAGAGGTTATTGGCATGGGCTTTGGCTACGCCAATAAAGACTTCTTGAAAGCTATTTCCTCCAAGGCGGACTTGTCCATGTTTACCCCTAGTGCCTCTGGCTTGAATGCTTGCTTTGGCAAGATTGCGCAGGTTATCGGTACAGGGAATAACAGGGGCGGTTCAAGCGAACAGGAAGAAACCGCAACCTGGAAAACGAACGAAGAATAAGAGACCTGAAAAGCGCTGCAGTGATCGAACTTTTATGTGAAAATTTGCTGCAGCCTTTTGTGCTATATAGATTCGGGAAAAAGGGGCATACAGAAGATGAAAGATGAGAAGGTAAAGGTTGCGGCGGAGGCATTTAAGCACTTGGGCATTGATACCTTGGTAGGCATTGGCGGCGAAAAAGGACTTCGGGATGCTATGAACGCGCTTGAAACGTCCGCTTCTACGTCGAAGCCTGCAGGGAAAAAGGAAAACACGCCGTTTATGGAATTTTGGGGATATTTATCAGAAGTTGAAGAATACATTGCAAAAGTACAAAATGCTCAGGCAGGTGGCAAAAAGTATGAAAAGATGGCACAGGTCGAGGATGCCTTTGATTGTGTTGATTTTATTCTGAAGATAGAATACGATGAGGAGTTTCATGCGCGGGATGCGTCAACAGATCAGCTTAAAGAGAAGCTTAAGAAGATGATATCGAAGCATTCTACAGGTTCTGGTTATATGACGGATCTGCGTACAGCTGAATCTAAACTCATAAGTTATGTTTTTGACAGTGAAGAGAACAAACAATACTATGAGAAGTATCTGAAACTGAAAAAGCGTGGCTTTTTTGAAGATCTGGAGAAACTGAAAAATAATGCTCCGCAGCAGCTTCTTGTTTCTGTACAGGTGGCCGAGAAAATTATAACAGATCTCATGTCGATCTTGGGAATCAGCCGTGCAGAAGCAGTGTGGCTGTACAATAAAAGGGTTGGGTTGGCGAGTTCCCCTAATCAATATGTGTCGCTGGATGGCGATTCCTTTGTGCTTTCCTGTTCTGCCTGCGGTGGTGTGCACAGACTGAGCCTGGAGGAAGTCAAAAAGGTTGGCAGCAAGGTCATCCCCAAATGCCCGATGTGCGGTGAACCGCTTCTGAAAAAGTGCCCAAAGTGTGGTGAGCTGATTGCAAGCACCGCCAACAAGCACACGACGGCTGCCTGTGGTTGGAACTTGATGACAGAAAAGACGCTGAACTATCTTGAAAAAGCAGTAAATGAAAAGAACTTGCCGGCGATTCGTGTTTATGCAGATGAGGCAAGCCGACTGATGCTTGCCAACGGCCGCGCCATGGATTTGCTCGCGAAGGCACGGAAGGTGCAGGAAGAAGAGAAGGGAAAGGTACAGGCTGCAGAGAATGAGGCACGGAAGCGTATCGAAGATGCCTTTCTGCAAGGTAACCTGGAGGCAGCAGGTCGGGAGATTGACCAGGCAAGCAAAGAGGGCTATGCCTTTGTGGCGGGATACAGCCAAGATCTGATGAAGCGAAAGGCCATTGCACTTTGCACGCAGTATGCAGACCAACTGAATCATCTCTTGGCTGAAGGACGATTGACTGAGGCAGAAAAGGCACTTCGTGAGGCGGAAGCAAAAGGCCTGACGGAACAGATGATGGAGTTCAGGAAGAAGCTCAACCTTGCGTGGGAAGAAGAGAAGAAGCGCCGACAAAGGGCATCAGATGAGTTTGGTGATGGACACTTTGGCAACTATACCAACGGTGTCAAGAAGATTGCCCGCATTTTGGATATGGATCCTACCTGTCGGCAGGCACAGATTTGGCTGAGGGATAATCCCCGAGTCGACCCTGTGAAAAAGATTTCCATCAGCCATATCCAGGGTGAAAGAAACTGTTCGATTTCGTGGGAAGATGATGATTCCTGCAGTTGTTACACTGTGTGTCGTGCGGATGGACGCTACCCCAGAGACCCTGCCGATGGTGTGCAGGTGTGCAAGAGGATTGTGAATACCAGGGTAACCGACATACTGCCGGCAGACCAGCCTGGTGCCCAATGGAAGTACACGATTTTTGCCATTCGAAAGCTGGATGACCAGTGGTGTCCGGCCAACTGTCCGGATGAAGTTGTGTGGGTACCGAAGCCGACTGGGGTGAAGGTATCTGTGGGAAAAAACAGCAAGGGAGATCCGCAGATTCGTCTGACGTGGGATCACGCTCCGTCTCCGCGAATTAAGATGCAAATCAATCGTAAGGACAGTGATAGCTCCTTCAGTTATGTAAATTGCAAACTGAAGCACTCGGATTCATCAAGCGAGGCAGAAGCAATACAGGCAGCATGCTGCTATGTGGATGATGATGTGGATTCCAGTACCACCTACCGTTACGTGATGAAACAAGTGCTGACGATTGGTGATAAAACATATATGAGCCTTGATGTTTCGAACGAGCAGCTCGTTCCATGAAGCAATATTTTGATGCAGATGAAAAGGTAAGGAGAAGCGAATGATGAGCATTGCAAAGAAAACGTTGCTGTTGCTGCTGACAGCCATTTTCATGCTGACAGGTGCGTCAGCAGTAGCAGATACTGAACAGCGGAGCCGACTGGCGGTCGATCTTATCGTTGTTATGGAAAACAGCTGGTCCATGTCAAAAGGGAACATTTCGAGCGATGTAAATGGCTATCGCTTTGATGCGGCGGCCATGGCGATCAGCATGTGCGACAATACCTATTCTCGTGCAAACTATATCCTTTTCAACG
>CAVEUM010000086.1:2411-4574 GCA_963618735.1 bacterium | reverse complement strand
ATCACCTATGTGCGCAATGACAACTACTGGGTTGAGGGTCAGCCTTACCTGGACAGCATCAAGGTGCTCTTCATTAGCGACTCTACCACGCAGGTTTCTGCTTTCCTGAATGGTGAACTTGACGTGCTGCGTAACCCCAACACTTCCGCAATTGATCAGCTGAAGGATAAGTACGAGAACGTTGCCGGTCAGGCACCTGATACCGCTGGCATCACCTATATGATGTTCTGCTCTGCTCAGGAAGATTCTCCCTTCTATGACCTGAACGTTCGTCTGGCTGTGATGTATGCTGTGGACTGGAACGACATGGCTGAAGGCATCTACAATGGTCTGGGTGCTGCAACTCCTGTGTTTGCTGTGCCTGGTTCCTACGCCTATGACGATTCTTTGGAAATCTATCCTTACGATCCTGAAAAGTCTAAGGAACTGCTGACGGAAGCCGGCTATCCCAATGGCTTTGATACTGTGATCACAATCAATGGCGAAAACGCTGCAAATAGCCAGTGCGCTGTTATTCTGCAGGCCTATCTGTCCATGGTGGGCATCAATGCTGAAATCAAGAATCTGACGAATGCTGACTTCAATGCACAGAAGGCTGAGGGCACTTACGATCTGGGCATCATGGTCAACAATGGTTCTTCCAAGCTTGACTTCACGGCTAACTACATCCGTCTGTATTCTTCCGAGGGCGTGAACTACAAGAACATGATGATCAAGCCCGCCGATTACGAGGAAGCTCTGTTTGGCGCTCGTGCAGCCAAGACCTTGGATGAAAAGAAGGAACTGCTGAAGACGGCAGCTCGCCTGTTCAGCCATGACTATGCACTGGTCGTTGCGGCTGGTTATCAGGGCTCCTACTGCTACGCACAGGACGGTGTGCATAACACCGGTATTTGCACCACCACTGCTGAATCCTGGACGCCTGAGTGCGCTTGGAAGGAAGCAAAGTAACACATTCTTTCGGGGAGAGAGCAATCTCTCTCCGAAAATTCATACGGCTGTTGTGCGCATGAACATGAGGGCCGGAAGAGGCAGAAAAAGCTGCTACTAATATCAATATCATATAGTCGTATGACGAGGCGTAAGGAGGCTACACCATGGAAACTTTGATGAAGCCGCAAATGGGAATTAACTCTGATAAGGCAACGGATGACTATCTTCGCTACCTCAAGCAGATGAATATTTCTCACTGCTTTGTGATGTTCTCTGATGAACATAGCAATTACGAGGATGTGAATCGTATTCTGGATCGGGTTCGTGCAGCAGGCTTAACGGTGGATGATGCAGGCAATTCACACATTTACAAGCATCCGTCCATTCAGCTTGGCCTTGAAGATCGTGATGAGTGGATTCAAAAGTACAATGACCTGAATCGCTGGATTGCGAATGCTGGTGTACACGTAGGCTATGCAACATGGGACACCGGACGCGTCTCTACTTCCTGGTGGAAAGCCGGTGAGCACACCCATGGTGCAGTAGGCCGTATTGTGGACATGAACGAAATCTATTCTCGCAAGCCAGCCTTTGGCAAGGAATATGATTATGATACGATGTGGAACAATTTCGAATACTTCCTTCGTGCTGCCTTGCCGGTATGCAAAGAGGTGGGAATGAAGCTGGCTCTGCATCCCTGTGACCCGCCGGCTCGCTTCTATGAAGGATGCGCAAGCATCATTATCAGCGGCGACGATTATCGCAAGGCACTGCGTCGCGCAGATGAAATTCAGCAGGAGCTTGGTCTGGGCATTGACGAACACTACCTTGGCATTAAGTTCTGCTGCGGATGCTGGCTGGAAGGCGGCAAGCAGTTTGGTAATGTTCTGGAGGATCTGGCGGACTTTGTACAGCAGAAGCGCGTGCACATTGTCCACTTCCGCAATGTTTCCGGTACATTGCCATATTTTGAGGAAACTTTGCTGGAAGACGGCTACATGGACATGTACAAAATCATGGAAGTCTTGGTAAAGAACAATTATGATGGCACTGTCTACGTTGACCATGTATTGCGCTATGACGAGGCTACCGGCGGCGAGAAGGCATCCTTTGCTTATACTACAGGCTACATGAAGGGCTTAATGGCAGCTGCTTATCATCAGAAGTAAGCGGCAGCACTTTGAAAGAAGGGAGTTTTTCAGATGGCATTCAAACCGCATGGCATTGTGG
>CAVEUM010000086.1:0-2375 GCA_963618735.1 bacterium | reverse complement strand
TTGTAACACCGGTAACAGCAGAAGGTAAATTTGATGAAAAAGCCTACCGCGGTCTTATTGACTATTTGGCCGACAATGGCATTCATGGCGTTTTCCCATTTGGCACGACAGGCGAGTTCTATGCACACGACTTGGGATTCTACCGCAATGTGCTTGAAGTAACCAAGGATGCAGTAAAGGGACGTATGGATATCTACGCTGGTGCGAACGATATCACGACTCGAGGCGCAGCCAATATTGCCAAAGCAGTGGAGCAGGTGGGCGGCATTGATGCTCTGAGCGTGCTGACCCCCATGTTCATCAGCCAGACGCAGCATGAAGTCTACGAGTATTATCGAGAGATTGCCTCTGAAACCAGCCTGCCTATCATCATTTACAACAACAAGCCTAAGACCAATGTGACGGTAGAGCCTGCTACAGTAGCGAAACTTGCGCAGATTGATAACATCATTGGTGTCAAGGATTCTACAGGAGACATGACGAACACCGAGGAATATCTTCGCCTGACGCGAGGCATGGATCATTTCCATGTGATGATGGGGCGTGACACGTTGATCTATGCTGCTTTGTGCTATGGCGCTGCGGGTGCTATTGCGTCCTGTGCGAATGTAGCACCTCGCATTGCTGTTGACATCTATGAAAAATTTAAGGCAGGAGATGCAGCAGGCGCTTTGGATGCACAGTTCCGCTTCTCGGCATTAAGAATTGCTACCAATATGGGCACTTTCCCTGTGGTATTGAAGGAAGCACTTAAATTGATCGGCCACGATTGCGGCGATTGCGTCAAGCCTATCCAGCCCCTGACTGATGAACAGCGGGCTAAACTTAAAGCGGTATTGACAGACATGGGACTTCTGCAATAAAATGATTTTCCGCTGAGTGGGGCTTCAACTCAATCAGCCGAAAATAGACTAAGCAAGCATTAAGGAGGAATTTGATATGAAGATCTCTTTCATTGGCCTGGGCATCATGGGCAAGCCTATGGCAAAGAACCTGATGAAGAACGGCCATCAGCTGTTTGTGTATGATCGCAATCCTGCTGCTGTGGAGGAAATGCGCGCCGCAGGTGCTACCATTTGCGGCTCTTCTGTGGAAACCGTGAAGGATGTTGACCTGGTAATTACCATGCTGCCTAACAGCCCTCATGTAAAGTCTGTTATGCTTGAGGACGACAAACTGGCCGATTACATGCCTAAGACTGCTACGTTTATCGACTGCACGTCTATCAATCCTGTTGCTTCCCGTGAAATCGCTGCCGAGCTGGAAAAGCGCGGTATTGAAATGCTGGATGCTCCTGTTTCCGGCGGTCAGCCTAAGGCAATTGATGGCACGCTGTCTTTCATGGTTGGCGGCAAGGAAGAGGTTTTCAACCGTTTCAAGCCGGTTCTGGAGTGCATGGGCTCCTCTGTCGTTCTGTGCGGCGGCATTGGCGCCGGCAACGTAACCAAGCTGTGCAACCAGACTATTGTTGCTGTGAATATTGCTGCATTGGCGGAAGCTCTGCAGATGGGTCAGATGTGCGGTGTTGAACCTCAGAAGATTTTTGAAGCCATTCGCGGTGGCCTGGCAGGTTCTACGGTAATGAATGCCAAAGCACCCATGATGATGGATCAGAATTTTGAGCCTGGTTTCCGCATTGACCTGCACATCAAGGATCTGAAGAATGTGGTTGATGCTGCCAGCACGGTGGATGCTCCTATCCCGCTGACCCAGTCCGTATTGGAAATGATGAAGGTTCTGCACAAGGATGGTTGCGGCTCCTGCGACCATAGTGCTCTGCTGAAGTACTATCAGAAGCTGACCGGTGAAACGTTGCATCATTAACTAGTTACCTTTGTACGAATGAATAATCTTTTCTAAGGTGACTTGAGTGCATCAGGAGGCAGTAGGCAGAGATGCTTACTGCCTTTTTGATGAAGGAGTGGCTGAATTATGAAAATGCTCTTTGCGTCCGATTCCTTCAAGGGCTCCCTCACTGCAGTGGAAATATGCGACTTGCTGACTGAAGAAGCCAGAAAAATTTTTCCGGGAGTACAGACTGTCTCTGTTCCCATTGCTGATGGCGGCGAGGGTACTGTAGAGGCGCTCTTGCGTGCTATGGGCGGTACATGGATGACAAGCAAGGTGAAAGGACCACTCTTTTCACCAGTAGAGGCTCGGTGGGGTATGCTTAGTGACGGATCCACTGCTGTGATGGAAATGGCAGAGGCCAGTGGCTTGCCATACGTACCCGAAGCGCAGCGCGACCCCCGAAACACCACCAGCTATGGCACCGGAGAAATGATAGCTGACGCCCTTCGACATGGTGCAAAGTCATTGCTTATTGGCATTGGCGGAAGCGCCACCAACGATGGCGGTTTGGGAATGCTTAGTGC
>CAVEUM010000085.1:2267-4681 GCA_963618735.1 bacterium | reverse complement strand
CTTGCTGGCAAGTGAGCAGGCTAGTCTTATAGATCAAACGAGTTCATTGCTTTGTTCCAGGGGCTTTGCGGTCGCCCCTGGAACCTCCTCAGAACGAATTTTATTAAAAGACATACTTATCCTATAGAACAAAGAAGGTTTATAACCATATTCCAGAGGGCTTCGAAGCGGGTCGAAGACCCTCGCCCTCTGGACTCCTTCGGTGCTCTCCTAAGAATGTTGATTTGCCTTGCAGCTTAAAAGTTTCCATAAAAAAAGAATCCTCTCAAGAGGATCTCTTTTTATATGGTTTTCGGGGTGGGTGCGGGAGGGGGCTTTTGGCACAAAAGCCGCCCTCCCGCAAATTCCCGTCCTCAATAAGCCTTAGCGAAGTACATGATGTGCTTGCGGGGCTTGCCGCAGCACACGCAAGTGTCGCCGCATCCGTCAGCGTTCTGGTCGAAGGGCATATTGCGGCTGGACGCGTTGAACTGATCCTTAATCTTGTCCTCGCACTCACGCTCGCCGCACCAGGCAGCCTTCGCAAAGCCGTTCTGCACGGCCTCGCCCAGCTCTTCCATGTTCTTCACAGGCACGGTGTGGGTATCGCGGAATTCCTTTGCCTGGTCGAACAGACCCTGCTGGATGTTGTCCAGCAGCTGCTGCATTTCATCAGCAATGCCGTCCAGGGCAAGGGTGAACTTCTCGCAGGTATCGCGGCGGAACACGGTCACAACGCCGTTTTCCAGGTCGCGAGGGCCAACCTCCAGGCGGACAGGCACGCCCTTCAGCTCCCAGTCGTTAAACTTAAAGCCGGCGGACACGGTGTCGCGGTCGTCCAGCTTCACACGGAAGCCAGCGTCCTTCAGCTCCTTCTCCAGCTTCTCGCAGGCCTCGGTCACGCCGGGCTTATGCGCAGCAATAGGCAGAATCACCGCCTGAATGGGGGCGATACGAGGCGGCAGACGCAATCCGCGGTCATCGCCATGGGTCATGATAATGGCGCCAATCAGACGGGTGCTAACGCCCCAGCTGGTCTCTTCCGCGTAGGTCAGCTTACCTTCCTTGTTCTGGAACTGGATGCCGTAGGCTTCGGAGAAGTTGGTGCCGAAGTTATGGCTGGTGCCAGCCTGCAGCGCCTTGCCGTCATTCATCATGGCTTCCATGGAATAGGTAGCGCGTGCGCCGGCGAACTTTTCCTTCTCGCTCTTCTGACCAACGTACACAGGCAGTGCCAGCACATTCTCGGCAACTTCCTTATAAACGTTCAGCATGGTCATGGTTTCTTCCTGAGCTTCCTCCGCGGTGGCGTGGATGGTGTGACCTTCCTGCCACAGGAATTCGCTGGTGCGCAGGAAGGGACGGGTGGCCTTTTCCCAGCGCATAACGGAGCACCACTGATTATACTTCAGGGGCAAATCACGCCAGGTCTGCACCCACTTAGCATACATGGTGCAGAAAATGGTTTCACTGGTGGGGCGAACTGCCAGGCGCTCCTGCAGCTTTTCCGTGCCGCCCTGGGTAACCCAGGCAACCTCGGGGGCAAAGCCTTCCACGTGCTCCGCTTCCTTCAGCAGCAGGCTTTCGGGGATGAGCATGGGGAAGTATACATTCTGATGGCCAGTCGCCTTAAAGCGGCTATCCATGGCCTGCTGAATCTGCTCCCAAATGGCGTAGCCGTAGGGGCGGATAATCATGCAGC
Organism: bacterium; assembly: GCA_963618735.1. GTDB lineage: Bacteria > Bacillota > Clostridia > Christensenellales > Aristaeellaceae > CAKUFA01. Next base: position 3,000 of record CAVEUM010000085.1, on the reverse strand, counting down.
CGCGGACAGGGGCATAGTCGCACAGCTCGGTTTGCAGAATCACGTCCGTATACCACTGAGAGAAATCCGTGCTGCGGGGCGTGATGTGAGTTACGAAGTCCTGGTTCTTTTCCTTTGCCATAGGGAAAAACCTCCTTTTTCCGTGTACGGCGATGGAGCCCATAAAAAAAGCCCCGTCGCCTGCTTTCTCTTGCAGGGACGAAGGCATTGCTTCGCGGTACCACCCGGCTTAGGACGGAAACCCGCCCTCACTCATTGCGCCCTTTCACGGTGGCGAACCGGCGGGGATTGGCCGCGGCTCCGGGCTGGGATGGAGCAGGTATGCCCCCGCGCGCCTTCCACTGCCGCGCGCTCGCTTGCGGGGCTGAGCCTGTCCGGGCCCATCGATGCTATTGGCTTGATGATACCACATCAGGAAAGGAATTTCAAGGGTTTCCTTGCATTTGTCGACGACTGGGCGCGTTCGAAGGCGCTTCGCTATTCGGCGCGCGGGGTTTGGGCGTTGACGCTGGTTCTTCAAGGGGCGCTGCCCCTTGACCCGTTTGCGCGATGGGGATAGTCACATTTGCCTACTGTTTGCGCGTGAATGGCGCGGCCGAAGTCGCTTCGCTGTTCGGCACGCGGGGTTTTTGGTGTTGACACTGGCACTTCAAGGGGCGCTGCCCCTTGACCCTGCAAGGGACTTCGTCCCTTGACCCGTTTGCGCGATGGGGATGGTCACATTTGCCTACGG
>CAVEUM010000085.1:0-2198 GCA_963618735.1 bacterium | reverse complement strand
ACTTCAAGGGGCGCTGCCCCTTGACCCTGCAAGGGACTTCGTCCCTTGACCCGTTTGCGCGATGGGGGTGGTCACGCATGCCTACGGTTTGCGCGTGAAAGGCGCGGCCGAAATCGCTCCGCTGTTCGGCGCGCGGGGTTTTTGGCGTTGCCTCTGGTACTACAAGGGGCGCTGCCCCTTGACCCGTTTGCGCGCAGCGAAATCGCTCATTGCCCTTCCAGTCGCTTCAGTTCCTCAAAGCAGCGGGCGGTAGTCATGGCGTCTGCCAAGGCGCGGTGCGCCTGCGGGTTAACAATCTGCAGCCGTTCGCTCAGCACGCGCAGGCTAACCCTTGCGCGCTTGAAGCCCAGCATCTGCTGAAACTGCATGGCGTAAAGCATCACATCAAACTGTTGATTTTTCATCTTTACGCCCGTTGCCTCCAGAAATTGGCTATCGAAGGCAATGCTGTTGAATCCCACCATCGGGTCTTTCCCAACAAAGGCCGCAAAATCGCTGACGACCTGTTCAATATCCCGTGCATGCTGCACATCGGATGGCGAAATGCCCGTTAATGCGGCAACCTGAGGTGAAATTTCCCTTCGCGCAGGCTTCACAAGCTCCTGAAACGTTTCGGTCTCCTGGCCATTGACCACGCGCACGGCGCCAATCTCGATGATGTCATCCTCGTGAGAAGAAAGCCCCGTCGTTTCAAAGTCGTACGCCACATAGGTGGAAAGAACGGGAGACATGCCGCCCGTGACCACCTGCAGATTTTTTTTGATCGCATAATCCAGGGTAGAAGAAGCGCCGCCCTTTTCGCCGTTAAAATACGCGATGATGCGGCGGCTATGATCCACCATCCACCGATTACGCGCAGCAAAGACCTGATCGTCATACGCTTCGCAAATGTTAATGACCAGGTCGGCCTGCTTCAGGAGGGCGTTATAGGCATCCCGCCATTCGTCCTTCCAGCGGGATGCAAAGCCAGGCCACGGGACCGCCGCGATGAGATGCAGCTCAGGATGCTGCGTCTTCTTTTCGACAACGAGCTGTCCAGCCCAAATATCAATGCCCATAGCCATGCCCGTGATAAAGGTCGTATAGCCGTCTGCGATGGCCTGGTCAATTTTCTTGCTGAGCCAGTTTTTGACGGTGGATTCATCCGCCTGCAGCTTTTCAGGGCGATGTCCCGTGAAGCAGCAGCGGTGCATGCGTTTTTCCTTTTCTGTCATGATGGTTCCTCGATGGTTCCGGCCTAACGGCCTTTTGCTCAATAGATGGCATAAAGTGCCTCTTTAGTCTTTCTTCGCAATACACATTTTTCCTGCTGTACATCGCATCAAAATTCCTCGACGGGAAGGCGCACGGGACGAAAAAGTTGATTTTTCCGTCAAAAAGTATTGACATTGCGGGGCGAATCTGTTATCATTCAGTAGTCAACAAAGTTCACTATTTTCGGTGACAATGACGAGAGAGTCACACCTGTTCCCATACCGAACACAGAAGTTAAGCCTCTCAGTGCTGATGGTACTTGGCTGGAAACGGCCCGGGAGAGTAAGTCGTCGCCGGATTTTCATATTCCTCAGTAGCTCAATGGCAGAGCACTCGGCTGTTAACCGAGTTGTTGTAGGTTCGAGCCCTACCTGGGGAGCGGCTCTTGTGTGAAAAGCACAAGGGCTTTTTTCATTTCCAAAGAAAGGGGTATTGAAGGATGAATCCGGAAGAGTACAAGGCAGCGGCTGCCTTTTGGAAGAACGCAGAACGCAAGGAAATGCCCGCGGACGAGCTGAAGCAATGGGTGGAAGAAATGCTGCAAACCAGCAAGGTTTGCGCACTGGCCACGGGTTTTGGCGATTATGTGCGGTGCACACCGCTGGAATACAGCTATCACGATGGCAAGGTGTGGATTTTCACCGAGGGTGGTGAGAAGTTCATTGGTCTGGAGAAAAACAGTCAGGTCAGCCTGGCGGTGTTTGAGCAGAATCCCAGCTTTGGTGCGCTGAAGAGTGTGCAGCTGATGGGCACGGCAGAGGTGATTGAGCCGCTGTCAGAACGTTATATTGCCCATGCGGAATACAAGAAGATTCCTGTTTCTGCGCTGCGGAATCTGGCGGAGCAGGGGAGACCCATGCATTTGCTTTGCATCACCCCCGCGCGGGCGGATGTGCTATGCTCGGAGTTTAAGAAGAACGGCTATGACAGCAGGCAGAAGATAA
>CAVEUM010000084.1:0-4684 GCA_963618735.1 bacterium | reverse complement strand
GCCCCTGAACCCTGCAAGGGTCTTCGACCCTTGACCCATTCTTTGTCCTCATTCACATGCTTGATCCATCATGATGGTAATCGTCCTAAGCGCCAGGGCAAGCTCCTGCATGAGATCCCGCTGATGCATTTCCTGCCGCGCCAGAGCCTCCTGCAGCGCTGCAATCTCCTCCGCATAAGCCGCGCAGGCATCACGTTCCTTTACCCGCAGGGAGCGAATCACGCGCCATAGGTTTTCCCCAGGGTAGCGGATCATGCCTTCCCCCCAGGTGCCTTTGGCGTTGTTGTTCATTTTAGAGAGCATGTAATCGTAGGTCTTTTCACCAAAGGCGAAAGCGTAGCGATTGTAGTCAACCCTTGCAAGGCAATCGTTGCAGGCGCTGACATTGCCGCATTGCAGATGACGGATGGCGGACGAGAGAGCGTCTGTATTTTGCTGGGTCAGCTGAAAGAAGTAGATCACATTGTCCTCATAATCGAGGCCAAAAAAGCTGTTTACGAAGGTGAAGTAGATTTTGTGCAGCTGACGATTCAGCGCAATGCCCTGCGCGCGGAGAGCCTGTGCTTCGCCCATGCGGCCGGCGGACAGAGCAGACGCGTAGGCGCGGTTGAGGGTTTGCACTTTTGCATCCAGTTTTTCGCAGGCGGCATACGCGGCAGTGAAGTCTATTCCGCCATCAGCACAGGCGCTTGCCATGTCATGGAGATGGCCGGAAAACGCCATGGGGCGCACGCACTGCGCGTCCAGCGCAAGGGTGAGGTCAGTGAAGAGCTTCAGCACCACCGTCCACGCCGCGTCGTCCACACCGAGGGCATCACTATCCATGGTGGAATGATAGGCGGTGCCGTGGTAGAGGGCATTGGGCTCTGCATGGGAAGCGACCACGGCGGGGATTCCCTTGCGGACGTAGCTGAAGTCCTCCGTCCAGCAGCCGGTGAAAATTTCAGGATTGGCGGTGTAGGGCGTGCCGTCAAAGGCCTTGCGGGTGATGGGTGCCACGAAATCCTGCAGCTCAAAGGGGGAAGCCATGGCGTAGGTCGTGTGGCCGATGACGGGATGCATGCCATCAATGTTCAGAATAACGAAGGCGCTTTCTGCCCATTCGGGGTGCAGCTCGTTAATCATGCGGAATGCGCCCACGGACCAGTCGTACTCCCTGTTCGTGCGGCCCCATTCCTCCGCGCCGTGGAGGATGAAGCGAAGGGTCTTATTAGGGGTATAGCCGCTTGCCATGAAGGCACGGGCAATGGCCAGCACACTGCCAACGCCCTGGGCGTCATCAAAGAAAGAGTGATAATAGCCGTCATAATGGGCGAAAAACAAAATGGCTTCATCTGTTTCGCCGGGGATTTCTGCCCAGACGTTCTGCGAGGTGCCGCCTTCACGAACAACGCTATCCACGTCCAGCCGAATGGTGGCTTCGCCGTTTCCCTGCTGAATGATTCGGCGCAGGGCTTTGGCGGTATTCTGACTGACGGAGAATGCAGGAACATTCGATGGACCGCAGATGTTCTGGGAACCAATGGTGTCACCGTCCCAGGTGGCATAGCCTGCCACATTGCACAGAAGAGCGCATCGGGCACCATGCATGGAAGCCTCATAGGCGGGAAGCTCCACCCACCAGTCTTCCGCCTGATTGATGTCAATGAGAACCACCTTGCCCCGCGCGTCCACGCCCGCGTAGTCCGCATCCGTGCCGCGTCCCACGTAGACGATGGGCAGTGTTTCATTGCAGGTCAGGTTAGTGGCGAAGCCGCCCAGCGCTGCAAACTGCTCCGTGCCGCTTTCATCCCGATAATAGATGCGGCCGCGGTTGAAGGACCAGGTGTCCGCTGTGAAAGGCTCCACGTGCACCTGGCTGAAGCCCATGCGCCGCATTTCGTCGGCGATGATTTCTGCGGCCTGGCGTTCTGCCTTGCTGCCGCTGGAACGATTGCCTAGATCGGGGTTATCGCCAAGCTCGGAAATCCTTTTGGTGATGCCATGGGCATAAGCGGTGTCCAGATGAGAATAGACCGAAGACGGGTTGGATGCCATATGCGTTCCTCCAGCGTGATTTATCGAATACTCCACAAATAGCAGTCAATCTTTTTTACATCCGACAGCCATGCATACGCAGGCAGCATTGCATCGAATTTGGTCAGGCACTCTTTTGCGTTATCGGTGGTCAGAAAATTTTCATACCATCGCACCATTTTTCTATAGACGGCCTTCACCTTCTCAATCCGATGCGGGTCTAAGGCGGACGGCACCGTCAATCCCAGATTATGCAGCACGTATTGATCCCAAATGGGCATTTCGGGACGCAGGGACGCCAGCATTTTGCTGGCAAAGGACGCCTCAATGTTCCCTGTGCGCTGATAAAGCTCGTCAAGAATATAGTCAAAGGTGATGCAGTCGGGCGTTTGCCGGATGCTTTCAAAAAGCTGATAATAGCTTTCCCGCCAGGCGGCATTGCGGCGAATTTTGTAATAGCTGTCAAAGTACCGCTGAAAATCCGCATCGGTGGAAACATCCACCCAGGATGCGGTGTGCATGATGGTGCTGTACTGATCCAGCCCAAGCGCTGCTGCCAGACGCTCCTGAAAAACCTCCGCCGGATCAATCTTTATCATCTGGAATACACCCCTGTGGTGATTTCCTTGATATACGCGTCCCGATGGGGGAGCTGCGCATCCGCCAGCGCCACCGCAGCGGCGTTATCATAGGGCACAGAGAGGATGGTCATCATCAGCGGTGCATCAGCATCTCCGTCTTCCCCTTCCAGCAAAAGCGCGTGCGCCTTGGGCACACCCATGCTGTTGCCCACGCTGCCCGTGTTCAGCATATAGCCCGTGTCCAGCGTACGCAGGAAAGGACGGTGACTATCCGCGAAAATGACGCCGCCAAAGGTGCCCTTTTCCGTGCGGAAGGTGCTTTCCAGCACATCGCTTTTCTCCTGCACCATCATCAGCGGCGTTACAGGACGGCCGTGAAACAGGCGGAACCGCACGCCGCTCAGGGTGATTTCCCCTTCGGAAGGCAGATTGCGGAGCCACGCCATGCGCTCTTCGCCCAGCTGATTCCAGTAATATTCGTCCGCCTCGAATTCCCGTCCGCCGATGCCGTAATCCCAGTTGCCGCCGATGCACATCTGACAGTTGGCGCGCACCCAGTCGCAGGTTTCGGCGTTGCTGGGGCCCTTGCCCACTGCGTCACCAAGGAAAATCAGTCGGTCGGCTTGCAGGCGGGAGAGGGTTTTCTCCATCGCCAGGGTGGCGGGGTAGTTGCCGTGGAGATCACCGAGGAAGGCCAGTTTCAACAGCGTTCATCTCCTGAATTCATGGAATGATGGGTATTTCGCCCCCGAAAAGGTGAATTCCTGCCTTGCATTTTGTCCGCCTTCGTGGGATACTGACATGGAACCATGATGATGAGGAAGAAACGGTATGATTTTATTGCTGACCGCCCTGGTGCTGACGGTGCTCATGTGCATGATTGCCCGCATTCTTCGGGCGAACCTGCCGCCGCTGCTGTATCGGCGGATTATGCTGCTTTTGATCCCTGCGTATCTGCTGGCCAACTTCTCCATGACGCTTTTCACCCGCACAGTGGGGGATTATCCCGTGGTGTTCGTCCCGTTTCGCTCCATCCTGCGGATGATGGGCTGGGATGTGAGAACCTTCGCCCAACTGGGTCAGTTCCTCAGCGGACAATGGGACGGAAGCGTTTCCCCTGATGTGACCTCGCTGGTGGGCGTGCTTCAAAATATCGTTCTGTTCCTGCCCTTCGGTTTTCTCCTGAGGGGACTGGGCAGTGTCAGAACTCGCCATGCGGTGCTGATGGGACTGGCACTTTCCCTGATGATTGAGTGCACCCAGGGGCTGATGCGCATCGGCTGGTTTGAGGTGGACGACCTGATGTTCAACACGCTGGGCACCTGGGTAGGGGTGAGGGTGTATGAGAAAACCGTGAGTGATGAAAAATAGAGAGGCTTTGGAAGATTGCTGAGAAGTCTTCCAAAGCCTCTTGGCTTTTATGCTTGCAGTTACGCCAGTCCAAGCTGTGTTTTCGCGGCATCAATGGCTTCCTGCACTGCCTCTGGTGCGGGGCCGCCGGGAACGTTCCGTCCCATGACGCAGGCTTTCAGGCTCATGGCATCGTACACATCGTCTTCAAAGGCAGGGTGGAAGGACTTGAGCTCGGACAGGTCAAGATCCATCAGTGCTACGCCGCCTTTGATGCAGTAGGCCACCAGTTCACCCACCACGCGGTGTGCGTCACGGAATGGGACGCCCTTCTTCACCAGGTAGTCCGCGCAGTCTGTGGCGTTGGTAAATCCGCCAGCGGCACCAATCTCCATGTCCTTTTCACGGAAGGTCATGGTGCGGAGCATTTCCGTAAACACGGGCAGGCATTTGACCAGGGTGTCGTGTGCCTCGAAGAGGGGGAATTTATCCTCCTGCATGTCCTTATTATAGGCCAGAGGAAGCCCCTTCATGGTGGTCAGCAGCGCCATGAGCATGCCGTAGACGCGGCCGGTTTTGCCGCGCACCAGCTCGGCCACATCGGGGTTCTTCTTCTGGGGCATAATGGAGGATCCCGTGGAGAAGGCATCGTCCATTTCGATAAAGTGGAACTCGGCGCTGTTCCAGAGGATCAGCTCCTCACAGAAGCGGCTCAGGTGCATCATGCACATGGATGC
>CAVEUM010000083.1:0-4719 GCA_963618735.1 bacterium | reverse complement strand
CAAATTCAAAGTTCACCCGAGCGTGAAGGATACCTTTCGGAGCCCTGAGCCAACCGTCGCAATGCCCGGTGTGCAGCCACCGACGCTTACGGCGGCTGCGTTTACTATTTGTCGTATTACCTCATTTGTGCGATATTGCCTTAAGTAGATGAGTGACCATTTCTTTGATCAATCCAGATCGAAGTCATAGCCACCATCGTATCGGTTAACATCCCATCCAAGACCAATCACAATTCGGCTCAGGCCAGGATTGGTCTTTGTCAGGTCCACCTTTTGACCTTTGTTCAGATTCACTGCCATTTGCAAGACCTCCTTCACTTCATGATTTTTTTGCGAAGAATATTAATCGGAATCACAAGGAATGCAATCACTGCGCAAATCAGCCAATTTACAGCGCTCATGGCCTCCACGCTCAGCACTTCGCCACCAAAGGTAACAAAGACAAACTGCAGCACGAAGATGCTTACCATGACCCGGATAAAGTTGCGGTTGCGACCAAAGTGTTCAAATACATTGATGTGGCTCGTACGTGCGTTGAAGCCATTGAATGTAATTGCCATCATGAAGGTGGCAAACACAGCAGAGTTCAGCAACGTTGTGTCAAGTACATTTCGCACTTAGCCACGGCCAGCAAACGCATGGAACTTCCTGACTGCTCATTCATATAAGCAGTCAGGAAGTTACGCTCCGTCAAGGGTTTCACTGTGCCGTTTTCATCGGAGAAGAGGATAGACAGAGAACCGGCCGTTTCCAGACCATTGATCTTGTGAACAAGAACAGGCAGCAATTTTATCACCGGACTGCAGATATACAATATCGCCGACAACGACTTCACTTACATGAATTTCCTGAAGCTTGCCATCACGGATAACCTTCGACATTTCTTTGGCTTGTTCTTCAGCCTTCAATGCCGAAGCCTTGCCTTCCTGCCGGTTCTCGCTGATGGAGGATACGCCATTAGCAATTAAAATAGCAATCAAGATGCCAACAGGTTCATACCATTCTGCTTCACCCATGAAAGTCAAAACAACCTGTATCACAAGTGCAACAAGCAAAATCATGATCATCGGATCCTTGAAGCCTTCCGGACGCCACAATAAAAAGCGCCGTTCGTATTTGAACGGCGCTTCGCTGCATTTACTTCCGGCCATCGGGTGTTCGTGCCGCGCGCGGTTCCTGTCATTGCACGGTCAGCAGCTTGATGGACACGTTGTTCATCACATACAGGTAGTAGGCCAGGTCATCATCTGTCAGGTCATCGTCTTCCCCGAGAGACTCCAGGGCGGCCATGGTTTCCACGTACTGGGTCATGAAGCTGGCATACTTCACCATGTCGGTCGGATTCGTCATCAGCTCGACGTACTCATCGAAAAAGGCGTCGTATTCGTCCAACACATTCTTCAGGTTCACGTGCACAGTCAGTTTGGTGCCGTTTACTTCCACGTCCACCGTATCGCCTTCGAAGTAGTGGGTTTCCGCTTCCTCCGTGGAATTGCCGCCGAAAAGGCCGCCGAAAAGGTCACCCAGGCCGTCCGCCGAGGCGGAAGAGGCGGAGAGCAAAAGCATCATCGCGCAGAGCAGGGCAAGAAATTTCTTCATTATAGGATCCTCCTTTAGCGCACTGTTTTTTGAACTTTTTTTACGCCCAGCAGTCCCAGGAACATGCCGAGACCGTAGACAATTTCCGCAGCCATAGGCAGCAGACGAATCAGGCCGCTTACCTGAACGGCAGACATGGACGAATAGCCCACGCCGTTCATCGTAAGGATGGAGCTGATTTGCGACGCGTTCTGCACGCCTGCAACGGCTGCCGCCAAAGAAAGCACCGCCATGGGGATGGCCAGCGGACGGCAGCTCGTCAGGATGGATAGAATCGTCAGCACAGGGATCACCAGGCCTGTCAGCAGGGTGACAAGATTACCATTGCCGGTGGCTCCGCGGAAGACGAGCACGGCCGTATCCTTATAGACGTACACCAGCCACGCCGCCAGCAGAATGGCGCTGGTTGCCATGCCCTTCATTTTCCCTTTGGCCTGGGCGGAAAACATCTCCGCGAAAAAGATCGGCATAGCCACGCTGGACGCAATCACCATCTCCGCCGCCAGCAGCTGCGTGCTTGCAGCCACCGCGCCCCAACCGCTGCTCAGGTCAGCAATCAACTCGCCGTAGCCTACAAAGATGCAGGCAAGTGCGCCCAACCACAGCAAAAAGGATATCACCAGAAGAATAACGCCGGCTTTCGAGAGTTTTCCTATTTTCATTTTCAAATTTCCTCCATTCCTTCCATCTAAGTGCATCATGCACCGCGCTTTCCTGTCTGTCAATATCCCTATCATAGAGCAGATTTTGCAGGCGATTGTCTACCTTCGTATTCTTTTTGGTGTTCCTCTTGACATTTTTACCAATTGAATTCATACTGATTATCGTATCGATATGAAAGAAGGTTTGCTATGAGTGAAAAGGTGTTCAGCCTGCTGGTAGATTCCTTCGGGAAGATTCTTTTACCCGGGTTGACCATGACCATTCCGTTAACGATTATTTCCTTTACCTTTGCCATGATCATCGCCGTGATTGTCGCCATGGTGCAGTACGCCAAAGTGCCGATTCTGACGCCCCTGGCAAGGTTCTACATATGGATTATCCGCGGTACGCCCCTGCTGGTGCAGCTGTTTGTGGTGTTTTATGGTCTGCCGGACGTGGGCATTATTCTGGATCCTTTCCCCGCGGCGGTGATTGTGTTTTCTATCAATGAAGGCGCCTACTGTGCCGAAACCATGCGCGCGGCGCTGGAATCTGTGCCTGTTGGACAAATCGAGGCTGGCTACTGCGTCGGCATGAGCTACATGCAGATTATGCGCCGCATTGTGCTTCCTCAGGCGCTGCGGACGGCATTCCCGCCCCTGTCGAACTCCCTGATTTCCATGGTGAAGGACACGTCCCTGGCCTCCAACATCACCGTGATGGAAATGTTCATGGCGACCCAGCGGATTGCCGCACGAACCTATGAAATGCTTCCTTTGTACTGCGAGGTAGGCCTGATTTATCTGCTGTTTTCCACCGTGCTGACCAAATTGCAGCGCGTGGGCGAAAAGCGACTGTCTGCCTACGGGAGAAAGGAGTGAGCCTATGCTGGAGATTCGCAACATCCGCAAATCCTTCGGTGAATTGCAGGTGCTGAAGGATGTCAGCCTGCAGGTGGACAAGGGCGATGTGATTGCTATTCTCGGCCCCAGCGGCTCCGGGAAAACCACCCTTCTGCGGTGCCTGAACTTTCTTGAAAGTGCCGATGGCGGCGAGATGATCTTCGATGGCGAGACCTTTCGGTTTGGCCGCGTCAGCAAAAAGGACATCAACCGACTGCGGAAGAAGACGGCCTTCGTCTTCCAAAATTACAATCTGTTTGCCAACAAGACCGCCCTGCAAAATGTGACGGAGGGGCTCATCATCGCCAGAAAAATGCCCCGTGGGCAGGCGGAAAAAATCGGTATGGAAATGCTGGACAAGGTCGGTTTGGCCGACTGGAGCAAGCATTATCCCAACCAGCTTTCCGGCGGACAGCAGCAGCGTGTGGCCATCGCCCGCGCCTTGGCCACCCAGCCGGAAATCATCTACTTTGACGAACCCACTTCTGCCCTGGACCCTGAGCTTACGGGCGAAGTGCTTTCGGTTATGCGAGACCTCGCCCAGGAAGGCATGACCATGCTGGTGGTGACCCACGAGATGGGTTTCGCCCGCAACGTGTCCCAGCGAGTGGTGTTCATGGAAAATGGCGTGGTGGTAGAATCAGCCCCGGCCCACGATTTCTTTGACCATCCCCAGCAGGAGCGAACCCGTGCTTTCCTGCGCATTCTCGACCACAGTGAAACCAAGGAGGAAAAGGAACAATGAAAAAACTGCTTTGCCTGACCCTTGCCCTGTTGCTTGCCCTTGCTGCTCTGCCTGCCATGGCGGAGGAGGGCGATTTGCTGAGCCGCATTCGGGAAAAGGGCGAAATCGTTATTGCAACGGAGGGCGCATGGGCTCCCTGGACGTATCATGATGAAAACGACAACCTGGTGGGCTTTGATGTGGAAGTCGCCCAGGCCATTGCCGAAAAGCTTGGCGTAAAGGCCACCTTCGTGGAAACCGAATGGGACGGCATCTTTGCCGGACTGGATTCCCAGCGGTATGACATCGCCGCCAACGGCGTGGAAGTGACCGATGAACGCGCTGAGAAGTACGACTTCTCCACCCCTTACGGCTACATCCGCACGGCACTGGTGGTGCGCGGCGACAACAATTCCATCAATTCTTTTGAAGACCTGAACGGCAAGAAGACGGCCAACTCCATCGCCAGCACCTACATGATTCTGGCCGAGAGCTACGGTGCCACCGCCGTGGGCGTGGATACCCTGGACCAGACCATTCAGATGGTGCTTTCCGGCCGTGCTGACGCAACGCTGAACGCCGAAGTTTCCATCTATGATTACCTGAGCGTGCATCCTGATGCCAACATCAAGATTGTTGCCCTGACGGAGGAAGCCTCCAATGTGGCGCTGCCCATTCGCAAGGGCGAAGACTCCGCCACCCTGCTGGCTGCGGTGAATCAGGCCATTGACGAGCTTGCCGCTGAAGGTGAACTGAGCCGCATTTCTGAAAAGTATTTCGGCCAGGATATTACGAAGAAGTAAAACGCACGGCGGTGAACGCTGCACTGTTTTGCATATGGGGATTAGCACC
>CAVEUM010000082.1:0-4739 GCA_963618735.1 bacterium | reverse complement strand
AGATTTCGCTCTGCGGAGCGAGCAGGGGCTTTCCGATCGCCCCTGCACCCTTCGGAGTCCCCATTTCTGAAGGAGTACTGTTCCGCATCTTTCAAATTAGTTTTGAATTTTCTTCCCATGAACGAAAGGAATTGCCATGTACGCATTTATCGAAGGCCAGGTGTGCGAAAAGGGCACCAACGAGCTGATCATTCTGGCAGGGGGTGTGGGGTACCGCATCGGGTGCTCCATGAACACCCTCCAATCTGCCCCGAGCGTGGGCGAAACCATGCGCTGCTACACCATCCTCTCCGTCCGTGAGGACGCCATGGAGCTGTACGGCTTCGCCACCAAAGAGGAACAGCGGATGTTCCGCTCCCTGACCTCCATCAGCGGTGTGGGCTCCAAAATGGCGCTGGCCATCCTTGGCTCCATGCCCTTGAAGGATCTGAGCCTGGCCATTCTTCTGGGGGACATCACCGCCCTGAGCCGTGCCCCTGGTGTTGGCAAGAAAACCGCCCAGCGCATCGCCTTGGAGCTGAAGGACAAAATCAGCCAGGCAGACGTGGAGTCCGTATCCGGCGCGTCCAGCGCAACCGGCGGTGTGCTTTCCACCTCCGATAATGTGACGGAGGCGTTGGAAGCCCTCATCGCCCTGGGCTACACCTCCACTGAGGCGCGGAACGCCCTCAGTCAGGTGAAGGATTCCTCCGCATCCCCTGATGAACTGATTCGCCTGGCTCTGCGCGCCATGGCAGGAATGTGAGGTAAGGCATGGACGATCGATTGATGGACACCTCTTTCAAGCCGGAAGACAGCGCCATGGAACAATCCCTGCGCCCCCACACCCTGCGGGAATACGTGGGTCAGCAACCCATCAAGGACAGCCTGAGCATCTACATTCAGGCCGCCCTGAGCCGCCACGACGCGCTGGATCACATGCTGCTCTACGGCCCGCCCGGTCTGGGCAAAACCACCCTGGCCTGCATCGTTGCCTCGGAAATGGGGCAGAATGTGCGCATCACCTCGGGTCCCGCCATTGAGCGTCCCGGAGACCTGGCCAGCATCCTCACCAACCTGAACGCCGGCGACATCCTCTTCATCGATGAGATTCACCGCCTTTCCCGCGCGGTGGAAGAGGTGCTGTACCCCGCCATGGAGGACTACGCCATTGACATCATGATCGGCAAGGGTCCCACGGCACGATCCATTCGACTGGATCTGCCCAAGTTCACCCTGGTGGGCGCCACCACCCGTGCAGGTCAGCTGTCCGCCCCCTTGCGGGATCGCTTCGGTATGCTCTTCCGCCTGGAAATGTACAAGCCTGAGGAGCTGGCTTCCATCGTGGGAAGAAGCGCCGGCATTCTCGGCGTACAAGCCGAGCCGGACGGCATATTGGAGATTGCCCGCCGCAGCCGCGGCACGCCCCGTATCGCCAACCGCATGCTCAAGCGTGTGCGGGACTACGCCCAGGTGAGGGCAGGCGGCGTCATCACCAAAGAAGTGGCCAACGAAGCGTTGACCCTGCTGAACGTCGATGAGCTGGGACTGGATCATGTGGATCGCAACATGCTATCCTGCATGATGGACAAGTTCGGCGGCGGCCCTGTGGGATTGGACACCCTCGCCGCCACCACCGGGGAAGACGCAGTGACCATCGAGGATGTGTACGAGCCCTATCTGATGCAGCTGGGGTACATCATGCGCACCCCGAGAGGGCGAATCTGCACGCCTGCCGCGTGGGAGCACATGAAGCGCACGCCGCCGCAGGCCAGCGCTTCTGCAGATCAGATCAAAATGGATCTATAACAGGACATTTTCGGGGCAAATGTGTGCAGCCTTGCACACTTTCAAGTCATTCTGTCATGTTTGTTCCAGGGGCTAGCGGGTCGAAGACCCTCGCCCTCTGGACCCTTCGCAGTCCTCTATCTTTAAGTTGACCTGCATTGCAGCTTTTAGAAAAAGTGTCCTGTTTTGCACACTTTGCATTCAAAGTGTCCTATTTCCCGAGGGCAACCGCCCTCCATAGAAAGGCAGACCATCCAATGAAAACATCCGATTTCGATTATTTCCTTCCCGAGGAGCTCATTGCCCAGACCCCTATGGAGCCCCGTGACCACAGCCGACTGATGGTCGTCCACCGCTCCAACGGCACGCTGGAGCATAAGCACTTCTACGACATCATCGATTACCTCCGCGCAGGCGACGCGCTGGTCATCAACGAAACAAAGGTCATTCCCGCGCGTCTGCTGGGCGTAAAGGAAGACACGGGCGTGCCGGTGGAAGTGCTGCTTCTCCGCCGCGAAAATGCCACCGACTGGGAGGCTCTCGTCCGCCCTGGCCGCCGATTGAAGCCCGGCGCCTTCTGCACCTTTGGTGACGGCGCCCTGCGGTGCGAAATTCTGAACAATGTGGAAGACATCGGCGGACGCATGGTGCGCTTCCACTACGAAGGCGTGTTCGAGGAGCTGCTGGACAAGCTGGGTCAGATGCCCCTGCCGCCGTACATCCATGAGCAGCTGCAGGATCGCAACCGCTACCAGACGGTGTACGCCAAGGCGGAAGGCTCTGCCGCCGCCCCCACCGCGGGTCTGCACTTCACCCCCGAGCTGCTGGAGAAGGTTCGCCAAAAGGGCGTGACCATCGTTCCCGTGCTGCTGCACGTAGGTCTTGGCACCTTCCGTCCCGTAAAGGAGGAAGATGTGGACGCCCACAAGATGCACTCCGAATTCTACCAGGTAACGAAGGAAGCCGCCGATACCCTGAACGCCATTCACGATGCAGGCGGACGAATCGTGTGCGTGGGCACCACCTCTGTGCGCACCATTGAAACCGTGGCGGATGACGCGGGTGTGATTCATCCCGGCAGCGGCGAAACGGCTATTTTCATCAAGCCCGGCGTGAAGGTCAAGGCAGTGGACGCCCTGATTACCAACTTCCACCTGCCGCAAAGCACCCTGCTGATGCTGGTAAGCACCTTCATGGGACGTGAGCAGGCGCTTGCCGCCTACAACACGGCCGTGCAGGAAAAGTACCGCTTCTTCTCCTTCGGCGATGCCATGTTCATCGAATAAAAATCACCTCTTCCCATTTTTCGGGAAGAGGCTTTTTGTTAGAACAGCTTGGGGCACGATTCTTCAACCTTCTCGATGCCGTCCATCCACATGTAAAGGATGACGCACTGATAATCGTAGTGGCTGAGCATTTTCGCCTGATTAAAGCCTGCCATCTCCAGAAACATGAGCGACAGGGCAGGCGGCATCCCCAGCCCCACCACCAGCCGCGTTACCTGCTTGATGGTGTAGCGGAAGTTATTATTCCCGCACATGTTGCTGACCATGGTTTCACTCAATCCGCAGAGGAAAGCGGCTTCCCGCTGGGTCTTGCAGGTCTTTTCAATAATCGTGCTCAGCGCCTCCGCAGGCGTGCGGGGAAGCTCGGAAAGGAACGTCACATCGCGCTTCATCAGCTGGTGCTGCGTCATTTTCCCCTGCCCTTCCGCGATAATGGGCACGTAATGCCCGTTGAACCCCTGCACGGAGCGGAGCACGCCCAGCATCGGCGACTTCGGCGTCAGGATGTAATCCCTGCAGAATTTCAGGCAGCACTCGTCCACATGGGCGCGGGCCCATTCCGTGAGCACGGCACCGTCTTCCCCCGCTTCCACCACAAAGGGATGATTCTGGCACACGTGGCCTTCCGCATAGATGAAATCCTGAGACAGCATCAGCTGGCGGAAGTCGTGATCTTCCTTGTACAGCTGCACAAAATTCGCGCGGTTAATCACAAAGGTCTCGCCGCCCCTGATATGGTCGGGGCAGAAGGCGAAGGGGCGGATGTATTCCCCGTCCACATAATTGCAGGCGCCTTTGGCGGCAACGGATCCCAGCATAATCATCCTCGTGCGGATGAGGGAATACGGCCGCTGCAGCTCCTGCCCAATGCAGCGGATCACCTTTTCCACCCGATCCCCCATGTTTTCATCCGCGCTGGTTTCGCTCCAGTACTTACGCATCAGGGGCACGAGATGATCTCTCGGCAGTATGGCGGCATAGGCAAAGAAATCCGCCTGCTTTTCCACCCATTTCACGTCCTTCTCTGCCGCACGGGAAGCCTTGTCCGCCTCGGCGTACTCCAGCAGAAGAAGATCCGCACGGTGGAGCTGCTGCAGCATCAGGAACATGGAGTGAAATTCCCAGTGGGCGCACTCGTGATACAGCGCCAGATGACCGCTGGTCTCGTCCTGTCTGGCAGCGTTCATGTTCAGCACAATGGTGCGGGCAGGGACGCGCAGCTCGTGATAATCCTCGGCGCCGTCGGTGTTCACAAGCACGGTGGCCTCGTGGGCGAAAAGCATGGCGCGGGTTCCCTTCGCGTGATACAGGGGCAGGGAGCGGATGCTGAGTCCCATGGCTTCCGCCAGCTTTCGCGGCCCGGAGCGGCGGAGAATCTCGAGGGCGTTTTCCCCCAGATAGCGGATGAGCATCCGACGGAAGAGATGATCCATCTCGTCATAGCGGAGGATGGGCACCAGGTGATCCGACAGCCTGATGTCTTCCCGCGCTTCCGGCGCCTGCATGGAGATGTACCGCAGCCCTTCCCTTCTGGCAATGCCATCGGACAGGTCAAACTCCGATGTGATGTACACCGTTCGCTGAAAGAAGCGCGGAAGCTCGCCCCTCAGGGACACGCCAATTTTCAGCCGCGCCTGCATGTCCACCGCCATCAGCGTTCGGCTGAGCTGCCAGCACTGCATGTGT
>CAVEUM010000081.1:0-4917 GCA_963618735.1 bacterium | reverse complement strand
CTACAACATATAAAAAAGTCTCGATCTGCTTATCATTCATGGGCAAGGCATCCTCCCTTCCACATTTATGATTGTATCATAAAATTCTTTTATAGCACAGAAGAATTTTTCTATTTGTGATTTAGTTAACAATAGCATATAATATAATCAATGTCGGACAATTTATAGGGAGGTCACTATGAAGAAGTTTGTTTCTTTTGTCCTTGCATTGGCTATGCTGTGCGTAATGGCAGTTGGCTATGCAGAAACCGTTGACACCTACACCAGTGCGTCTCTGACGAAGAGCTACGTTGAAGGCGATGATCTGACTGCTTTGGCAAAGACATTGGCTGTTAGTGGCGCTGATATTGCTACCAAGGCACAGACCGAAGCTGAAGGCTATGAGAAAATGTACGGTGAGCACGTACAGATCATGACGGTCAACCCCGATGGTTGTGTGGGTCTGTCCACCATCGGCTACTGGCGTTATGCTGACAACCGTGAAGACGGCACCACCTTTGAAGTCAAGGCTGGTGATTGGAGCTTTACCAATCGCGGCAGTGGCTGTGATCAGGTAATCATTCAGCTGACTGAAGGTCAGAACGCACTGAATCTGTTCAATACTGGTGTAGGCGGCCGTGCTACCTTGCTGGTGAAGCTTGAGAATACTGTCTACCTTCTGCACCTGAATGTCACCGACATGCATGAGCAGAAGTTTGACCAGACCGCCTACGATGCCGGCGAGTTTGCCAGCGGCTACAGCGGAGCAGATCGTCAGGCAAGTTCCTTCTACTTTGTGTTTGATGTGCTGAGCATCGAAAAGTCTAACTCGATCATTTTCTAATGGTTTTATCCGACAGACACAGAGACCGGTTCTAAGCCGGTCTCTTTTTTATGCACGTTGTAACGATTCAAGCTGAGTAAGGCAACCATTTTTCCTAGGGCGAACCTTAAAACTTCATAAAACGCACAACGGCGGTTGGCTTCGGCTGACCGCCGCATCTTTTTGCCGTGGTTAGCATCAAAAGGATTTTGACGGGGGAGAGGGGCATGAAGATCTTGTATGTTATCTTGTATGTTTTCTTGCATGCTTGAAAATGACAGTGTTGAGATGTCTTAAAGTGACTCGCGGATGTACGTTTGGTTTCTGCTGGTTGGCTTATCAGGAATACTCATGATGACAAGATGTTTTTCCAATGCAGGGTCAAGATAATGCTTGCGGAAGCTCACTCTGGATTTCATCCCAAGCATGGCCATAAGCTGCGCGGCTGTATAAGGAACGTCAAATTCCATGACGCCAAGCAATTTTTGCACTTGCTCAGGCAGATAAGAATCCTGCGCGGTTGCCTGCGCGATTGCCCAATCCAGCGTCAGGTTAATCTTGTCCAGCATAAATTCGATAAAGGCATTGGAATTTCCGGCAGCGTTGCAGGATGCGATTGCCTGATAATAGCCGTCCTGAAACTTGTGCACATGACTTTCTATGGGAAGATACTGGAAAATTGGGTTCCACTCAGATAAAAGCGCTGTTTGCCACAGCCTGGCCATGCGACCATTGCCATCCTCAAAAGGATGAATGAACACGAATTCATAGTGGAAAACGGAGGACAGAATCAATGGATGAACTTCGCCTCTAACAGCATTCATCCAGGCAAACAATGCCTGCATTTGGTCGGGAACGAGATGGGGCGGCGGTGCCATAAAGATGCATCGCCCCTCATTAAAAACACCTTCGTTGTGGCTGCGGAAAACACCGGATTCCTGAACAATGAAACGGGTCATAACACCGTGCATTTTTTGGAGATCGTCCAGGGAAAAAGGATCAAAATGCCCCAGCAAATCATAGGCTTGACAGGCATTCTTTACTTCCTGAATCTCCTTCTGAGGTCCGATGACGGGTTTCCCGTTTATGACACTCCGAACCTCATCGAGCGACAGCGAGTTTGCTTCGATGGCAAGCGAAGAATGGATTGATTGGATGCGGTTGTTCCGACGCAGATGAGGCTTTGCCTCAAAAGAGCGGTAGTTGCTGACCATGCCTGTCTTTTCGGCAATTTGCGCGACCAGCGTTAGCATACGATTGGTAATGGAAAAAGGCGGAGTATAGGAGTCCATAGAAGCACCTCGCTTTCACCATTCATTATAAAGCGTACGGCGTCTGATATCAAGATCTTGTATGTTATCTTGTATGCTATCTTATACGCTTCCTTGTACGCCAAACCGCTTGACTTATCTCCGTTTCAGAGCAATCTATAACACAATCCAAACCAAGAAAGGAGGCAGATCCATGCCCCAAACCCAACAATCCCTTCGCGTTGCGGCCTACTGCCGTGTCAGCACGGAGAAAGACATGCAGGAGCATTCCTACGAATCCCAGCAGGAATCTTTCCGGCAACAGATTGAAGCGGATCCCACCATGACCCTCGCCGGTATTTATGGCGACATCGGCAAGACAGGACGTTCCATCCACCATAGATGCGGCCTGCAACAGCTCCTGCAGGATTGCGAAGATGGCAAGATTGACCTGGTGCTGGTGAAGTCGCTATCGCGTTTTTCGAGAAGCCTGTCCGATTGCCTGAGCATGGTGCGGCGATTGCGAGAACTGCGTATTCCTGTGATTTTCGAGAAGGAAGGCATCAACACCATGGACGGCTCGGGGGAGTTGCTGATTTCCATCATGGCATCCATCGCCCAGGAGGAAAGCAACAGCATCAGCGAAAACCTGCGTTGGTCGGTGAAGCAGAGCAATGCCAAGGGTGAACCGTTCTTCCATCCATCCTACGGCTATCGGCGGCAGGAAGGCAGTCGAGCGTGGGAAATTCAGCCGGAAGAAGCAGAACGGGTCTACCGAGCTTTTGAACTCGCTGCCACAGGCGAATGGAGCTATCAGGAGATCCTATCTGAGCTGAATCAGATGGAGGAGACCGAGGGCACAGGCGTCACGTGGAGCAAGAAGCGACTAATCTATCTGTTGACCAACGTGGTCTACATGGGGGATTGCCTGACGAACCGAACCTATCACGTCTATACGGATAAGATGGTCATCCGCCCCAATCGTGGGGAGCGGGACCAGTATTATATTGAGGAACATCACACACCCATCGTCAGTCGGGAGATGTTCCAGCGAGTGCAGCAAGTCATGCAAAGTGGCCTGCTGCACTCTTCTTATAAGCGGAGAACGCCGGAGCAATTAGCACTGCTTGCGGATAATCGGTGGAAAACTGAGAATCGAATGGAGGAATGCTCATGACCTGCACCGTCACCAAAATCCAACGCACACCCAGCACGGTTGTGAAAACGGCCAAGCCCGTGAAGCTCCTGCGAGTCGCTGCCTACTGCCGTGTCAGCACGGACATGGCGCAGCAGCAGACCAGCCTGGCTGCACAGATGGAGGTTTTCAACCGTCGCATCAGTCAGCATCCGGGCTGGACGTTGGCAGGCATCTACGCGGACGAAGGCATCAGCGCCACATCTACCGCCAAACGCACGGAGTTCCAGCGGCTCATGCGTGATGCGGAAAATGGCCAGATTGACTACATCATCACGAAAAGCCTGTCCCGCTTTGCCCGCAACACGCTGGACTGCCTGACCTGCATCCGCAAGCTGCAGAGCTTTGGGGTGAACGTCCTTTTCGAGAAGGAGAACATCGACACAGGCACGGCCATGTCCGAAATGCTTCTCACGGTGCTGGCCGCTTTCGCCCAGGAAGAAAGCCGCTCCATTTCGGAGAACATCAAGTGGGGATTGCGCAAAGGCTACGCCAGCGGGCAGACTCGCTGGCAGCAGCTGTACGGTTACCGCAAGGGCGAGTGCGACGGCAAATCCTGCGAAGCGGAGTGGGTGATTCAGCCAGACGAGGCCGCCGTGGTGCGGAATCTTTTCCAGCAATACGATCACGGAAAGAGCTTGCCTGAAATCGTCAAAACGCTGGAGAATACGCCCAGTCCCAATGGCAAGGGCAAATGGACGCCCCACGCTGTGTGGAACGTGCTGACCAACGAGAAGTACGTGGGGGACGTCTGCACGCAAAAGTATGTGACGCTGGATCACTTGAGCCACAAGGCGGTGAAGAATACCACGGAGACTGTGCCCAGTTACTACCTCAGCAATCACCACACGCCCATCATTGACCGACAGACTTTCGACCGCGTGCAGAAGATTCGCGGCATGCGGAACAAGCAGCAGGGGAGCCAGCAATACCCCTATGGCGAAGTTGACCTGCGCTGCCCCTGCTGCGGTCAGCATCTCGTCCAACGCCAGATGCGCACCAACGGCCCGAAACTTCTATGGTGCTGCTTTGGGGAAAATGGATGCCGAGGATACGCCATCAAGACCTGGCAGTTGAACGAAGCCGTGCTGGAAGCATGGGCAAATCATACCAGCCAGCCTGCACCTGAAACCATTGAGTTCTGGTGGCTGGATGAGCATGTATCCAGCATCGAACCTACGCAGGATAACCGCGTCATCGTCCGTTGGAAGGACGGCACCACCACCGAAGGACGCATTCCCGTCAGGATCTGGCAGCATGAACCCGCTCGCCTTCTTGCCTTCTACAAACGCTACATCGAGGATCTTGAGCAGGGTAAGCGAGATGGCCGCTTTCCCATGACTGCGGAGGACAAGCGGCGCGAGCAGGAGCTTGCCGACAACCAACAAAAGTGAAAGGGGATATTTCGCCATGATCGTTCGAAAAATCCAAAGCCAGACATCCCAGCAGCGCAAGCGAGTCGCTGCCTACTGCCGCGTCAGTACAGACTTTGCCGAGCAAGAGGAAAGCTACGAGCGGCAAATCACTTACTACGAAAACCTGATCCGCAACACGCCAGAATGGGACTTCGCCGGCATCTACGCCGACCAGGGACGCAGCGGCACGGGCACCAAGTCCCGCCCAGCCTTTCAGCAAATGATGCAGGACGCGCTTGCAGGGCGCATCAACCT
>CAVEUM010000080.1:0-4990 GCA_963618735.1 bacterium | reverse complement strand
GGGCTGTTAAAACAGACGAAGTCTGCGATCGCCCCTGCACCCTTCGGGGTGCACTTTTCCCTTCTCTTAGGGACATGCATGAAAAGTCTAGATTATAGGTAGTGCATGCGAAGGGGTGCAGGGGGCGACCGCAAAGCCCCCTGCAAATCCGCAAAAATTCTTTTCATCAGAGAGTGCACGCAAAGTGTCCAGGGGGCGAGGGTCTTCGACCCGCTTAACAGCCTCCTGGAAGGAGTTTCTAACCATGATGACTCAATCCACCCCCGAGGAGCAGCTCCTCCGCCGCGGGCGCATCCTCCAAACCACCGTAGGCTGCAGCATGGAACCCATGCTCCATCACCGCCGCTCCCTGGTGGAGATTCAGCGGCTCACCGCGCCGCCAAAAAGGCACGATGTGGTGCTCTACCGCCGTCCCAGCGGGGATTACGTCCTGCACCGCGTCCTCCGCGTGAAGGGCGATTGCTACCGCATCCGCGGCGATAACTGCAACTGGACGGAGACCGTCCCAGCGTCTCAGCTGCTGGGCGTCCTCACCGCTTTCAGTCCCGATGGCGGCGACATGATCCCCGTCACCGACAAACGCTATCAATCCTACGTCCGCAAGCGCTGCTTCATTCTTCCCCTGAAGAACGCCGCCCTGTGGCTCAGGCGCCTCCCGGGGAGATGCGTACGCAAAATCAAAAAGATCTTCCATTCTGGAAAGGAGTGACCACCATGAAGGCAAAGAAGGGCTTCCTCCTGCGGGAAATGTGCGATGAGCATATTCTGGTTCCCGTGGGCGAAGAAAGCGAGAAGTTTAACGGCCTGATTACCCTGAACAACGCCGCCGTTTGGCTGTGGGAGCAGCTTAGCGAGGAAATCACCGAGGATGAGCTGGTGCACCGCATGTGCGACCGCTACGAAGGGCTCACCGAGGAGACCGCAAGGGCTGACCTGCGAGAATTCCTGGACACGGTAAAAATCGCGGTGGACATGTAATGACCGAGCGGAGAGACGCCTGCTTTCTCCGCTCATTTTTCCCATTGGGAATATTGCAAAACCCCCGAAATCGTGTATAATAGTTATGTTCGTTCACAAAGAAGGGGACGGTGCGCCCTGCGCCTGAAGCGAGCCGGAGAGCGGTGAAAGTCCGGCAGGAGAGCAGGAAAGCACAAATCACCCCGGAGTGAGGCAATCTGAACACCAGTAGGATTGCCCGGGCGCTCCCGTTACAGGGCAGCGGAAGTTTTTCCGCACTGAGAGGGTGATCGCAAGATCACCAAATTGGGTGGTACCGCGGATCATTATCCGTCCCAGCAGATTTCTGCCGGGCGTTTTTTTATGCGCTTGGCGCAGATTTATCCCATTGCAAGGAGGTACATCGACCATGTACAACAAGGTATCTACCGATGTCAGCTTTGTAGAGCGCGAGCACGAGATCGCAAAGCAGTGGAAGGATCAGGATATCATCCGCAAGTCCTTCAAGCTGCGCGACGGCAGCGGCGAGCACTTCACCTTCTTCGACGGCCCGCCTACGGCCAACGGCAAGCCCCACATCGGCCACATCGAAACCCGCGTCATCAAGGATCTGTTCCCCCGCTTCTGGACCATGAAGGGCAAGAGCGTGACCCGCAAGGCCGGCTGGGACACCCACGGTCTGCCCGTGGAGCTGGAGGTTGAAAAGCTCCTGGGTCTGGACGGCAAGCCCCAGATTGAGAAGTACGGCATTGAGCCCTTCATCGGCGAGTGCAAGAAGAGCGTGTGGAAGTACCTGCACGAGTGGGAAAAGATGAGCGACCAGGTGGGCTACTGGGTGGACATGGAACACCCCTACGTCACCTACCACAACGACTACATCGAGAGCGAATGGTGGAGCCTGAAGACCATCTATGACAAGGGCATGCTCTACCTTGGCCACAAGATTGCCCCCTACTGCCCCCGCTGCGGCACCGCACTGAGCAGCCACGAGGTGGCACAGGGCTACAAGAACGTGAAGGAAGTTTCCGCCATTGTGCGCTTCCGCTGCACGGATGAGGAGAACACCTCCTTCCTGGCATGGACGACCACGCCCTGGACCCTGCCCAGCAACCTGGCATTGTGCGTGAACCCCACCGCCACCTACTGCAAGCTCTCCTGCGAGGGTGAAAACTTCATCATGGCCAAAGCCCTGGTGGAGAAGGTTTTCGCGGGCAAGGAAGTCACCATCCTGTCCGAAATGACGGGCAACGACCTGACCGGCCGCACCTACGAGCCCCTGTATCACTTCGTTGAGCCCAAGGACGGCAAGTCCTGGGTGGTGGTTGCTGACAACTACGTCACCATGGAAGACGGCACCGGCATCGTTCACATTGCCCCTGCCTTTGGTGAGGACGATAACCGCGTCTGCAAGCAGAACGGCATTGCCTTCGTCAACCTGGTAGACACCCAGGGCTGCATGGCGCCCGAAACCAAGTGGGCCGGCGTGTTCGTGAAGAAGGCCGACCCCATGGTGCTGGATGACCTGAAGGAGCGCAAGCTGCTCTTTGCCGCCATCCCCTTCGCCCATGATTATCCCTTCTGCTGGCGCTGCGACACGCCCCTGCTGTATTACCCCCGCCCCACCTGGTACATCAAGATGACCGCTGTGCGGGATAACCTGGTGCGCAACAACCGCACTGTAAACTGGATGCCCGACCACATCAAGGAAGGCCGCATGGGCAACTTCCTGGAGAACGTGATTGACTGGGGTCTGAGCCGTGAACGTTACTGGGGCACGCCCCTGCCTGTGTGGACCTGCGAATGCGGCCATGTGCACGTGGTGGGTTCCATCGAAGAGCTGCGGAAGATGGCTGTGAAGGATCCCGGCCCGGAGATCGAGCTCCATCGCCCCTACATTGACGCGGTGACCCTGCGCTGCGAGAAGTGCGGCGGCGAAATGCACCGCGTGACCGACGTCATCGACTGCTGGTACGATTCCGGCTCCATGCCCTTCGCCCAGTGGCACTATCCCTTTGAAAATAAGGAGAAGTTCGAGCAGAACTATCCTGCCAACTTCATCTCCGAAGCCATCGACCAGACCCGCGGCTGGTTCTACACCCTGGAGGCCATCTCCACTGTGCTGTTTGACCGCGCACCCTTTGAAAACTGCATCGTCATGGGTCACGTGCAGGATGCGGAAGGCCACAAGATGTCCAAGCACCTGGGCAACGTGGTGGATCCCTTCCAGATGCTGGACAAGTTCGGTGCCGACGCCCTGCGCTGGTACTTCTACACCACCACTGCTCCCTGGCTGCCCAAGCGCTTCTCTGAGAAGGCTGTGGTAGAAGGTCAGCGCAAGTTCCTGGGAACGCTGCGCAACACCTACGCCTTCTTCGTGATGTACGCCCAGATTGACGGCTTTGATCCCCTGCAGCATCCGCTGGACAAGGTGGAGCTGAGCCTGATGGACAAGTGGATCCTGTCCCGATTGAACACCCTCATCGCCCGCGTGGACGCTGACCTGACCGCTTATCGCATTACCGAGCCTGCCAACGCCATCGCCGATTTCGTGGATGAATTGAGCAACTGGTATGTCCGCCGCGGCCGTGAGCGCTTCTGGGGCAAGGGCATGGCTGGCGACAAGGAAGCTGCCTTCGCCACCCTGTATCATGTGCTGGTGACCCTGAGCAAGCTCGTGGCACCCTTTGTGCCCTTCCTCAGCGAAGACATCTACCAGAACCTGGTGGTGAACAACGTCCCCGGCGCCCCCGAGTCTGTGCACCTGTGCGACTTCCCCGTCAGCGATGCAAGCCGCATCGACACCGACATGGAAGAGCAGATGGAAGCCCTGCTGGAGGTTGTGCAGCTGGGTCGTGCCTGCCGCAACGCCGCCAACATGAAGGTTCGTCAGCCTGCTGCCCGCCTGTTTGTCAAGGGCGCATCCTTCACCGAGGCCTATCAGGTGCTGTGCGAGGATGAGCTGAACGTGAAGCAGGTCATTTTCACCGACAGTGCCCGCGACTACACCACCCACAAGCTGAAGCCCCAGCTGCGCACCCTGGGCCCGAAGTACGGCAAGCTGCTTGGCAAGATCAGCGCCCAGCTGAGCCAGATGGACGGCAACGATGTGGTGGAAGCCTTTGAGCGCGGCGAAACCGTGTCCTTCGATGTGGACGGCACCACCGTGACCCTCGCCAAGGATGACGTGCTCACCGAGCCCATGCAGAAGGAAGGCTTCACTGCCCTGGAAGATCACGGCGTCACCGTGGTGCTGGACACCACCCTGACCCCCGAGCTGGTGCAGGAAGGCTACGCCCGCGAGATGGTCAGCAAGATTCAGACCATGCGCAAGGACACCGACTTTGAGGTCACTGACCGCATTGACGTCCGCGTGCAGTGCAGCGACACCCTTGCAAAGGCTGTGGAAGCTGGCAAGGATATGATCATGAACGGTGTTCTCGCCCTGAGCCTTGAATTGGGTGAAGCCGATGACAGCTTCATTGTGAAGGAATGGGATGTCAACGGTGAAAAGGCCGTTATCGGAATTAAGAAGCACAACTAATGTTGCTTAACAAAGCGGCTGCTTCTTCTAGCGAGGAAGCAGTCACTTTGTGTTTTCAGATTTCGCTCTGAGTCGACAAGGGGGCTGTTAAGTGGATCGAAGACCCTCGCCCCCTTGACCCCTTCGCAGTCCTCTACTTTTGAGGGGCTCTGTATTGTAACTTCATAAAAGTTGCGAGGCAAATCAACTTAAAGATAAAGGACATCCGAAGGAGTCCAGAGGGCGAGGGTCTTCGACCCGCTTAACAGCCCCTGGAACAATGAGCAAAAACCCCTTCGTTCCATATGACAAGCTCGCTTGCCAACAAAAAGATTTCGCTCTCTGGAGCGACAAGGGGGCTTTGCGGTCGCCCCCTTGACCCCTTCGCAGTGCTCTACTTTTGAGATGTATTGTTCCGCAACTTCATAAAAGTTCCATTACAAACCAACATTCTTAGGTGTGCATGCGAAGGGTCCAGGGGCGAGGGTCTTCGACCCGCTTAACAGCCCCTGG
>CAVEUM010000079.1:0-5112 GCA_963618735.1 bacterium | reverse complement strand
CTTCTGCAGGGGACGCGGCTTCTTCCCCGGGGCTTTCAGCTCTGCAAAGGCCACGCGACCTTCGGGCAGAAGAATGATGCGGTCAGGCACACCGTCAAGACCAGGGCTGATGAATTTGGGGCAGAGGCCTCCATGGCGTTTCACCTGAGTGACCAGTGCCTGCTCTATTTCTTTCTCTTTCATGAGATGCACACCACCTTATTCATTTTTCTACTTTTCTCTTCGTTCAGTCATCGGCTTTGGTCAAGTCAGGCTGTGACGGAGAATCCGGTAAGGGGGTTTATCCCCTTACCAGATTCCCATCACGCTTGACTCTCTTTGTCGCAAACTTGCAGTTCTCTTTATATAGTCGGACAAGTGCAAATTTGCAGTTGCAAAGGGCGATTTTTCCTTTGCGTGTGGTTTTGAGTTTTTTGCATTTTCGGGAAAAACCACCCTTTGATGTGCAAGGATTGTAGAGCATTTACAAGATTTTTTCTGCGTCTGAGAGCATCAGACGCTCCTGAACGAGTCCTCTGTAGACCATGTAGTCCTCTTCAAATTCCTTCAAGTAGCGCCGCATGGTGTCCTGTGAAACCTCTGCCAGTTCGGCCAGAACCTTTATGGTGACAGGTTCGTTCTTGGGCGCAGCGTCATAGGCATCGTCCAAACGCCGCTTTCGAATCTCAGGCGTGGTGCGCTTTGGACTCGAACCCAAATTTGCCAGAGGACTTCCCTCGGGATGATAAGCCGCCAGTGCGCCCTCCGTGTCCAACGGATGAATCGGATAATCGAAGAAGAAGTTCACTGGCTCAATCGGTGGAAATTCCCGTAGTGAGGCCTCCATGCGCCATGCCGAGCGGGTGATATCGAACTGCTCAATTTCCACGACCTCGCCGTCCTCCGTTTCCGTCTCTGCTTCCTTGAACAGCGGCTTTTTCAGCTCGATAATGTCCAGCTGTGCATCCGGGTCACGGGCAAACACGCCGCTGCCGCTAGCACGGTCTATGGCTTTTTTGCCACCCTGTGAACCCTTCGAGTGGTGGTGGCAGTAAATCGCCGATGCGCCAAGCTCGGTGCAGATCTTATCGAACTGGTTGCAGAAAGCACCCATGTCGCTGGCGTTGTTCTCGTCGCCGGTAATCACTTTGTAGATGGGGTCGATAATCACAGCAGCGAACTGCTCGTCCTTCATGCGCTTCACCAGAATAGGAACCAGCTTGTCCAGTGGAAGGGCATGACCGCGAAGGTTCCAAATCACAATATTCTCCGTGTGAGGCGGTGTGAAGCCCAGTTTGCTGTAAATCGTGATGAAGCGGTCAATGCAGGAGGCTGGATCAATTTCCAGGTTCACGTACAGCACTTTGCCCTGTACACACTGAAAGCCCAGCCAGCTGCTGCCCTCGGCGATGGCGATGGCCAACTCGATGAGTAAAAAGCTCTTGCCTGCCTTGCTAGGACCAGCTATGAGCATCTTGTGGCCGCGCCGCAGAATGCCGCGAATCAGTTCCGGCGGCTTAGTCGGTGGTGTTTCGACGTCACTTAAGCGTACAGGCTCAGGCAGCAGTGAAAGCTCCTCGGCGTATTCCAGCCATTCGCTCCAGGTGTGCTTGCCCAAGTTCGTGCCTAAAAGAGTCTGTACTGCACCGCTTCGAGTGACGCCTGGCATGCGGCTCAGGCGGGATGGGTTCTTGTTGGCGTTGTCC
The DNA here is from genome assembly GCA_963618735.1 of bacterium. GTDB lineage: Bacteria > Bacillota > Clostridia > Christensenellales > Aristaeellaceae > CAKUFA01. The sequence goes on along the minus strand of CAVEUM010000079.1, from coordinate 3,427 downwards.
ACAGAGAAACCCCGCTGCTCCAGAAAGCGAAACAGGTAATTGACGCGGTGGCGATACTCCTGCTCGTCTGGTGCGTCAATGCGCACAACGGCGTGGATGCTCTTGCCTGCTGAGTCTACCAGCGCGGCAATAGGAAGCTCATACTTGCGATAGAAGCGCTCCTGTTCTTCCTTTGGCATGTCGTCCGATTCAATAAGTACATAGCGATAAGCTGACACGTTCTTGTCTGCCTGGCCTCTACCGTCCAGCGGGTTCATTCGAATCCATGCACCACAGTCCGGTCGGTAACCTCCGATGACCTCTTCGATGTCGTTTGCTTCCTTCAGGCGGTCGATGAACTCCGATGCCCGCATGGCCAGATTGGTATTAATGGGCTTGAGCTTGCCGTGGCTGTCCGATGCAACCTGTGTGGCAAAACCAACGATGTCATCATGCTTGAACAGCGTGTCCAGATAGCGAATCAGCATCTCGCAGGGCATCTGCTCCTGCACATCTCCAAAATCGGTGAAAGCGGAAACCCAGCCGTTCTTCCGTGCCATAGCACGAATGGTGCGCACCGTGACGGGGTGCTCCGATCCCTTAAAGGATGCCCAGCGGCGCTCACAGTCGCCTGCGATATAGCGCTTGTCGTCCTTCGACCATTCATCCCACACAGTACACTCGTACCCAGCGTCTTTGAGCGCCATACCAATGCCGAGCCATTCCGCGTAGGAGCAGTCCCTGACCGGAATACAGTTGAGTGCCGACAAAATCTCATCCATGTCAGAGTTCCTCCATATTCTCGTTAAAGTAGCGGATGGGCAGTCCTCGCTCTTCTGCCTTGGCAATTTCGCACTCCATGCCGCGGGTAATGTGATCTCCAAACACCCAAACCTCCGCACACTTAGTCATCATGACCTGTCCCATGAACATGCCCAACTGGCGATCCTCGTGGGCTTTGTCGTCCAGGAATCGAGTGAAGTAGATGTGGGGTGCAATGGGAATGCAGCCCTTCCGCACAGCAAAGCGGCAGTAGCGGATGGCACGGCGCTCGTTGTTCAGCGGATCATCGGCGTATGGACTGCAGATGTAGACAATGGGGCGGAAGGACGATGCCCGCGCCAGTGACGCTGTTTTTGCGGCCTTCTGCTCACGTTCTATGTTCATGAGGGCTTCGTAGGTGGTGGGATCATGGTACCCCTCGCTGTTGTATCGGCTGATTTTCATCGTTCATTCCTCCTCAGTCTTTTTGATAAAAGTCGGTGACGTAACCATCTGCCCGAAGCAGAAGACCTTGTGCCCAGGGCGGTGTTCTGCCCATCTGTTCACAGACCGAATCGAGCGACATACGCGGATCGGCTTCGATAATGAGCTCATCGTGCACATGTGCCACGATGGCTGAGTGACTCAGGGTCTGCATGGCGTAGCAGAGGATGTCACGTGAGATGGCCTGAACCGCATTTTCCACCAACTTAGGACCATAGGTTTCGAGCCTCGACCACTTTTTCGTGGCATCGATGCCCATGTAGGTAAGTGCCGAAGCGCCAAACTGGTTCTCGCCGATTCGGGGCTTCACGTAGCACAGATTTCTGCCTGAGGGCAGAGTGACGAACAGTACGCCCGACTCCACCTTGAAGGTGAGGCCGTGTGTTCGGGTGATTTTCCTGTCCCGAATGGCCACCGTGGCAGCCTCGTCTACGTCCCACCACAGCCGCACGATCTTGGGATTGGCGCTGCGCCACTGTTTGACCAGCGCAGGAAGCTCCTTCTCAGTCAGTCCCATCTCCAACGCGCCCATGGCCTTCAACGCGCCAACGGAGCCACCATAACCACAGGCCAACTCGGCGATCTTCCCCTTCTGCCTGAGATGTCCGTTGACGCCGTGCTTCTCCACGGGCACGCCGAACATCTGGCTGGCGCTCTGGCAGTAAATGTCGCCGCCGCCCTTGAACAGCTCCATGCGCCATTCTTCCCCTGCCAGCCAGGCAATGACGCGCGCTTCGATGGCGGAGAAGTCAGCCACAAAGAACTTTCTTCCTTCCCGTGGGATGAAGGCTGTGCGGACGAGCTGAGACAGCACGTTTGGAACAGAGTCGTAGAGCATGCGCACTGTATCGTAATCGCCCGTGCGGACAAGATCGCGTGCCTCGGCCAGGTCGGGCATGTCGTTCCTTGCGAGATTTTGCAATTGGACATTTCGCCCAGAGAACCGCCCAGTGCGATTTGCACCGTAGAACTGGAAGCAACCACGGATACGGTTATCGGCACACACCGTGTTCTCCATGGCCTGGTACTTCTTCACGGAGCTCTTTGCCAGCTGCTGACGGAGCTGAAGCACGGTTTTCAGCGGCTCGGGTGCGGTCTTGACCAGCGTTTCCACCTGTTTTTTCCCGAGGGTGTCGGTTTCCAGACCGTTTTCATGGAGCCAGGTTTTCATCTGCTGTACGGAGTTTGGGTTGTCCAGCATGGTCAGCTCCTGCAGCTTGTCTTTTAGCTCCTGACGAGACTGAGCATCCATGGCAATGGCACTGCACACCAGGGTCATGTCTACAGCAATGCCACGGTCGTTAATCTGCTGGTCGAGATGGTATTCGTCCCAAATTGCTTCGGGCACGGGGTACTTTTTCAGCCGCTGCTGGATGGCCATTTCAGTCTCCACATCTCGGAGGTTGTAGGCCTTGAAAAGAGCCCATTTGTCTGGTGCGTCGGAAGGCAGATGACGCTTACCATCCTTGCCGGGAACACAGAAATACTTAATGAGATCCTTGCCTTCAGCTAGCTTTTGCTTGTCCAGCCCCAATGCGCTACCCACGTCCTTCAGGGATAACGGCAGCCCCAGATACGCCGCCCAAACCATAGTGCAATGCCAACCTTTGGGATCGAGGTAATCCATGCAGGGGTCATCAGGAATGGAATAGTATTCGTTGTGCAGCGGATAACCGTGCCGCCTCAGCCATTCGGACAGGCAGACACGCTCGAAGGACGCGTTGAACGCCCACTTATGAACTTGCTCATCTGTCAGCGCGTCAATCACCTCGGGTGGAATCTGCTCGCCCTGTGCCAGATCCACCACCTGCACCCCACCGCCGTCTGCGCTGTAACCGAACAGAAGAATGTCAAAATCGGGGCTCTCTACGTAGCGATAGACTGAGGATTTTCCCAAGTCCACACTGCTGTACGTCTCCAAATCGATACTGATTGTTTTCATAGATACCTCCGTTGAAAAGTGGGGCGGCAGAGGACACCACCGCCCCACTTCGTATCAGCGCCAGGACAGGAAATCGTCCTCAGCGTCTGCAAAGTCGCTTTCCGCAGAAGACTTGCCACCCAGCGGCTCGCCGTCGCGGATCTTCTGCAGGTTGTTCAGTCCGCAGGCGATGCCGCGATTGCCGTTGGAATTGAATGCGTAGAAGGAGATGCTGGCACGACCGTACACGCCGGAGTAGAC
>CAVEUM010000078.1:0-5122 GCA_963618735.1 bacterium | reverse complement strand
CTATTATAGCAAAGATTCCGCAGTTTGTCCAGCCCTGATGAAATATTTTTGCAACGGGTATCGATGTAGTTCCCCTCCCCCCTTGACACTTCTCTTTCATTCCATGTATCATAGCATGGAAAGTGAGGCTCTTGGAAGGTGAAAAATCAACTTGATTCATCCCAGCATCGGCATTTGATGAAGTCCATCTTCACCCTGGCATGGCCTGCCATGCTGGAGCAGACGCTCCAAACGGTGGTGCAGTACGCGGATTCTGCCATGGTCGGCCAAATGGGCGCCAATGCAACGGCCGCCGTTGGGCTTACCTCCACGGTCAACTGGCTGGTGAACGCCCCCATGTTCGCCATCGGGGTTGGATTTCTGGCCTGCATCTCCCGTGCGTTGGGCGCAAGGGATGAAAAGACCGCGCGCTCTGCCGCCATGCAATCCATCTTTGCAGTGCTGGTGATGGGGCTTGGCCTCATGGCCATCACCCTGGCTGTTACGCCCTTTCTTCCCGGCTGGCTTCACGCTGAAGAAGTGATTTATGACACCTCTGCCCGCTACTTCTTTATTGTGAGCCTGCCCATGCTGTTCCGCGCGTCCTCGATTATCTTCTCCTCCTGCCTGCGCGCGGCAGGCGACACCCGCACGCCTATGCGGGTCAGCATCCTGATGAATATCGTCAACATCTGCCTGAACGCGGTGCTCATCTTCCCCACGGGAACCGTCACGCTCTTTGGCTTCGCCTTCCCTGGCGCGGGACTTGGGGTGGAAGGTGCCGCCATCGCCACCGCCGTTTCCTATGTGGTGAGCGGTTCTCTGATGTTCCTCGCCATGTGGCGCAGCCGCTCCCTTGCCCTTGCAGGTGAAAAGCTTCGGCTGGATAAGCCCGTTATGCGGCAGTGCATCCGCATTGGTCTGCCCGCGGTGTTTACCCGCATTAGCGTCTGCCTGGGACACGTGGTATTCCTCTCCCAGGTGTCCGCCCTGGGCACGGTGCCGCTGGCGGCGCACTCCCTGGCGCTTACGGCGGAGGAGGCCGTGTACCTCCCCGGTTTCGGCATGCAGGCTGCCGGCTCCACCCTTTCCGGCAACGCCGCCGGTGAGCGGAACGAAGCCTTCCTTTCCGGTGTTACCCGCGCCTGCACGGCTGTTTCCGTAGGCATTATGACCGTTCTTGGCGCGCTGATGTTCATCTTCTCCGAGCAGCTGCTGAGCATCTTTACCCCCGATGCGGATGTTATTGCCGCCGGTGCCTCCGTGCTGAAAATCATCGCCGTGGTAGAGCCTGTGTACGCCGTGGCCATTATCCTGGAAGGCATTTTCAACGGCGTGGGCGATACCCGTGCGCCCTTCGTCATCAATCTGGTGACCATGTGGGGCATTCGCATTGTGTCCACCGCCATCTGCATCCATGTGTTCCATCTGGGGCTGAACGCCGTGTGGTGCTGCATGGGCGCAGATAACGCCATTCGCGCGCTGCTCTTCACCATCCGCTACTTCCGCGGAAGCTGGAAAAAAGCATTTCACGCCATCGGATAAGAAGGAGTCTTCTCCTGTCTGTCGAACTTTCCCTATGAATCATCGCACAAAGGAGCGAATCATCATGGAAATTCTCAGCTGCAAGGATGCTGCATTCAAGGAGTATGGCCGCGTGGTCAACGGCTATGACGTGACTGACCTGCTGGCTCAGTTGGAAAAGACTCCTGTGACCGATCACACCGAGTATGTTCCTCGTGAAGAGCTGCTCCACGCTGCAAAGGGCGCGGACGCGCTTGGCACGGCGCTGTATGGCGGCATGCCTTATCAGCTGGGCTGGTGCAACGGCCATAATACCAAGCTGAATTGCCTGGAGTTCCACCGCGACAGCGAGTTCAACCTGGGCACCGAGGATTTTATTCTCCTGCTGGCCAAGGAAAGTGACATGGAAGACGGCAAGCTGGACACCGCCAAGGTCAAGGCCTTCAAGGTTCCTGCCGGCACGCTGGTGGAAGTGTACGCAACCACCCTCCACTATGCCCCCTGCCATGTGGACGCCGTCAAGGGTTTCCGCGTGATGGTGGCGCTGCCTGACAAGACCAACACCGATTTCCGTCTTCCCAGCCCGAACCCCCTGGATGCCACGCTGTGGGCACGGAATAAGTGGCTCCTGGCCCATGAGGAGAGCGCTGAAGCCAAGGCCGGCGCTTATGTGGGTCTGGTGGGCGAGAACATCGACATCGGCTAATGACATCAAAAAAGGAGAACCTGCACGACGCGGGTTCTCCTCTTTTTTTATTCAGGAATTACAGATCGAATTCCACCCTGACGCAACGGCCGAGGAAGTTCACCTCGCTCAGCTGAAGGGTGCGGGCGTCGTACTCACGGTCAAAGGACTGAAGAAGCACCTGGAAATGCTCCAGCACCTTCACCTTGCGCAGGGCACGATGGCCGTCGTACTCCACCAGCATCACCGCACCGTCAATGGGACTCTGGGCAGGCACCATCAGCGCCACATCTCCCGAATGGATGCGGAAGCCGCGCATGCTGTCATCCGGGGCAAGAAAGTAGAAGACCTTGTCGGGCTTGGCACCCTCAATCTTCCCATTCTCGATGGGAAGCAGGCGGTAGTTCACAGGCTTCATCACCGCGTTCATCACGGGAACACGCTTGAGGACGCTGCTCAGAGCGTCCAGCCACACGCTGCCGGTCACCGCAGGATCCTTCTCATCGGTGGAAGCCACGATTTCCGTTTCCTTCACCTTGGGCTTGGTCATCTGCTTGGCCATCTGGGGCTGAACCTGCACCAGGTCCACCGTGGCGGCGATGTCATCCAGGGAGAAGTCCGCCTCGGTTTGCTCCTTGAGACCGATGGTCTTCAGGATGCGGCGTGCCTGGTCATCCGCAATGATGCGGGTGCCTGCCTCAACGGCCAGCAGGTAGCTTTCGCTGACGCCGCACTTCCGCGCCACCTGCTTGGGGGTCATTTTCTGCCGCACACGCTCGGTGCGGATTAAGTCGCCCAGTCTGCTCATAAAAATATCCTCCATGTTTACGCTTTTTCAGCGGAATGTTCGCAAGGATATTGTAGCGCGGATGAGAAAAAAGGGCAACTCTTTTCGGGGATTACACGAGTTACTTGTGTTGGTTACGTAGGTACCCCACCCGTGTAACAAAAAGCGGCCATTCGAGGGGGAATGACCGCCGAGGCATCGATTGCCTCTGAACTTTCTGCATGCATTCGATTTCATGACATTCAATGTCACAACCGACGCTTCCTGATGATCTTTATAACGATGATCGCCGCCGCCACCACCGCGATAAACGGCAGGGCGTATACCACAAACACCACTGCATCGCCAAGGAATCCTATAAAGGCTTCTCCGCCCACCTGAAGGGCGTTGAGCATGCGCTCCCACAGGGACTGCTCACGGATTTCCGCCACGGTGGCAGGCGTATCTTCCTGTAGGTAAACCTCCACGGTCGCGTAGGAAACCTTCTGATCCGTGCTCTGCAGGATGCCTGTCAGGCGGTCAATCTCATACTGGGTGTCCGCCATCTGGCTTTCCAATGCCAGAATATCACTGAGATCCGATGCCTGCGCTACCAGCTCCTGCAGACGCGCGAGGAGCTTCTGTTGGGTCTCCAGACGGGTCTTCGTGTCATAGTAGCTTTCCGTGACATCCTCCGCGGTTTCACTTTTGCGGATGACCCGACCCCATTCCGCCGTGCCGCTCAGGAAGGTGTCCAGCGCGTCAGCAGGAACGCGCATGATCAGCGTGGCACTTTTTCTAGTGCTGCTGCCATACTCCGTGGAAGATTCGATCCATCCGCCCGCGTCCGTGCAGGCCTGTTTGATGATGCTCAGGGTGTCATCAAAGGCGGTGGAGCCAATGCTCAGGCTGATCGTGCGGATGATTTTCTGGGTTTGGGTTTCAGCCGTTGTTTCCGCCGCGGTGGTATCCGCAGAGCTGCTCATCAGCATGACACCGTTATCTGCAGACGAACCGTAGCTGCTTTTCAACACAGCGCCGCTTCCAGAGGTAGTGCCTTCGTCCGAGCCAAACATCTCTGAATAGGCATAGCTGTCCTCTTCTGAGTAAAGCGTATACCGGTTGCTCTCCTTCCCCAGCTGCTGGTCATTCGCCCAAATGGCGCCGCCAATCACAAACACAGCCGCGGCTGCTGAGGCTAAAATCCGCTTCCACGGCACGCGAGACTTCCCCGGCGGTGTTTTCACCCGCGTCTCGCGTTCTACCGCGTCCATCCATCGGTCATGGATTCCTTCCGGCATGGGGGGCACATCATCCTCCAATGGTTTCAGTTGCTCCCGAAGAAAATCCCGATCATCTGCCATGGTAGCCCCTCCTTTCACTTTGTCAGACGGGAAGATGACCATTTTGTTCCCAACTGGCGGAATTTTTCCTGTAATTTTTGCCGCGCGCGGTTTAGTCGGCTCTTTACCGTGCCAATGCTGATGCCCATCAGTGTCGCGGTGTCCTCATAAGACCTGCCCTCCAGGACGCTGAGCACAAGAACCTCCCGCATGGATTGAGGAAGGTCGGCAATCGCTTCGTGAATCTCCTGCTTTTCCGCATCCGCCGCAACCTTTTCTTCCGGCAATGGTTCAGGGGACACAGGGTCGAGACCCAGGTCCATCATCACGTCCACCGACTCGTTCACGCGGTTTCCACGCTTGCGGATGAAGTCCAGGCAGCAGCTGACGCAGATGCGATACAGCCAGCTTTCCACGCTGCACTCGCCGCGGTAATTAGGCAACTGACGCCACGCCTTAAGCATGGTTTCCTGCACGCAGTCCTGTGCATCGGCATCGTGGCGGACATAGCGCCAGCACAGGCGCCAAATCATCTGCTCATAAGGGGTTACCAGTGCTTCAAAGGCTTCGCTGTCGCCATTCTTCGCGCGTCGCAGGGTTAGTTCATCCATCGTTTCCACCGCCTTTGGGGAGTGGGCTTCTCTTGTAAGAAGCCGTTGTACCTATTCAACGAATGGGTGCAGCATTTTCTTCCCATAAAAACGGGTCAAGGGTCAGCACCCATTCACGCGCAACCTGTTTGAAGTTGCGTTCAACCTCATCGCGATAACGGGTCAAGGGTCGAAGACCCTTGCAGGGTTCAGGGGCGGCGCCCCTGATAGGGTT
>CAVEUM010000077.1:0-5234 GCA_963618735.1 bacterium | reverse complement strand
AGGGCACATCCGAAGTTGTTGATGTGAATGGGCTTCGTTAAGGCAACACTGCTAAAAAGCAGGCCAAAGCTTACGGCAACGCTGCGTAATACGGTCATAGTGTGACGCAAAGTCAAAAAGAAAACAAGTGGAAGACATCCGACTACCTTGAAGGTCGGATGTCTTCTTTTTGCTATCCTAATGGCCATATTATGCGGTGGTGCCATCACTTTCCGTGAAGAACCAAATTTTCGGTGTGACGGAGCAAAGATCGGATGAGCGTCAGGGCAAGGATTATGTGGCAGATATTCACAATCTTCCACCTTAACAGCATTGTAAGAGTTCGGTTTTCATTGATCCATATTTTTTGAAATCTTTACGCCACCCATACCAAGACTGTTTTTAATTCCAAGGCCGGCATAAGGTGCAATCACATACAATGTTTTGAAAATATTCATCATCGGAGCTGGTAAACGTGCTTCGAGAATAAGTCTTCCTTGAAAAGATGGAATTTTTGCCTGTTTCATTGGGTGACGTAAAGTGTGCAAACTATAGTCAGTAATGTGTATTCCCTGAAGCAACGCCTGAAATGCGTCTGGATCATCAAGTGGATATTCTGGAAAGCATATACCCCAGCGACGAATGAGAGACTGCAAAATTAATGACTCCTGAGGGAAAATAACATACCGCCCTTGCTGCTTAAAAGCCGTTGGTGTGAGTAACGTTAAAGGAAAACGGTTGATTTCACTTAGTGACTGCGCGCGCTCAATCATTTCCTTTGGAGAGTCAATGGTTTCCACCGAATGCTGCGTAAAAGGAAGCTTCCCTAAATGAAGCTCTGCAGACTCTTTGCTTGTTAACACGGGAGAAAACATTTCGACTGCGTCGTTCGTCAGTAAATTAACAACCCACCAAAATGTTTCGCCTTCTCGACATATGTATTGACTTATGGGCTTTGCGCCATCCTCATGGAGCAAATTTCCTGCTTCAGAGGACACGCAAGACAACAGCCATGCGTACAAAGGGTACGCAAGCGTCGCGCTTACCTGTGTTGTGCCAACGTCAAGAGCAATGCGGTGCTGCTGTATCATTGAACGGTTACCTCACATGTGCCAAAGCTATAGTACTTACCTTTGTACTTGCCATACTTCATAGTATGTGGAGAAATGATGTGGTCATTCTCATGGTGATGATTCCTAAATGAGTTCTGCAGTAGGCCGGCTGTCCAGCGAAGTCCTTCCTTCTCGCCGAGATACGGGTAAGAAAGGCTCTTTGTAAAGAAGCCCGCACCACCACCAAAGGACATCAGGCATTTGCCACTTGCTTGCATGCTATCATTCGGTTTTGTAAATTTGCTGGCGTAAGTTTGCTGCTGATAGGTATAGAATGCGTTTAGCGCATTTAGGATAGTTTGAACCGTTATCGCGCCTTTCAGAATAGACTGATCCAGGGTCAACCGAAACTTGACATGTGTGCCAGGGCCAATGCATTCTCGGCACAACGGGACACGACGTTCGTTACCATGAATGGTAACATCAATTTTCATACTCAGTGTTAGCTTCTGATTACTGATAGGATCACTATCTGAGACTTGAATGCCACGCATTATACTATTTACAGCATCGTCCGGCCTTTTTATGTTTAGATTCAGTGTATGCAAATATTTCTCTTCTGGAAGTTTTGCATTTCGTTCAGGAAGGGAATGTGTTGTTGGATCCTGTTTTTGCATCATTGCAAAGAGGAGGGCTGTCCGAATGGCACCTTTCAAGCTACTGCCAGGAATATAAGCTTCCTGTCTTGCATTGCGCATCAAGCCGTTGATTTCTTTCAGAGAATGTTGGGCATCCATAGCGTCGCCTACACCAATCTCATAAAGAATAGCAGGCTTTACCTGTTCAGCAGTTAAGCCACATTCCTTAAAGAGAAAACTGTACAGATTGTCGTCTGCTCGCATACAATAGTTTTCAAACAGATCAACCAGCTTGTACTGCACAAGCAAGTCAAAGAATGCCTGTTCATTCAGAAAAGAAACTGTGCCCTTCCGTGAGTTGAAAATGTACTCTTTTTTAGGAATTTTCTTTCCGCTGCCTACAAACAGGAGGCCTTGCGTGGTCAGGGTTAACTCATAAGTCTGTAAATGATCAAGCTCGATCAAAACGACACCCCCAACATTATCGGCTTCGAATAGCGGAATACCGCATGGGTACCACTATCAGCGACACTATATAGTGCACCAGAAAATGGCTTGTTTAACATAGCACCAGCGCCAAGGAAAAATTGCGTCTGTTTTTTTACAGGATTATAGGCAAATGAAGAAGATTGCACAAAGCCACCGCGACGCACGAGCTGATACATAGCACCATCCAGCACCCGCTCCATCTCGTCATCAGCAGGAAGGCTGGTGGTTAGTAGCAACCAATGCTTTGTATCCTTTCCTGCCAAGGCACGTCGGAGCCACTTGGTTTGATTGTCATTGGCGGCATTCAAATCCAGTACCTGCTCGACAGTAAACGTGCCATAACCAGAGCTTGTTTTTCCGCCAATGCCGCTCAGTCCAAGAGCAGTAAGTAACTTCTTCATCTGCTCAGCTTGCCGTTTTTCATTCATGCCAACAATGATGTACAGCCCGCAATCTGGATAGAAAGAGTAGCTACCAACCTGATAAGGACGTGCATCCGCACCGTCTGTCACCGCGGCAGATGTACGTTCACTCGCTATGCCGAAGGGCTTATCATCCGGATTGTACAGCGTCTTTCCTTCCAATGATGCTTCAAACTCATTCATGCCAGCAATAGGGATCCACGCCAGTCTCTTGGTCTTTTTTCGAAGTTCCGGCGGAATATCACGCTTCTGCTCAGCCACAAAGCAAGGCTTGGGAAGATAGAAAACGTCCTTTCCATGATCTGTCCGCCAGGGCATGCTATCGCTAAGCAACAGTGCATCTGCGTTGACCTGTTCAATTAGTGACTGCACGCCTTGTTCTCCCCACAGGGCTAACGCTGTGTGGCACAATGCAGAGAACAATGTGTCGGCACGAAAATGATCGGCTGCTGTATACAATGACAGCGCTGACTCCGATTGTCCAAAGTGCACAGCTCCGTCAAATTTCAGCTTATACAGGAAGTAGTTCATAATTCTCCACCTTGCCAAAAATTTCAGTCAGCATGTCCACAGGAAAGTCAGATTCAACACATTCAAATTTGAAATCATGCAAGCCAACGCGGCCGCTACCGCGAGAACCGTGGCCACCCAGATAATCCAACTGCAACAACTGCATGGCATGAGCCAGCTGCTGCATGTCTTCCAGCACTTCATCAGGATTCATCACATCATACACAATGCGAACGCCAAATTCAACGCCAGCAATAACACGCTCAATCTGTCGAGGATTGGCAACAGAAGTGACACGGTTAATGCTATTCTCCGTCTTGACTTCTGTCAGACTGAAATCCTTCAGTGCTTCAGCATTGCTGATAAAGCTATCTGCAAATTGCAGCCTGGAGCGACGAACTGGTTCTGATGAGCCGAACATACGCAAAATAACTTCATCATCTTTATTGTAGTCAGGCATATGGTTGATGTCTCGGCAGGTGCTTCGTGCAAGCAGTGTACGCAGCTTGCCTTTCAGGCTGCTGCCTGGCAAAATGGGTCGCTGGGTCAAAGGGTCACGAATAACAGGGCTATCCACCGCACCAATGGCAGAGAACACGCTGGATCCGCCGATGTGCATGCCGGTCAGTACTTTTAGGCTACAACGAATCACAATTTTGCCGTACATTATTCTTTGCCTCCTAAGTAACGATGATAAGCAACCAAAGCTTCCATATAGTGTGCAAGTTTGATCATGGCTTCCCGGTTTGATCCAATCCCTTTCAAATAAGAAAGAAGTTTAGCTCGCTCTACAAACGTTTTTACTTCTGCATCTCGTCCGGCATCATAAACCATACGAACTCGAAGACGCATGATTTTCAACTGACTCTCAGGGAGAAGCATTTCATCGTTGCGCAAGTTTTCAACGTTATAGATATCATCAATCAAAGTCAGAAAACTGCGGAGCTTGGTCGTTGTAATCTTGCCTCCCCCCTGCCTATATTCCCGCATGACCTGCTCAGCTTCATCTACATAATTATCTGGCACAGGCAGTGGCTTGATTTCTGGTGCTTGTGGTGCACCATACTGTCCCACGGGACGGCTATTATACGAATTTGAATATCCGCCCCTTTGATTATTGTTATTGTATGAATATGCCATGACATCAATCCGCCTTTCTGTTCATATAGACATACAGGTAAATAGCTGTAACAAGTTGGCCTCGGTCCTGCGGGTTGCAGGCCCACGCATACATTTTTTCAGAAAACTCCTGATAGTTATCGTAACTTTTACTGCCACGCTGAGGCTGAAGTCGTGCAAGAAGGTAGGCATACCGCGCAAGGTTCAGCTTTTCTGTTTCTGCCTGACGCAGAAGGTCTGTCATGCGGTACAGGAAAGCCATTCCCCTTTCTTCCTGATTAGCAAAGAAGCGATCCAACAGTGCGAACTTTTCGCCCATAACCTGCTTGCTGAATGTATCCCAGCTGTAGGTATGGCGATTTGTCGGTTCAAAAAACGTCACAGCATTTTTTCCCGGATGGTTCTTCGCCTGCGATTCCAAGTCTGCTGTCTCATCTGCAGCAAGCCGAATAGGATACTTCTCGTTATACAGTCCGATACCGCCACTAATAGTAAGCGAACCACCGTTAAAAGCGATGAAAGTGGCCTGAATCCGCTGTGCTGCCTGAATGATGTGATCCCATGCACCGACAAGGAATACATCATCGCCGCCAGAATAGACGACAGAGACATTCAGTTTCTTATCCGTATCAGCCAAGATTGCACCCATGCAGCGCTTGAAAAAATGAGAAAGCTGGCGTGAAAGACTTGCTGTACGCGAAAGAGTGACATAGCGGAACTTCTCATCTGCAGTCTTCCCATTGCTGTTCTCAAATCCCGCCACAAAAGCATGTCCCAGGTTGTCCACATCCATACGGCAGATGGCCAACCGTTGAATGCCAGTCGAGCCCTGTGCGAGCTCCGCATTCTGGTTGCTGGCGAAATAGTCACACAAATCCAATCGAGTGCTGCGAGGCAGGTCGGAACGACTACGGTTCTTGGTGTAGATGCGAACCACATGCCCATCCTTTAGCGCATTGAGTGCCGCACTATCATCCATCAGGGTCAGATAGGCACCATCAGGCAACGGAAGGTCGTAATTACCG
>CAVEUM010000076.1:0-5274 GCA_963618735.1 bacterium | reverse complement strand
CAAGGGAGACATCGCCATGAACCGACCCATTCCCGGATTGTATGAGCAGGTCATCAGTGAGGAGATGAAGGAGACCCTTTCCGCCGTGCCTGACAAGTGCAAGGCGGTGGCAGGGATTGACCAGGCGGAGGCGGCCAAGGTGCTGTCGCAGTACCTGACCGATGTGGTGCAGAAGGGTCTCGACCGCGTGCAGTCCGCTGGCGGAGACGTGACCCGTCAGGTGGAGCTGGTCAACCGCATTGTGTCCCTCATCGGCAGGGAAACAGGCGAAGAGGACTTTGGCGGGATGGCAGTGGGAAGGGACGCACAGCAGTTGTTGGCGCTCCTTGGGGAAAATGATCCGCTTCTGGTGCTGAACAAGACCGCCGCGGACGTGATTCGCCCAGAAACCTCTGTCGCGCAAAGCTCCCTGTTTACGGGAGCGGTGCATGAACCGCAAATGGTGACGGAGCTCAAGAAGGAAATCGCCTCGGCTGACCGCATTGATATGCTGGTGTCCTTCATCAAGTGGACAGGGCTGAGAAAAATCGTGGACGAGCTGCGGGAATTCACCCAGCGGGGCGGGCAACTGCGGGTCATCACCACCTCCTACATGGGTGCTACGGACATCCGCGCGGTGGAAGAACTTCGCAAATTGTCCAATACGCAGGTGAAAATCAGCTACGATACCAAGACCACTCGCCTGCATGCCAAGGCATATATCTTCTATCGAAAAACGGGATTTACCACGGCATACGTGGGGTCGTCCAACCTGTCCAACGCCGCCATTACCGATGGACTGGAGTGGAATGTGAAGGTTGCGCAGAAGGATCTTTCGGAGACCATCCAGAAGATTGGCGCCACCTTTGAGACCTATTGGAATTACAGCGAATTCACGCTCTATACGGAGGAAGAACGGGAGCATCTGATTCGCGCGCTGAGGGCGGAAAAATACCATGATCTCAACAACCCCGACCGTTACGTCATGGACATTCTGCCCTATGCCTACCAGCAGGAAATTCTGGACAAGCTGGAAGCGGAGCGCAGGGTGCGGGGATATACGCGCAACCTGGTGGTAGCCGCCACGGGTACAGGCAAAACTGTGATTTCTGCGCTGGATTACAGGCGGTTTGCCAGGCAGCAGAAGGGCAAGTGCCGACTGTTGTTTGTCGCCCATCGGGAGGAGATTCTCAAGCAGAGCCTGAGCACCTTCCGCGCGGTGATGAAGGACGCCAACTTTGGCGAGCTGTTTGTGGGCAGCTATCGCCCCGAAAACAGCGACCACCTGTTCATGTCCATCCAGACCTTCAACAGCCAGGATTTCACCGCCCGCACAACGCCTGACTATTTTGACTACATTGTAGTGGACGAATTCCATCACGCAGCGGCGCCTACCTATCAGCAGCTGCTGAGCTATTATCAGCCGAAAATCCTGCTGGGACTTACCGCCACCCCTGAAAGAATGGACGGCAAGAGCATTCTCCCCTACTTTGGCCAGCGCATCGCGGCGGAAATACGTCTGCCAGAGGCCATTGAGCGCAGGCTGCTTTGCCCCTTCCAGTATTTCGGCGTGACGGACACCATTGACCTGAAAGACGTGCGCTGGGTTCGCGGCGGGTATGACAAAAGCGAGCTGACCAATATGTACACCATGAGCGGCGCGGCTGCCAGAAAGCGGGCTGACCACGTGATTGCGTCCCTCATGAAATATGTCACGGATCTTGGAGAAGTCAAGGGACTGGGCTTCTGCGTTTCTGTTGCTCATGCGGAGTTTATGTCAGATTACTTCAATGGCCGCGGCATTCCTGCCATGTACCTCACGGGGCAATCCTCTGACGCGGAGCGTGACTCTGCCAGAAAGCGCCTGGTGGATGGCGAGGTGCGGTTCATCTTCGTGGTGGACTTGTACAATGAAGGTGTCGACATCCCCGAGGTGAACACGGTGCTTTTCCTGCGGCCGACGGAATCCCTGACGGTGTTCCTGCAGCAGCTTGGCCGCGGCCTGCGCCTGAGTGAGGGCAAGGATTGCCTGACCGTGCTGGATTTCATCGGCCAGAGCAACAGGCACTATCGCTTTGAAGAAAAGTTTGCGGCGCTCCTGTCCAACACCACCCGAAGTGTCAGCCGCGAAATCAAGGACGGCTTTGTGTCTGTGCCTAAAGGATGCTATGTTCAGCTGGAAAAGCAGGCGGCAAAGATTGTGCTGGAGAATATCCGCGCGTCCTATGGCAATGTGGCCGCGCTGGTTTCCCGTGTCGCGTCCTTTGAGGAAGACAGCGGGCGGGAGCTTAACCTGGCCAACTTCCTTGACTATCATCACCTTGATCCGAAGAGCCTGTACCGATACACGACATTCTCAAGGCTGTGCTTCCGCGCGGATGTTCGGGAGGATTTCACCGAGCCCATGGAGGAGACCATGAGCAAGGCACTGCCGCGGTTCGCTGCGGTGGATTCCCGCCGTTTGATCACCTTCCTCCTTCGTGTGCTTCCCGCCCTTTCATCCCTTGACGCAGACACCTTGTCACCCGTAGAAAAGCGGATGATGCAAATGTTCTACGTCACCCTGTGGGGCAAAACAGCTGCAGACTGGCACAGCGAGGAAGTGCGGCGCAATCTGAAATCATTGGCGGAAAGCCCGGTGATGCTTGCAGAGCTTGAGGCGCTGCTCCGCTACCAGTTCAACCGCATTGACTTCATTGATACGCCTGTGGATGTGGGCTTTGACTGTCCGCTGGATCTTCACTGCACCTACACCCGTGACCAGCTGCTGGTCGCCATGGATCACATGAATCCGAGCAACATGCGGGAGGGCGTGAAGTATCTGCCTGAGAAGAAGCTGGACGTGTTCCTCATCACCCTGAACAAGGCGGATAAGGATTACTCCCCCACCACCATGTACAAGGATTATTCCGTGAACGAGCGCCTCTTCCACTGGCAGAGCCAGAGCACCACCGCGGCGCAGTCTGCCACGGGACAGAGGTACATCCGCCACGAGGAAATGGGCAGCCGCGTGCTGCTGTTTGTGAGGGAATATAAGGAGGATCGCCTGAGCGGCGGCGCGGAGGCCTACACCTTCCTGGGCACGGCGCGCTACCTCAGCCACGAGGGCAGCAAGCCCATGAACATCCTCTGGCAGCTGGATCAGCCCATTCCTGCGAAATTCCTGAAGAAAACCAATAAGCTGATGGCGGTATGAAAAATCCCCCTGCCTCTTAGAAGAGACAGGGGGAAACGTTTATCCCGCGATTTACTCAGCGGAACCGTTGACCACGCTCCAGGTGGAAGTGACCACAGGATCGATGGTGCCATGGTTCGCGATGTAGGTCATGAGCAGGCTGCGAGCCTGACCAAGGTCTTCACCCTGAATCATGTCATAGCGGGTGGAGTAGATGACACGGCTTTCGTCATTGGCATCAAAGGGAACGCCGTGCTCGTTCAGGTACTTGATGTAGTCGCCGCCGCCGGTGAAGCGGTAGTTGTTCATAACGATGGTGAACACAGCGTCATCCGCGACTTCCTCGCCGTTATAGGTCATGGAAACAACACGGCTGCCTTCCTCAGCGGAGCAGTCGAGGACGTAGGAGAAGCCTTCACCGTAGATCACATCGTAGTAGGTCAGGCCAAAGCCCTCAACGGTGGGATTGCCGTTTTCATCCATGGTGAGCTTGGAAGCAGAGCATTCCAGCCAGGTGCGGATCTCCTTACCGCTCATGGTCAGCTGATAGAACCAGTTCTCATAGCGATAGAGGCTGAACAGGTCGCCCAGCTTGATATTGCCGGCAGGGATCAGGTTTTCGGCATTGCCGCTGATCAGGGGTGCGGAGATGGACAGCTGTGCGGGGGTGTCATCAGAAGGATCATCGGGGGTGTTCAGGCCGGTGTTGTCATAGGCGCCCCAAAGCTGCACCTGATTGATCAGGTCCAGGAAGGCGGAAGGAGCGGTGCCCAGGTTGGCAGCAGAGAAGTTGTCGGAAGCCTGACCAAGGGTCACATTCAGGTAGGAAGACCAGGTATCATCCTCATAGGACTGCAGGGCGGTGGTCAGCTCTTCATCCACGGGATAGTCCTTCATGTCCACGGTTTCAGCGTCCACGGACACTTCGCCGGTGGCCTTGTCATAGGTAACCAGCGCGCGGCCAATCACGGCGCACTTGGTGCCGGGAGAAACAACCTTCACGATTTCACCGTTGGCATTCTCGATTTCGGTTACGCCATTGCGATGCTCATGGCCGGAGAAGACCAGGTCGATGGAATCGGTGGTGCTGACCAGTTCGCGAATGAAGTCGCTCAATTCAGGATCGCCGTCAATGCCGCTGTGGCTGATGAGCACGATCATGTCGGAATTGGCCTTCATTTCTTCTTCGTAGTGCTTGTAGGTTTCAACAACACCAGCGAAGTAGATGCCTTCCCAGTTGGCGGGAATGTCCCAGTTGGGGATGTTGGGGTTGGCAATGCCCATCACGGCAACCTTCACACCGTCATATTCGTAGATGTGATAAGGCTCGTAGCCGTTCCAGGTTGCCCAGTCTTTGGTTTCATCGTTGTTGGTGGAAGCGTCCAGATAGTTGGCGGAGGACACCAGCACCTGATGCTCATCGCCGCTGTCTTCGGCGGTCATATCGCCCAGCTGACGCTGGAGGATGTCCATGCCGTAGTTGAACTCGTGGTTGCCCAGCACGAACATATCATAGTCCAGCAGGCGCAGGATCTTGGCGCCGGGATCTTCCACATCCGAACGATTGAAGGAGTAGTAGTAGGACAGGGGCGTACCCTGAATCAGGTCACCGGAGTCAGACAGGAACACATTGCTGTACTGCTGGCGCTGTTCCTTGATGTAGGTTGCGACGCGGGTCATGCCCTGGCTGTAGGTGCCGGACTGTTCTTCACCGGAAGAATAGTTCGTGGGATAGTACAGACCGTGGACGTCACCAGTGTCCATAAAGAGGATCTCTACCTTGTCGCTGTCCGTGGCTTCGGCCATGGATGTAACCATGCCCATGGACAGGATTAGGCAGAGGGACAGGAACAGGGAGAGAATACGGGATGCCTTGCGATTCATGAGATGCCCCTCCTTTTTTACTTGCTGGCCATATGATGTAACCACCACGGATAACCATAACACTTTGAAACGCAAATTGCAACAGAATAATAAATGTTTTTTGCGAATTTTACGAAAAGGTTCGCTTTTGCGGACACGATTTACGGGAACACTTCCAAAATAAAGAAAATCCCCTGCCTCTTAGAAGAGACAGGGGGAACTTATTTTTCTTTCCGCATTACCATTCGCCGCCATCG
>CAVEUM010000075.1:0-5351 GCA_963618735.1 bacterium | reverse complement strand
AGAGCAGGCCTTTTCGCCTGCTCTTTTTGCATAGAAAAAGGACGCCGAGGTGAAAACCTCGGCGCCCTGAGGAGGATAATGTCTTACTTGCTCACGGTGTAGTAAGGCACAACCGCGTCAGCATCGGTGAAGGTGCCAACGGTGACGCCAGTCAGCTCTTCGAACTGGTTGGTGTGCATCAGCACGTTCAGGATGTTGATGGTAGCCTTCTGCAGGTCAGCCAGAGACAGGGGATTGTAATCCTCTTCGCCCAGCATGTTGGTACCAACGGTAGCTGCATGCTCCTTGTAAGCTGCGGAGTAGTGCGTGCTGTCGGAGGTAGAAACCTGAGAGAGCATGTAGGTGATGGTCACGGTGCCGTCGCCATTGTCCACATAGGAAGCAGTGCCGTCAGCGCTCAGGGACTCGATCAGTTCCTTCACAGTCACATACACGAAGTCGCTGTTGCCGTTTTCATCGCTCACCAGGGTTGCAACTTCCGTGGTGTTGAAGCTATCGGCAGTTGCCTTCACAGTCCAAGCGGTGCCGTTAGCGTCCAGCTTGTAATCGCCCCAGTCGGTGGAAATGCTCTTCCAGATCCAGGTGCCCCAGGTGGTGGTGGTAGCCACGGTACGAGGATAGCCGCCGTCGGTAGCAACGCCGTCTTCGTTATAGGTGATGACGGGTTCCACGTCCACGATGTAGCTCATGATGTTAGCGTTAACGTCCTTGCCGGCCATGATCAGGTCATTGCCAGAATGCATTGCCAGGAAGTCGCGCATGCCGCCGGATCCGCCCCAGTCGGTCATCTCAACACCAGTGAAGCCCCACTCGGTGCGGAGGATATCCTGCTGGATGTCATGGTCGTTAGCGGAAGGAACGCCGTTCACGATGCCGTAGGTGCTCATCATGCCCATGGGGTTGGCCATCTTCACAGCGATTTCGAACTGCTTCAGATAGATCTCACGGAAAGCACGCTCGGTCACAACGTCGTTCTGCTTGCTGCGGCTGTTCTCCTGGTCGTTACCGGCGAAGTGCTTCAGGGTAACGCCCACGCCCTTGTTGCTCTGCACACCCAGAGTCTCATAGCCGCCAGTCATACCGGCAACCACAGGATCCTCGGAGTAGTACTCGAAGTTACGGCCGCACAGAGGATTACGATGGATGTTCATGCCGGGAGCCAGCCACTGGCTGACGCCGTACTGCAGCATTTCCTGACCAACGTTCTGGCCCATGGTGTAAGCCAAGTCGGTGTTCCAGGTCTGTGCAATCATGATGCCCACGGGGTATGCGGTGCAGTACTGATAGTACTCGTTGCCGTCCAGGCCGGTGTAGCTCTGGGAGATACGCAGGCCGGCAGGGCCGTCAGCATTGGTCATGGAAGGAATGCCCTTGCTTGCAGCATACAGACCGGCAGTCTGGCCGGCGCCGCCATCGATGTACACGCTGTCGATGTAGTCAGCCACATCCTGGCCAGCCGCATCGGTGCTGGGAGACTTACCGCCGGAAGAC
Source organism: bacterium (assembly GCA_963618735.1). Classification (GTDB taxonomy): domain Bacteria; phylum Bacillota; class Clostridia; order Christensenellales; family Aristaeellaceae; genus CAKUFA01. The sequence goes on along the minus strand of CAVEUM010000075.1, from coordinate 3,860 downwards.
TGACCATTCGCGTTGGGGGACTTGCTGCCGCCCTCGACGATGTCGGCCATCTGGATGGTGGTCAGGCCGGAAACGAACTGCTCGATGGTGATCTTGCCTTCAGCAACGTCCTTCAGGGAAGCGCCGCTGTAGTCAGCCATGGTCTCGGGCTTTTCGGTCACAGCGTTGCCGTCAGCATCGAAGTACACGGTGTTGATGGTGTATTCGGTGTTGGTAGCATAGTCATAGCCCTTGGTGCCGATGAGGGATTCATCCGTGGTAGCGGACACATAGCCCGTCACGGTGCCCTTGCCGTCAACGCCCTTTTCTTCATAGGGGTTGGAGGTCTTGATGTCAGCAGCAGCCAGGGTCAGCTTCACAGCGTTTTCGGTGCTGGGAGCCTGCAGGCCGTTCGCCTTGTCGTTTGCAGCAGCAAATTCTTCTGCCAGCTTGTTGTAGTTCTCAATGTTGGACTCGGTGGTTGCGTCGTCATGCGTGCCGGAGGAGCCGCCGGGATACACGCCGCCGCGGTCCATGGTCACCTTGTTCTGCAGCTGTTCGGTGATGGCTTCAGCATCCAGGGTAATCACAGCAGCAGGGGTGGTGTTGCGGGAGCTGTTACCAACACGCACGGTGTAGTCGCCGGCTTCCAGAATGTAAGCGGCCTTTTCCTCGGAGTAGGAGGACATTTCAGAGGTCTGATAGCTGATGGTCAGGGTCTGAGACTCGCCGGGGGCCAGTTCATCAGTCTTGCCATAAGCAGCCAGTTCCTGATAGGGCTTCAGCAGCGTGCCGTCAGGAGCGGAGAAGTACACCTGAACAACTTCCTTACCAGCAACATCGCCGGTGTTGGTCACGGTGGCCTTCACGGTCACGTTGTCAGCGTCGGCAGTCACTTCGTCCACCTTGATGTCAAAGGTGGTGTAGCTCAGGCCGTAGCCGAACTCATACTGCACAGCGTCTGCATTGTAGGTATCGAAGTAACGATAGCCCACGAAGACGTCTTCATAATAGAACTCAACTTCATCTTCCCAGGGATCATCAGGGTTGATGTTGCTGTAGTACTTGGTGGAAGGCCAGTCGTAGATGCTCTTGGCCCAGGTGTCAACCAGCTTACCGGAGGGGTTGGTCTCGCCGTTCAGCACGCTGACGATGGCGTCGCCGCCCAGCTCGCCGGGGTTGGAGATCAGCACCAGAGCGTCTGCGCCGGACTCTTCAAACCAGCTGGCGTCAATATTCACAACGTTCAGCAGCACAACCACCTTGTCGAAGGTAGCGGACAAGGTCTTGATGTTGGCCAGCTCGTTGGCGCTCAGCTCGTAGTCGTTTTCGATGACACGGTCAGCGCCCTCACCAGCGTTGCGGCGGATGGTGTAGAAAGCGGTGTCGGTCTCAGCGGCCATGGCCTTCAGTTCATCCTCGCTGTACACTTCGGTCAGCGCGGTGTCATCAGCCAGGTCGGACCTGCCCATGCCCAAACCAGTGGTATCATGAGGATTTGCTTCGTCCAGGGCTACCAGATAATCCTTGGTAATAACGTCGTAGCCAGCGTTGGTGAAGCCGTCCAGAACGGAGGTAGCGATAGCTTCGCCTTCAACCACCGTGCCGTCCGCATAAACGATACGGTTGTTCACAGCGCCGGAACCCGTGCCGCCCTTGGTCGTCTGAATGGCGCCGATGCCGAACAGAGCAACCTTGCCTTCCTTAGCAAAAGGCAGAGCATTGTTGTTGTTCTCCAGCAGAACAACGCCTTCCTTGGCGATCTGCATAGAGGTTTGTGCGTGGTCGATTTCAGCCTGGGTAACTTCCGTGGTGGTCTGCGGGTTGCTCTGTGCCAGTGCTGCAGGGAAGCCCGAGCAAGCGAGCATTGCAGACAAAGCCAACGAAACAACCACCTGTCCCTTGTTCTTCATGGTATTCTCCTTTCCCATACTGTGGAGCCTCTTTCCAAGCTCCGCAATCGATAAATTGATTATAGTAAGTTGTCCACAAAAAGTCAAGTTGCATATTGTTGAACCTGTACAGGTTAAGTGTTTAACAATCCTTACTCAAATGTAACCTTGTCGTTTTTGTCGCCTCTTGTTTTTAACAATAACGACAGTGCGTATAATAAAAGCGCCTATTTATGGCTGAAACGGTTGAAAAATCGCCATGTTTCGACTTTGTTCACGTTTTGTTTACGTTCTGTTAACAACCATACAAGTTGTTCGATGAACAAGGCAGAACGTGTTACATTTCGCCTTTTTTCTGGATGATACTGGCAAAGATTACGGTGTAATCGCCTATACATTGGTGTATATTGGGCGAAAAAACGAAATTTTTTTCTATCTTTTTTTGATTTTTCAGGGGGATGAGCCTTCTTATCGGGAGGACACAGCCCATCCTTCCGTTTCAACGATCTCTTCCCATTATAAAACCCTCCGCGCCGCTTCCGTTCTCTTTGCTTTTTCTATGGTGCTATGCTATAATGGCAGAAGGAACACTATGCTTTCCCACGCTTTGCATATCAAAAGGAGGACCGCTGAATGAAGGGTATCATTCTGGCTGGCGGAGCGGGCACGCGTCTGTACCCGTTGACCATGGTCACCAGCAAGCAGCTTCTGCCGGTGTACGACAAGCCCATGATCTATTATCCCCTGTCCACCCTGATGCTGGCAGGCATCCGTGATATATTGATCATTTCCACCCCTGTGGACACGCCCCGTTTCCAGTCCCTGCTGGGGGATGGCAGCCAGTTCGGCGTGCATCTGCAGTATGCAGTGCAGCCTTCCCCTGACGGTCTGGCACAGGCCTTCATCATTGGTGAAGAATTCATTGGGGATGACAGCTGCGCCATGGTGTTGGGGGACAACATCTTCTACGGCAACGGTTTCTCCCATGTGCTGAAGGATGCCGTGGCCAACGCAGACGGCGGCCGCGCCACCATTTTCGGCTATTACGTCAATGATCCCGAGCGCTTCGGCATTGTGGAGTTTGACGAAAACGGCAAGGTCATCTCCGTTGAGGAGAAGCCCAAGCATCCCAAGAGCAACTATTGCATTACGGGACTGTATTTCTACCCCGCCGGCGTCAGCGCAAAGGCGAAAACCGTGAAGCCCTCCGCCCGCGGCGAATTGGAGATCACCACGCTGAATGAGATGTATCTCCTGAGCGGTGAGCTGGACGTGAAGCTGCTGGGCCGCGGCTACGCCTGGCTGGATACCGGCACCATGGATTCCCTGGTAGACGCGGCGGATTTCGTGCGCATGATCGAAAAGCGCCAGAGCATCAAGATTTCCGCCCCTGAGGAGATCGCCTACAAGAACGGCTGGATCAGCAAGGAAGAATTGCTCGCCTCCGCCCAGCGGTACGGCAAGAGCCCCTACGGCGAACACCTGAAAGCCGTTGCGGATGGCAAAATTCGGTATTGATTCTTTGGAAGAATCAATGGAAGAACTGCTTTCTTCTCTTTGATCTCTCACAAAGAGTTTTCGCTCTGCGGAGCGAGCAGGGGCTGTTAAAACAGACGAAGTCTGCGATCCCCCCTGCACCCTTCGGGTTGCACTCCTATTAAGAAGATTTCTTCCGTAACTTTTAAGCTACAATGCAAGTCAACTTCATCGGAGAGGGCATCCGAAGGAGTCCAGAGGGCGATCGGAAAGCCCTCTGGAACAACATGCAAAACCTGTTTGGTCTATAAGTCAAGCCTGCTTTCTTATCGGCAAAGAGTTTTCGCTCTCTGGAGCGACAAGGGGGCTTTGCGGTCGCCCCCTTGACCCCTTCGCAGTGCACATTTTTGAAGGGGCACTGCTCAGTAACTTTTATAAAATGTGCAATGCAGCTCAACTTGCAGAAGAGTGCATGCGAAGGGTCCAGGGGCGACCGCAAAGCCCCTGGAACAA
>CAVEUM010000074.1:5081-5537 GCA_963618735.1 bacterium | reverse complement strand
ATTCAAATCACTACAGGACAGTGCGCTCTGGTAAAGCTCCTGCGCTTGCCGCACACCACGACTGCCATACAGTCGCATGACCTCTGTCATAAACACTTCCTCATCCGACTTCAAAACGTTGACGTCAACACCGAAAACACTGGCGAGCTGGTCATAAATAGCCACGTCGGTCGGGTAGGACGATCCTGCTTCCCAGCAAGCGACGGCACGAGTGGATACGCCGATCTGCTTTGCCAGCGCGGAGACAGTCAGTGCCTTTTGAGTGCGCAGGGCGTGGAGCTTTTCTCCGAAAGACTGATAGGTGTCCATTGGGGTGACCTCCTTACGGTCAGGCGTTTGGCTTTGCTTTTTCTTTGCAGGAGACGTAGGCAGTCATGATAGTCTGAAAGAAGGCATCCTTTTGCTCCTGCGTCAGCTTGCTGCTGGCAAAGAGCGCCTTGATCTCTTCCATAAGAC
>CAVEUM010000074.1:4473-5071 GCA_963618735.1 bacterium | reverse complement strand
CTTTTGAGTGCGCAGGGCGTGGAGCTTTTCTCCGAAAGACTGATAGGTGTCCATGCAGTTTTTCTCCTTATTGTCGCACACGCTGTGCCTTACTTCTCAATCCCAAACGCCGCCATCAGTTCCGCAGTTTCTTCTTCAGATGCATAGTCATCTGGATCCACGCAACCCAGCACACGACCGAACAGGACGAAGTGATCATCGTCCGTGACGTGAATCACCTTGTATTTCGGATTGGTGGAGTGCAGACCGTCTGCTTTATAAATCTTGATGTAAGGAGTGCCGGCAACGACACAGGCAATGACATCGCCATCATGAATCTCGGATGCGTCTGTCACCCGCTTTACGTACACCTGAGAACCATTGGGGTAGTCGGGCTGCATACTGTCACCGTTGACGGGGAAGATGTCGGTCGCGGTGTTAGACAGCTTGTTCCGCCTCACAAACACCGTGTGGGCGTCGGGATCTTCATCCAGCGGTCCGCCAAAGCCGGCAGCCAGAGCACCATCGCGATAGACAACCCGGCAGTAATCTTTGCGATGGCTTTCGCGGGCGGCTTCCTCCTGACTGTCCATCACGACCTGCATAATACGACGCATTT
>CAVEUM010000074.1:0-4463 GCA_963618735.1 bacterium | reverse complement strand
GTCAGACTGCGGTAGTCTGCCATCATGGCTTGCTCGTCATCGGAGTCACCGTAGGGATTGGACATGCCGAAGAAAGCGTACAGCGGGATGTTCAGCAGTGTGCTCAAGGTAGGCACCAGCGACACATCCGGACGTGCAATATCACGTTCCCAGTTGCTGACCGCATTGCCTGTCACACCGCAAATCTTGCCAATCGTTGTCTGGTCAATGTTTGCCTTTTGACGGTAGTCCTTCAGCATCTGTCCGAAGGCCATGCGGGGTTGCTTGTTGCCTGCAACTTTTGTCGGAAATGCGAGTATGCCGTCTGTGGGCGTTTTCTTTGCGCGTCCCATGGAATTCCACCTTTCTGGATGAACTCATGTTTTCATCCGTAAAGTGATTATATCACAGGGTATCGATTTTGTAAATATAAAAGTAAAGAATATTTAATATTTTATTTTGAATGAAAAATCATGATGACGATATAACCTTTGAAAAATAAGAATTGTAACAAGAAATATTTTTTCGTTTTGCCTATTGCAAATTAAATAATCTTTTGCTATCATATGAGCACGGGTATCCGCTCTATGGAGAAATGACACCCGAAATGATCATTGCTGCTTCCCTCATGACGGCTGCACACGCCGAGGACGACCACCATGAGGTTCAAACTTCTCCTTCGGCACCACACAAATGAACACAGGAGGTCAGAGAACATGTTTGACAGAGAGCGCTGCATTGACAATATTTTCGATATGGCAAAGATGCGGATCATCACGCCTAAGGAAATCGAGGTGAAGGCGAAACTCCCGAGGGGCTTCTTTTCCGAACTGACCAAGGAAGGCAGCACCATGATGCCTACAGCCGCGCAGCTGGCTGCTATTGCGAAACAGTTGGGCGTTGGCGTCGACTACCTGATCAATTCTTCCACCGAGACCCGCTCCACCAGCGAAGACTTCCTGCTGCGCTTCATTGAGCGCCTGCACCAGCAGACGACGGCAGGTAAACTGGAATGGATCGTTGAAACCTCTGAAATGCTACAGAATGGATACGTGAATGATATCACAAACCCCTTGGTGGAATTCAGCCGTAGGCCAGATGATGAAGAAGAGGATCGCATGTACCGCTCAAAAATCTACTATGGCGACACCAGCATTGGCAGCGATTGCTACCACTGCGTGCTTCCGGACGACCGCTCCGTGGTGTATCTGAACTCCGTACGCTATGATTATATTTCCGAGTTTGAAAAGCATAAGGCGTTCAGGTGGAAGTTCGTCATTGAGATGTATATCGTGAATCAGGGAGTACATCCTGTTTGTTCCACGTATTTCCTCCGGGAAGAAATGCAGGAGGCCGTTGAAGCGCTGTACACAGTGGTGAAGTCGTCCATGTCGAACATCGGGCTTGGCCAGGCAGCGAAGAACATCATGAGCAGCTTTCTGCAGATGACTGGCGAGGGATGTGAACAGATGGGCTAATGGGCGGAAATCAGTAGGGAAGAGGGAGTGATTGTATGCCGGAAGAAAGCAAGGTACTGTGTCCGTGGTGTTTTAAAGGGGAAGTGTACGTAGAGGGCACGGGTAAAGTAAGCATCTCTGTGAAATGCCCTCGGTGCAGTCGCTGCTTTAAGGCACGTCTGGATGACCTGACAGCGATCCGCATCCAGCCACACAAACGAATCAATATTAGCCAAGGCGTCTACCACAGAAAAGAAGCCTGACGGCTTACAACTGCATATGCATTACTGACTGACCAGGGACCAAGCGTCACCATGAAGGCCGGAGTAATGACTGGACGAAATCTGTCCAGCATTATTCCGGCCTTTTTTCATTGATAAGCAGATGAGCAGCCCCCAAAGCCATGGTGAACGACCGCGGCGAGATACTGGCATCCCTGCAACCGACCGAAGGCACAGCGACGGGTGCAGCTGTGGGGGAGCAATCCTTCACTTCGCAATGACCATCTTTAAGTGTGCCTCAAAATAATGGTATCACTCGTAAAAATGCAGGAAGGCATCGACATAGTTGCATTTTTACAACCCGTCTCGAGCAAGACAGAAAACTGCTCACCGCCAGACATTGCACCGACTGATCATCGGTGGCTCAACAATGCCTGACGGCACAAGTGAACATTGTGGCTGCCTTTTGAGCGGGTTAGCTGCAGACCGAAACGGAGCATTCCGTCCGGGCTGTGGTTGATTTTGATGCCCATTTTGCGCAGCACCGGGGGTCCTCCGTTTCGAGAAATCGAACATGGAGGACTTTCTCATGGCAAATCAGGACAAGCAGTACTACATCTACCTGCGTTCCACCCGTGAGCGTATTCCTTGCACTGAACAGGAGTTCCACAACTACTATCGAGATATCGATGCGTTCCGAAAAAAACAGCAGCGCCATGGCCGTTGCGTTTGCCCCGAGGCAAAGCGTCTGGACTGCGACATGGATTGCGTGACCTGTCCCTTCTGCAGAGCTGGGGACACTATTTCCTTAGACTACTCCACTACAGACGAAGAAGGTAATGAAAAGGCATGGCTGGACGACGTGACAGATACTTTGGCTGAGGTTGATGAAGAAGCCGAAGAAAACGAGTTGCTCGACGCATTGCATCTTCTTATGAATGCCCTCACACCAGAAGAGCGGGCAATCTGCAAGACCATCATGGAAGAACTTTCTGAGCGTGCTGCTGCTGCCTCTTTGAATCTTTCTCGAAAAGCCTTTCTGTATCGCAGAGACAAGGTTTTGGCGAATTTGAAAAATTCTCTGAAAAAATTTCTCTGACTTGGGGGCCAAACGGCAATCTCGTGTCCGGTGGGAAGTGTAAGGAGCAACACGACACCGCTCCTTCCATAGAGGTGACAAAGCGTGTACGAATCCGAAAGCAAGGCAAGGGCACAGGATGCAGAACTGGTGGATATCCTTCTGGACTTCATTGTTGTATCCGCCAATCTGGCAAAAGGCATCAACCGCAGTATCAGGCAACGGCAAATCGGGGAGGGAGGCAAAGCATATGAGCAATATGAGCGAATTGGACAGGACAATCAGGGATCTTCGCAATGCGGCAACCATGCTGAACGAGACTGCGACTATGTTGGCAGGCATGCTCGGCGGCAAGTCAGATGAACCCGCCGTAACTGCTCCTGCTGAACCTGAGCTGACGCTGGAGCAAGTCCGCTCCGTTCTCGCTGCTAAGTCCTGCAAGGGGCACACTGCCGAAATCCGTGCTCTTCTTCAGAAGTACGGTGCCAACAAGCTCTCGGGCATTGACCCCACCAACTACAAAGCACTTCTTGCCGAAGCGGAGGCGATGACAGATGCCGCCTAAAGGACACGCAATCCTGTCGGCATCCTCCAGCCATCGGTGGCTGAACTGCCCACCTTCCGCACGGCTGTGTGAAACCTATGAGGACAAGGGTAGCGACTTCGCCGCCGAGGGGACGGATGCCCACGCATTGTGCGAGTTTCGCCTGAAGCAGGCGCTGGGCATCGAGGCAGACAGCCCCATCGAGAGCCTCAGTTGGTACAACGAGGAAATGGAGGACTGTGCCACTGGGTACGCTGCTTACGTGATGGAGCTTCTGGAGGCCGCCAGAAAAAAATGCGCTGACCCTGTGGTGTTGATAGAGCAGCGGGTGGATTTTTCTCGATGGGTACAGGATGGTTTCGGTACAGCTGACTGCATCCTGATCGCTGATGGTATTCTCAATGTCTGCGATTACAAGCACGGCAAGGGTGTGGAAGTCAGCGCGGAGCGGAATTCGCAGATGATGCTGTACGCCCTGGGTGCACTGGAAATCTTTGATTGCATCTACGACATCGACAATGTGTGCATGACCATCTTCCAGCCCCGAAAAGCCAATATCAGTGTGTATGAGATGACGAAAGAAGATCTGCTCACCTGGGCAGACAAGGAGCTGAAGCAGAAAGCGCAGCTGGCCTACGACGGTCAGGGAGACTTCCACAGTGGCGCATGGTGCCGCTTCTGCAAGGCGAAAGCCGAATGTCGGGAGCGCGCTAAAACCAATCTCATGCTTGCACGGTATGATTTCGAACCTCCAGCACTTCTGAGCGATGTGGAGATTGCTGACATCCTTAGCAAGGTGGACGCACTGACCACCTGGGCAGAAGACGTCAGGGAATACGCTCTTCAACAGGCGGTCAGTGGTAAAGACTGGCCGGGTTGGAAGCTGGTCGAAGGTCGTTCCAACCGCAAGTACATCAGCGAAGCCGCAGTGGCAAAAAAGGTGGAAGACGCTGGCTTTGACCCTTACGAACAAAAGCTGCTTGGCATCACGGCTATGCAGAAGCTGCTTGGCAAGACTCGCTTTGAAGAGCTTCTCGCATCCCTCATTGAGAAGCCGCAAGGTAAACCCACCCTCGCGCCGGAGAGCGACAAGCGCCCGGCCATGAGCACTGTAAAGACCGACTTTAAGGAGGAAAACTGATATGTCTATGAACACGAGTCGCAATCCCATGAAGGTTATCACC
>CAVEUM010000073.1:1383-5540 GCA_963618735.1 bacterium | reverse complement strand
GCCATAACCATGGCAAACATGCTCAGGGTAGTACCAACGACGGTTACAAAAATGGTATTGCCATATCCGACAGCAATCTGACCTTTTTCAATCAGGTATTCATAATTGACCATCGTAAATTCGCTGGGATAGAGCGAAACTGGATTGAGCGCATAGGCGCGATTGGTTTCAAAAGAAATAACGACAGCGTTGTAAAAGGGAAGGAAAATGATGAGAGCCAGTAACGTAAGCAAGATCCAGATGATTACATTGCCGGCGGAAAAACGCTTCTCGCCTGGTTTACGCATAGTAGAACTCATGTGAACACCTCCTTATGAGAACATACCATTTCCGCCAATCCACTTGACAATCTTATTGGCTGCTAACAACATGACAAGGTTGATCACGGACTTGAACAGACCAACAGCCGTGGAAAAGCCGTAATTTGGTACCGCTTTGAACGTTATGTTATACACATAGGTGTCCAGAATCTCAGAAACGCCCGTGACAGCAGGATTTTGCATATAGAAAATCTGCTCGAAGCCAGCGTTCATGATGCGACCAACCTGCAAAATGAATAAGGTAACAATGGTGGAACTGATGCATGGGAGCGTTACATGAAGTGCTTGCTTCCATCTACTGGCACCATCGACTGTAGCTGCTTCGTAAAGAGTAGGGTCAATGGCAGCAATGGCGGCAATGTAGATGATGGAATCCCATCCCATCTCCTTCCAGTTATGGGTCAGGTACAGGAAAGGCCGGAACCAACTCTCGTTAGCAAGAAAATCAATTCTTGTGCCGCCGAGCCTGCTGATAATCGTGTTGATCATACCACCGTTAGAAAAGAAATTGGAAAGAAGTGTTGAAACCACAACCCAGCTGAGAAAATGCGGGAAGGTGTAGACTGTTTGGTAAATTCGCTTGAGCCGCGTTCCTCGCAATTCGTTGAGCAACAAAGCCAGAATGATGGCAGCGGGAAATTGCCAGATCAAACGGGAAAGGTTGATTTCAAACGTATTCTTGATAGCAGTGAGGGCGGCCGGTGTCGTGAAAATGCGAGCAAAATTATCCCAACCGACCCACTGAGAACCCCAAATGCCAAGCTTGGCGTTATACTTCTTGAAAGCCAGTATAACACCACTCATAGGCGCATACTGGAAGAAGATGAAGTAAAGGGCGGCTGGAATCAATAAAAGATAAAGATACCGAGCCTGCCATACATTTAGCAGCCCTTTTCTAAACTTCGACTTCATAGTCATCAAGCCTTTCTGATGTATCTTATGGTTGAATTTTAACATAAGAAAGACATGAATTCTTTGCTTTCTTTCAGCTTCATTTGTCATTTATTCAGTTTCTGAAGTTGAATTACAATTTTGAGTCCACCCATTTCTGATTTTGCAAAGGTAATTTTGCAACGATTCGGGAAAAGCAGATTAAATCTCGTTACAACATTGGTGATGCCAATGTGACTGTGGAGGCCATCGATATGGACCGGTTGTGAAGCATTGTAATAGGCTAGTTTGTCTTCTGTCATTCCGATGCCGCTGTCTTCCAAAGTGATGAAGAGGACGCCATCTTCTGCGGCGCTGGTAATGAGAATCTTTGCCTCTGATTCTGGTCGCGTTTGGAAGCCATGCGTAATTGAATTTTCTACGAATGGCTGCAAACACATCCGTGGAACTTCTTGCTGCAGGGATTCTTCGTCACTTTGTATATCCAAACGGTATACGTCCCCGTAACGTAGTTGCATGACACGCATATACTGCTTTAGACAGTCGTACTCCATCTGAAGCGGCACAAGAGGCGTCTTTACGGCACAGTAGCGATAGATTCCGGCCATGCAGCTTGCCGCTGTCCGAACTTCTTCCATTTTCCCATCTGAAGCCATACCGCGAATACACTCGAATGTATTGAATAAAAAGTGCGGATTGATCTGTGCCTGGAAAAAGGCAATTTGCTCTTCGTAGTATTTCATTTTCATTTGCACAACTTCACCATTGAGCTGGTTGACCCGTTGAAGCATGTTATTGATGGCGTTTGTCAACTGCTCTAATTCGGCGGTCTGCGGATGCTTTGCGATGAGCAGATCACCGTCGTGTTTCACATTTGCAACCTGATTGGCAAGCTCGAGAATGGGCTGAACAATACGATGATACTGGTTGATGGTCAGCACAGTTAAAGCTACAGTTGCAGCAAGCGCTACCACCCAACAGAGAACTCGTAAATGGCGTAGCATGGTTAAATCACTTTCAGTATTCATTACTAATTCTATCGTCCAGCTTCGTTCGGCAATAGACTGGCTAACGCCTTCTGCATCGCCTTCGAGCCAGCGTTCATAAGCTAATTTGCTGCCGCCTAAAAAAGAGCAATCTTCTCGGATAAATCCTGACGCAGAATCACTGCTTGGGATTGCGTCAATTAAACAATCTGCCCGGTAGATCATGATCAAGCTCCCTTCATAATCCGAAAGACGGGGAACTGCTACAGGCTGAAAGATAGGCGAAATAATTGCATAGTAATATGTATCATCAAAACTGAAGCAATCCGTAATGATGCTGTTTCGGAAGGAAATTTCAAGATGATATGATTCTGCCAGAAGACGACTTAAGCGGAAAGCACGACTGCTCTCAAGAGAGGAACTGTCAGTGGAGGAAATCCAGTTTCCTTCCGCTGAGTAGAGATAAGCCATGACAGCCCCTGATGAGAAACTTACACCATTAGTAAGCAGCGAACGAACACTGGTGCGAAGGTCCATACGCTCCTGCACAGTGCCTGTCATGAAACGAATAATGTCATCGTGGTTTGTAACCACCAGGCTTGTATTCTTCTGTGTATCCAGTATCTTCTGCGCTTGCCGTACAGCTTCGGCAATAGTTGCTTCAGCTGCTTTCTCGTTTTGAGCATGAATATGGTCTGCAGTGAAGCGGTAACAGCCCCAAATGGCGGCAATGATCAACAAAAGTGCCATAACCAGCGAGAAAAGAAAATTTCGCATCATACCTTTAGACATACATATTCCTCACTTTTATAAACGTGCGCACATAGGACTCGTCAAGCAGTCCGTGTAACTGTTTCTATCTTAGCATAGAAAAGAAGCCTTTTACAGCGTCAATAAGGAAAAACTGAAAAAAAGGCAACAGAAACTGAAGAGATGACTTGTTATTTTGCATTTTCTTTTCTTATAATGAAATTACCGTATCATGGGAGGGAGTCTATATGTATCGTTATGAAACGCATCTCCATACTTGCCAAGGGAGCCGCTGCGGCGTCTCGACAGGCAAAGAACATGCACGTGCATATCATGAACGTGGATATCAAGGTATTATTATAACGGATCATTTTCTGCGGGGAAACACTGCAGTTGACAGAACGAAGCCATGGACGGAGCAGGTGAATCAGTTTTGCGCTGGGTATGAGGATGCCCTGAATGAAGGACTGAAGATTGGGATTGACGTGTTCTTCGGCTGGGAAGAAACATTTGACGGCGATGACTATTTGGTTTACGGATTGGATAAGACGTGGCTCTTGAAGCATCCCGAGGTAGCAGAATGGACGCGCAAGGAGCAACTGGAGCAGGTGCATCGTTATGGCGGCTGCGTAGTGCAGGCACATCCATTCCGTCAGAGATCTTATTTAGACAGAATTTTGCTTGGACTGCGATTTGCAGACGCAGTGGAGGTTGCTAATGCAGGGAATGATCCGCTGAGTGATGCGTGCGCTATGCAATATGCATTGGAAAATCACCAAATGATTACCTCAGGTTCTGATAATCATCGTTCTTATGAAGGCCAGAATCTTATGGGAATTGCAGTGGAAGAACCATTTCACGATATCCGGGATTACGTTCGGAAAATTTTGAAGAAGCAACCTGTTCAATTGCTTACAGAAAAAGAACGATTCGAGTTTCCAAAAGAAAAAATCTATTTGCCTTGCTATATGCTGTCGGAAAATGAAACGGAGGAAAACTATCATCGTCCCTGGCTCCCGGAAAAAGTGTGATGAAGGAGGAAAGACAAATGGAATATGGCCATTTTGATGACAATCACAAAGAGTACGTGATAACGCGACCAGACACCCCTTATCCCTGGATCAACTACCTGGGGTGCGAGGACTTCTTCTCGTTGGTGAGCAATACTGCTGGTGGCTACTCGTTTTATAAAGACGCCCGATTGTTACGC
>CAVEUM010000073.1:0-1373 GCA_963618735.1 bacterium | reverse complement strand
GCCGGCGGTCATTATTTCTATATCAAGGATGGGGACACTGTCTGGAATCCGGGCTGGCAACCGACGCAAACGCCTTTGGACAGCTATGAATGCCGCGTTGGCACGGGGTATACCGGCATAACATCTTCAAAAAATGGTGTTCAGGCAAGCCAAACGGTTATGGTTCCTCGTGGATATACGGCTGAGGTTACCAGAATTACGCTGAAGAATACTTCATCAGAAGTAAAAAAACTGTCTTTGTACAGCTTTGTAGAGTTTTGCCTGTGGAACGCACAAGATGATACGACGAATTTTCAGCGCAATTACGCCCTAGCGGAAATGGAGTTTGAACGGGAAGGAGCCGTGATCTACCATAAAACGGAATACCGTGAGCGCCGCAATCACTTTGCGGTTTATGCCGTAAACACGCAAGTCGATGGCTATGACACGAGCCGCGAAAACTTCATAGGACTATACAATGGGTTTCAGAATCCTGCTGTGGTCATGCAGGATCGGCCGACAAACAGCAATGCTCATGGATGGGCTCCTATTGGCAGCCATTGCATTCGTTGCATGCTGCAGCCTATGGAGGAGCGTAGCTACATTTTTGTCCTTGGCTATTGCGAAAATCGGCAGGAAAATAAGTTTTCAACGCTGGGCATCATCAATAAAGAAGTTGCACACAAGCTCTTAGCAGAGTTTGCTACAAACGAGCAATTTGAAGAAAAACTTGATGATTTGAAGGCATATTGGGAGAATTTGCTGGGACGATTCCGTATTGAAACAGAAGATGAACGGTTGAACCGACAGGTAAATCTATGGAATCAATATCAGTGCATGGTTACTTTCAATATGAGCAGGTCTGCGAGCTATTTTGAAAGTGGCATTGGGCGTGGTATGGGCTTCCGCGACTGCAGCCAGGATTTGCTGGGCTTTGTTCATCTCATTCCCGAAAGAGCTCGGGAGCGAATCCTGGATATTGCAGCTACGCAATTCCCGGATGGAAGCGCCTATCATCAATATCAGCCGCTGACGAAACGCGGTAACATGGACGTTGGCAGCGGATTCAATGATGATCCTCTTTGGCTGATTTATGCTGTAAACGCCTACGTGGCTGAAACTGGCGACTTGAGTATTCTTGATGAAAGCGTACCATTCGATAATGATGCATCACTTGCTCAAAGTCTTATGACACATTTGGAAAGGTCGTTCCATTACATTGCTGAACATAAGGGGCCTCATGGTCTGCCGCTGATTGGCAGGGCAGACTGGAACGACTGCCTGAACCTGAATTGTTTCTCTTACGAACCGGGCGAAAGCTTCCAAACCGTAACGAACAACGACACTGGCATTGCGGAAAGTGTTTTTATTGCAGGCATGTATGTGGGCGTAGC
>CAVEUM010000072.1:4702-5560 GCA_963618735.1 bacterium | reverse complement strand
CAACAGAGGCTCCTAGAACCGTCTCGGCTAATGAGACCGAGGCGGTTTTAGGAGCCTCTGTCTTTTGACAGAGGCAGGGAGGAGATTACGACATCTCCTCGAAGAAGGGGTCTTCGAAAAAGTCCGGGGACCCCCCTCGGGTTTTTCGATTTTGTCGAGGCCTAGATGGTGCTCCATACGACGGAGCTCCATCTTAACCTCCTTGAGGAGCTCTTCGGTGATGTAGTCCGACCCAAGGTCGGATTCCATCCTTTCCTCATCCCAGAGGAGGGCCAAATAGCGATTGAACCAGCGCACGCTGGTTTTATCCAGCAGCTTGCGCACCCGGCTCTTCCCCCAAGTCATTTTGGTCATTTGGTTCACATTAATAACGATAGCCTTCATAAGGCTACCTCCTTTCTGCGGCAGCGCCGCTTACAAAATTGCCTAAGTAACGCTTTCGGCTTTGCGCCCTGCACGTCTGCAAGGATGTTCCTGTTTCGGCTCATGCCTTCATCAGGGGACGGACTTTTACCGCCCGACAGGATGTAGCACACCCTTGCTTTTGCGGCAGGGGTGTGCTATAATTCAGTTGGCTTCGGTCGAAGAAGCGTCGGTAAACGCTTCTTCGTACTCGTCTTCAGTGGCGAAGACTCGCCAAGTGCCATCAGGCATTTGGCCGCGCCAACCGCTGCCCACCGGATACCCGGTAGGCTTGGGCTTGGTCGTCTGCATACGACCACCTCCTTTCCTTAGGGTAGGAGGCTGCCTCTCTGTGTGCGCACACAGAGAGGCAGGGGCTCCCCAGAACACCTGCGAACAGGTGCTCTACGGAGCCTCTGCCGTAAGGCAGAGGGGGTCCTTCTCACTTAAGAAGGG
>CAVEUM010000072.1:0-4692 GCA_963618735.1 bacterium | reverse complement strand
GCCTATGTCGTCGTCATCCACTATCTCGGCGACGATTTCGATGGCCTTGCGGCCATATTTATACCCCCGTTCGAAAGCACGGGGGCTGCCTTCTTTGAAAGCTCTTTCAACAGAGCGGTCGATGCCTCGAATCCATTCGAGGCAGAGGCTTTTGGCCTCCTCTGGGGTTTCCCCCAGGCGGGGGGGATTTTCCCCGGATTGAGGGGTCCCCCATCTTCAGAATTGCGGCGCTGCAAATCAGCGCCTTTCCAATTTGTTGTTCGATTCTCATTGGATCCTCCTTCTGCCGGCTCTATCTCCGGCATTTTTTTTATTGGTACATGTTGTCTCTCTTCAAGAGGTTCCTGTTTCGGCTCATGCCTTCATCAGGGGACGGACTTGTACCGCCCGACAGGATGTAGCACACCCTTGCTTTTGCGGCAAGGGTGTGCTACAATTGGGTGGGGTAGGACTACTCGATATAATCGAAGTAGTCCTTGTCGGATGCGAAGAGCATCCAATGTCCATCCCGAAGGAGTCCCATAACTCCTTCGGGGACGTCGTACCACTTCGGCACGAACGTCATGGCTACCACCTCCTTTCTTTAAGATAGGAGGCTGCCTCTCTGTCTTATGTGGGCGCATAAGACAGAGACAGGGGCTCCCCAGAACACCTGCGAACAGGTGCTCTACGGAGCCTCTGCCCGAGGGCAGAGGACGAGGAAGAGTTACTTGCGCAACTCTTCCAGAGTGGGCAGCTCCCATTCTGCCCAATTGAGGACGACATCTTCGATATCGTCCTCGATGTCGAGGCTAATACGCCCTGACCAGGCGTATTCTTGTTCAGTCCACCGGCGCTCATCGCCGATGCGCCGGGCGTAGTCCCGAGCTCCGTCGATGATTGCCTGCGTGGGCAGGCAATCGAGTTGCCTGCAGGCTTCCGCCAGGAAGCTCTTGAATGCCAGCTTTTCGCTGGGGGTGGACATGGACTTCATGCCCTTCTTCAGGGCAGATTCGAAATTGTTAAACATAATAGTCTCCTTTCTTGTCCGGCACATAGCTCGGACGGTCGCCTCACCTGAGGGAGTGAACAGAAACAACCACACGCTTGCATCCAGCAGAGGCGTGTGGTATAACGATGATGATCACCAACGGTCGATCTCAAGCTTCCAGTCTAGTGCTAGTAGACCGTGAAGCACGACAACGTACAGCTTGGCAAAAGCCGCACGAGTGTCGCAGATCTTGATCGAGCCAACGGTGCGGACGCGCAGGGTTACAGAAGAGCAGCTCTTCAGGCAAGTGTTTCAGCTCACCGACAGAGATCCGCTCCTGGGCTGCAAACCCAAGCACGACCATGCCGTTGCTCGACAGGATCATGTCGAACGCCATGGAGATCACCTCCTTCCCGGAGTGTGATCTGTCGTCTATGCTGGCTGCATAGCAACAGGGGCTCCTAGAACCGTCTCATGTAGAGGCGGTTTTAGGAGCCTCTGTCATATGACAGAGGCATATACCACACACTTGTCATCGCGACGATTGTGTGGTACAATCAATTCAGCGGATGAAGCGAATGCTCCAACCGCGAGTCGCACCAAGGCAAAGAACGCTGTCGAGATCGGTGAGGATCAGTCGAACGTTTCCGCTTCCAGTGCGATGGCTGACGATGATTGCGACGTCAGCTTGGAGATTTGCATCCAACACGTCTTGCAGAACCGTGCGGATGGATCTCCATGAAATTGCCTCCTTTCTTCATAGAGTCTGGAGGCGCCCGACAGTGCTATGACACTGTAGGGTTTCGTTTACGCCCGAAAAGTTTTCGGGACGTAAAAGCCGGTGCAGATGTCCCCGAATAGGGAACAAACGCATCGGCTTTTTGCATGGATCTCATCAAGGTTTTTCTTCGTTTTTTGGTTGACAATTGCGCGTGCACTGGGTATAATCAAGTCGGTTATGTTGAGAGGCAGGTGAGACGAGTGGACGGCCAGGACAGTATCGGGCGAAGATGCTTTATCGGTGCGTCTGCCCGTTGAACAAAAGGCATAGAAGCGCCGAGTATCTTTTCCGGTTCCTGTATTGTGCTGCAAATGGACAATTCAGGTTTTTTTGCGTGTCAAAAAGAAGAGAAAAACCGAAAAGGAGGGACTTCCGATGGAAGAAAGAGAAGACCTGAACGAGGAAGTTCAGACCCATCCGGACTATGCGGCGGAGATTGCCGAACTGGTTCGCAGCGATGCTTCTGTTGAAGAGAAGAAAGAGCGACTGGCGGATTACCATGAAAGCGACATTGCTGATGCATGGATCATTCTGTCCGATGATGAGCGCAAGAGTCTGGTGGCCTTGCTGGATCAGGATCAGCTGTCTGAAATTGTTGCTTATCTGGACGAGCCTGAGGAATACCTGAGCAAGCTGGGCGCGGACAAGGCAGCCGACATTCTGGAAAACATGGACGCCGACGACGCCATCGATGTTCTGGAAACTCTGGAACCTGATCAACAGGAAAAATTGATCGGCTTGATGGAGGAAGACGCCAGGCAGGATATCGAACTGATTCAATCCTACGATGAGGATCAGATCGGTAGTAAGATGACGACGAACTTCGTCAGCGTGGAACGTGATCTGTCCATTAAGCAGGCCATGCATACGCTGATTGAACAGGCGGCTGAAAACGATAATATTTCCACCATTTATGTGCTGAATAAGGACGGCACCTTCCATGGTGCTATTGATCTGCCTGATTTGATCCGCGCACGGAATTATGTGGAGCTTGAATCGCTGGTAACGGTGTCGTATCCTTATGTTTTTGCGGATGAAAGCGTGGATCAGTGCATCGAACAGTTGAAAGGATATTCCGAGGACTCCATCCCTGTGCTGGATCATCAGATGAAGCTGCTGGGCGTCATCACGTCTCAGGACCTGGTCGAGGTCGTGGATGAAGAGATGGGCGATGACTACGCAAAATTGGGCGGCTTGACAGAAGAGGAAGATTTGGACGAGCCTCTGCATCAGAGCCTGCGTAAGCGTATTCCGTGGCTGGTTGTGCTGATGTTCCTGGGACTGGCGGTTTCTGCTGTGGTTTCCATGTTTGAACCTGTGATGGCGCAGCTGACGCTTGTTGTTGCGTTCCAGTCCATGATCCTTGATATGTCTGGTAATGTAGGTACCCAGTCTCTGGCGGTGACGATTCGCGTCCTGTCTGATGAACAGCTGACGGCCAAGCAAAAGCTGCATCTGGTGTTCAAGGAAGGCCGCGTGGGCTTTGTGGGCGGCCTGTTGCTGGGCGTTGCATCGACGCTGGTCATTGGCCTGTACGTGCATTTCTGCCTGGCGAAGGATTGGCTGTTCAGCTTTGCAACCTCTGGGTGCATTGGCTTGTCACTGATGGTCGCTATGGGGGTTTCGGCGCTGGTTGGCACGGTAACACCGTTGTTCTTCAAGAAGATTAAGGTTGACCCTGCTGTGGCCTCCGGCCCGTTGATTACGACCATCAACGATTTTGTGGCTGTTATTACCTATTATAGTCTTGTTGAAATTCTGTTGATTAATCTCCTGCACCTGGCAGGCTGATGAACATCGAGGTAAAGAAATGACTCGGAATATGAAACGTCTGCAGATGGCCTTCCTGGT
The DNA here is from genome assembly GCA_963618735.1 of bacterium. Taxonomy (GTDB): domain Bacteria; phylum Bacillota; class Clostridia; order Christensenellales; family Aristaeellaceae; genus CAKUFA01. The sequence continues at coordinate 1,090 of CAVEUM010000072.1, read as the reverse complement.
AAACGTGCTCGTCGCCGCCATGGAAATTGTGGCGGTGGTCAAGGGCATGTTGACAGAGTGGAAGACGTTGCAGGAGGTTTTCAACTTCTACACCCACGACAGCAACTTTTTCGCCCTTGCGGCCTGCACGGCGATGGCAATTGATCAGGCCATGCGAATCCTGGGGGAGAAGAAGGAACCATCGCGCCTGGCGATGCGTCTCAAGGGGATAGCAACGGGTGCGCTGACGCTTACTTTCCTGGTGGTGCTGTTTGTGCTGTGGCCGATGAACGGGTTTCAAAACGCGAAATTCTGGTTCTTTGATAGCCTGAACATCTATCATCATTTGCTTTGCCCGCTGCTGTGCATCTTCTCATTTCTTTTTCTGGAAGACTATACCGCGCTGCCGAAGCGCGAGGCATTGGGCACGATGCTGGTTACCCTGGTGTATGGCGTGACGATGATCATACTGATCCTTACGGGCAAAGTCACGGAAGCACCGTATCCGTTCCTGCAGGTGGATCGCCAGCCTGTGCCGGTGTCGGTGATGTGGTTTGTGGTGCTGATGGGCGGAGCCTATCTGATTGAGTTCGTGCTCATTGCACTGAATCATAAGGTACAGAACGGGAAAAAGTCGACGTCTGCAGTAAAAAATAGAAAATGAGATAAGGTCTGCCTGACGGCGAAAATTTCGTTGTCAGGCGGGCCTTTTTCCAATGCTGAGATCGAAGTTTGCAGACCGTAAATGTTTGCTAGAAACTTGACAAAATTTTTGAAATCAGCAGGAAAAGGAAGGTTTACGGCGAATCACTGAAATTGGGACAAAATTGAACCACTATACTGCAACTCGCTAATTGCGAGTGTGTTGGAAAATGGAAGGAGATTGGACATGAGCAACACGCAGGACCTGAAGCGGATGCTGGACAAGAAGGACAGCATTCTCAAGGGAGACGCTGAGCGCATTGCCAAGCAGCGCGCTCAGGGGAAACTGGTTGCCCGCGAGCGGGTGGCCAAGCTGCTGGATCAGGGCAGCTTTGTGGAAACGGATGCTCTGGTGTCAAAGAATGGTGATTATGCAGGTGTTGTGACTGGTTACGGCACGGTGCAGGAT
>CAVEUM010000071.1:0-5693 GCA_963618735.1 bacterium | reverse complement strand
TCCCTTCCCCAATGAAAGTTTAGGGAAGGGAGGTGGGTTCGGGAGGAGGGGAAACGCTTTTCAAAGCGGTTCCCTTCCTCCCGAGAGCATCACACAGAAATCCTCTGTGCCGAGTTTTTGAGGATTCCAGAGGGGGATGAGGTTTTCCAGCGAGGAGGGGCGGGGCTCCTCCTGGATGTGCGCAGCAAAGGCCAGCTGCCCAAGAATCTCCTCAGGAGAAAACCGCTTCAGCAGCGCGGTCAAATCCATATCCTTGTCCCGCTTGGCCAGGCGGCGGCCGTCCCTGTCCATCATGAGGGGAATATGCAGGTAACGGGGCGTGTCGTATCCCATAAGGCGCTGAAGGTAAATCTGCCGCGGCGTGGCGGAAAGAATATCCCGTCCGCGCACCACCTCCGTAACGCCGCTGAGCGCGTCATCCACCACCACCGCCAGCTGATAGCCGTACAGGCCGTCCGAGCGGCGGATGATGAAATCCCCGCAATCCCGTGCCAGGTTCTCCTGCTGAAGGCCAAAAAGACCGTCTGTGAAGGCAATCTCCTCGTTTGGCATGCGGAGACGAATGGCGGGGGCGCGGGTTTTCGACTTTTCTTTAATTTCTTCCTTTGTCAGATGGGCGCAGGTGCCGGCGTAGATAACCTGCGTGTCCCCAAGGTTCGGTGCAACGCTGGCGTGGAGCTGCGCGCGGGTGCAAAAGCAGGGATAGGTGCAGCCCTTCGCGGTCAGCGTCTCCAGCGCCTGACGGTAAATGTCGCTCCGCTGGCTTTGGTAGAGGGGCGGCGCGTCCCAGGTGAATCCCAGGGCGGCCAGGTCATCAATGGCGGCCTTGCTCAGGGCGGCGGGACAGCGCGGAATGTCCAGGTCTTCAATGCGCAGGAGGAAGCGTCCGCCCTGGCTGCGGGCAGACAGGTACGCCACCATGGCGCAGAGCAGATTGCCCAGGTGGAGCCGTCCGCTGGGGGTTGGGGCAAAACGTCCCGTTACTTGGCTTGGCAAGGAAGTTCCTCCTCTCGTTTGCCTCCAGTATAGCACGGCAGGGAAGGAAGGTAAACCCTCAGGCAGGAATCTGCCGCTTGAAGGGCGAATATCAGTCTAAACCGCATTTTGCGTCAGACGCAAGGAGGAACCCCATGTACAAGACCGGCGTTTATTTCGGCCGTTTCTGCCCGCCTCATCGCGGACATTTGTATCAGATCATTCAGGCATCCACCAAGTGTGAGAAGCTGATTGTCGTCATATCCGACAACCGCGTGCAAACGGAGAAAATCTGCGCAGCGGACGGTCTGCCCACCATCACCTATCAGCTGCGGAAGCAGTGGCTGAACCAGCAGGTGCAGGACATGAAGCATATTTCCGTGCGTGTGCTGGATGAGACGGACATTCCCGAGTATCCCGACGGCTGGTCCATGTGGTCGGAGCGGATGCGTCAGGTGGTGCCGGAGAAGATTGACGCCTTCTTTGTGGGCGATCGGGATTATGACGACACGCTGAAGCATTTCTTCCCGGAAAGCGCCATTGAGATGTTCGACCCTACCCGCAGCCGTTATCCCATTTCCGCCACCGATATCCGCAAGGATATTCTGAACAACTGGCACTACATTCTGGGTCCTGCCCGTCCTTTCTTTGCCAAGAAGGTGCTGATTGCCGGCACGGAATCCTGCGGCAAAACCACCCTGACCAAGTGCCTGGCCAAGCTATACAACACCTCCTGGTCGGAGGAAGTGGGGCGGTACTACGCACGGGATTATCTGGGGGATGACGAGACCATCTTCACCGATGTGGACTTTGGCCGCATGGCTTACCTGCAGGCAGAGCAGGATTATCACGCCATGCGTACCGCCAACAAGGTGTGCTTTTTCGATACGGACGCCGTGGTGACGGACTATTACAGCGAGCTGTACATGGGACACCGCAACAAGCTGGTGGAAGCTTACATTGACCCCAATCGGTATGATGTGGTGCTGTACCTGAACCCCGATGTGACCTGGGTGAATGACGGCATGCGCCTCAACGGCAGCCAGGAGCGGCGGGAAATGCTCAATGAACACCTGCTGAAGATGTACGAGGAATTCGGCTTTGGCAACAAGATTGTGCAGATTCACGGCAACTACAACGAGCGCCTCACCGCCGCCATTGATCTGGTAGACGGCATGCTGAACCTTACGCAAAAGTGATTTTTCGGGAGGAAGGGAACCGCTTTGAAAAGCGTTTCCCCTCCTCCCGAACCCACCTCCCTTCCCTAAACTTTCATTGGGGAAGGGATTTTTTTGCAAACAAACTTTCTATTTTCACTGAAAAATGCTGTTTATTAGATGTGCATGCGAAGGGTCCAGGGGCGACCGCAAAGCCCCTGGAACAATGAGCCAAAACTTTTTTGATTCATAAGACAAGCCTGTCTTCCTGCAAAAAAAACTTTTCTTTCGAGGAGCTTCAAGGGGGCTTTGCGGTCGCCCCCTTGACCCCTTCGCAGTGCACTACTTCCATGTCTTTGAAACATGCATGAAAAATCTAGATTATTAGGTGTGCATGCGAAGGGTCCAGGGGCGACCGCAAAGCCCCTGGAACCCCACCCCACCAGCGGATTGCAGGCTGTTACAATATCTTTACTTGAATGAACGGCTTTTTAATGATATACTAAACTGTGAGTTACCATGCAATGGGCTCACTATGCCCTGAAAAGGGTCAATGCTGATACATTAATGAACTTCTAAGGAGATAGACTATGCTAGAGTTTGTAAAGCGACTGCTGGGCGGCGGAAAGGATGCGGAGATCAAGAAACTCCGCAAAACCGTGGAAGCCGTGGAGGCTCTGGAGGACGAGTACCGCGCCCTGACCGATGAGCAGCTGCGGGCAAAGACCGATGAATTCCGCACCCGACTGCAGAACGGCGAAACCGAGGACGACATTCTGCCGGAAGCCTTCGCAACCATCCGTGAGGCGGATGACCGCGTGCTGGGCATGCGCCCCTATCACGTGCAGCTGCTGGGCGGCATTGTGCTTCACCAGGGACGTATTGCTGAGATGCGCACCGGTGAAGGTAAAACCCTGGTGGCAACCCTGCCTTCTTACCTGAACGCATTGAGCGGCAAGGGCGTTCACGTGGTGACGGTGAACGATTACCTGGCTCGCCGCGACAGTGAGTGGATGGGCAAGGTGCATCGCTTCCTCGGATTGAGCGTCGGCCTGATTGTGCACGACATGGACAATGCCGAGCGCCGCAAGGCCTATGCCTGCGACATCACCTACGGCACCAACAACGAGCTGGGCTTTGACTACCTGCGTGATAACATGGTCATCCGCCAGTCTGACCTGACCCAGCGCGGCCATCATTACGCCATCGTGGACGAGGTGGACTCCATCCTTATCGACGAAGCGCGTACACCTCTGATTATTTCCGGCCAGGGCGACAAGAGCACCGTGCTCTACGAGAAGGCCGACCTGGTGGTGCGCAACCTGAAGCGGGACGAGCACTACACCGTGGACGAGAAGAAGAAGTCCGTGGCGCTGACCGACGAAGGCGCCCAGAAGGTGGAACGTGCCTTCGAGATTGAGAACCTGAACGACCCCGAGAACGCCGAGCTGAACCATCACATCAACTGCGCCCTGCGTGCTAACGTCCTTATGAAGAAGGACGTGGATTACGTGGTGCAGAACGGTCAGGTGGTCATTGTTGACGAATTCACTGGCCGACTGATGATTGGCCGCCGCTACTCCGAGGGTCTCCATCAGGCCATTGAGGCCAAGGAGCATGTGAAGGTGGAGCGCGAAAGCAAGACGCTGGCCACCATCACCTTCCAGAATTACTTCCGCATGTATGACAAGCTGGCCGGCATGACGGGTACCGCCAAGACGGAAGAAGCCGAGTTCCAGGGCATTTACAGCCTGGACGTGGTGGAGATTCCCACCAACAAGCCTGCCATCCGCAAGGATTTGGACGACATGGTCTACAAGAACAAGGCCGCGAAGTTCAACGCTGTGCTGGCTGCCATTGAAGAGCGTCACGCCGCGGGTCAGCCTGTGCTGGTGGGCACCGTGACGGTGGAAACCAGTGAGATGCTGTCCACCCTGCTGCGCCGCCGCAATATTCCCCATGAAGTGCTGAACGCCAAGAACCACGCCAAGGAAGCTGAAATCGTGGCGCAGGCAGGCCACTGGGGCGCTGTGACCATCGCCACCAACATGGCTGGCCGTGGTACGGACATCCTGCTGGGCGGCAACGCGGACTTCCTTGCCCGCCGCGCCATGCGTCAGGAGGGCTTCGACGATGAGATGATCGAGAACGCCACCGGCCACAACGAAGACGTGCCGGAGGAAGTTCTCGCAGCCCGTGCCCGCTACAATGAGCTGTATGCTCAGTTCAAGAAGCAGACGGATGCCGAGCACGAGCGCGTGCTGCAGACAGGCGGCCTGCACATCATCGGCACGGAGCGTCACGAAAGCCGACGCATTGATAATCAGCTCCGCGGCCGTGCCGGTCGTCAGGGCGACCCCGGTTCCACCCAGTTCTTCATTTCTCTGGAAGATGATCTGATGCGCCTGTTCGGTTCTGAGCGCATCGGCGCCATGGTGGAGCGTCTGGGTCTGAAGGATGACGAACCCCTGCAGGCGGGCATGCTCACCAAGCAGATTGAGGCTGCTCAGAAGCGTATCGAGGGTCGCAACTTTGACATCCGCAAGCACGTGCTGGAGTATGACGATGTCATGAACCGTCAGCGCGAGGTGATTTACCGTCAGCGCCGCCAGGTGCTCATGGGCGAGAACGTGCACGAGGCTGTTGCCCGCATGGCGGACAAGATCATCGATTACGCCATGGATCACTTCTGTGTGGATCCCGATGGGGCTGACTGGGACATGACCCAGCTGACCAACTATCTGGAAAACCTGTGCCTGCATCACGGCTGCGTGGAACAGTGCAAGGCCATTGCAGATGAGGATGGACGGGATGCCTTCATCGAGGCACTGAAGAAGGACGCCCACGAGTTCTACGCCGAGCGTGAGAAGGAGCTGACCGAGATCGGCGTGGATATGCGCGAGTTTGAGCGCACCATGCTGCTCATCTCCGTGGATCGCCGCTGGATGGATCACATTGACGCCATGGATCAGCTGCGTGACGGCATCGGCTACCGCGCCTACAGCGGCAAGAATCCCGTAACCGAGTACCAGATCGAAGCCGGCGCCATGTTTGCCGAACTGAATCACCTGATTCAGGAAGACACGGTGCGCCGCTTGTATCAGGCACGGGTGCAGCGTCAGCCTGAGCGGATTCAGCAGGTGAAGCCTGTGGAAGCCCATGTGGGCGGCAATGATCAGCCTCGGCAGCCCCGCCGCGTCAAGCCCAGCGAGAAGGTTGGGCGCAATGATCCCTGCCCCTGCGGCAGCGGCAAGAAGTACAAGAACTGCTGCGGCAAGGATGTAGTGGAATAAGCTTTCGGAAAGCTTATTGATAAAGATGTCTTTTTCCGAAACTTTTAAGTTTCAATGCAAGTCAACTCGCAAAAAAGAGTTTCGCTCTTCGGAGCGACCAAAGGGCTTTCCGATCGCCCTTTGGAAACCTTCGGAGTCCCCATTCTTGAAGGGGCACTGTCCCGCAGCTTTATAAAAGTTGCAATGCAAGTCAACATAAAGATAGGGGACATGCGAAGGGTCCAGGGGCGACCGCAAAGCCCCTGGAACAAAGCGATTAACTCGTTTG
>CAVEUM010000070.1:0-5818 GCA_963618735.1 bacterium | reverse complement strand
CGGACAACATCCTGTACAGCTGGACTACGTCTCCGAAGACGCAGAACCCTCACATGTACACTTCCACTACTTCTTCCAGCCGTATGCCTAACCTGGGCACCTTCGTGCGCCAGATGGTATCCAAGGACGGCACCCACTTGGAGTTTGTTCCTGAGCATGCTGCCGAGCTGCCTGTCAGCTCTGATGGCGGCTATACCTGGACGGTAAAGCTTCGTGATGATCTGCAGTGGACCGATGGCACCCCGATTGATGCTTATACCTATGAATATTCTATCAAGATGCAGATCGACCCCAAGCTGGCCAACACTGCTGCCACTTACGTGTTTGATCCCGTTGTGGTGAAGAACGCCAAGCAGTACTTCCAGGGTGAAGTTACTGACTGGTCTGAAGTCGGCGTGAAGGTTCTTGATCAGTATACTCTGGAATTCTCTCTCGAGTATCCCTGCACTGAAACGGACTTCTACACCACGATCTGCCAGTACATTAACCCCGTAAAGGAAGACCTTTACGAGTCCCTGATGAATGCTGATCGCACTTCTACCACTTATGGCACCACGCTGGAAACCACTCCTTCCTGCGGCTACTATGTCCTGACCGAGTGGGTTATCGACAGCTACATGATGTATGAGCTGAACCCCAACGACGCTCTGGTGAAGGACGGCTGGTTCTCTGTTGACGGCGAGCACATGCTGTTCACCTCCTCCAACACCACCCGCAGCGAGCTGTTCTGGAGCGGCGAACTGGATCTTCACACGCTGACTGGTACGGAATATGATCAGTACAGCGACGATCCTCGCGTGTACAAGAGCATGACCTCTTCTGTCTGGGGTCTGTTTGTGAACGCTGCTTCCTCTAACACCGTGATGGCCAACAAGAACCTGCGTCTGGCTCTGCAGTATGCTGCACCTCGTGAGGAAATGTCCTACGATGTGTACAAGATGTACACTGCCGCCTCTTACATTGTTGCCGAGTCCATCTTCGTTGATGACGGTGCTGATGGTACCATTTATCGTAACACCGAAGGCGCTCAGGCAATCAAGGAAAAGTATGCCACCAACCGTGAACTTGCCAAGGAATACTTCGACAAGGCTATTGAAGAGCTTGGCGTTGATAAGATCACTGTCGGCTACATCTACTTCGATGAGCAGGAAGATATGAAGCGTACCGCTGAGGTTGCTAAGGAAATCTACGAAAACCTCTTCGGCACCGATCGCTTCGAACTGCAGCTTGAGGCTGTTCTTCCTACCGCTGCTTATGACCGCTATCGTGCCGGCACCTATGACATGGGCATCGGCGTGCGTCTGTGCAGCCCCTTCAACCCCTACACCTCCATGGCTCCCTGGACCACCAACTATGCTGATAAGTACATCACTGGTTTCGACAATGCTGAGTTCGACCAGCTGCAGTACGACTGTGTGTATGGTGATCTGCTGAATGATCCTCAGGGCAAGATTGCTGCACTGAATCGCATGGAGGATCTGCTGCTGGGTGAAGTTGCTTTCATTCCGCTGATGCAGAACGATAACTCTGTGATCTATAACGAGCGCATCTATCTGGCCAGCGAAGAATACATCACTGGCGTCGGCTACGGTTGGCAGCAGTCCACCATCGAGAATCCTGCTAACTAAGCTGCAATAGAACAATCCGCCATATGCGGCATATCTGGTAAGAAAAGCCAGGCAGCGCAGCATGATCTGCACTGCCTGACTTTTCGTAGTCTATGCAAACACATTTTTCGCGCTTACCCGCATCCGAAAAGGAGGGCAACATCCATTTGGCTAAATATATTGTAAAGCGGCTTTTAGCGATGGTTTTAACCTTGTTCATCATCATCACCATCAGCTTCTTCGCTATCCGCTTGATTCCTGGTGATGTGCTGGGTGAAGGTGCAAACCCTGAGCTTCGTGCTGCCATGCGTGCTCGCTATCATTTGGATAAGCCCCTAGTCGAGCAGTATGTCATTTTCCTGAAGAACTTCGTTTCTTTTGACTTTGGTGAATCTATCACGCTGTATCCACGCCGGCCTGTGTTTGAAATCATGGCGGAGAAAATCCCCATGACACTGGCGCTGAATATTTTCTCTCTGATCATCACCATTCCCATTGGCATTATCTGCGGTATTGTTGCTGCACTGAAGAAGAATACTCTGGCTGACCACGCGATCTCCACCATGGTGGTCATCAATGTGTCCGTGCCATCTTTTGTTTTTGCTTCCTTATTGCAATATTTCTTCGCCTATAAGCTAAATTGGTTTCCTATACTGCTAGACACCAAATCAGCTTTCCTGTCACCTGCTCAATTGTGGAGCATGGTGTTGCCCGTGCTTGCACTGTCGTTCGGCGGCATCGCCACCATTGCACGGTATATGCGAGCCGAATTGTTTGAAGCACTCGGTTCAGAATACATGCTGCTGGCGCGTGCGAAGGGTCTGACGCAAGGCCAGGCAACCGTTCGTCATGCATTGCGCAACTCTTTCATTCCGCTGTGCAACATTATTGTGCCTATGTTCATGAGCGTGCTTGGCGGTTCTGTGGTTGTGGAACGTATTTTCACGATTCCCGGCCTTGGTGCGTTGATGACTGGCTCAATCAGCACGTCAGACTATTATCTGACCATCGCCATTCTTTTTGTCTACTCTCTCATTAACCTAGTGAGTGTTCTGCTTGTGGATCTAAGCTACGGCATCGTTGATCCGCGTATCCGTATTGGGGGAGGAAAGACTCGTGAGTGATATGAAACGCAGGCTGTCACCTGACGACATTACCTTCGTGCAGGTGGATGACAAGATTTACGACCAAACCTTTGAAGGCAAGCCCATCGGTTTTTTCAAAGATGCCTGGCTTCGCTTCCGCCAGAACAAAGCCTCAGTGGTGGCGGCCATTATCATCCTCTTTATTGTGCTGATGGCCATCTTCGCACCCATGTTTTCAACTTACAGCTATCGTGAGCAGCACACTGCCTTTGGTGTTCTGCCGCCTCGTATTCAGGGTCTTGAAAAGCTAGGCATCTTTGACGGCTCTACCGTTATTGAAATTCAGGCTTCAAAGCTTAGCGAATACGAGGAAAAAGGCTGCGTTATGGAAATTCTTGCGGAATATACTTGGACATACCGCAACAAGGAAATTCCCATGATGCGGATTAAGATCAACCAATACATCTACAAGGGTGCCGGTGACTACTACTTCTGGTTTGGCACGGACAACATTGGTCGTGATCAATGGGTACGTCTGTGGCGCGGTACGCGTATTTCGCTGTTGATTGGTTTCTGCTCTGTGCTGATCAACTGCCTGATCGGTGTGGTATATGGTTCTATCTCCGGCTACTATGGCGGCCGAGTCGATATGATCATGCAGCGTATCACCGAAGTCATTGGCGGTGTGCCTTTCCTGGTCATGGCCATCTTGTTTGTGCTATTCCTCGGAGCTGGTGTAGCATCATTTATACTGGTCATGGTACTTACAGGCTGGATCAGCATGAGTCGTATGATCCGTGCACAGTTCTTCCGCTATAAGGATTATGAGTACGTGCTCGCATCCCGTACTATGGGCACCAAGGACAGGACGTTGATCTTCCGCCACATCCTGCCCAATGCAATCGGCCCGATCATCACACAGGCTACGTTTGCTGTGCCATCCGCAATCTTCTCCGAGTCATTCCTGTCTTATCTCGGTCTTGGTATTCAGGCGCCTGAACCTTCTATTGGCGTTCTGTTGGCCGAAGGTCAGGGATATTTGACCACGAATCCTCACCTGACGCTCTTCCCTGCTCTGGTCATTTCCGCATTGATGCTGGCGTTCAACCTGTTTGGCAACGGCCTGCGGGATGCCTTTGATCCTCGTATGCGCGGTCAGTAATAGTAGAAAGAAGCGATTGTAATGGCAGATATTAAAGCGTTTTATGAAGTATCAACCTCCACCAATGGTGTTTTCCTAAAAGACGGTAGTTTTCTGTTCCTCTCCAACAAAAGCGGAATGAATCAGGTGTGGCACGGCAGAGCAGGCGAAGAACCCACTCAGGTAACCAATCTGCCTGATCGTGTTTGGAGCCTGAAAGCCGCCCCAAATGGCGAGGATGCATTGTTAACCATGGATCATGGCGGCGATGAACAGGAGCAAATTTTCCTGCTCCGCAAAGGCACAACAGAGCCCATCAACTTGACCAACAATCCCAAGGCGCGCAACCAGCTTGGCGGCATGACTCCTGACGGCAAAACGGTTGTCTTTGCATCGAATGCGCGAAGTGCTGCTCACTTTGATTTGTGCACCATTGATGTAGAAACCGGCAAATGGACTACTGTGCTTGAAAATGAAGATAGCTACAATTGGCCTGCGGTTCTGTCCCCCAATGGTCGCTATCTGCTATACAACAAGCTGAAGGGCCTGAGCGACAATCATCTATGGATGTTCGACCTGGAAACAGGTACTGCAAAGGACGTAGGTACGCCTGGCGCTTATGCAGCTTACAAAGCACCTGCATTCCTGCATGACAGCACAGGCTTCTATCTCTGCACGGACGAAAATGCCGAATTCCAGTATCTTGCCTATTATGATATTGCTTCCGACAAGATGTCCAAAGTTTATGCTCCCGAATGGGATGTGGAAGCCCTGGCATTAAGCACTGATGACCGCTATTTGGCCATGCTGATCAATGAAGATGGCTATTCCGCACTGAAGGTATATGATCGCAAGCGTGACCTGTTCGTAAATATTCCTTCGGCGCCCAAGGGAGTCAGCGACTATTGGACGATGTCCTGGTCTCACGAAGGATACCAGTTACTTTTCACGCTGACCAGTGGTACCATGCCTGCAAACCTGTGGATGCTTGATCTGGACAAGCAATGCATTTCTCGTGTAACCGCTTCAAGCATGGATGGTATCGATCCGGATGAGTTGGTAGATGCCGAACTGTGCCACTACACCTCCTTTGATGGTCTCACTGTCCCCTACTGGTACTACAAAGCACCGGGCATGGATGTTGGCCCCCGTCCTGTGCTTATCGATATCCATGGCGGCCCTGAAGGTCAGGAGCGTCCTATGTTCACTGCCCTGACAGAGTATCTGGTCAGTCAGGGGCTAAATGTTATTGCACCAAACGTTCGCGGAAGTGTGGGCTACGGTAAGACTTATACTCACATGGATGACGTTGAAAAACGTCTCGACAGTGTACATGACATTGATGCACTGGTGAAGCACCTGATTGCTGAAGGCATTGCAGATAAGGATCGCATCGCCGTGATGGGTGCCAGCTACGGCGGATTCATGACGCTGAGCTGTGTGGCACGCTATCCCGACTTGTGGGCAGCCGGCGTTGATGTGGTTGGTATGACCAACTTGGTTACTTTTCTGGAAAATACCAGCGAATACCGTCGTTCCCATCGCGAAAGCGAATATGGCACGTTAGCGCACGACCGTGAGACACTTTATAATGTGTCTCCTATTGCCAAGGTCAACGATATCAAAGCGCCTCTGATGGTAATCCACGGGGCCAATGATCCCCGTGTTCCCGTAACAGAAGCAGAGCTGATTGTTGAGAATGTAAAGTCTCGCGGCATCGAAGTAGACTATCTGCGCTATGAAGATGAAGGACACGGCTTGGCTAAACGTAAGAATCAACTGGATTGCTACCCCAAGGTGGTTGCATTTTTGAAGAAGCACCTTGGCATGAATAAATAACGGAAAGGAGCATCACCCATCATGACCGAGTATCAGAAAGGCGATCGCATCCTTGAAGTGAAAGGCTTGGAACTTGGATTCAACACTTACGCTGGACAGGTGCAGGCTCTTCGCGGCGTAGACTTTTTCCTGAACAAGGGTGAGAC
>CAVEUM010000069.1:0-6218 GCA_963618735.1 bacterium | reverse complement strand
CGCCTGGATATTGGCGAATCATCTCATTCAGACGGCCCCGTACTTTTTCCGGCTCACGAGAAAGACCTGAGCTTTCCCAGTTTTTCAAGATCGCCGTGAAGCTCTTTTCCGGCAGTTTCTCCTCATTCTCCATAAAGAGCCATGTTTCGAAATTCTGGGACATGAAGTTTTCCAGTGCTTTTTGAACATCACCGCTGTACAAGGGCAACATTTCTGCCACACTACGAAGTTTTTCCTCCACAGACAGAGCATCATCGTTCTTAAGGGCTTCCAGCGTCTTTTTCACCAAATCCGCTGTATACTTTGTTACGTTTTCCGGGGGCTCCTTGGCCGCTTCCATCAGCCACTTGCACTTCGCGCGGTAGAAGTCCATACTGCCGTTGCTAAAATTGCACCAGCTGTTCGTTATTTCCTCCAGCAAAGGGCGGAGAATATCGCGTACATCCTCTTCAGGTGCACCAGCCTCAGGGGGGGTGAGCAATTCAACAATCTGTTTGTAGCGTTCCTCTATTTCTTCGAGCTTTGTGGCATTCTGCAGCAGATGGCAAACAACCATCAAGTGAAGCGCAACCTTCTTCGGAATGCCGTCCTTCAGCTTGCGCAGTTTTATATACCATTCAGGATAACTCTGCTCACCTGCCAGAAGGTGGTCTGCAACGATTTTCAAGGCCATCCGATCAGAGGCCGACTCTTTCACAAGCAAGTCGCCCATGCCTTTGAACAGATCAATTTTCTCCGCTATGCCGCCTTTTTCACTGGACAGCACAACACACGCAGCCTTGGTAAACGACTGGTCACTTTCTGCTTTTGTAACACCAAACACAGCACTTACCATGTTCTGTGCCTCCAAAGGCAAACGCGCAACGATCTCCCTGGTAAAGAACTGGATGGCTTCCTCGTTCCCCATAGGTTCCGAACTATTGGGCTTCTTCAGCAGCAAAAGCAAGCGCTTGTTTCCAAGTCGTTGGCCAGCGCTGTTAATCACCAGACGTTTCCAGTATAGTGCAAGAAATTGTCCCAGCAATTTTTGCTGTGCAGGGCTTGCCAGTTCTTCCCCTGTAAAATTCTGCCCTTCCGGCACCTCCACGGTGCGCATCTGAAGCGGTTCTTTATATGCCTGGGTTGCCTCTTGGCGAGTACAGAAACTTTCGCGCCGCAAAAGCCGCATCGTTTCCTTCGTATCATACTTTTCGGGCACCAGCCACGCTGTGCAGGTGTTTTTGTTTTCATCAAACAGTGTGCAAATTGCCGCCGTGCAGTCACAATTGCTGTTTACAGGCTCAATCTCCAGCACATAGCGTTCCTTGTCCATCGACGTTAAATTCCGCATGGCGTCCATAAACGTATAAGGAAATTTATCTGACTTGATTACGGGCGCATCGAAGCCTTCCTCTGGCGTATGTCCGTGAAACATCTGATGGCACTTGATCTGCATCGAATGTTGCCCTCCCTTCTTCTGAAATCAAGAATCAGCTCTTGGGCTCATCCTTGATCTTATAATGCTCTCTCTTCACTGGCAGCAGATGATGACTGAGGAATACGTTCAGCAACGGTTCAATCACATTCTGAGAATACTCCACATGAACATCCTCACCGTTCTTATCAAAGTGTTCTAGATTACCAGGCACATACTTAGAAGCCACCGCCGTATAGGCTGTATAAAGAGATTTATCTTTCTCTGGAGACAGTTTGAATTTCGTTGTGATTTCATTGATCAAATCGCCAACACCATAGCCGCCATTTTCGCTGGAATAAAGAACGTCTCGAACCTGACGATCCACTTGCTTCAGCCGCTTTTCTGAAATAGCATCCCGATGTTCCTTATCACCGCTGTAACTAAACATCGTTGCTTCCAGCCGCTTATCCGCCTCCACCAGAAAGTCTGCCTTGGACAACGCAATTTGAATGCTGCTCAAATAATTCTTATCCAGTTCTTCTCCAAGTGCTTCATAATTTACAAACAAGGTCTTCAAATTTTCATGGCAATAGGCACCATAATTTTCCGTCTCATCCTCAGATTGCTGCTGCCTTGTTTTCACAAAGTGATTGCTGTCTACCAGCATCAGGAGATCCGTAGATTCACTTATACGACTTTGGGTTAGCATCTGCTGATCCTTGAGCTCATCTTTCATATATTCACCAGGAATATCCTGAAGCATTAGCAAGAATGGACTGTATGCATGATCATGCGGTGTAATGCGCATCAAAACAGGCAGCACACGAGGATCCTCAGCCCCCAACTCTCTCTGATGATCTACGGTTGTCGCTTGAATTCCATTCTTATACAAATAGTCAATAAACTCCTTGCATTCAGGTGTAAACTTCACCGTTCCAAGATGAACATCACGATCGCCGCTACCCGAGAAATGCTCTTCCAAAAATTTACTTACAACCACCAAATAAGTCGTTTTGCCTGTACGCATGCCGCCCAGCAAACCTAGGCGGATCAGCTTCATCTTGCTTTGCTCTTCATCCGTGCAGAAGCCATCAATAATCGTCATGTGGCAGTGCGGGCAAACGCGAATTGCTGACTCTGCAATGATTTTTTCACCCTGTTGCTCCACTGTGTTTCCCGTATCATGACTTGCAAACAGGTTATCAAAAAAAGATGTATTCCCTCCTCGGTCACATTCTTCCGGATATTTCAACTCACCTCTTACCCAGCGAGGTAATCCGTTTTCATCCCACTTTACCTTGGCGTCAACATCAGGCGTTGTCCAATCAATGCTCAAACGATAGCGATCCACAGAAGCTATGCCTTTATAGTGCTTAATATGTTCAGAGTACCTTTCGTCAAACAGTTTCTGATCTGCCTGCTCTTCCGACAGCACAATCTGAAACACAATGTCCTTTACCTTAAACTTTTGATTGCAAAACAGACAGGTACATTCTTTTTCCAGGCGTTCGCCCTTGTCAGCCATGGTTCATCTTCCTTTCCGGATCTGGCCGGCTCAAAAAATTGGGCCGGCCAGACGATGGTTGTTTTGTCAAATGTGCTCAATCCGCACATACTTAAAAGTTACGCTGTATTCCTTCATGCAAAGGCTAAAGCTTTCGCCAGGCTGCAGCGTCATGGTCTTCGGCGCGGGCTTCTTGCCTTCATACGCCTGCTTCTCCTTATCGTAGCTCGGGCAATCCTTATAAACCAACACGTTCAGCCCTGCAGGGAAGGTTACCTGCACTCGACCATTCGACAGAGGCTTCACCACAACGCCATGCAGTTCTTCTTCATGGATCACCGACTCTGCCACGCGCTTTGCCTGAGCCGTATAATAGGCATCCATCGTAACCGGTTTGTGTCCGCCTTCTGGCAGGGGATCGCTCAGACCGTCCGGCAATTTAAGGCCTTGGTAGCCATAGCTGACGTCAAAGGCAGCCAGGGCGAAGTGCCTGTTCTTCCAGGCCACAACCTTCACAATAACCACCAGCAATACCACAAAAGCAATCACCAGTGCCGCAATAATCAGTACCGGCCACAGGGTTACCGTTACAGTGCTGCTGCGAACGCTTGCGCCTTCTGTATCCGTAACTACAACCGTGAAACTTCCATCTGCAGGCATGCAGAAGTTTCCCGATACGCCATGGAACGTCAATTCGGATCCATCCACCGTGATCTCTGCATGTTCTTCAAAGGTATTATCCACAATGGTGTAAACCAATACATCCCCGTCAGGATCAGCAAAGTAATTGTTCAAGTCAACGGTGTAGTCTGATCCAATGCCCAGGAATGCCGTTGCAGGCAACGCTCCTGCCAAATCTGTCGTAACAACAGGATCACGGTCCACGGTAGAGAAGGACGCTTCCTGCGCCTGAATGCTCTTCGTACCCACCGTGATTTCTGCATTCATATAGTACGTTGCTGTTGTCTGTCCGCTATGGAAGATACCGCTGTAACCGCCATCCTTCTGTCGATCGAGAACCACGAAGGCAGACGTTTCTCCTCCCCTGACCGTTGCTTTGATGGATTCAGGCAAATAGGAATCGTCACTGATGTGTTGCCCGTTTTCATCGTTCACATAGAGAGTCAGTGTAACGTCACTGTTTTTGTTCTGCTCATCCGCGACGCGGAACAAAGCCGTATACTGATCGTAAACCGACTCGATAGAAACAACTGTAACATGAATCGTCACCGAAGGACCGTCCTGTTCATCACTGTCCTTCACAGACAATGTGACATCTCCTTCTACCTGAGTGTTCTGCATGGTAGCCACTGTCAACGTGTTGCCGCTGATGCCTACGACAATGCCATCAGGAGCAGTATCAATATTCCAAGTCAAATCATCGCCATCGGGGTCGGTAACAATCGTCCCAAGATCCAGCACCCAGTTTTGCACATCATAGCTTTCTGCATTACTGGGAATATTGATTTCAAATCTCTGCGTCTGCTCGGCCACCTGTCCCGAAACTAGAGTGGGTGCTTTGTCTGTCAGTTCAAAAGATGCAGTATCACTTTCCATGTGGAAGCTGCCGCAGGTAAACGTCACCTTTGCTGTATAATCTCCGGCACCATATTTAGCCAAATCCGTTAGCGTGCAGGTGTACACGCCTTTTTCGCTTGTCATCTTCTCATCAGAGACGATTTCCTTTCCATCTTTCGTCACCGTCAGAGAAGCTTCCACCGTGCTTAGGTCAGGATCCTCCAGCGCTGCGTTTCCATTACGGGTTAGCTGTGTGCGAACCGTCACAGGCTCCGTTTTGTTCAGCGTTTGCTCCGATACGCGAATGATGGAACCAAGTTCCGCTTCAACTACGGTTGCCGTTACATGGAACGTCAACGTGGGGCCGCTCTCTCCATCGCTGCCCTTTACTGATACAATAATATCCCCATCTGCAGGCGTATTCTGTTCAGTGGACACCGTCAGCACACCATCATTAATGCTTGCCTTGATTCCTTCCGGTACGGCATCGATGTTCCAAGCCAACGTATCGCCATCCAGATCTACAACAATGTCATTCAAATTCCAGGTTCTCTGCTGTATCGCATAAGTTTCTTCTTGGCCAGGGCGATTCAGTACAAAATTCTGTGCATCTGCGTCCTTTGCTCCATCTGCCAACATAGGAGCCTTGTTCGTGATGTTGAAAGTTGCGCCCGCTACATCACAATTCAGGCCTTCGCCTTCAAAATAAATTGCAACGGTATATTCACCGCCGGTACAGCCTTTCAAAGAGTCGAAGGTGTACGTATAGCCATTCTCACTGGCTTCCATCGTGGCGGTTCGCACCGTCTCGCCATTCTTTGCAATGGATACCGTTGCGGGGATCTGATACAGTGCTTCATCCTGCAGTGCTTTTCCATCTTCCTCAAAGTGAGCCGTTACTGTAATCGGTTCACCCTTGCTGATAGAAGACGCAGACAGTTCTTCCACAGGCTCGCATGTATAATTCAGTGTGTACCGAACCGTTATATTGTCGCCGGATCCATCTCCGGTGAAGCACAGCAACCATTCGCCCTGCTGAGGTTCTTCTACCTTGTAGATGGCATAGTAAGGACTGCTTACTGCGTAGAATTCACTGCCGCTCGCAACCATTTCTGACCCATCCGGCGCCACCAGCTTCAAAGTAGAGACATCGATGTGATCCACCGGCACCAGAATGTTCATTTCCGCTACAGCATTGGAAGGAACATCGATGGCAATCTCGCCATCCGTTTCAGCTGTGCCATTAGCAGGCATCACGTACGCGCCCGTTTCGTCTGCCATGATCTTTGCAACAACACCAGGCAGTTGTGCAGAATCATAGACCATTTGGAAGGTGCCATCCGCTGTGTGCATCGTGTTCTGGAAAAAGTCCATATCCGTGGTATCCTTCAGCAGAATAGAATGCACAACAATATCGTTTGCTTCCGCCTTTTCCAAAGCAGCCGTTACCTGTTCCTCAGAAGCCGTTTTGAGACGTTGCACCTTGCTGGCAGAACGGTCGCTCTTTGTAAAGCTTACGCCGCCATCTGCTACAAGAATAATCACTTTCCTGTTGCCTGTGTCATTCATTGTCAGGGCATCTACAGCATTGCTCAGTGCTTCACCAATATTGCGGGACCCTGACACCTTCGGCCTAGCATGTAACTGTTCCGCATCCATCAAGCCATCCAACAAGCCTGCACGCGCTGCACGGCCAAAGGAAGAGGAAACATCCAGCAGGGACAATCCGTTGCTGGACGATACCTGCACCTGCTCACCATTCTGATACATGTAGACATTTTCGTTGAAAAGGATATAGTT
>CAVEUM010000068.1:0-6290 GCA_963618735.1 bacterium | reverse complement strand
GGTGTGAACTTCTTCAACAAAGAGGAATGCGAAGGAGTCATGCACCCTTCGTGTGCACGTCCTGTCATGTTGACTTTCATGTATGTTTCACGTGAAACAATCGATAACGAGAGAAGAGCAGAATGCTGCCAAATAAAGAAGACAAAAATTGCTTATAAAACAAGAAAATAGAAACAACAAAATTCGCTATGAGAACAGCCGAGCAATTTACAAATGATGATCGTCACGAAATAGCACTAACTCAATAGAAATAACACCGAAAAAACATCAAAATACTTGCAACACAACACGTGTAGAACATAGAAAAATTATATATGCATAAGCACATAAAAATTAGAGAAAGAGAAACAAAATTTAAGAGGAAAAGTTACACGATAACGAAAATGTAATGGAAATAATAAACAACCAACAATTTAATAATCTATCTAACTAAATTACAAAACCGAGCCATAATGTTTCACGTGAAACATTGCAAAAAAGAATAACACCCCACAATGAAAGTTTAGGGAAGAGGGAGGAGCGCGAGGAGGGAGGAAACGCTTTTCAAAGCGGTTCCTTCTTCCTCGCAAAATAAACCCACCCGATGAAAGTTTTGGGAAGAGGGTGGAGCGCCACTCGGGGGAAAACGCTTTTCAAAGCGGTTCCTTCCTCTCGCAAAAGAACTTGTCTAAGCCCATGAAAAATGCTAGAATGAAGGAAAGGAGTTGATTATGGTGCCGAAGTGGACAGAGGCGCAGACGGAAGCCATCATGGCGCGGAACCATACTATTCTGGTGAGCGCGGCGGCAGGCTCGGGCAAAACAGCCGTGCTGGTGGAACGCATCGTGACCCTGCTGAAGGAGGGCGCACGCCTGGATCGGATGATGATCGTCACGTTCACCCGTGCCGCGGCAGCAGAAATGCGCCAGCGTCTCAATGATCGTCTGCAGCAGGAGCTTCCGCAGGAGCCGAAAATCATGGCGCAGGCGCTGTCTGATCTGGAAAACACCGAAATCAGCACCATTCATAGCTTCTGTCAGCATCTGCTGCGGGAAGAATTCCAGGCTGCGGGCATTGATCCTCTGTCAACTGTTTGCGAGGAGCAAAAGCGCCAATCCCTTTTTCATGAGGCTTGGCAAGAGGCCACGAATGAACTGCTGGAAGGGAAAAATGAAATTTTTCAGCAGCTGGCGGACGCCGTGCCGCCGGAACAGCTGGAAAAATGGGTGATTCAGCTCCATACCTTCTTGATGGCGCTGCCGCATCCCTTCGATTGGCTGAGAGAAAAGACAGAGTCCGTCGGCGCCGAGCCCTTTCAGGAACAGGACTGGTATCGCGTGCTTGTCCGCTATGTCCGCCAGCAGGTGAGCGGACTGAAAATCATTGTGGAGCAGGAACGGCAAATGCTGAGCCAGCCTGAAGCCATCGCGGAGCGTCAGGAAGATTACGAGAACGACCTCCAAACCTATGAGTCCTTCCAAAGTCAGTTGCAGGAAAATCCCGACCTTTTGCAGGAGCTTCTGGCCACCTATACCCTCAAAAAGGCAAAAACCGTCAGGGGCGTCAAGAATCTGCCCGAGGAAACGCAGACGTGGGACAAGGAATTTAAGAAACTGCGGCAAAAACAAAAGGATCTCGTCAAGGAAATGCTGGAATGCCTGACCATTGACGAGGAAAAGCTTCGCAAGGAGCTGTCGCAGGTGAAATCCTCCGTGCAGGGGCTGGCCATGCTGGAAACACGCACGGCAGAAATCTTCCAGCAGAAAAAACAGGAGAAAAATCTGCTGGATTTCAGCGACCTGGAGCAGATGACCGTGGCACTGCTGGATGACGAAAGCCAGCAGGCAAGGCTCAAAGATCGTTTTCAGCACATTTTCGTGGATGAATGTCAGGACGTGTCTGCCGTGCAGGATGCCATTATCCAGCGCCTGCAGGGGGAAAACACCTGCCTTTTCATGGTGGGGGACGTGAAGCAGAGCATTTACCGCTTCCGTCAGGCTGACCCGACATTGTTCCTGCATCGCATGCGCACCTTTTCGGATGAGAAGGATGCGGTGGAGCGCCGCATTTTCCTGCAAAAAAACTTCCGCTCGCGAAATTATGTGCTGGACGCCACCAATCGCGTCTTCCGCAGGCTGATGAAGGCGGACGTCACCGAGCTGGATTATCTCCCCGAGGACGAGCTCATCTGCGGCCGTGAAACGGAAAATGACCTGCCGGTGGAAATTATCACCTGTAAACCGGCCGATGCAAACGCAGAAATCAAAGCGAAAGACAAAATCGTGATGCAGGCCATCGCCGCGGCCGACAAAATGGCTGAGCTGACGCGAACCACCTTCTTCGACGGCAAAAAAGAGCGGCTGTATACCTATCGGGATATGGTGATTCTCATGCCCACCGTGGCGGAAATCGCCCAAACGGTGTCCGAAGTGCTGGAAAGCAAGGGCATTCCCGTGTATTTCGATGGCGCGGACAATTATTTTGAACTGCCGGAAGTCAAGGCCGTGGTGGAACTTCTCAAGGTGATTGACGATGAATTGCAGGATGTGCCGCTGCTGGCTGCCCTGAAAATGCCGCCTTTCCTGATGACAGACCAGGAACTGGCAGAGATTCGCCAAACCCTGACGGGAAAAGACATCCCGTTCTATGAAGCGTTCCGCGTCTGCGGAAAAATGGACACGCCCCTTGGGCAGAAGTGCCGAAATGTGCAGGAGAAAATCCGCGAATGGCGGTTCTACGCCAATACCCAGAGCCTGGCAGACTTCCTGTGGAAGCTCATGGGGGAGACGGGCATGTTTGCCGTGAGCGGAACCTTGCCGGAAGGCGACGCGCGGCAGGCCAATCTGATGCTGCTGTGCCAGCGTGCCGCCGAGTTTGAGGACAACGGCGGCGTGTCCCTCAGCGGATTCCTGAAGGTCGTGGGCGAAATGAAAATGTCTCAGGACACCAAGAGCGCCAAGGTGCTGGGGGAAAACGAAAATCTTGTGCGCATCATGACCATTCACAAGAGCAAGGGTCTGGAATTCCCCGTGGTATTTCTTCTTGGAATGCACAAGGAGCTCCATCGGCCAGAGGGCAAGGGACCGCATCTGCACAGCCGCCTGGGCATCAGTCTGCCTTACATGAATCACGAGCTGAGCATCTGCCGCGAAACCCTGCCGGACACGGCGTTTGACATTCAGCGGAAGCTGGACGAGAAGGCAGAGCGTGCGCGACTGCTTTATGTGGGCATGACCCGCGCGCGGGAGCGGCTGGTGATGTTCGTGGACGCGAAGTCCGGTGTCACGGAAACCATGCCGGAGAGCGAGTATCGCATCTGGGCGGCGTCCTCCATGGAAAGCTGGCTGAAGCAGGTGATTGGTGACGAAAAAGATTACACATCACTTTCCACAGGTTTTCCACAAGGCGCAACCCCTTGGAAGACAACGGTTTGCGAGATTTCTGCCGAGCAGGCTGTGGAAAAAAAGAATGTAACCAATGCGTTGCAGACGTGGCTGCATCATCTATTGGAAACGTCCCCAAAGACGGATTTAGCGGAACGATGGAAGAGCCAGGCGGAGCCCCAGGAGGAGCAGCCGTTGAAGACCTCTGTTTCGTCCGTGGTGCGGAAGCGTACCATGAAAGATCCTTTGCCCATGAGCGACCAGGAGGAAAACGTTGCGGACAAGGAAAAAGCGGAGGAGATTGCCGCGCCGCTGCGACTGAGCGAAATGCCCCGCCGTCCTGCTTTTATGGAACAGCAGGCAATGACGGGAGCGGAGGCAGGCACGCTGCACCATCGGGTACTGGCACTGCTGAATTTGACGGCGCTGAGGAATGCGCCGTCCATGGCGGATACGCTGTCGGAGGAGCTGCTTCGGCTGGAGAAGGAAGGTTATCTGACGGAAACGGAGCGGAAGGTGATTCGTCCCAACAGCATTTTGAATTTCCTGCACAGCGATATGGGGCAGCGGCTCATGCGTTCTCCCTGCGTGCGGCGGGAATGGCGGTTTAACCTGCGTTTGCCTGAACAGGGGGATGCTCTGCTGCAGGGCGTGATTGACTGCGCGTTTCTGGAAGGGGAGCACTGGATTTTGCTGGATTACAAAACGGATCATGTTCAGGACGAAAGTGCCTTTGTGGAGCGGTACCGCCTGCAGCTTCTCCTCTATGCGGATGCTGTCAGCCACATTACGGGTCAGCCCGTGACGGAAACATGGCTCTATGCCCTGAACCTAGGCAAGGCGATCGCGGTGGTTTAATTTTTTGCGGGAGGACGGCTTTTGAGTCAAAAGCCTCCTCCCGCACCCACCTCGAAAACCAAATGGATGTAGACTTCGGAAGAAGTCTTTTTTTTGCATTGACTTGGCAATTCAAGCAGCAATGAAAGAATAGCCTATAGGATATGCATGCGAAGTGTCCGGGGGGCGAGGGTCTTCGACCCGCTTCACAGCTCCTGGAACAAAAAAATATTTTGATCCATAAGACAAAACTGAGACCTAAAAAATTCGCTTTTCGGGGAGGGTGCGGGTGGCTTTTCGCAGAAAAGCTGCCCTCCCGCAAACACACACGCCCCTGTTTCACGTGAAACATTTCACGAATCCGAACATTTTTTACGGAGGATTGCGAATTTTCTTGAAATTTCCCCTTTACGAATTCAGAAAAAGGGTGTATAATCACCATCGTTCGTTAAAGCGAACCGGAGGATAGAGAAGTTGCAGAGACCCGCTATAGCAGGCTGGCGTAAGCCCTTGCTGTGGTGCCGGCGGCAGGCTTCTCTATTTCTTTTTTATTCTGAAATAAAAGTGCAATACAATCGTAATACAGTCAAAGAAGGAAATTCCTTCCGAGTGGAGCGGCAGCCCTGTAGAAAATCAAAAAAGGCTGAAAAGTGGGGTGTTTCACCCTAAAATCACTTGTTTTTCATCAAAAAATGGAGAATCGACGCTAAAATCGCCAAAAAAATTGACAAAAGGGGAGAAACGTGGCATAATACATCCGGTGGCACTTGATGTGAAATCAGTTCCGTCCCATTTGGCGGCGGACTTGATATAGATCGGCCGGTTCATGCCGGCTCCGTTTCCATGGACTGGCGTTTTCCTTTCATTATGAGCCCGCACGGCAAAAGAGAAGGCGGCCAGTACCAGCCCGAGCATGGTCTGCATCTTATATCGCAGGCGTGTCGGAAATCATGGGTGGATCCTGTCTGTTGGGCAGAGTCCCGACAAAGGTGGGTCCGCCGTGAATAGCGGAGGTGCTCCAACCTTGGGTAAACCATTGACCATTACCTACTATACCCACAGCGGATTTTCCGTGGCCAGCGGGAATATGCTTCTCGTGTTCGACTACTGGACGGGGGAGCATGGCGAATTGCCGCAGGAAAAGCGGATTTCCCCTGAAATGCTGGCACGGTATAGCAAGATTTATGTTTTCATCAGTCACGAGCATCCGGATCATCTGGATCCCGTGGTGTTTGAGTGGCGGCATCTGGCGGATGTGACGTACATCGTCTCGTCGGATATGCCCGTGGGAACCCGCGGCAGACGCATGGCGCCTGGGGATGTGCTGACCCTCAGCGACCGTCTTACCGTGAAGGCCTACGATTCCACCGACCTGGGCGTGTCCTTCATGGTGCATGTGGATGGCTATCATCTCTTCCATGCGGGGGACTTGAATTTCTGGCACTGGCGGAGCGAATCCACCGTGAAGGAAATTGAGCAGGCGGATGAGGATTTCCGCACCGCTGTGGCGCCCATTGTGGGGGAGAAGATTGACCTGGCGTTCTTCCCGGTGGATCCTCGGCAGGGAAAAATGTATGAAGCCGGCGCAAATTATTTCATCATGACGGTGAAACCTCGGCTGCTGGTGCCCATGCATTTCTGGGGTCGAGGAGATTTGGCGGCGGAGTTTGCCCGTGCGTCCCGCAGCAAGGAGACGGAGATTGTCGCCATGACGCATTTCGGCGAGCAGATGCTGCTGGAAAAGGGCGAGAATGAGGTTCTCACCGCCACGCTGCTCACCGTGGAGCGCGCCACAACGTCCGTGATGCCTGTGGTGATGGACGCGGAGGATCCTGTTCCGCCGGAAGAGCTTCAGGTGGATTTCACGGGTCTGGAAGGAGAGGATCCTTTCGGGGATACCGATTTGCCCGTCAATATGGATGACGATAAGTAAACGAAGGGAGTGCCTGAAATAAGGCACTCCTTTTTTGTTTTCTCAAAAGAAATGAGAGAGATTTCTTCAAGAGAGCTTTGCGGTTACGGGACGAAGCACCGTTCCCTTGACCCCTTCGCAGTACTGTTCCGCAACTTTATAAAAGTTGCAAGGCAAAT
>CAVEUM010000067.1:0-6313 GCA_963618735.1 bacterium | reverse complement strand
TCTATGATTTTGCCCATTCCAATTCATTTTCACGGCGACATTGAATTGAAAATCGGCAGAGCAAAAGAATTTACGCGCATTACGCCTGATGGTCCTTATACACAGAACAGCCGAGGACTGGGCTTGAGCGATATGATACGTTGCATTCAAAAAGGAGGTCAGTATCGGTGCACAGCTGCATTGGCCGCCCACTGTGTCGAGGTAATGAATGCATTTGAGCAATCCTGTCATGAAAAGAGCTTTATAAAAATTGATAGCCGTTGCAACCGTCCAGCTTTGCTGCAGGAGAATTTATCTTTCGGACAAGTGGGTGACTAATGTGACGTACAAAATTGGCATTACTCAATGGTGCATTCCAGGAAATAATGGGTATTCACTGCGTTTGGCAAAACAGCTGGGCATTAATGCTGTCCAGCTCGAATTCGGAAGTTGGGAAAAAGGAATGGCCTTGTCACATTCACGTCTGCAAAAAATGTATGTTGAAGAAAGCAAAGCGCTCGGCATACATTTACTTCCTTTAACCATTAATGCGCTCTGCAAGTATGAAATTGTGCACGGTTTTTCCACTGCAAACGGACAGCTTGCAAAGGATACTATCCTTGCGGCACTCGATGCCGCCGCGGCCATGGAATTGGAAGGCATAACCATCCCGAGCTTCGGAGCTAACCTTATTCAAAACGAGCATGATTATGCGCATACAGTGGAAGCATTGCAGTTCGCTTGTGCGCAAGCCGCATCAGCAGGTCTTTTCGTTTACACAGAAAATGTGCTGGATACGGCAGGAGTCAGCACACTGTTTGAAAATTGCGGTTCTTCTCAATTAAAATTACTATTTGACAGCCAGAATTATTCTGTATTCGGACACAACTATGCGGTTGATGTACTGTGTAACCATTGGAATAAAATTGGCAGCCATCTGCATGTAAAAGATGGCGGAAGCATGGGTACCATGCTGCTAGGAACCGGTTCCAGCCCATTTACATCAATAATGGATATTCTTCGTGCAAAGAAATACTCTGGCATTATCGTGCTGGAAAACAATTACGCCGCACCTCCACTGTGCTTCCAGACGAAAGATCCCTTTGAATTGATTACTCATGATATTCAAGCCGTGAACGCAACGATGAAAACAACACCTTGATGCTGTATCATAAAACCTGACGAAGCTTATCTGCCCATCATCCCCTCCCATTCTCATCTGTGTTATGCTAATTCGAGAGACTGCTCGCGTTTTCAGACATTGCAGCAAAAGAAAATACTTCTTCTCCACTGCAGAATGAATCGGCGCACGCAAAAGCAAACGCCGGCGGTATGTTCATAATTATTGCGATTTGTGCAAAAATGTCAAACGAAATCGAATTGTATCAGGCAGTAGGATGCTGTATATTACTTAATAACGAACAAAAGATTTGTGCGCACGAATCGAGTTCTGAGCTACGTTAACCAGGCTAAGACACGGGAGGGGATTTTTTATGAAAAAGGCGATGGCTCTGTTGCTGTCACTCGGCGCGTTGCTGAGTGCAGGCACTGCACTGGCAGAAAATCAATATTATTCGGTCAATACGCCTGTATCTATCGAGCAGAATACAATGTATTCTGCATTGCTTGACGCAAATGAGGGCTGGAAGTGGAATATCTCGGATAACATGGATGTAACGGGATGGCTCGTTGACGAGCAAGGCAATGCGGCATTTACAAATCAGGCAAACATTGCAAAGGCAACGCTCGTATACGGAACAGTGGAAGGCGAAGAAGAAGCTGTCCCAGTCGCACTGCAAATCGATATTGATGCTTCAAAAATCGAAGGATTCACACACAATGGCAGCTTTGACCTGTACGTTAAGCCCTTAGGTAAGGATGCAATCTGGGTCACAGGCTCAAATCACGGCCAATACCAGAATAGTGCGGAGAAAATCGGCGAAATCAAAGTTCCGGCAATCTCTGTAGAGGGAGAAATCACAGGCAACTCAAACAAGGCCCTCGAAATGACGCAGGATAGCGTAAAGCTGATCCTTTCGCTGGATGCACTGGATGACACGAAAATCGATGCTGAGAATGCTTCTATCGAATTACTGGATGGCGACGGCTATTATACCTATCAATACGTATTTGATCAGGGTTCACTTGATGAAAAATGGGAGAACGGCGAAACGGCTTATCGCTTTGGCGATATGAGTGGCATTTTCTCTCCTCAGGGTGGCGATGGCAATGGTCACTACCGCTTCCGTATCGGCATCAGTGGACTGAAATACAATGGTTTGCCGCTCAGCACCGCCATTGTAAAAACAGACTTTTACACCTTCGGGCGTACTTTCTCTGTTGATGGTGGCAGCATTATTCGCAACACCGAACCTGAATGGACGTCTTCTGCTGAAACTCCGGTGCTCTGTGATGCGTATCCGGATTCGTTCTCCGTGGCATGGCCAATCGCCTATGACGCGCAAGGCGTGACTCCTGAAGATGTTACCATTTCCCTGATGAGCGAATATGGTGATGTACTTACGCTGCAGGCAGGCAAGGATTTCACAGTAGCTTCTCAAAAATCCCTCACAGAAATCGAAGTAAGCTACATTTACTGGGCTTATGCACCGGTTTATACAACGATGCATGTTGAAATAGCCAATACGCATGTGAGTTGCGATGAACTGATGTACGTAAAGCCAGAAGCATTTGTGCACGATTACGCCATTGCTAGCGTTTATGCTTATTCTGTGATGTCCGGCGGGCCGACTGGCACGCAGAGCTGGACATACTTCGGCTTTGCAAACCTGACAGAAGCTTCTCAGGTTTTCAAGCCAGCGACCTATACACTGACGACCACGAATGAAAATGGGGATACATCTTACTACGGTGAGGATGCGAACGGAAACGGCATTCTGGTTGCGACAGCTGCCGAAGCAGTTTTGTTCAACTGTGATGAAGAGTGCAACGTTCATCTGGAAGGCCAGACAGTCTCTTACGATCGCCTGTATGACCAAACAGCGGACAAGCAAGTAGGCGATGCAACCATTACCTTCACCAAGGCATACACGACAGCAGAAACTCTCACAAAAGCTATTTCTGAGCTGGACAATCTTGAGCTGCTTCCTGGCTTTGCTCTTGGCGAAAGCTGGGAAGATCACCTCAAATGGCCCTGGCAGAGTTTCATTGACGAAGGCTTCAAAGGCGGATCGAAATAATCAGGAAGCCGTAAAGCGCACGCAAAGAAGGGTGAAAGCGAAATGAAGAAAATCGTGTGTTTATTTATCACGCTAATGCTCATTGCCACTATGCTCCCAACATTTGCTGAAGAAGATAACAGCATGTTCGTGAGTGTTGACAGCCAAATCAATGGTTATGTTTTTACCTATGGTAAGAGCACGCTCAAGAATGCATTAAGCTCTTATCTGGACTACGGTGAAGACTCCTACGCCAGTATCAAAATTGCTTTTACGGATGGCTCTCCTGTTGATGATGCCAAGATTGATGCAAGCAACAGCTATGTCCGTTTGAGCGAAGGCGATGGCTACTACCAAGATGAATATGTGCTTGCCGCCTGCGTGCTTGATAACGAGTGGAGCAACGGAACGACAACTTATGCGCTGAAGCAAGGTGATTTTGAGCTTCAATACGACCTCTATCCCCGAAAAGACATCAACAGTGGTCGTGAGTGGAGTTGCCTGGGCGGTGATGGCAGTGGCAACTATCGTTTCAATTTTGAACTAGGTGGCATCTGCTACGATGGTCAGGAGCTGCCAGCAGTTGTGTTCCCAGTCTACGTTCATGTCTATGGTTATAATTATGCGGCAGATGCAGCAAAACTGTACGGTGAAGACGGCAGTCCTGCTATAGAGGCAAATTTTGTTTCATTAGCTGAATGTGCTAAAACCGTACAGGTAGACGAAACGCCAATATGGACTTGGATTGGCGCAGGTGATAAGCCCATTCTTTGTGATAATGCAGCAGATAATTTCTACATTACCTGGCCCGAGGGAACAGACGCATCTGCCCTAAGCAGTGCTGATGTTCACGCTGAATTGATCAGCGCTTACGGTGATGTCTACGAGCTTATCCCTGAGGAAGATTATTTGGTGAAGTCTTCCAAGACCGAAACGCAGATTGCAGTTGTTATGCAAAACTGGGCTTTCCAACCTGTTTACACTACGCTGAACCTGACCGTCAATGGAGAAAGCAAAAGTTTCGACATTGCCAGTGTCTACGTCTATGAAGCGCAGCAAGGCGGCGGCGGAACAACAGTAGACGGAACCGTAACAGCCTATAGCTTCTATGGTTTGGCAAACCTAAATGACTGGACACAGATTATGGCGCCTGCAATCTATATTTTGACCTGCAAAGATGGTGAAGAAACGCTTTACTATGCGACCGATGAAGCTGGCAACGGAGTACTCGTGGATGATATCACCAAGGCTAAAACATTTGATGCATCCAATGATCAGGAACGCAATCAGACTTTGATTGGCAACACCGTATATGTAACATCCCGCAGCGATGGTCAAGAGATGGAAATGACAGTGAACGGAGAAGCCATCACCTTTGCCAAGACTTACCCTGGACGCGGTGCTGCAATCAGCGGAGGCGGAAGTCTGCTTGCACCCACAGCTTGTGATCAATCGCTTGAGGCTCTGCCTGGTTATGTGATTCCCTGGGGAACAGCAAACTGGATCACTAATGAAAAGTGGGCATGGCAGAAGGGCGTTGAAACAGGTTGGAGTGGCATTGATGTAACACCTTATACCGGAAAATTCGTTTATACTGTTGCCAGAGGTTCCACACAACAATTTGAAGCTTCCCTTCATGGAGAAGCAGAAAATGTTATTTGGTGGATTGCCGGTGATGTCGCTGATGGAACGACTGTAGACGCCAATGGTCTTGTTACAGTTGCTGCCGATGAACAACTCGCTCAGTTTGCCGTTGCTGTAATCAACGAAAATGGTGTGTGTGGAAGCGTAACCATCATGGTTGAGTAAAAGTTGCTTCGTACCCGCCCACCATCCCCCGCCTGTTCGCACTGCCTCATCTGTGCCGCATTGATTTGAAAGCAACGTGGTAGCTAATACCAATCCGGCTAAGGTGATTTGCTGCAGTGGGCAGAAAAACGAAAGCTCAGTTCTCGTGGTAACGGGAACTGAGCTTTTTGTGATATCGGCAAACCAACGTGTGCGAAGCAGCTATGAAAGAAGCATGAAAATAGAAAAGGCTCCAGTCCGTTGTTGTGAGCTGGAGCCTTTGCGGATTATAGGAACGCCATTTGTATCATGCAAGACTGAATGCCGTCAGGAAGAAGAACAGGACAACCGCCACAACTGTTCCGAGAGACAACGTGGTAGCAACATATTCTGCATCGTCACCCAAGTCTGCAAACAAAGGAATAATGAAGGGCGCAGGAAGAATGTACTGCAAAATCAAAGCCATCAACAATGACTTATCATACGGGATCAAAGCAAACAATGCAAAAGAAACAGCCGTGCAGATTACTGCCAGGATCCCCAGTCGAAGTCCAATCGTTGTCAGCACAGGACGAAGGATCTTCTTGCTAACACGCAGCTGGTAGCCAACGACAATCAGAATCAGTGCGGACGTCGGTGCAGTAATGAAACTAAGCAGCGAAGTTACGACCGTTCCAACACCAGTACCATCGATTGCCTTGTACAGACCAAGAGCCCCCAGTACAATGCCCAGTAACATGCCAATGCAAGCCTTGTTGGTTAGCATGGTGTGTGCAATAAACTTTGGCGTTATTTTCTCGCCGCTCATGGATTTGAGAGCTGTCAGAAACACGGTATATGCGAAAAGTGTTTGGCCGATATCAACCATCGCATAGGTCTTCGTCTGATCGGCACCGCACAGAAGTGCAAAAAGCGCATAGCCAAGCATGCCGCCCTCTGCACCAGTCACCAGCAATGGCATATATCGCTCATAAGGCTTTACAAGCTTCCGAAGAGCGTAACCCAATGCAAGTGCAACACCATAACCTGCGAACACAAGCACTAGCACAAGCACGATCCGCGAACCATACTCAGCAGTGAAAAATGCCTGAAACAATACCACTGGCAGCAAAATATCGCCAATAATTTTCTTTAGTCCAGCATGCTGCTCATCATTCAGAATGCCCTTGGATGCACACATGCGTCCCAAGAAAATCAAAACCAGAACGGGTAATATCTTGGATAAAATCTGTGCTAACATGCCTTCTTCTCCTTATAGTAAAGGAGGCTGCAAAACAGCGTCGTCTTGCAGCCTCCTTTTTGATACTCTTACTTGGTGTTGATTGCATCCGTGTAGAATTCGAACGCTTCCTTATCCGTTGCATGAT
>CAVEUM010000066.1:0-6323 GCA_963618735.1 bacterium | reverse complement strand
GTTGAAGACGGCAATGATATGCAGCAGGTGCTGGATGCTCTGCATGCACCCGCCTGCCCCGGCAAGCCCCGTTATATCATTATGCACACCCTGAAGGGCAAGGGCGTCAGCTACATGGAAGGTCAGGTTGGCTGGCACGGTAAGGCTCCGAATCAGGAACTCGCAGAACAGGCACTGAAGGAATTGGAGGACTAAGCAATGAGCGAGAAGAAATCTACCCGCGTAGCCTATGGTGAAGCGCTTGTTAAGCTGGGTCAGACCAATGAAAAAGTGGTCGTGCTGGACGCCGACCTCGCTGCCGCAACCATGACGAATGGTTTTGCTAAGGCATATCCCGAACGGTTTATTGATTGCGGCATCGCCGAAGCAGACATGGTGGACATCGCTGCCGGCATGAGCACCATGGGACTGATTCCCTTCTGCTCCACCTTTGCCGTGTTTGCCGGCCGCTGCTATGACCAGATCCGCAACGGTGTCTGCTATCCTCATTTCAACGTGAAGTTCGGCTTCTCCCACGCAGGTGTAACCCTGGGTGAAGACGGCGGCAGCCATCAGGCTGTGGAAGATTTGGCACTGATGCGCGTCCTGCCCGGCATGACCGTTCTGGTTCCCAGCGACGCGAACGAGACCTACAAGGCTGTGGAAGCCGCTGTGGCAATTGACGGCCCTGTGTACATCCGCACTGCACGTCTGCCTTCGATTATCCTTGATGAGCAGCCCTTCGTGGTTGGCAAGGGAAATGTGCTGAAGGATGGCAATGACGCGGTGATTTTCACCTGCGGCATGATGGTTGAGCAGTGCCTTGAAGTGGTGAAGATGCTGGGCGAAAAGGGCATTGATTGTGCTCTGGTGAACATGCACAGCCTGAAGCCCTTCGATGAGGAGCTTGTGCGTGCTTATGCCGCTAAGACTGGCAAGGTATTCTCTGTGGAAGAGCACTCCATCATTGGCGGTCTGGGCGATGCAGTGGCCTCCGCATTGGCTGGCACTGGCTGCACCTGCTTCAAGAAGATCGGCATTATGGATCGCTTTGGTCAGAGCGGTAAGCCTGCAGATCTGCTGGCTGAGTATGGCCTGGATGCTGCTCACATTGCAGATCAGATTTTGAAGACCCTCGGCAAGTAAGCTATCGCTTCGCTGCCTTTTGCCACCTGTAGGATGTGTGGGAGCACTGTCTTGCAGGTGGCCTTTTTCGGGAAAGCACTATTTTACAGGAAGCAGGGTGAGATGCTGTGAAGGTGATCGTGGTAGGTGCTGGCGCCGCTGGCATGGCCTGTGCCATAACGGCTGCAGATCATGGTCATCAGGTGACGATACTGGAGCGGATGGATCGTGTCGGCAAGAAAATCCTTGCAACAGGAAATGGCCGATGCAACCTGATGAACGTGGAGGAACCTCGATATCCTCGTGGTGATCGCTTTGCCGGGACGGTTCTTTCTCAGTGCGGTGCGGAAGAGCAAAAGGCATTCTGGCATGCCTTGGGGCTTCGTATGCGCCAGGAGGACGGGGGACGCGTCTATCCTGCCAGCGGACAGGCCTCCACAGTTTTGGATACGCTGCGGCTCGCGTTGGAATCTCGCAATGTCAATATCTGCACAGGAATGACTGTGAACGCCGTGCAAAGGAAGAAAGGTGTCTTTACCGTCAGCACCGCAGAAGGGGAAACTTTTCATGCTGATCGTGTCGTTATTGCTGGCGGCGGAAAGGCGCAGCCGAAGCTTGGCAGCGATGGAAGTGCCATCACGTTGCTGGGCACATTGGGACACACGATTCACCCCTGCACGCCCGCGCTCACAGCACTGAACTGCGATCAGAAAATTCTTGCAGGCCTGGCAGGCATTCGGGTCAAGGCTGTTGTTGACGTGCTGCAAAAGGGACAGCTCGTTCATCAGGAAGCAGGCGAAGTGCTGTTTACAGAAAGCGGCCTCAGTGGTGTCTGCATCATGAATTGTTCTGGCTACATCAGTCATCTTCCCTGTGAGGTGCGCCTGAATCTTCTGCCAAGTCTTGGCTTGCAAAATAAAGATGACGCACTGGCAGAGATTCTTACGCGCCGCAAGGTGTTTGCCTCTCAGCCCATGGAGCGCCTGATGACAGGATTGTGCGTACCGCGATTGGCATCCGCCCTTTGTAAGCAGGCAGGACTTCGCTGGAAGGAGCGATATTGTGGCGATATGTCCCGCGGGGAAGCCACTGCGCTTGCTGAAACCATCACTGCGTTTCACGTGCCGGTTGTTTCCATGCGCGGATTCGAACAGGCACAGGTCACTCGCGGCGGTGCGGCCTGCGAAGAATTTGATCCGCAGACCATGCAGTCACGCCTCGTCCCTGGCCTGTATGCCATCGGCGAAGTGCTGGACGTGGATGGCGAATGCGGCGGCTATAATTTGCTGTTTGCCTTTGGCAGCGGTATCATTGCCGGGAAACATTTGGAGGACTAACGAATGAACATTGTAGAAATCCTTTGCCGGGAGTTTCAGGTAGCGCCCTGGCAGATCGAAGCGGTGATTCGCTTGCTGGATGAAGGCAATACGCTGCCGTTTATCGCCCGCTACCGTAAGGAGCAGCATGGTACGCTGGACGATCAGAAGCTTCGCGACATTTCGGATCGCCTGACACAGCTGCGCAATATTGAGCAGCGCCGTCAGGAAATCAGTGACAGTTTGCAGAAGCTGGGCGTATGGACGGAAGAACTGCAGGCCTCGCTGGATAAGGCTGAAACCCTTGGCACGCTGGAGGACATTTACCGTCCTTATCGTCCCAAGCGCCGCACCCGCGCAATGATCGCAAAAGAAAAAGGACTGGAGCCTTTGGCCGACACGCTTTTGCTGCAAGCTACACGGGCAAAAACGCCTGAAGAGCTTACCAAAGGATTTATTGATCCGGAAAAGGGCGTCCATTCTGCCGATGATGCGCTCAATGGCGCCATGGATATTATCGCAGAGAAGATCAGTGATGATCCCGCCATACGCGCAAAACTGAAGAACCAGTACGCTACCTTTGGCCGCGTGCATACTGTGAAAGCCAAGGATGAAGAGTCTGTTTACAGCATGTACTACGATCGTCAGGAACCGCTTCGTGCAATGCCGTCCCATCGCGTTCTTGCCATGGATCGCGGCGAAAAGGAGGGCTTCCTGAAGGTTACGCTTGAGCTGAACGAGGCGACCGTGCTGCGCATGATCCGCAATGATTACGTGATTCAGACGGGAAGCATTGCATCGGAATATGTGGCGCAGGCCTGTGATGATGCTTATAAGCGGCTGATTGCGCCTTCACTGGATAACGAGTTGCGCAGTGAACTGACGGCTCGTGCCCAAAAGGATGCGATCCGTGTGTTCGCCCTGAACCTGAAGCCTCTTTTGATGCAGCCACCCGTTAAGGGACGTGTAGCCATCGGCCTTGATCCTGGCTATCGTATGGGCTGTAAGGTTGCTGTGGTGGATGAAACCGGTCGTGTGCTGGATACTGCCGTCATCTACCCGACGCAAAAGAATCACATTGATGAAGCTAAAAATGTTGTCAAGGCGCTAATCAGGAAGCACGGCGTTTCCATTGCAGCCATCGGCAACGGCACTGCAGGGCATGAAACAGAAGTTTTCTTCACCGAGGTTATGAAGGAAATGAACCTGGGTGATGATCTGGCTTATATGGTGGTCAGCGAGGCCGGTGCCTCGGTGTATTCGGCTTCTAAGCTTGCAGCGGAAGAGTTTCCGCAATTTGATGTGAATCTTCGCAGCGCGGTATCCATTGCAAGAAGATTGCAGGATCCTCTGGCTGAATTGGTCAAGATTGACCCGAAGGCGATCGGTGTTGGTCAATATCAGCATGACCTGAAGGAGAGCGAGCTGGACGCGGCACTGGACGGCGTTGTGGAGGATTGCGTGAACAGTGTGGGTGTGGATGTAAACACGGCCAGCCCTTCTTTGCTGAGCCATGTAGCAGGCATCAACGCAACCGTGGCCAGGAATATCGTTGCTTATCGTGAGGAAAACGGTGCGTTTACCTCCCGTGCACAGCTGAAGAAGGTACCGAAGCTTGGACCGAAAGCCTTTGAGCAGTGCGCGGGCTTCCTTCGCGTGCCTGAAGGCAAGGATCCCATTGAAAATACGGGCATCCATCCTGAAAGCTACGCCGCGGCGAAGCAACTCTTGCAGTATTTCCATTTGACGCCTGCCAAGGCTGTTGGACATATCACTGAGCTTGCAGAGGCTGAGAGTTACGAGAAGCTGTCGCAGGCGCTGGAAATCGGCGTCCCGACACTGAAGGACATTGTGGCCGAACTGAGCAAACCTGGCCGCGACCCACGCGATGAACTTCCGAAGCCTATGCTTCGCAAGGACGTGATGGACATAGCCGACCTTGTCTCCGGTATGGAAATCATGGGAACCGTTCGCAATGTGACAGACTTTGGTGCATTTGTGGATATTGGCGTTCACCGTGACGGACTTGTGCACATAACCCGCATGCCCGGGCGTGTCAAGCATCCCAGTGATTGCGTGCGCGTCGGTGACATTGTGAAGGTGTGGATTGTGGAAGTAGACAAGCAAAAAGGCCGCATTGAGCTTACCATGACAGCTCCCGCGACCAACAAGTGACAAAATTCGAAGGGTCTGTTGCACAGGTGGCAGCAGACCCTTTGAATTTAACGATTTGCGTTTTTTCGTTCGTAAGCGTGAATCCAGTCAGCCTTCAGATAGTAAATCAGGAAACACACCGATGAGCAGCTCCACGTAAAGGGATACACCCAGAAAATGGTTTGCATCTCGCGGAACATAGGAACCATAATGGTCAAATAGGTAATGCGGATGACGCACCAGCAACCCAGCATAACGAACATCGGCACAATGGATTTACCCGCGCCGCGCAGAATGCCCGCAATACCGTGGGAGAAAGCCAACAGGAAGTAGAACAGCGTGATGGTTCTTGCCTGATTCACGCCAACGCTAATGACATTCGCATCACTGTCAAATGCGCCAATCAGCATTGGTGCCAGCAGGTAAAATACAATGCCAATCAGTTCTGCCAACGAAACGCAGCAGACAATGCCGAATCTTGCACCTTTCCGCGCACGGTCGTATTGCTTTGCCCCAAGGTTCTGACTAATGAACGTGGACATAGCCATGGCAAAGCTTGTGATTGGCAGGAATGCAAAGCCCTCAATCTTGGAATACGCGCTGCAGCCAGCCATAGCAACAGAGCCGAAAGAGTTGATGTTGCTCTGCACCACAGTGTTTGCCAGTGCAATGATGGAATTCTGCAAGCCTGAAGGAATACCAAGCTCCAGAATTTGCATCAGCGTTTTACGATGAAGGCGAATCTTGCTGATGGACAGTCGCCACGGGGCGTCGACACGGCACAGCAGACTGAGACCGAGAATGGCACTGACTGCCTGCGAAATCACCGTAGCCCATGCGGCACCGGCAATGCCCAGACCAAGCACGGCAACAAATAACAGATCCAACGCCACGTTGATAATCGAGGACAGAATCAGAAAATACAGTGGATGCTTGCTGTCGCCGACAGCGTTGAAAATGCCATTGGACACGTTATACATGACACTGGCGAGAACGCCGAAAAAGTAAATTCGCAGATAGGTGATAGACGTGGGCAGAACGTTGTCCGGCGTGCCCATCAGTCTCAGAATGGATGGCGTCAGTGTAACGCCGACAATTGTCAATAGCAGGCCGCAAAGCAGGCCGAAAGCGACCGTTGTATGAACAGCCTTGCTGACGTTTTCATCATCCTTTGCACCGACAAAGCGTGAGACAACCACGCCTGCACCAAGGAAAATGCCATTCACCAAGCCAACCAGCAGGAAAGTCAGGCTGCCTGAAGAGCCCACAGCGGCCAGCGCCTCGCTGCCGATAAAGTTGCCAACGACCAATGAGTCTACAACGTTGTAGAGCTGCTGAAAGAGATTCCCCCAGAAAACAGGTAAGGCAAAACGGATGATCTTGTGGCTGATCGATCCTTCTGTCATCAACGTGGAATCATTGCGCATAGGAATATAAACCTCTTTTGATTGAATTAACTAATTCATGGTAGCAAAGGAACAAACAATTGTCAAGATGAAACAGATAAATCAGCCATTCACATTCTGCTGAAAGGT
Source organism: bacterium (assembly GCA_963618735.1). Lineage (GTDB taxonomy): Bacteria > Bacillota > Clostridia > Christensenellales > Aristaeellaceae > CAKUFA01. The sequence goes on along the minus strand of CAVEUM010000066.1, from coordinate 214 downwards.
GGAGGACGCATTCTTCAATGATCGCAACGGATGCAGCAGGCACACAACATGACCGATGATCATGTTTTCACTCAGTGGGCCGATGGCACGGCTATCATTGGAATTGTCTCTGTTATCGCCGATAACAAAATATTGATCATCCTGCAGGGTTATAGGCGGATAGCTCCTCAGCCGATGGTTATGGGCGGGGGAAAGATACGGCTCTGCCAAAGGC
>CAVEUM010000065.1:0-6341 GCA_963618735.1 bacterium | reverse complement strand
ATCTCATACCCTGACCTGTATACAGGGCAATGGCGCGCTTATTTTCCATGAGGGTATCGCAGCGGAGACTGTCACAGCCCTGGGCACGGAGGATGTCCTCCACGTCCTGCAGCATCTGCTTGCCCAGTCCCTGCCCCTGTCCTTCAGGCAGAATGCCCAGGCGATGGAAGCAGCCGGGCTTCACGCCGAACATCCACGGGATGGACGCATATTGCTCGTCCTGCTCCTGATCCACGGTGACTGCCGCCAGGATTTTCCCTCCACGGCGCACCACATACAAGCTGCCCTCAGCAATATCCTTTTCAGGCATGTCAGCGGTGGGATATTCCCCTTCATACCACTGGTAAAGGCCTTCCCTGTGCATGCCCTCTGTTACGGCAAGGTAAAGCGACATAACCTCCTGCTCATCACCATGAACAGCTTTCTCCAGTACCATCGTTAATCGACCTCCATATGATCCGTATACATTTCATACAGGTGGGCATACAGGCCGCCCTTCTTCAGCAATTCCCTATGGGAGCCGCGCTCCTCCACGCCCTTGTCCGTCAGCACCCAAATTTCATCCGCACCGCGAATGGTGGTCAGTCGGTGAGCGATGGTGAAGGTGGTGCGGCCGTGGGCCAGCTTTTCCAGGGACTGCTGCACCAGATGCTCGCTTTCATTATCCAAGGCGGAGGTTGCCTCATCCAGAATCAGGATGGGCGGATTCTTCAGGAACACACGGGCGATGGAGATTCTCTGCTTCTGTCCGCCGGAAAGCTTCACGCCGCGCTCGCCCACGAAGGTATCATAGCCCTGAGGCAGGGCACGAATGAATTCATCCGCACCAGCCAGTTTGGCCGCCTCAATGACCTCTTCACGGCTGGCGCCGGGCTTGCCGTAGGCAATGTTCTCATACACACTGCCGGAGAAGAGGTACACTTCCTGCTGCACCATGCCAATGGAATTCCGCAGGCTGTGCTGGGTCAGGGAACGCACGTCCTTGCCGTCAATGAGGATGCTGCCCTCGGTCACGTCATAAAAGCGGGGAATCAAATTGCACAGGGTGCTCTTGCCGCTGCCCGAAGGACCCACCAGCGCGATGGAACGTCCGGGGGTCACGGAAAGATTCAGGTCATGGAGCACAGCATGGTCGCCGTCCGCATAGGTAAAGCCGACGTTGCGGAATTCCACCTGACCCTTCACGTCGTGAAGCTCCTCGGCATCAGGTGCGTCCTGAATTTCCGCAGGCGCATCCATAATCTCGCAGAAGCGTTCCACGCCCGTCATGCCCCGCTGGAACTGCTCAGTGAATTCCACCAGGCGGCGGATGGCAGCAAGGAGCATCTGCGCATAGAGCAGATAGGCCGTCAGGTCTGCTGCAGTCAATTTTCCGCTGCGGATGAACAGGGCGCCGCCCACCACCACCACGATGTACATCAGTCCATCAAAGATGCGGTTGGAAGTGCCGAAGGCAGCCATGTACTTATAGCTCAGTGCCTTGGTTTCCAGGAAGCGGGCGTTGCCCTCGGCGAACTTTTCTTCCTCAATGTTCTCATTGGCGAAGGACTTCACCACGCGGATGCCCAGCAGGCTATCCTCCACCTGAGAATTGATTTCGCCCACCTGATTATTGCGCAGCTTGAAGGCAACGCGCATTTTCCGATTATAGTATCGGGTAAAAACAATCATCAGCGGCACCACGGCGAACATCATCAGCGTCAGAGGGACGTTCATGCCGCACAGGATAATAAAGCTTGCCGTGATTTTCACTGCGGCAATGAGGAATTCCTCCGGGCAGTGGTGGGCAAACTCGGTTACCTCAAACAGGTCGGAGGTAATGCGGGCCATAATCTGACCCACTTTGGTTTCACTATAGTAGCGGAAGGACAGTTCCTGCAGATGATGGAACAGGTCCGCGCGCATATCGTTTTCCAATTTCGTGCCCATGATGTGACCAACGGACTGCATAAAGTAGTTGGCCGCAGCGTCAATGACGCGAAGAATCATGTAGATGATGCCCACCTGCAGAATAAACTGCACCGTGAGGGAGGACAAATCAACCGTCGCCCGCTGGGTGATGGAGCGCACCAGCATGGGCAGTGCCAGGTCGCACAGGGTGGTGAAGGATGCGCAGCACAGGTCAAAAGCCACCGTTCCCTTGTATCGGCGGAAATAAGGCAGGAAACGTCGAATGAGCTCCGAGGTTTTCATGATATGCGGACTTTCCATTTCGTCTCAATGCTCCTTTCGTTACGCATTTCATTGTAGCATTGAAGTGAATTCCACGCAAGAAGGAAAACGCCTTTAAGCAGGGGGCGAGGGTTTGCGGGAAGGCGGCGCTGTGTCAAAAGCCTCCTCCCGCACCCTCCTCGAAAACCGAATGGATGGGGATAATGGGTTTGCGGGAGGGTGGCGCTGTGTCAAAAGCCCCTTCCGCGCCCATCCCGAAAACCGAATAGGAAATGGGCGCAGGATTTGCGGGAGGGTGGCGCTGTGTCAAAAGCTCCTTCCAGCGCCCATCCCGAAAACCGAATAGGGTTGTGCGCACTTTCTATGCGGTTCTCTTTCCATGCTTCTCTTGACAAAGCATGCCTTTGCGCTTATGATACCCATTGAGACTGACCATAATGGAGGCAATACCATGGCAGAACTGACAATGGACAAGCTGGTGGCTCTTTGCAAGAACCGCGGCTTCATTTTTTCCGGCAGCGAGATTTACGGCGGCCTGGCCAACACCTGGGACTTCGGCCCCCTGGGCGTTGAGCTGAAGAACAACGTGAAAAAGGCCTGGTGGCAGAAGTTTGTTCAGGAGAGCAAGTACAACACGGGTCTGGACTGCGCCATCCTGATGAACCGCGAAGTGTGGGTTGCATCCGGCCACGTGGGCGGATTCAACGATCCCCTGATGGACTGCAAGGCCTGCAAGGCTCGTTTCCGTGCCGACAAGCTCATTGAAGACTTTACCCACGGTGATGAAACCGGTGACGGCTGGACCAATGCCGAGCTGGAAAACTACATCGCTGAGCATGATATCAAGTGCCCCGTTTGCGGCAAGAAGGATTTCACCGGCATCCGTCAGTTCAACCTGATGTTCAAGACCTATGCCGGCGTTACCGAAAACGCAGCCAACGAGATCTATCTCCGCCCCGAAACGGCGCAGGGCATTTTCGTGAACTTCCAGAACGTGATGCGCACCACCCGCAAGAAGCTCCCTGCCGGCATCGCACAGATCGGCAAGAGCTTCCGCAACGAAATCACCCCCGGCAACTTCATCTTCCGCGTGCGTGAGTTCGAGCAGATGGAGCTGGAGTTCTTCTGCAAGCCCGGCGAGGATCTGGAGTGGTTCAACTACTGGCGCTCCTTCTGCCGCGACTGGCTGCTGCACCTGGGCATGAAGGAAGACAGCCTGCGTCTGCGTGACCACGAGCCCGAGAAGCTGGCCTTCTACTCCAAGGCCACCACGGACTTTGAGTTCCTGTTCCCCTTCGGCTGGGGCGAGCTGTGGGGCGTGGCTGACCGCACGGACTACGACCTGACCCGCCATCAGGAGCATTCCGGCAAGTCCATGGAATACATGGATCCGGTCACCAACGAGCGTTATGTACCTTACTGCATCGAGCCCTCCCTGGGCGTGGAGCGTGCCGTGCTGGCCTTCCTGTGCAATGCTTATGAAGAGGAAGAGCTGGAAGGCGGCGACGTCCGCGTGGTGATGCACCTGCATCCCGCACTGGCTCCCTTCAAGGCGGCTGTGCTGCCCCTGCAGAAGAACAAGCTGGGCGGCCTGGCAAGCGAAATCCATCAGGAGCTGGCCAAGTACTTCCCTGTGGACTACGATGAAACCGGCTCCATCGGCAAGCGCTATCGCCGTCAGGACGAAATCGGCACGCCCTTCTCCATCTGTGTGGACTTTGACACCGAGGCCACCCAGACCGTCACCGTCCGCGACCGCGACACCATGCAGCAGGAGCGCGTGGCCATTGCCGACCTGCGGAAGTACATCGAGGACAGAATGCGGTTCTGATCAATCGCATAACATAAAAAAGAGAGAAGGAATCACTTCAAAAGGATTCCCTCTCTCTTTTGCTATCCGCAATTTTCCATTTTGCCAAATCAAGCTGCAGTCTCTTTACTCCGCCTTCTTCGCCTTTTTTGCCTGAATCAGGTAGCAGGGGATGCCCACAAAAACCATGCCGCCAAGGATGTTGCCGATGGTCACAGGGATGAAGTTATTCAGGCTGCCCAGCACGGTGAGCTGGCTCAGCTGCTCGGCGGTAATGCCGTAGGCTTCCTGCGCCATGGCTGCGTAGGTGGGGTTCGCAGCGGCCATCATGCCCATGGGGATGTAGAACATGTTCGCCACGCAGTGCTCGAAGCCGCCCACCACGAATGCCATAATGGGGAAGAAAATCGCCCACACCTTGCCCGCAATGTCAGAGGCAGCACCGGCCATCAGCACCGCAATGCACACCAGAATGTTGCACAGAATGCCCGAAGCAATGCCCTTCAGGGGTGAAATGGTGATCTTGCCAAGTGCCACCTTAATGGCGTAGGCGCCCAGCAAGCCATTGGAATAGTCCAGGTTGCCCGAGTAAAGGATCAGCACATCCACAATCAGTGCGCCGATGAGGTTGCTGAAGTAGACAATGCACAGGCTGCGGATGCAATCCTTCCAGGAGACCTTGCCGCACATGACATCCATCACCATCAGGCAATCGCCTGTAAACAATTCGCCGCCGACGAAGACAATCATCATCAGTCCCACCGGGAAGATGCAGCCGGCTACAAGCCTTGCAAGACCCACGTTGGCGATGTTATGTGCCGCGGTGCTGCTGGTGGCGCCGCCCAAGGCAATGAAAGCACCTGCCATGATGCCCAGAAGAATCATTTTTCCCAGCGGCAGCTGAGCCTTGCGCTTGCCGCCCTCCAGAGTGGCGGAGATGACCTCCGCAGGGGTGTTGAAGTGCTGATCTGACATTTTTTGCACGCTTCTTTACTATTATGATACGCCATTTCGGCGTTGACCGTTGCTCATTATACAAAACAAACTTCCCGTTGAAAAGAGGGAAACCGCTTTTTTTCGTGAAGAAATTTGCAATCTGGGCATTTTTGCGCTATGCTTGGCATGAAAAAAGGAGATGATCTGCCATGTGGGTTTTGCTGGCCTTTGGTTCTGCCTTCTTTGCAGGAATCACGTCCATCCTCGCCAAGTGCGGCATCCGCAAAACGGATTCCACCGTGGCAACCGCGGTGAGAACCATCATCGTTCTGCTGTTTTCCTGGGTGATGGTTTTTCTGGTCGGCTCACAGAATCAGCTTCATGGGATTGATGCCCGTTCGCTGACGTTTCTGGTTTTGTCCGGTCTGGCCACAGGCGCCAGCTGGCTGTGCTACTTCCGTGCCCTTCAGCTGGGCGACATCAACAAGGTCGTGCCCATCGACAAGTCCAGCACGGTGCTGACCATTCTGCTGGCGCTTATTTTCCTTGGGGAAAGCCTGACGTGGATGAGCGGCATTGGTATTGTGCTCATCGCCATCGGCACGGTGATGATGCTGGAAAAGAAAGATACTCAGGCCGTGACGGCCAAAGGCAACCGCTGGCTGCTATACGCCCTTGGCTCAGCCGTGTTTGCCAGCCTGACCTCCATCCTGGGCAAGGTTGGCATTGCCAATGTGGAATCCAACCTGGGCACCGCCCTGCGCACCGGGGTGGTACTGGTGATGTCCTGGGTGATGGTGCTGGTGAAGGGCAAGGGCAAGGAGGTTGGACACATCTCCTTGAAGGAGCTTGGCTTCATCTGCCTGTCCGGCCTGGCGACAGGCGCCAGCTGGCTGTGCTACTACAAAGCACTGCAGGACGGCCCTGCCAGCGTGGTCGCCCCCATCGACAAGCTCAGTATTCTGGTGACGGTGCTGTTTTCGCGGGTGGTGTTTCACGAAAAGCTCAGCAGGAAATCCGCTGTTGGTCTGGTCATTATTGTGGCCGGCACCTTGCTGATGCTGGTTAAATAACAAATTGCATCAAAAGAGCGCTGCGTACCCGATGCATGAACGGGCACGCAGCGCTTTTGGTTTGCGCTTTCGCAGGACAATAAAAAAATCCCTGAAGCCTCTGCTTCAAGGAATATTCGGGCGTCGAAGTGGCGGGATTCGAACCCGCGGCCTTTTGGTCCCGAACCAAACGCGCTACCAAACTGCGCTACACCTCGAAAAAAACTGGAGCCGATAATGGGACTCGGACCCATGACCTGCTGATTACGAATCAGCCGCTCTACCAGCTGAGCTATATCGGCATGTCCAGCGCGTACTATTATAGCAAAGATTCCGCAGTTTGTCCAGCCCTGATGAAATATTTTTGCAAC
>CAVEUM010000064.1:0-6410 GCA_963618735.1 bacterium | reverse complement strand
CCTACCCACCATTCCATGCCCACAACCCTTTTGCCGTACATCATGAAAATGCGGAATGTCTTTTCGGAAAAGGGTGAAACCTACCATGGGCAGGCAGATGTGGCTGTCAATGGCGGATTCACCAACACAGGTGACCTTTCCCGTGCAAAGCATGCCGTATACTACAGCTGGTGCCCGTGGCAGGATGCCATGCGCCATCATGCGGACGACGGCCGCCTTTCGCGTGCCGCCAATGGAACGGAAGAAATCCAGCCGGGCATCCATCTTGGCAAGCAGGCACTGGTGATCGATGACATCCGTTCGGTTGCAGCAGGCGGAAATTTCAGGCACTTTGCTGAGATCATGGATCACGCCATGAAATCCTGGGGTGTGCTTTCGGAAGACACGGGCTATGTGAATGGGCAGTTCATTTCGGATACAAAGGAGCTTTGCTTTGATCCGCAGCACAGCCGATTCCGGATTCATGCGCCGAATTGCAGCTATTTCAGCGGCGTGCCCGAAGAGGTTATTTCCCTTAATGATGCTATTTCTGTCGTCTGCCATAACGAGAGTATCTCCATCTCATTGCTGCCTGTAAAGGAAAATGAATATCTGTTGACTGCAATGGGCAAAACCGGCATGGATGAAACAGAATACAAGGCCCCCGACCTTAGCATAGGCGGCTATCCGATGACAACCGTCATTTTGAAGGGAAAGCTCTATGCAGAAACCCTGGAAGGAACCATCTCTGTCCACGCGGATGCCGCAACGCTGGAAATCCTCGATACAACAGGCCATGTGCTTGCCGTGCAGGAGGGCGTAAAGGAAGATGGCAACGTTGTCTTCCACCTTGACGGCAGTGTACCCGGCGTGCAGTATCATTTGCTGACCAAATAACGGAGGCGTGCATATGAGCGATTTTATGAACGCGTCTTTGTCCCCGGAGGAGCGGGCAAAGGCTTTGTTGACCGAAATGTCCACCGAGGAAAAAATCCGCCAGCTGCGTGGCATTTTTCCCTATAATGAGCGGTTCGAGCAATACGATCTCATTGACGAGCAGACTAAAGGCGGCATTGGTGAGGTCAGCACGCTGGAAATGCGCTCCTGCCTGACGGTAGATGAAGCCGCAGCATGGCAGCGGCGCGTTCAGCAAATCGTTATGGATAATAGCCCGCACCATATTCCTGCTATCTTCCATATGGAAGGCTTATGCGGCGCGTTTTTGCAGGATTCCACCAGCTTTCCATCCGGCATTGCCCGCGGCGCAGGCTTTGATCCTGAATTGGAAGAAAAAATAGCGCACATTGTCAGCCGCCAGGAAGCTGCCTGCGGCATCACCCATATTTTCGCGCCTGTGTTGGACATCACCCGAGATTCTCGCATGGGGCGTCAGGGTGAATGCTACGGCGAAGACCCTGCGCTTGTATCTGCCATGGGAGTTGCTTATGTCCGCGGCTGCCAGGAAACCCAAACCGACGGCCGCCAGCCAGACTGTGTAGCGAAGCACTTTCTGGGATTCCATAACTCACAGGGCGGCATTCATGGCTCCAACAGTGACACACCGCCGCGTCTGCTGCGCGAGATTTATGGTACTTCCTTTCAGGCAGCCATTCACGAAAGCGGCCTGAAAGGCATCATGCCCTGCTACAATGTGATTGATGGTGTTCCTGTTTCAGCCAGTCACGAGCTGCTGACGGATCTTTTGCGCACAGAAATGGGCTTTGATGGCGTATGCGTCAGCGATTATGGCGCCATCAGCAATGCACACAACGTGCAGGGAATGTACGAAAGCAACACAGATACGGGTTACGCCTGCATGAAGGCTGGCATGGATATTGAATTGCCGGAAATGACAGGCTATACCGATGAACTGGCCGCTCGCTTTGATCAGAATGAATGCGACATGGAAGTGCTGAACACGGCTGTGCTGCGCGTGCTGACGGCAAAGTTTCGCATGGGGCTGTTCGAGCATCCTTTTGCTATGGAAGGCGAAAGCCTTCATGCGCTGATGCAGTGCGAGCAGGATCGGCAAATTTCTCTGGAATCTGCGCAAAAATCCATGGTGCTGCTCAAGAATGACGGTGCCTTGCCCATTCAACGCTCCTTGAAGCGCATTGCGCTCATTGGCCCTCATGCGGATTCACCACGTAAGTTTTTTGGCGGATATACGCATCTTTGCATGAAGGAATCCACCTTTGCCATTGCCAATTCCATCGCGGGTGTTGCGGGAAGTCCGAACCTGGATGGACGTGAAGTTCCCGTTGTGCCGGGAACGCATATTCAAAGTGACGAAACACCGGAATTCGACGCTATTCTTCAGCGGCAGAAACCGAATTGCCGCAGCTTGCTGGAGGAGCTCCGTGCACAGCTGCCTGAAGCGGAAATTCTGTATGCCTATGGCTATCCCATCGCGGGTGCAGATGAATCGGGCTTTGCCGATGCACTTGCCGCTATTGAAAAGGCAGACATCGCCATTCTGACCCTGGGCGGAAAGCACGGTACATGCTCCATGGCTTCCATGGGCGAAGGAGTGGATGCAACCGACATCAATCTTCCTGCCTGTCAGGATGCCTTTATCCGTGCCGCCGCTAAGCTTGGAAAGACGCTGATCGGCATTCATATGAATGGACGCCCCATCTCTTCTGATGCGGCTGATGAACATCTTCAGGCTATTCTCGAAGCATGGAATCCTGCTGAAACAGGTGCTGAAGCCATTGTTTCTGTCCTCCTTGGTGAGCATAACCCCGGCGGCAGGATGCCTGTATCGGTTGCCCGCAGTGCCGGACAGATTCCCTTGTATTATAATCATGTGAACGGTTCTGCCTGGCATCAATCAGGAAGCATCGGCTTTGCAGATTATGTTGATATGCCGCATACACCCAGGTATTTCTTCGGCTATGGGCTGTCCTACACGAACTTTGCCTACAGCGAGTTGGAGCTGAGCCAGCGCGAGATTGGTCCTGACGGTATCATGACCATCACCGTTTCTGTTGAAAATGTCGGCACACGGGACGGCGACGAGGTTGTTCAGCTTTACCTGCGTGACCCCTATGCGTCGGTGGCTCGTCCCGTAAAAGAGCTGGCAGGATTCAAGCGGATCCATCTCGAAAAAGGACAAAAGAAGCGGGTCCAATTTACCTTGCCTGTCAGCTTCATGGCGTTCATGAATCGTGCTATGCAATGGCAGGTGGAAAAAGGCGCAGTGGAGGTTCAAATTGGTTCTTCCAGTGAGGAAATCCACCTGACGGACAGTTTCGTCATCACAGAGAACCGATGCATAGAAGGACGCGATCGTGCCTTCTATGCGGTTGCAAGGGAGATTTAAGATGGATAAGCATGAGCTTGCCCGCCGAATCGCAGAAGAATCGATTGTCCTGTTGAAAAATGAGGAGCATTTGCTTCCGCTGGCCAAGGGTTCGCAGGTTGCCTTTTTCGGCAGAACACAGATGGATACCATCTTTTCCGGAAATGGCTCCGGCGCAACAGCCACTCAAGATCGCCGCAGCATTTTGTATGCCTGCGAAGAAGCAGGGTTGAAAGCTGTTCCGTCCCTAAAGGCGTGGTACGAGGAGCAGTTCGCGGAGGAGATGCGTCACCCGCGTCCCGGCATTGACTGGAGCAATGCATGGGAAATGGTTCACAGCGGCGAGATGTACGAGGTGTTTGGAAGATATATCCCCCCGCAGGAAGAATACGCGATCGATGATTCGCTGCTGGATGCTGCCTGTGCCTGCACGGATACCGCTGTTATCGTTTTGGGGCGGAACGCAGGCGGTGAGGAATGCGACCGTCATCTTGCAGGGGATTATCTTCTCACCCCCGAAGAGCTGGCACTGTATACGCGCATTTGCAAAAGATTCCGTCACGTTGTGCTGATGGTGAACAGCAATGGCCCGATTGACCTAGCATGGACCGAGCAAATGCCCGCTATTCAAAGCATTCTCTTCATCGGCATTCCCGGTGAAAAGGGCGCCGAAGCAGTCGCGAACATTCTGACAGGTCAGGTCAATCCGTCCGGCAAGCTTGCCATGACGCTTGCGCGGCGCTATGAGGATTATCCCTCTGCCTTCGATTTCTCATTTGATAAGGACGACATTGCATCGCTGAAAACCTATGAAAGCTATGGATTGCAGTCGCCTGACACGCCTTATGCAGTTCATCCTGTCACCGTTTATCAGGAGAACCTGCTCATGGGATACCGCGGGTTTGACACGCTGCAGATTCAGCCGCTTTACCCCTTCGGATTTGGCCTGAGCTATACAGGCTTTTCTATCAGAACGGTTTCTGCACAGAAAACCGCAGCAGGGGTTGATTTGTGCGTCCGTGTAGAAAACATCGGACAGTGCGCTGGTCGGGAAGTTGTTCAGGTTTATATGACGCCGTATGGCTGCCTCCATGACCATGCGGGAATCAATTTAGTTGCCTATGGGAAAACCGGATTGCTTTCCCCTGGCGAAGCGCAGAATATGACGCTGTCTGTTTCCTGGCGGGAAATTTCCGCCTTTTCTGAGGAAACTGCCGCATGGATCATCGAAAAGGGCTGCTATGTGCTGAAGGTGGGGGATTCCTCTGAAAAGACAGAGGCAGCAGCACGCATTGATGTGCCGGAATCCGTCTGCCTGGAGCAATGCAGTCATCTGCTTGCTCTGTCCGATGACAGTCAGGCGCATCTTCCCTTTGCCAGCCATATTCCTGCACCCCTGGCGGATGCTCCTGCCTGTGCGTGGCAGTTTACGCTGACGCAGGATGATGTCGGGGATGTACTCCGTCATTCGCAGCAGTCCACAGACATTCCTGCCATTCTGCATGATATGTCTGTTGAAGAACTGGCGGCGCTCTGCGTAGGCTATGGCCCGGGCATCCCATTCTCTGCATATGGTGATGGCTCCGTACCAGGGACAATCATGGGCAAGGATGGAAAACCTTTGACTTGCAATACCCACACAACGGGACTGGAAGGATACATTTCTCCCGCCATGCCGGAGAAAAAGATCTGGTCGATGGCATACAGGGACGGCCCAGCTGGTGTTGGCGGCATGGCATGGCCTACAGAGATGTTGCTTGCCTGCTCGTTCGATGATGAGCTTTGCTACGCTTTCGGCAACGCCGTTGGGCAGGAGTGCGAGGATTTCGATGTGGATGTATGGCTGGCTCCTGCAGTAAATCTGCAGCGGCACCCACTGTGCGGACGCAATTTCGAGTATTTTTCAGAAGATCCGCTGCTGGCAGGACGCTGTGCATGCGCGGTTACACGCGGAGTCCAGGAAAATCATCAGGTTCGAGTGTGCCCGAAGCATTTTGCGGCCAATGAACAGGAAACGTTCCGCCGCGGCAACAGCCGAAAGAATTACGACGCGGCAGATTCCATCGTCACCGAGCGTGCTCTGCGTGAGATGTATTTGCGTCCTTTTGAAATGCTGGTGCGTGAAGCTAATGCGCAGTGCATCATGACCTCATTCAACAAGATCAATGGCACGTTCGCCGCAGGAAGCCAAGACCTGTGTAACCGCCTCTTGCGCGATGAGTGGGGCTTTGCTGGCATTGTGGTTACCGACTGGGGTGACATGGATACCGTTGTTGACGGCGCGGATGCGGTTGCCGCCGGAAATGATATCGTTATGCCCGGCGGCCCTCCTGTTATTGCACAAATTTTGAAAGGCTATCAGGAGGGGCGCGTCACACGTGAAGCACTGGAACTTGCGGTCGCTCATCTGCTGGCAGTATTGCCTGAAAAGCCGCACAGAAAAGAGCTGGATTAACGGCACTAGTGGTTTTAGCAACTCTTTCGGAGTCCGTGCAGGCTGATTGCAAAGCGCCTTTGCACTGCTCATTCATTCGTGATGTTTATAGTGGTCTTGACTTGAGGACCACTATAAACAGCCGCCTTGAGAGGAAAATTTGCCGTACAAGTTCCCTGCTTGTTACAGTATGAGACTGTCCCCACAGGGCAAAAAGAAAAGCGGCGGACAAACATTGAAAACTGCATATCTGCCCATTGGGGGGTATATCTCGTTATTGGTAACCTCTCAACATTCCGCCGTCTTGAACTGGTTTTGCATGGGGGCTGACCAGGGCAGCAGGTCGTCTATGGTGTATTCGGGATCTTTTGCTTGGCGCTGCGGCAGGGTGGTTAGGAGATGGCGGAGGTAGGTTTCCGGGTTCAGGTTGTTGGCCTTTGCCGTTTCAAAATGGTGTAGAGAGTGGCAGTGGCTTCCGCGCCTTCCGGGGTGTCGCAGTGATCTTGCCCACCGATCCTCAAATGAAGCTTGGATTCCGCGAGAATCTCAGGGGTTCTCCGAGATTCTGAGAGTCTCCCTCTCTCGGCATCGATGTCCAGAGTCCTCATTCCATTCTCATACAGTCAGGCAATTTACATCGCGGGGGACTATTGAGCGGTTACGGCTTTTCATAAAGTAATGAAGCTATAAAGA
>CAVEUM010000063.1:0-6828 GCA_963618735.1 bacterium | reverse complement strand
TCCATAAGACATGCATGCTTGCCTATAAGAGGATTTCGACCAAAGGGCTGTTCTCCCTTTGGCATCATTCCCATGATGAATGCAGGGGCATTTCCCCTGCCGAAAGGAGCTTTTTCTTGAGCGAGACCAAAGGATTTTCCTACGAACTGCTTCATGTCTGTAAGCAGTCCGGGGCGCGCCTGGGCGTGCTCCACACCCCCCACGGCGACATCCAGACCCCCATCTACATGCCCGTCGGCACCGCTGCCACGGTCAAGGCCATGACCCCTCGCGAAATGGAGGAAATCGGCACCCAGATTCTGCTGAGCAACACCTACCACCTGCACCTGCGCCCCGGCGAGGATCTGGTGAAGGAAGCCGGCGGACTGCATAACTTCATGGACTGGCATAAGCCCATCCTCACCGACAGCGGCGGATTCCAGGTCTTCTCTCTGGCCAATATCCGCACCATCAAGGAAGAGGGCGTCACCTTCCAGAGCCACATTGACGGCAGCCGTCACTTCATCGGCCCGGAAACCTCCATGGACATCCAGCAAGCCCTGGGCGCTGACATTGCCATGGCCTTTGACGTCTGCTCCCCTTATCCCTGCGACTACGACACCGCCCGCATCAACATGGAGCGCACCCACCGCTGGGCTGCCCGCTGCAAGGCGCACCACACCCGTGAGGATCAGGCGCTGTTCGGCATTGTGCAGGGCGCATTCTATAAGGATCTGCGCATTGAGAGCGCCAAAACCCTGGCGGATATGGACTTTGTGGGCTACGGCATCGGCGGTCTTTCCGTGGGCGAGCCCAAGCCCATCATGTATGAAATGCTGGAAGAAATTCAGCCCTACATGCCTGTGAACAAGCCCCGCTACCTCATGGGCGTCGGCACCCCCGACTGCCTGCTGGAAGGCGTGCTCCGCGGCATTGACATGTTCGACTGCGTGCTGGCCACCCGTATCGCCCGCAACGGCACCGTGCTTACCAGCAAGGGACGCCTGGTGGTGAAGAACGCCCAGTACGCCCGCGATTTCCGCCCCATGGATGATGAGTGCGACTGCTACGCCTGCACCCACTTCTCCCGCGCCTACATCCGCCACCTGTTTAAGGCAGGTGAAATCACCGGCGGCCGCCTGGCCTCCATCCATAACCTGCGCTTCCTCATTCACCTGATGGAGCAGATTCGTCAGGCCATTGCCGAGGATCGCTTCCTGGACTTCCGTCGGGAATTCTACGAAAAGTACGATATGTCAAGAAATTTCTGACAGGCATAGAAACGGGGAACCCAACGCACGCTCTGGTGCAGGGTTCCCCGCTTTTTTTATTTTGTTGCCACCCGCACGGTTTTCACCTCAAAGGGGCGGAAGGTCAGCGCTACGCGGCCGTTCACATCGGGAAGCTCATCCATGGGCTCCTCCAGCATGTTGCACAGGGTGATGCGCTGCACAGGCATTTCCAGCGCCAGCACAGTGTCGCAGGAAGCATGCTTGCTCTCGTACAGGCGGATGACCACATCCCCGGAGCCGTCCTCCGCGGCCTTCACCGTATCGATGATGACGCTTGCGCCGCCTTCCAGGTGCATGAGGGAGCCCGTGTTCCTGTGTCCCTTCACCTTCATAACGGGAACGTTTAACTCGTAGCCCTGATGCACCACGTCGCTTTCCACAAAGGGGCCATCCCATACGTAATAGCTGTAGGTGAAGGAATGCTCCCCACGGTCAGCCGTCAGGTCGGGACAGGTGGACGCGCGGAGCAGGGTCAGAGCGATTTCGTCCCCAAGCATGCTGACACCATACTTGCAATCGTTGAGCACGGCAGCGCCGCGATTCTCATCGCACAGCGCTGTGTAGCGATGGTTGCACACCTCAAAGCGATCCGCGTCATAGGGGCGGCTGCGGTGGGTGGGACGCTTCACATAGCCGAACTGAATCTCGTTCAGGCCTTCCTCCGCGTGGATGCCCGTATCAAAGCCCACCTTCAGCAGGCGGTGGCACTCCTGCCAATCCACATGGGTAACAAAATCCACACGGGTGCTGCCTGCCTCCAGGGAAATCTGCTGCACCCACATCGATTCATCCAGCACGCGGGTGACCTCCACCACGGCCTTCCACGGGGTGTCCGTGAGGACTCGCAGGGTGGCTTCCCCTTCCAGGGCAACGCTTTGCCGATCGTACATGCTGTCAATGTCCCACGCGTCAAACAGGCGAGGCACATCCTTGTACATCTTCAGCACATTGCCCCTTTCACCGATGCGCCGATGCCCTGCTTGGTCGCGGCAGTCGATGATTTCGCCCCGCTGGTTCAGCGTCACGCAAAGCAGACCGTTGTCCATGGTCACCGTGTCGTTTTCCTGCTGCAGCGTTACAGGGAAGGCAGGGGGATCCATGTCAATCTCCGATGTCCAGCCGCAGGCGGGAATGGTCACAAAGCCAAAGCCCTCCGATGTTTCCACCAGAGCTTTTCTTTCCCAGCCCAGGCTGTTGAAGCAGGTCATGCCGTCCCCTTCGGTCAGCGCGGCGCAGGAAAATCCGGCAATGCTTCGAGCAGCGCTGAGAATCTCCACATACAGCGCCCGTGCCTCATCGTATACCCGTGCGATGGAACTGCCGGGGAGAATGTCGTGGAACTGGTTGAGAAGCACGTACTTCCAACACTGGTCAAGGGTCTGCGCGGGATAGGGGCGCTTTTCCATGGCGGCTACCGCCCACATTTCCGCTTCCCGCAGGGCAAGCTCGCTCTTGCGGTTGCCGCGCTTAATGGCGGCCTGACCCGTGTAGGTACCGCGGTGGCACTGGAAATATAGTTCGCCTACATAGCGGTTTTTCGGCGCGCCTTCTTCCTCAAGGTAATCACGGAAGAACTTTTCGGGTGTCTCAATGGTCACCTTCGGCACGCCCTCCAGGTCGCCTTCGCGGCGGATGTACTCGATATCGTCACGCGTGGGACCGCCGCCGCCATCCCCATAGCCAAAGGGCAGCAGGAAGCGATCCAGATCCCGCTTCTGCACCCGATCACGCCAGCGTCCCGCCACGGTGGCAGGATCGGTACGGGATGTGTAGTCCATGTGCAGGAAGGAGGTAATCTCGCTGCCGTCCATGCCCTGCCAGGTGAAATAATGATACGGGAAGCGATCCGAACCGTTGTAGCTCCAGAAGATTTTTTGCGTGGTGAGATATTTCACGCCGCATCCCTTCAGGATTTGGGGAAGCACGGCGCTGTAGCCGAAGGTATCGGGAAGCCACAGGGTCTGGCAGTCGATGCCGAACTCCTCTTTGTAGAACCGCTTGCCGTGCAATAGCTGGCGAATCAGGCTCTCGCCAGAGGTCATGTTGGTGTCCGGCTCCACCCACATGCTGCCGTCGGCAATCCATTGCCCTGCGCGGATCTTCTCCTTCACCTTCTCGTAAAGCTTGGGGTATAGATTCTTGCAGATCTGATAAGTCTCCGGGGTACTCTGCAGAAACTTGTATTCGGGATACATGTCCATCAGCCGCAGCTGCTGGGCAAAGGTGCGCGCCACCTTCCGCTCTGTCTCCCGATAGGGCCAGAGCCAGCACACGTCCAGGTGCGCATTGCCAATGGCCGTAAACCGCGGCATGGTGGAACCGTTATGCGCCTCCAGGGCGGGACGCAGCATTTTCCGCACACGGGCGTAATCCATCAGGCGTGCTGCGCGGGGCTGCTCAAAGTCCACCTCCAGCATGAAGGTCTCCAGCGCCTCTTCAATGCGGCTCATCCTGAGGGACGTTTCCTCCACTGCCTGACGGGTCAGGTTCAGGGTCATCACGTCCAGCCATAGCTGATAGGCTTCCTCGTGCCAGATGCCCCAGGTGCTGCGCCCAACCTTCTGCCGCATCTCCTGGTCGTCCCGCGGAGCATAATCGTTTTCATCGGGACGAATGGGCCCCGTAGCACAGGAAAGCCCTGCGTCGCTTTGCGGGAAATCATGCCCTGCATAGGCCTCCATGAGCAGATGAAAGGTCTGCCCCGGTACGAAAGACTCCGTCAGCACCTGGTCGCACACGTAGTGATGGGGCTCCTTCACCCACTCCGCACGGCGCGTGCCAAAAGCTTCCCCATTGACAAACAGGGTCGCCTCGCCCCCTGCGCGAACATCCATCACCAAACGGCATCCCTGCAGGGCGGCGTTCGGGGCAATGTCTCCCCGAAACCAGGCATACTCCCAGGTGCGACCCCACTCCGTGCCCTCCGCCATGGGTTCAAACGCCTGCTCCTCCGCCATCTCCGGGGATAAAAGGTCATAGGTGCAGAAGCCTTCCAGCGCAATTTCACCCATGGGCTGGTAAAAGTCCTTCTTTAAGGTGTTCAGCCAGTGCTTCAGCCGATCTTCCCATTCCGGTCGCATGACATGGTACCCCCTTCGGGCTGGTTTGAGTTTTTTGATGATGTAAGTATACACGTTTTTGGCGGAAAGGAAAAGAGGAATGTTCCATTCAGAATCATCCCTCTGTAACAAAAAACGATGATTTCATCCCATCATGAATCATCGTTTCATTCGGTTTTCGAGGAGAGCGCGAGAGGAGGCTTTTGGCACAAAAGCCGTCCTCTCGCAAAACCCACCGTCATCCCACACTGGTTTTCGAGGAGAGCGCGAGAGGAGGCTTTTGACACAAAAGCCGTCCTCTCGCAAAATCCCCATTCGGTTTTCGGGGTGGGTGCGGGAGGTAAGTGAGCGGACTCGCGCCAGTGGCGCGAATTGCGTCCGCGAACGCATCAACCGAAACGAGCGGCAGTATGCCGCGACGATTGAGGTTGCGGGTGGCTTTTGGCACAAAAGCCGCCCTCCCGCAAAATCCTCACGCCTCCAGTCCCTCGCACTCGTCGCGCCAGAGCTGGACTTCTGCGTCAGAGGGCATGCGCCAGTCGCCGCGGGGGCTGAGGGCAATAGAGCCGATTTTCACGCCGTCAGGCATGCAGTTCCGCTTGAACTGCTGGTTAAAGAAGCGACGATAGAAATTCTTCAGCCACTTCAGAATGGTGGCCTTGTCGAAATCTTCCGCAAAGGCCGTGCAGCATAGCTCGTAAATCTTCTCCGGATGATAACCGAAGCGAATGGCGTAATACAGGAAGAAATCATGCAAGGCGTAGGGGCCTACCAGGTCTTCCGTCTGCTGGGCAATATTGCCCTTCTCATCCGGCGGCAAAAGCTCCGGGCTGATGGGCGTGTCCAGAATGCGCAGCAGCACATTCCGCGCAGGGGCAAAGTCCTCCCCGTCTGCTGCGGCCTGAATCACCCAGCGCACCAGCGTCTTCGGCACGCCGCTGTTCACGCCATACATGCTCATGTGATCCGCATTATAGGTGCACCAGCCAAGAGCAATCTCCGACAGGTCGCCTGTGCCAAGCACAATGCCCCCAAACTGATTGGCTACATCCATCAAGATTTGCGTCCGCTCCCGCGCCTGAGCGTTTTCATAGGTCACGGAATGGTCGCTCTCGTCATGCCCAATATCGCGGAAATGCAGGCGCACCGCCTCATGAATGGGAATCTCCCGCTGGCTGACCCCCAGCGTGCGCATAAGCTCCAGCGCGGACTGATACGTCCAGTCCGTGGTGCCAAAGCATGGCATGGTGATGCCCAGAATGTTCTCCCGAGACTTGCCCATCATGTCCATGGCTTTGCAGGCAGCCAGCAGTGCCAGGGTGGAATCCAATCCGCCCGAAATGCCAACCACTACCTTGCCCCCCGTAATGGCCAGTCGGCGGGATAGCGCCGTGGCCTGCATGGCAAAAATCTGCTCGCATCGGGTCTGCCGCTGCGCCTTGTCCGCAGGGATGAACGGATGCTTGCCAAGCCGCACCAGGGTGGGCACCTCGTTGGGCAGAAGCATGGCCGGCACAGGGGCGCTTTCTTCCCCATTTGCCTGAACCATAAAGCGCGCCGCCGCGTCACGGAAACTGGACTGCCGCATGCGGTCAGCACGGATGCGCTCCACATCCACATCGGCAAACATGACGTAATCGTCCGCCAGATAGCCTTCGTTCTCCTTGAGAATGGTGCCGCAGGAGGCAATCATGCTGTGGCCGGAAAACACCAGGTCGCTGGTGGATTCACCATTGCCGGAAGACACGTATACATAGCCGCACAGCTCGCGGGCAGACTGCTGACGCACCAGCTCCTGACGGTATTCCCGCTTGCCAATCAGCTCATTGGAGGCGGACAGGTTCACGATGATCTCCGCGCCGTTCAGCGCCAGAAGGGTGCTCGGCGGCAGGGGCGACCACAGATCCTCGCACAGCTCGACACCGATTTTCACGCCGTCCGCGCTCGTGATGACGTGGGGCTGGGCGTGAATCTCCCACCCCGTTTGCGCAGCCTTGCAATTTTCGCCTGTGGGCAGCGTGCTGAACCAGCGCTTTTCGTAGAATTCGCCGTTATTGGGCAGGTATTCCTTGGGGATGATGTCCGCAACCCGGCCAGACTGAATGACCACGGCGCAGTTATACAGACCGCCGCTTGTGAGAATAGGCGCGCCAACCACAGCGGTGATGTTCTCGGGGATCTCTTTCGTCAGGCGGTCAATGCCGCAGATGACGGCGTCCAGCAAGGTCTGCTGGAAAAACAGGTCGCCGCAGGTGTAGCCCGTCAGGGACAGCTCGGGGAAGACCACCAACGCAGCGTGGTTCTTCGAGGCTTCCCGGATCTTCGCCAGATGGGCTTCCACATTTTTTGCCACATTGCCTAAGTGCAGGTGCGGCACTGCAGCACACACACGAACCAAACCTTTCATAGGTCATCCTCCTCTGTTTTTTTGGGGGTGGTTTGGGCGAGAGAGAAGAAACCGCTTTGAAAAGCGTTTTCTCCTCTCTCGCGCTCTCTTC
>CAVEUM010000062.1:0-6909 GCA_963618735.1 bacterium | reverse complement strand
GAAGCGCTGGACGGCTATACGCTGACCATTCTCAATGCGGACGGCACGGAGACGGCGCTGGAGACCACCACGGACGGCGAAACCGTACAGTTTACCATTGATTTCGGCGAAGAGAAAGTGGTATTGATTCATTTGACGACAGCAGAATAACAACTCATCCCTCTGAGGAGAGCGAGTCTCTCCGGTACTTTCAAGACTTTCACGGCGGTTGGCTTCGGCTGACCGCCGCATCTTTTTGCCGTGGTTAGCATCAAAAAGATTTTGACGGGGGAGAGGGGCATGAAGCGTTTTTTGTTGCCCAACGGTTTATTGCAGCCGATAATAGCAGATATTCTTGCCGTTCCCCTCGCGCGCAAGTTCACCAGATGCAACCAGCTTACGCAGGGCGCCTTCGATGGAGCTGACGCTCAGAGAGGGACACAGCTCGCGAATGTCCTGCTTGGCGAAGCGACCAATCTTGTTCTGCGTGGCTTGACGCACCATTTCGAGCGCGGACTGCTTCTTTTCAACGAGAGAGAAGCGCTCCTCAAAATCATGATAGGCCGCAAGAATGGTGCCGAGTAGATACTTGATAAATGGGATCACGTTCTCGTGACCTTCATGCCATCCATCCTGCGCCTGACGCAGGGCGGCGTAATAAAGGTCTTTGTCCTTCGCAATTTTGGCTTCCAGCGAAATGTACTTGCCAACATAGAATCCACTGCGATAGAGCAGCAGCGTGGTGAGAAGGCGGCTCATTCGGCCGTTGCCGTCGTTGAATGGATGAATGCACAGAAAATCGTGGATAAAAACGGGAATGAGAATCAACGGCTCTACGGTCATATTGCCAAGTGCACGGCTGTATTCCTCGCAGATGCGATCGAGAGCCTCAGCAGTTTCATAGGGCGCAAGCGGCGTGAACAATGTCTCTGTGTGCCCGTCTGGATAGGTTGCACTGATGCAATTTTGCACACTCTTTGTCTGGCCGGCCATTGGATTGTTCATGTGGCTATAAAGAATTTTATGCAGTTGAAGAATGTAGTTGCGCGTAATGGGAATCACGTCGAAGTTTTCATGGATGATGCTCAAAGCGTCACGATAGCCGGCAATTTCCTGCTCGTCACGGTTGCGCGGCGCGGTCTTTTCTTCAACCAGCTGCCGAATGCGGGTACTTGTGGTGACGATGCCTTCAATGGCGTTGGAAGCTTCTGTACTCTGAATCTTAGCGATTTCCACCAGCTTTTCCAGCTCTTTGGGCCGCTGCTTCAGATACAGTTCCTGCTTCCCAGCCTCTTTATAGATGGCGGCAACCAGACTGAGAATCTCAGAATCCCACTTCTGATCCTGAATGGCATCGTAATGAAAATCTCGCATTGCCCTTACCTCCATGAACTTTCCCTTAAAATATACCATAAAATAAGGGAAAGATCAACAAACAAGGGGAAGATAAGTTTGCTGGGATCGCTTGACTTATCTCCGTTTCAGAGCAATCTATAACACAACCCAAACCAAGAAAGGAGGCAGATCCATGAAGATCCCGTCCATCCTTGACATCCTGCAAAACGAAACCTACGCAGGCGACAAGCGACTGCAGAAAAAGCCGCCGAGGAATTTCCACACCAAGCTGGTCTTTGATGAAGCTGGCGTGCAGCGTTTCTTCCAGTTCATCTATGATGCCGCCAACACCCTCGAAATCACCCCTCATGACCTGAGCCAGCAGGGCTGGCCGTCCATCAACACCATGGTTGGTGACGGTTCCTGCTTCGCTTACTATGGACCTATCTACTCTTCCACCTATGTGGCAGCCGCTGTGGAAAAGGACGCTGAGACCTTTGCACAGGATGTTGCTTTCATGATGTTCCCTGTATCCCAGTACAACGATACTCCCTTTGTTATCGCTGCACCTCAGGGCATGGCCATCAGCGCAAGCACCAAGTATCCTGAAATCTGCAAGGATCTGCTGGCTGAACTGGCTAACAACTCCTACGATCTGCTGGCTGACCATGCAAGCACCATCTTCACCCTGTCTTCTGTGAAGGCTGCCAACGAGCTGGAGGCTATCACCACCAACCCCATCGTGGCCAACACCACCTACATGGCTGACTATGCTGTGACCGTGCCTTCTATCAACGGTATCAGCACCTACACCAGCGAGCTGCATAACTGCATCGTGCAGCTGGAGCTTGGCCAGATCACCCCTGAAGAAGCAACCGCCAACATGAAGATTCAGTTGGAACTGAACCTGGACGAGGACGAAATCTCCTTCGAGTGATCCGGTAGCTGACTTAAGCGACCGCCACCGAATCATTCGGTGGCGGTCTTGCGTTTTTCTACCTGAAAAGCATAAAGGATGAGCATTGATGAAGCGAAAGAATAATCTGCAGGCCTATGCCTTCCTCACGCCTTTCCTGATTCTTGTGACACTGCTGTACATCCTGCCGGCAATTCTGACGGTTGTCATGGCATTTACGGGACTGGATAAGACGTTTGAGTGGAGCTTTGTAGGATTCAAGAACTTCCAACGCGTGTTCAAGGATCCCAACACGCCAACCATCGTTTGGAACACGCTGATTTACGTCGGCGTCTGCATCACAGGTACATTGATCATTGACCTGTTCTTTGCTATTATGACCACCTACTTCATTAAGTCGGAACGGTCATCCAGCATTTTCAAGGGCATTCTGATGATCCCTATGATTACGCCCTCGGTGGTGTATTCTGTATTGTGGGTGTGGCTGCTGAGCTCTACTTCAGATGGCTTCCTGAACAAGATTGTTATGGGACTCACAGGCGCTGAGACACCCACCAACTGGATTGCTAATTTCCCCATGCAGGTGGTCATCTGTGCCAAGCTGCTGACCAGTATCGCCTACGGCACGATCATCTTCTCCAGCGCCATCAAGTCCATCCCGGAAAACCAATTCAAGGCGGCTCGCGTGGATGGTGCCAGAGAATGGGAAATTGTCAAGTCTATCATTCTGCCGAACCTGCGCTTCCACGTGATGTTTATCGCCCTGTGGGAAACACTGGGATTGCTGACGGACTATGTGACCATCCTGCTGATTACAGACGGCGGCCCCGGCAAAGCCAGCGAAACCTGGGCACTGTCTGCCTACCATAAGGCCTTCATCGATGGCAAGTATGGCTACGGTGCCGCTATTTCTCTGATTTTGATTCTGGTTGTGCTTCTGCTGATGATTGCCATCAGTGTTGTAAACGCCCGCATGGAAAGGAGGAACGCAGATGCTCAAGCGTAAGCGCGATGAGTCTCGCCCAGGCTATGAAATGCGCAAGGAGCACATTGCTATCGCCGTAATGATTCTCCTGTGCCTGCCCATTCTGATCATTTACGTATCCTTCTTCATTCAGGCTTTTGAGGTGGATGGAAAGTTCTCGCTGGAGAATTTCCGCTTCCTGTATGATACCATCGTTATGGGACAATACACTGTGCCGGCTATGGGTCCTGCCTTTGGCAACACGGTGCTGTTTACGGCGGTGGTAACGGTGTGCGAGGTTGTCATCAGCCTGATGGCAGGCTATGCTTTGTCCCGCATGCGCTTTACGGGTCGGAATTTTCTTCAGAAGCTGCTTCTGCTGCTGCGCCTCTTCCCCGGTGTGCTGCTGCTCATCAGTATCCTTTATGTGCTGATGTACGTAAAGCTGCTGAACACCATGGTGGGCGTTGTGCTGGTGGCTATTGCCCTGCGCTTGCCCGGTTCAACCTTCATCATCCGCAACTTCTTCAACGACATTCCCCGCGATATTGAAAACTCCGCCCTGGTGGATGGATGCAACAAGATGACCGCTTTCTTCCAGGTAATCATTCACATGGTGAAACCCGGTATCGCATCCATCAGCATGTTCGCTTTCATGAGTGCCTGGTCGAACTATCTGCTGTTCAATACGTTGATTTTTACGGGCAAGATTCCTGTGATGGCGACCTATTTGCGCAGCCTGAGCCTGAAT
This sequence comes from bacterium, assembly GCA_963618735.1. Taxonomy (GTDB): domain Bacteria; phylum Bacillota; class Clostridia; order Christensenellales; family Aristaeellaceae; genus CAKUFA01. Next base: position 2,964 of record CAVEUM010000062.1, on the reverse strand, counting down.
GACCAGATGATTGCCGACTATGGCGTGTTCTCCGCTATGGCACTAATCTACATGCTGCCCGTGCTGGTATTCTTCGTCATTTCTCAAAAATCGCTTATGAAGGGCGGATTCTCCGGAGGTAAAGGAATATGATTCGCATTGAAAATCTTCGCAAGGAATACGACGCCAAGACAGTGGCTTTGGATGGCATTGACCTGGTGTTTGAAGACTCCACGTTCGTCGCATTGCTGGGCCCTTCCGGCTGCGGCAAAACGACCACATTGAACTGCTTGGCTGGTCTGCTGGAGCCTACCTCCGGCAAAATCTACTTTGGTGATAAGGATGTGACCAATCTCCAGCCTAAGGATCGCAACATCGGCATGGTGTTCCAGTCCTACGCGCTTTATCCGCACCTGAAGGTGATTGATAACATCGCTTTCCCGCTGAAGCAGAAGGGCATGAAGAAGGAAGAACGCTACGCCAAGGCACGCAAGATCGCACAGATGCTGCAGATTGAATACCTGCTGGATCGCAAGCCTACTCAGCTTTCCGGCGGTCAGCAGCAGCGTGTGTCCATGGCTCGCGCCCTGGTGAAAGAACCTGATGTGCTGCTGCTGGATGAGCCCATGAGCAACCTGGATGCTCGACTGAAGATTGAAATTCGTGATGAAATTCGCCGCGTTCAGCAGGAAACAGGCATTACTTCCATCATCGTGACCCACGACCAGGAAGAAGCCATGGCCATTGCAGACAAGATCGCCATTCTGGATAACGGCCGCATTCAGCAGTACGATACCCCTGAACGCCTGTATCACTATCCCGCAAATCTCTTCGTTGCGAAGTTCATGGGCAATCCTCCGATGAATTTCATTGATGCAAAGCTGTCTGATGACGGTACGCATGTTGTTGGCGACGGCTTTGATCTGGCACTGACTGGCGCCATGCTGGAAGGCGGCAAGCACTTTGCATCTCATGCAGTGAAGATTGGTGTTCGCAGCCACTTGCTGGGCGTCAATGAGCAGCAGGCACCCCAGTCCATGAAGATGCGCCTGCAGATTGTCGAAAACCTGGGCAAGGAACTGCTGGTATCCGGCATGGTGGGCGACAGCTTTGTGCGTGTCACTGTTCCTGAAAGCCATGAGCGTTTTGAACGCTACCGTGCAATTACCCGCAGCGAAGCACCGTACGTTTACCTGACGATGACAGGTGTGTACAACATCTTTGATACGGAGAGCGGTGTGAATATCGCTCTGGAGAATGCGTAATGAACTACTTTAACAGCATTCGTGCAGACGTGCCGCATCGGCTGTGGATTGGCGGCCATCGCGGTCATGCATCCGAAACACGGGAAAATACCACGGCAAACTTTGCCGAAGTTCTTCCCATGGGTGTGGATTACATTGAGATTGACGTGCAGCTGACACGTGATCATCAAGCTGTCATTTTCCATGATATGGCGCTGGAAGACCGCACGCCGCTGAAGGGCTACATTCGTGACTATACGGTGGCAGAACTGAAAGCAGCCTTTGAAATTGACACGCTGGAGGAATCTCTCACGTGGTGCAAGGAACATCAGCTGCCTGTTCTGCTGGAAGTGAAGAGCCGGGAAGCAGTCATGCACAATGATATGCCAATCCTGGCAGAGCGCATCGTGGAAGCTCTGCAGAAGGTGGACTTCATCGATCAGTGCGTTGTCTTTGGCATCAATCACTGGATTCTTCGCAGGGTGCAGGAGATGGAACCACGCATCAGGATCGCACTGATTGTGCCGCATGTTCCTGCAGATCCTGCGGCATTGATGAAGGACATGCGAGCCGACATCTACCTGTGCTTCATCGATAATCTGAGCCCTGAGCTTGTTCGCGAGTTGCACGCCGCTGGATATCTGGTGGATGGCAGTGTCATCAACAGCAAAGAACGCCTTCGCCTTGCACTGGACTTCGGCTGTGACATGATCGAAAGTGACACGCCGGATCAGGCCATTCAATGGTATCATGAATTGATGGAGGAGAGTGAGCATCATGCTTGATGTGCTGGACATTCACACGCATACCATCGCCAGCGGTCATGCGTACAATACCATCTACGAAATGGTGCAGTCTGCCAGCAACATGGGGCTTGAGCTTCTTGGCATTTCTGACCATGGCCCAGCTATGGAAGGCTCTGCCAGCAAACACTATTTTCGCTCTAATCGGTGCCTGCAGCGTGAGATTATGGGCGTGAAGATTCTCTTCGGGTGCGAGCTGAATATTCTGGATTTTGACGGTCGTGTGGATCTGGATGAGGTGTTTTCTGCAGCTTTGGACTACGGCATTGCCAGCCTGCACGATGTGTGCATTGACCCCGGCACCCGCATGGAGAATACCCGCGCCTACGTGAAGGCCATGGACAATCCCAAGGTGCACGTTATCGGTCACCCAGACGACGGTACCTATGAGGTGGATTTTGATGAACTGGCGCGCCAAGCTGCAAAGCATAAGGTGCTTATCGAACTGAATGAAGCCTCTGTGCGTCCTGGCAGTTACCGCAAAAACGGCCGGGAGAATGCTTCAACCCTGCTGAAACTTTGTGAGCGCTACGGCACCAAGGTGCTGGTTAGCAGCGATGCCCACGTGGAAAGCGATATCCGCCGCCATCGCTATGCGCTGGAGCTGCTGGATGAACTGAAATTTCCCGAAGAACTGGTGGTCAATCGCTCTGTGGATGCACTGATGGAGGCTTTTAAGGAAAGAAACGACTTGTTCAGCAAGTAAATGAGTCTGGAGACAGTGTAGAAGCAAAGTATCGTTTCCATGGTGAAGGGCAATCAGATGATCATATTGAGATCATCCTGAAGTGATGAAGCTATAAAGAAATCCCAACCTGACAGGCTGCAGCGGTGCAATCTGGCGGGTTGGGATTTTTTCTTTGTTCATAAGGATTCAGGGGGGACCTGCTTGGCAATGATGCGGCATTCTTTATCCCAGAAGGCAATGCCGTACTTCC
>CAVEUM010000061.1:0-6924 GCA_963618735.1 bacterium | reverse complement strand
CATGACGCTCATGTAAAAATCCCCGCCGCCTGCGGGTGCAATCTGGGGCAGTTTCCCGTTGGGCTTCTGCCAGTCGTACACATCATTCAGAAATTTTTCCGCCATGGGTTCATAATCAAACAGGAAGCTGGCGGTGGAACAGAAGATTTGTGCATCGCCTGTCCAGCCGTGGCGCTCTCTTGTGGGGCAGTCCGTAGGCAGGTCGGCATGATTGTTCTTAGCGCTCCAAACGGTGTTCTCCACAAATTGGTTGAGAAGCGGGTGAGAACTTTCAAACCAGCCGGTGCGCTCCATATCAGAATAAACGGCAATGGCGGTAAAGTCCTCCGCCGTAAAGGCGGCATCTGTTTCGACCAGAATGTACTGGAACCCGAAAATGGCGAAGGTTGTTTTGTAGTGATTCACACCTTCCTTGCAGGTGTAGATTACCTGCTGCAGGGGAGTTGTGATTTTTTTGCCAGAGCACTGGATGTTCTTCTGCGTAAATTCGCCGTTTTCGTCCAACAACTCGCCAAAGCGAAGCTTGATCGTTTGCCCGGCATGCGCGTTTACTGTAAACTCCGCATAGCCTGCAATGTTCTGCTTAAAGTTCAGCACCGTCTTTCCCGATGGGGTTGTCACAAGCGTTGCTGCCAGCCGCTCATGCTCCGCAACGGGAACATTGTTGGAGGCACTGGGCGTAACGTTATGATGGGTCACCTTCGCCCTGGCAGAATAGGTTGGCTCCTTTCGTGCATCGACGCTCTCGCCGTCCTTGTTGTCCGCAAAGCAAATCGCCCCGTCATTCGACCAATTCCAGGTTCCGTCGGTAACGATGGTCTGGAGTTTTCCTTCCTGATCGGTCATTTCCAGCTGTGCCAGCAGCTTCGTTTCAGTGCCGTACTGGTTCTTCAGTCCCCATGCGCCGCAGGAACCGCGATACCAGCCATCGGCCAGATGCACGGTCAGGGTATTTTCACCTTTTTGCAGAAGATCGGTTACGTCATAGGTCTGATACTGCACCCGCTTGCGGTAGTCCGTGATGCCGGGTGCCAGAATGAAATCACCGACTTTTTTGCCGTTGAGCTGTGCCGCATACAGGCCGCATGCGGTGATGTACAGCCGCGCTTTTTTCACACTGGAAAGCGTAAACGTTTTACGGAAGCAGTCCACAGGATAGCGCCGACGCTTGTCCACTTTGTAATTTCCGGTAATCCATTGCGCGTGCCAGGTGCCGACGCCTGTTTCAAAGGATGCTTCTGCCCACTCGCCTGCGGTGTCATTTTCATCCCAAAGGCATACCTTCCACAATACCTTGGTTTTCGGCGGCACTGGGGCACCGCCCCATTGAGCTCTCATGGTGCTGCTTGCTACCTTGCCGCTGTCCCAGAGCTGACGTCCATCCTCCCCTGCGGCGACAATCTGATAAGCGGTCTGCTTTACGCCGCCATCACAGTTCCAGAAAAAGCGCGGCGCGGGAATTTCTATACCAATCGGGTTAAACAAATGCTCTGTTTTCAGTCGTGCGGCTTTCATTGCTTCTTCTCCTGACGGGCTTTCATTTCTTCCTGCTCTTTAACGATGTTCTTTTCTACATTCAGGAACAGCAGCAGAACTGCCAGCACAACGCCCGTGATGGTTTCCAGTCCCACAAAGCCGAAGGTGAACACCTGCTGCACGGCCTGAGACTGCTGCACGGCTACCGTCACACCATCCACCATGGAGGGCGCCACATAACCCGCATTGGCAATCAGTCCGTTGAAAATGCCCGTGCAGATACCCATCAGCGCCACAGCAATAATGTTATACACGCTCATGGCGATGCCGTCGCAACGGAAACCAACCTTCCACTCCACATGATCCAGCACATCTGCGAACAGCGCCATAAACACATACGAGCAGGGCAGACCGCCGATGTTCTTGATGAACTGTCCCACCAGCATGATGGTCATGTTGGTCGGGAACATCCAGCAGATGGCGCTGCCGATGGAGTAGAGGATAAAGCCTGCCGCCGTCACGTTCCGTTTGCCGAATCTCTTTGCCAAAGGCCACACGGCGAAAATGCCGATGCCCATGGGAATGCCGCCGATGACGGAAATCATGGTCTGGGTAATGCCGTCATTATAGGAACCGAGAACGTAATTGCAGAAGTACACCAGGCTGATATTCTTGATGGTGCTGCCTGCGGTGTAAATCAGAAAATACGCATAGATGATGAGCATGTACTTATCTGTGAAAATCGCCTTGAGCTGTTTGGCGAAAGACACGGTATCTTCCTTGCTGCGCTGTGCTTCCAGCGTAACGCGCTCTTTGGTAAAGTAATATTCCAGCAGCGTCAAGGGCAGCGCCAGAACGGACAGAATGCTCATCAGCGTGATCCACTTGCCCTTGTCTGCGCCAATCATGGGCATGATGACCATGGGGAACACCAACGCCACCAGAATGCCGCTCATCATGATGGTGGTAATCTGATTGAACACACTGAGGCCGCCCCGCTGGGTGGTGTTTCTGGTAGACAGCGGAACCATCAGGTTGTGACTCATGTTGAAAATGGTGTAGGCAAAGGAGTAAAACAGGTTATAACTGATCATAACCCAAATGGCCTGAACTGTTTCAGAACCGCTGGGCACCGTGAAAAGCAGGATGCCCGTAATGGTCAGCAAGGGCGCCGACAGCAAAAGCCACGGACGTGCCTTGCCCTCGCTTGTTCGGGTGCGGTCAATGACATAGCCCATGACAACGTTGGTAATGGCATCGATGATCTTCGAAATGATGGGGAAGATCACTAGGAACGTGCCGCCCCAAAGGCTCGTAAGGTTGAGAACATCCGTGTAATACACATTCAGGTACGTTGCCAGCACTGCGTTCAGCAGCAGCGCACCAGCAGGGCCAAGGAGATATCCCAGCCACTTTTCTTTCCTTCCAACATCCGCCGTCTTGATTGCACTCTGAAATGCTTTGCGGTCAAAGAGAGTTCTCTTTTCCATATGTAATTCCTCCGCGTTGTATGGGCACCATGAGAATCCGTTCCGCTGATGCGCCACTTTTCTAATCATCACTATAGCACAATCCTAACCTGCTTGCTTGCATTTTTGTTGCATATACGATACAATTGTGACAGAAAGGGGTACGATGCTATGGGACAGCTCAATTTGCCCTATCTTTGCACAACGATCGGCAATCTATCCGGCATCCCTATCCGAATTTTTGAAAATGAGGACATGACCTTCTATTATTCGCAGGTAGATCTTCCTCGTGATCCCATGTTCATTTATCAGGAGCAGATTTTTGCGGTGAAGTCCCCTGTGGGGTATATCACCACGCCGCATTTTCATTACTATGGCATTGTCAACTCTGGTTCGGTGAAAATCGTGATTGGCCCGACCAGGCAAGTCACTGAAAGCGATCAGGAGCTGCGGGAGCTTGCCTTCCGTGCAGACGTGGCGCAGGATGATCTGGAGGATTTCATTGCGGGCATGAAATGCATTGTCCGTATGCCCTTTGAAAGCATTTTGCAAATTCTGTGTACCATCAACCATGTATTGAACGGTGAGATGCTGTCGCTGAAGGACATTGCCATCTATGACACGCAGCAGGAGCAGCTGCTCTCCGCCCAGGGCAGGCAGCAAGCCGCGCAAAAGCTATCTGCGCAGGCAAATGAAACGCAAAGCCTGCACAACACCCTGGATCCTGAACAGGCGCTCATGCGAATCGTACGCAAAGGCGATACAGCCGCGCTCAAGAAGTGGATTGGCTCCGCGCCAGCCATTCGCGGTGGCATTTTGGCGGATGAACAGCTTCGGCAAAAGAAGAATATGTTCATCGTTACCGTCACGCTTGTTTCCCGTGCCGCCATTCAAGGCGGAATGCATGCGGACGATGCTTTTTCCCGCAGCGATTCCTACATCCGGCAATGCGAGCTTCTGTCGAACCCCTCCGACATTCTGAATCTGCAATATCGGATGGTGCTGGACTACACCGAATGTGTAGAGCGGTTGCGGCTGGGGAAGCATCCCTCCAGGCTGGTGATTGAAATCGCCAACTACATTCAGCATCACATGTCAGAGCCCATCACAACGGAAAGGATTGCCGAGGAACTGTTCCTGAATCGCTCACATCTTTCCCGAAAATTCAAAAGTGAAACAGGCGAAACCCTGACCGACTTTATCCTGAAAGAAAAAGCAGAGGAAGCCAAGCGCCTCCTCCGCTATTCGGACAAATCGCTGACAGCCATCGGGTCGTACCTCGGCTTTTCCTCGCCGAGCCACTTCTCACGGGTGTTCAAGAAATACGTTGGATGCACGCCGCGGGAGTATCGTGAGAAGTACCAGTGACAGGGAGAGGGGTATGGACGCCCGTTTGCATTGGGCGACAGTGCCTGAGAATCTTTCCTTGCGGCAACTTGACCTTGACTGCAGGTTGTGCGGCGGGTACCATAAAAGGCCACGGAGGTTATGCATCTCGGCGGACTTTCTTGGAGATGACTCTATGGTTGCCATGGCTAAGCATTATCCCGAAATGTGCAAAGATCAACGTAAAAAGCGGTTTGATTTCGGGAAAAGCATCCGTTACAATGAGATCAGACTCGCGAGTACACAACAATGATGTTGCAATATTCATCGATTTTGCAACGGGATACCTACAATGCTTCGTCACCATGATGATACCAGAAAGGAATGGTCATATGAAAAAGGCAATTTCATTTCTGCTTTCACTGACCATGGCAATCAGCCTTTTGATTAGTCCCACAGGGAATGCTATGGCAGCAAGCAGTACGGCAACCTTGGTATTCGTACACACAAACGATGTCCATGGACATTTGAGTGTCGAGCCCTATGTCAAGGCAGTGGCTGACGCACAAAAGAGTCAATATGGCACCCAAAACGTGTGGACACTTAGCGCAGGAGATGTGTTTGCAGGTGGCGAGACCGTTGCGCACATGACCAATGGCGAAAGCGTTGAAGAGGCTATGAATGCTGCTGGCTATGACGCCCTCGCTATCGGAAATAATGACATGCCCAATGGTCTGGTAGAGCTCATGCAGCATGACCGGGATACCAATTTTCCTATTCTAAGTGCCAATACCGTTTTCAACGCAAATGCCGGTGACCTTGGCAAAGAAGGAGATTTGCCATTCCAGCCTTACGCGGTATTTACCAGCGGTGAAGGGGTAAAGATTGGCGTGTTTGGCCTAACCACCACTGGCTCGCCACCCGTTAAGGAGGGAGATCTCCACGAGAAGCTTCCATCCATCGAGACTGCCCAGAAGTATGTGGACATTCTCCGAAATGAAGAAGGCGTGGATGTTGTAGTTGCGCTGGGACATTGCGGTTGGCCAGACAATGATGAAACGATGAGTGCTACGACTGCAACAGACAATAACAGCTATCAGATCGCCATGGCCGTCAATGGAATTGACCTGTTTGTAGACGGTCATACGCACAGCATCATTGGCGAAGGAAAAGGCTATGTGTGCGATAATGAAAACCATACGTTGATTGTGCAGACGGGCTGCTTTGGTGACAACATTGGTGTAGTGACGCTGACCTATGACATGGATCAGAATACCGTTATTGCCAGGGATGCCGTTCAGCTAACCAAGGAGGAGTACACGCAGACTTATACTCCCGATGCACAGGTGCTGGAAGTTGTAACAAAATGGACGGACATGGTCAATGAGAAACTAGGCAAAGTCATTGGCCATACGGACATTCTGCTCAATGGTGAACGTACTGGCTCTGCAGATGGTGAGGGTATCCGTCTTGCAGAGCAGAATCTGGGTAATTTGATCACCGATGCTATCCGAGAAACCGAACATGCCGATGTTTCAATGTTCGCAGGTGTACGCATCCGTTCTTCTATTGAGCCTGGTGATATCACTCTGGGTAGCTTGTATTCTGTTTTTGCCAATGGTGGAACTATTGTAAAGGTTGAAATGACTGGTGCAGAGATCAAAGCGAAGCTCGCGGAATGTGTTGCCAGTGCCGCAAAGGGCAAGGAAGCTCCGGGATTTGTGCAGGTTTCCGGCATTCGCTTTACGTACAACACAAACGGTGAAATCGTTTCGGTTGTGATGGAGAAGGATGGCAGTGAGATGGATGATAACCAGACCTATCTCGTTGTAGCTGAAATGGGCAAAGCTCCTGATAATGCGGAAGTGCTCTATGATGGCGATGAGGCGTTGGTCAATCTACTCCAGTCCTATCTGAATTCTGACATGTATGATGCCTCCCGCTATACCGATAAGCAGGGAAGGATCACCCGTATTGAAGCCGAACAGTAATCAAGTGAATTTCTAATCATCATTTCATTCAAGGTGCTGTTGCAGAATTTGTATTTTGCAACAGCACCTTTCCATTTAGTGCAACACATTATTTGCAACAGTAGACAGACAATATCGAATAGTTACATGTATCCATCCCCTTAATATTGGCAGCACTGAGCAACAGCAATAGTTTTTATTTCCCAGTACGTTTTGGGGCTGTCTCAAATCAGTAAGAATTTTCCAATTTAACGGTGCAGCCCATTAAAAACGGCACGGATATCCAACCGTATTGGTCAGTATCCGTGCTTATTTCTAATTGAAAATAAGCGTTTTGAGACAGCCCCTTTTCTGTGTCTAATGATGGCCTGGGTCGCATCTCCTGACGTACTGTGAACACTGGTAGCACTACTGTCTCCACGTCCTATGGCTATCTGGTAGGCAGCTACGGCACGGGCAGCACCACACCGCTGGTGCAGACCATGACCCAGCAGGGCAAGACGCTGACCTATGCCTATGATGACGCGGCGAAAATCCCTGCTATCGCTCAGTGGCTGAAAGGCTCTGGAACAGTGTCCTTTGGCAACCGCACAGGTGGACACTACAATGCAAGGGTCACGAACCAAAGCTCCTTCGCTCAGGTGCTGAAAGGTCGTCCGCATCGAACGTTTTCTGTGAACTTC
>CAVEUM010000060.1:0-6929 GCA_963618735.1 bacterium | reverse complement strand
CGCGGAACCCTGGAAGAAGGCCTGCCTGAAGGCATGAATACCATGCGAGGCATTTCTTTCTGCAGGGAGGAGTACCGCATTGGTGCTGGTGAGACGACACATTTCGAGCGCATTCTGGACATGGATCGCGGCATCACCGAACGTCATGTTACCTGGTGCAGCCCCTCGGGAAAAGTGACGGAAATCAGTGTCCGCTGAAATTAAGTTTCAGCTATGATATACTGAGAGCGTCGCTGGAGTATCTGTTTCATGAGTGTATCAGCGAGATGCATTATTTTTGTCGCTGCTTCAGTAAAATGGAGGCAGAGGCATGGTATGAGCAGGAAAGGGGCAGCTTATCCTATGATGAATTATTCGATCGGTCAGGGAAACGACGCAAACTGGATGGTTGCGGAAACGGCTTTTGATGCCCGCTATCAGGGAAAGTGTGAGGCAATCTTTACCCAGGGAAACGGCTATCTGGGTCAGCGTGCAACGCTGGAAGAATCTTATGTTGGTCGTACGCCCGACCTGCTCGTTACGGGCACGTTCGATGCTTTTGACGGACGCGAGGTAACGGAGCTCCCGAATCTTCCTGATATGACAGGCATTACCATCAACATTGACGGCCATCCCTTTTCCATGGCGGAGGGCAAACTTGATCATTACCTCCGCACGCTGAATTTGCACAATGGCCTGCTGGAGCGTCAGGTGGATTGGGTTGCCCCTAATGGAAAGAAGCTGAAATTCCGCTTCAGCCGCTTTGTGTCCCTCGCACGGGAACATGTTATGGCCATTCGCGTGGATGTGACCCCTGTGGATGCGGACGTGAAGGTTTCCATCGTCAGCGGTATTAACGGCACCGTCACCAATGCCGGCACGCAGCACTTCCATGAAGGAAACAAGCGTCTGTTTGACCTGCGTATTATGCGGATGACCTGCAGCACCGTGCAGTCGGAAGTGGAATGCTGCGAGCATGCGGTGAACGTCTACAGCATGGACGGCGTCAAGGTTGAAAAGAGCATGCTGCCGATCATCAGCCGCCGCTATATCGCCAATAAGGCTGATTTTGAAGTTGCAGCTGGCCATACCCTGCGCATGGAAAAGTTCTGCACCGTGTGCACGGCACGTGATCAGCGCTGGGAAAAGGAAGCCTACACCACCGCTGCACTGGAAGATGAAGGCCTTGCTATGGTTCGCGAGGCGGAAATGGTGGGCTTCGATGCACTGCTTAACGAAAGTGCGGATGCATGGGATAAACTGTGGGAAAAGATCGATATTACCATCAAGGGCAGTGATTTTGATCAGCTGGCCATTCGCTTTGCGCAGTATCACATGAATATTTTCATGAAGAAGGATGATAACCGCGTTGGTATCGGCGCTAAGGGCATGAGCGGCGAGGGCTACAAGGGACATTCTTTCTGGGATACGGAAATTTTCATTCTGCCGTATTTCCTCTTCTCTCAGCCGGAAGCGGCTCGTACGCTGCTGGAGTACCGATACAACACGCTTGCCGGCGCCCGCAAGAAGGCAAGGGAAAACCACTTTATCGGCGCCATGTATCCCTGGGAATCTGCCTGGAAGGATGACGGCGAGGTTACGCCTCTGTGGGGCGATGCCAATGTGGTGACCGGCGAGCCGACGAAGATTTGGACGGGCATTCTGGAGCTGCACATTTCGGCAGACATTGCGTTTGCTGTGCAGGAGTACTTCCGTGCAACGGGGGATCAGGATTTCATGAACCGCTGCGGTTATGAGATTGTGATTGATACGGCTCGTTTCTGGGCTTCCCGTGCGGAGTGGAATGAAAACAAGGGCGTGTATGAGTACACGGATGTGATTGGCCCTGACGAGTACAAGGATCACATTGACAACAACGCCTATACCAACCATATGGCCGGCTTCAATATGCGCCTTGCTCTGAAGATGATGGAAGAGCTCCGTCAGCGCAATGATGAGGTGTATACCCGCCTGAATGGTGAATTGAACTTCGCAGAATCTGAAAAGCAGATTCAGCATGTGCTTGATAAGCTGTATCTGCCCCGTGAAAATGAGGACGGCATCCTGCCTCAGTTCGATCACTACTTTGACCTGAAGAGCATCGACCTGAGCAAGTACAAGCAGTCTGATGTGGTGGGCACCATCTATCACGATTACAGTCACGAGCAGATTGGCGGCATTCAGGTCGGCAAGCAGGCGGACGTGCTGGCGTTGTTCTTCTTGCTGGAAGAGCTGTTCAGCGCTGATGTGAAGACGAAGAATTTCTACTTCTATGAATCCCGCACCCTGCACGATTCGTCTTTGAGCCGCTCCACTCATGCAGTGCTGGCTGCTGACCTTGGCCTGGCAGACATGGCGTACCATCTTTTTGAGGGCGCCACGAAGACGGACCTGGGTCCTGTGATGACGACCTCGGACGCGGGCATCCATGCAGCATCCATGGGCGGCATCTGGCAGGGAACGGTCTACGGCTTCGGCGGTGTTCGCATTGTGGGCAACGACCTGCGTGTTGAACCGAAGCTGCCTGAAAAGTGGGAGGAGCTGGTGTTCCCGCTGTACTGGCAGGGACAGAAGCTGGTCTTTACCATCACGCATCAGGAAACGAAGGTGGAAAACAAGGGCATGAAGGATGTCACGCTGCTGCTGTGCGGCAACGCCACTGTTATTCCTGCAGGCAAGACGGTTGTTGCGTAAAGAAGCGCTGACGGTGAAGGAATTGTAATCCATTCAGCACCCAAAACTACATAGGAAAAGGAGAAACCACCCATCACGGTGATTTCTCCTTTTTTCGTGGAAACTATGCTGATGTTATGCCTTCTTCTTTTCCAGCCAAACCATCAATACGGCCACATCTGCCGGAGACACGCCGGGAATGCGTCCCGCTGCGGCCAGAGAGCGGGGCTTCTGCTTTTCCAGCTTCTGCCTTGCTTCGATGCGCAGACCCGTGATTTCCTGATAGGGGGTATCTTCGGGCAGCAGCGTTTCTTCCATGGCCTTGGCATGGCGGAGAAGCGCGTCCTGCCGCTCCAGATAGCCGGCGTATTTGATGGCAATCTCCACCTGCTCACAGGCAGCGGCAGAATATTCTGCAATGTCGGGCACAAGCGGAATCAAATCCTTGACCGTGATTTCGGGACGGCGCACCAACTCCTCACAGGAGAGACCGGCAGGCGTGTCAGGCTGACCATGTTCCGCCAGCCAGGCAGTGCGCTCAGCGCTCTGGGGAAGGCGCACCTGATGCAGGTGACTCTTCAGCTTGCCAGCGTCCATCTCCTTCTGAATGGTGCGCTCCATGCGCTCCTCGGTGGCCAAACCGGCTTCGTAGCCAATCTTCGTCAGACGCAGGTCAGCATTATCCTGACGAAGCTGCAGGCGATGCTCTGAACGGGAGGTCATCATGCGGTAAGGCTCGTCTGTACCCTTGGTGGTCAGGTCATCTGTCAGCACGCCGATGTATGCCATGTCGCGGGTGAGGACGATTTGCTTCTTCCCCTGCAGCGACAGGGCGGCATTCATGCCTGCCAGCAAGCCCTGACAGGCGGCTTCCTCATAGCCGGAGGTGCCGTTGATTTGTCCTGCGAAGAACAGGCCGCCAATGCGCAGGGAACCGAGGGTGGGACGCAGCTCACGGCTGTCGATGCAGTCGTACTCAATGGCGTAGGCAAGGCGCACCAGCTCTGCACGATGCAATCCGGGAATGCTGCGGTACATCTGCCACTGCACATCTTCAGGCAGGGAAGAGGACATGCCCTGCACATACCATTCCAGGCTGTTGATGCCCTCTGGCTCCAGAAAAACCTGATGACGGGATTTGTCAGCAAAGCGAACAATCTTGTCTTCAATGGAAGGGCAGTAGCGGGGGCCAATGCCGTGAATCATGCCGCTATACATGGGTGCACGATGGAGATTTTCACGGATGATGCGGTGGGTCTCCTCATTCGTCCAGGTCAGGTAGCAGGCACGGCGATTTTCCAGCGTCCGCTCTGTCAGAAAGGAGAAGGGGGTGACGGGTTCGTCACCGGGCTGAATCTCCATTTCGTCAAAATCGATGGAGCGCTGGTCAATGCGGGCGGGCGTTCCTGTCTTGAAACGGCGCAGGGCAAAACCATGCTCCATCAGACTTTCGGACAGGTAGGAAGCGTTCTGCAAGCCCTGAGGGCCGCCGCTCCAGCTGGCTTCACCGATGATGATGCGCCCCTTCAGGTAAACGCCTGTGGCCACCACCACGGCACCGCAGGTGATTCGCTGACCCGTGACCGTGGTTACGGCACACACATGGTCATTTTCTACCTCGATGGACTTGACTTCACCCTGACGCACCAGCAAATGCGGTTGGGTCATGAGAGCGCGGCGCATGCGATTCTGATAAGCCTGCTTGTCTGCCTGGGCACGAAGTGCGTGAACAGCAGGACCTTTGCTGGTGTTCAGCATACGGCTTTGCAGGAAGGTATCATCAATGGCCAGCGCCATTTCGCCGCCCAATGCATCCAGCTCGCGCACCAAATGTCCCTTGGCACTGCCGCCGATGACGGGGTTACAGGCCATTAGCGCCACGCCATCCATATTGAGGGTAATCAGCACGGTATCGATGCCCATACGGGCAGCTGCCAGAGCTGCTTCACAGCCAGCATGACCGCCGCCGATAACCACTAGATCTGCCATTGTGTTTTCCTCCTGTTATTTGCCTACATGGGTTTCTACATCCAGAGATGTGCCATCGGTAGTGATGACGATATGACCGTCGCCGATGCTGTAGACCTTTGCATCAACATTGTACTGTGCACACAGATTTTGCACCTGACCGACAGCAGCACCTGGTACCAGAATGATTTTCGGCTGCACCAGCTGCAGTACCCAGGGGTCGATGCAGAAGGGCCGCAGGCCGTGGTGCGGAAATTTCAGCACATCCACATTGCTGATGTCATCGCGATAACCATCACCCACGGGATGGGAACGCACATAATCTCCCGTGAAGAGGAAAGTACGTTCACCATAGGTAACCACAAAGTTCAGCGAATCCTTATTGATGCCGCCTTGGCCGTCAATTTTCTCAGGACCGACACACTTGATGGTTAAATCACCGAAGGTGATCTCGTCGCCGGCACACATTTGCTTCCACTGACCGATGGACGGATCCCTGTACTTCTTCGGCCAGGTTTCAGTGGGACCGTAAACAATCGTATCCTCTGTGCCGAATGCTTCCAGAATTTCTGCAATGTTGCCTGCATGGTCGTCATGGTAATGGGTGGCGATGTAGGCTGTCAGCTTGGTGCAACCTGCTGCACTCAGGGCTTCCAGCGCACGCTCGGAAGTGTCGCCTGTATCCTTGCCGCAGTCGATGGCAATGTTGATGTCATCGCCAATGCGGATCAGATAGCCATCGGCACAGCCAAGCATCAGCTGATGAACCTCCATTTCGGGCAGCGTTTCTTCAGCCAAAGCGGGGCAGCAAACGGTTACACAAAGCAATGCCAGTACAAGGGAAACCAGTCGGCGGCAAAAATTCATCGGTGCAATGTCCTTCCTTCGTGCATGAAAAAAGCCGCGGTGGTTTCCCTCCGCAGCTGTTGAGGTCAGTAACTTATTTGACCGGACGGATCAGGATCAGAGGCGTCAGCTCGTCGCCCTGGCCGGAAGGATTGTCCTTCATGGCATCCTGAATTTCATCATCCGTCAGCGGGAAGTCATCACACTTGCCCAGCTGATTCTGCTCAATGTCATTGGCATCCATCAGCACCACGGGGATGCCGGTGGCCTTCTCCAACTCATTGCACAGCTCCACCGGGTTCGGCGGATTGATCAGTGCCATCTGCTTGTAACGTTCGAAGCTGGAGCGGAAGTAGAATCCGTCAATGCCGCCTACGCCCTGGCCGCAAATCTTGTAGAACAGGCCGTGCACGCCAAAGGGACGGGTCACAGCGGAAACAAATGCAGCCAGCAGCACGCGGGGGAGACCCACCATGTCAATCACCAGCTGGAGCTTGTAAGGCTCGTGCATGCCAACGCCTGTGGTGTTGATGTTAGCAAATTTCCACATGTGGTTTGCCCAGAAGCCAGGCTTCACTTCATCGCGGGTTTTCACATTGCGGGTGCACATGGCCATGACCTTGGCACCAAAAGAAAGCATATCGCCAGGCTGCGCCAGAGGAAGCACATACTTCCGCACCAATTCGGCCTGGTCTTCACCGACCTCTACGAAGTGCGTCTGAATGGCATAACGATCGTACTTGCGGCCGTTCCGCCCCGTCAGGGTGCCGCGGTCAAAATATACCACGCCGTTTTCTTCACGGCGCTGTTCATCCAGGTTGCGCGAAGGAATGATACCCATCTCACATACCTCCTTGATAATGCGAACCAATCAGATTCGTTCCTTTCATTCTACAACGCTTTTCCCATCATGTCAAACACTTGCGGGAAAAAGTACGCGGGAAGAACGTGAAAATGGCAAAAGAAAAGGATTGACAGAGTTCACGACAGGTGATATACTCCATATGCTTTGAATATCAAAGCTTTTTCTTTGAATGAATGGTTTGAAGTTCAAACAAATTCGGAGGAAGAATGAACACACAGGAGCAGAAGATTAACACGGTGCTGGTGCATCTGTTCAATGATGCATTGCGGCTGGAGGAGGACACCCTGCGGACGGAAGGCATCACGCTGACCATTCGGGAGGTGCACATTCTGGAAGCCGTGTGCGCAGATGCGGAGAACAACACCATGTCCGCCATTGCAGGCAGACTGCATATCACAGTGGGGTCGCTGACAGTGGCCATGAACACGCTGGAACGCAAAGGGTACATCCTTCGCCAGCGTTCCACCCAGGATAAGCGCTGCATTCATATCCTGCCGACGGAAAAGGCATTGCAGGCGGAGAAGATTCACCAGGAATATCATTCACACATGACGCACGCCATTCTGGCAACGGTGCCGGAAAATCAGATGAATCAGGT
>CAVEUM010000059.1:1260-7414 GCA_963618735.1 bacterium | reverse complement strand
TTCGCACATTATCAAATTCAAAGTTCACCCGAGCGTGAAGGATACCTTTCGGAGCTCTGAGCTAACCGTTGCAATGCCCGGCAAACAGGGGCATTTTAGGTAAAAAAAGAACGCAAACATTATCTCAATGCCTGCGTTCTGATTTGGCTAATCCCACTGAGGCTGATACAATATGGGAAAAATACTTGAATACTGGTGGGGTAAGTGTAAGGGTGATATGTCCGGCAACAACGTATTAAGCATAGCATGTTTTTCTCTAACTGGCAAATAAAAAAGCCCGCCTGCACACCCTGGTTACACACCGAGGAATGCAGGCGGGCTGCCAATTTTCACACTGTAAGCTCTATCCCATTTCGGAAAGCTACCTTCACGCTGCCGTCCAGATTGACCGTCATCCTGTCAATCGTCGCGTTCCAAAGCTCCGTTGAGAAAACTGTAACCGGCTGGTCATTCGCCAATACAGCGTCCCGGAAGGTCTCAATTTCCCTGCGTTGACCCTTGCGCCGGGCGCATTCCGCGTCCATCTCCTTGACCCGATCCACTGCCTTGTGAAAGCGCTCCGTCAGGCTATTGTACTTTCGGTTGTATTCTACTTGGTCGAGGGCAGCGCTTGCGTTCTGGCCCACAGCCTGCCGGATCAATTCGGATACAATGCCCATCTCGACCTGCAAGGATTCCTTTTCCGCATCCAGTTCCGCTGCGTCGGTCAGATGCTGGAGGATCGCCTGCATATCGTCCGCGATGAAGTCTTTCTGCGTCAGCAGCTGATTGAAGGCCGCCAGAAACTTCTGTTCAATTATCGGCTCGCTCAGGTGCGGCGTTTGACAGCCGGTTCCCTTGACGAACCGGGCGTTGCATTGCCAGACGGTGCGGCGATATTTGTCATTGGAGTGCCACACCTTGCTGTCATATACGCTCCCGCAGCAGCCGCAGTAAATTCTGCCGGGGAAGCAATGCTGGCTGTTGTGCTGGCGGCCAAGGTTTCTTCGACGTTCCAGTTCCAGCTGCACTTCCTCATAAACTGCATCGCTCACAATGGCCGGGTGGCTGTTTTCGACATAGTACTGCGGCACCTCGCCCTCGTTGACCTTCATCTTCTTGGTGAGGAAATCCGTGCAGAAGGTCTTTTGCAGCAGTGCGTCGCCTTTGTATTTTTCATTGGTGAGGATGCTCAGAATGGTTCGGGGCTGCCATGTGTTTCGACTGGATGGTGAGAGAACGCCCTCGCTCTCCAAGGTCAGCTTAATTTTGTAGGGAGTCATCCCGTCTAAAAGCAGGCGATAGATGCGGCGAACCGTCTCAGCTTCCTCCGGCACAATTTTCGGTTCGCCGTTTTCACCCTGTTACTGTCGGTTCAGTCGATGGTTCATCCAAAGCAAAGTTTTTGCTATTCCGTATGCGCTGCCGAGAATAACTGCGCTCCAAAGCACAGATGCCCACACTGGCTGTTCATATACGCGCAGATATGGATACGGACCATCTGCAATCTGCAGAATGTTCAGTATCGTCAGAATGATGGCATAGCAGACAGTGGGGATCGTGGCAAAGCCCGCATCCTTCTTTGTCAGCGTTGAGTAATCCTCCAGAAGGATAAACGACCCCGCCGTCAGAAGAGGACAAAGAAAATGATGATACAGCTTGGTATCGGCAAAGAGCTTATCAGTGATTGACTGCCACCCAGCCAGCGGAACCAAAACAAAGAGGACAACCAAAAAAGTAAGGCTTAGAGCGCAGGCAGCCATGTATTTCATGCGCTGTACAACCTTGGAAGGGGCGCTCCTTTTCCCCTGCAGGCATTGTAGCTGGGCATAGGCCATTGCCCCACAGGCAATGAGTGCAAAAAGGTTGCTGTCCTGCGTGTAGAACAGGAGCGCTTTCAAATGATAATCGTTCCATCGAAGTGCAAACCCCATGATCGCACTGACGATTTCCATCAAGGCGATAGCCAGATTGACGGCACAAGCGAAAACGAGTCGCTTCTTTCCAGATTTCATTGCACTATGACCTCCAATTTTCTCACGTGGCTTATGGACACCTGTTTACTAATGTCCATGTGTATAGTATAATGTTCTGGGAACACAATGCCAATGTGCAATGAATTGCCATGCGTCCATTATTGAACAGGTGGACAAAAACTGTACAACAGACGGAGGGCAAGATGGAGGATCGTCGGATTCTAAAAACAAAAGAAGCGATTCAGCGCAGTTTTTTCATGCTGCTACAGGAAAAGCCGCTGAACAAAATTGCTGTAGCCGAAATCTGCCGCATAGCGAATATCGGACGCGGAACCTTTTATCTGCATTATCTGGACGTGTATGATCTGTATGACAAGGTTGAAGGCGACCTGTATGCCGGTTTGTATGAATTGTTTGAAGGCGCTTTTCCCACAACCGATCATGAAAACAGTCGAAAACTTGCCGAAGGACTGACTTCCTATATTGAGCAGCGGAAAGAAATCTTTCTGCTGCTGATCCGCAACGGTGACAGCCATTCGCTTCAAAAACTGAAGCGCACCTTCAATGAAAAAGTACTGGCGGAAAACCGTAGGATTCACCCCGATGAAAATCTGCAATATGACGCTGTGGAAGCGATTTTTGTTGTATCGGGCATGGTTGGTGTGATGGAAGAATGGTTGGTCGATGGAATGACGATCCCGCGTACTGAAATTGCCGCCATGCTGGATCGGATTCTCTGTAAGATCAATGTATGACTTCAACTCAGGTTTTGCGATAAACAGAAGAACCGGGATGCCTTCGACGATGAAAGCATCCCGGTTTGTCATTGTTGCTGCAGGGACTGTTCCAAGGAGATATGGTGCTGAATGCAATAGCGGAGGATGGCGGAGGTAACTTCGTTAATGTTCTTTGTGGAGCCGCGTCCCGCGCACACATTCAGAAGCGTCCAGTAAATGATGTCCAGAGCATCGGCCATCATTCGCTTCGTTGAAAAGGTATTCGTCAACAGGTAATTTATCATCTTTAATAGTAGTTCATTCATAACTTGTCCATCAAAATGATGCAGACTATTCCAAATACATCTGCCTCAACTGCAATATGTCCTTTTCGCCCAAACCTATCGCGGAATGCAAATACTGCTGCATTGAGCCATAGTGAGACTTAGCCCATGCATAGACGACGTTGATTCGTTCAACCGAAGGGCGCGCAAACGCACGGGCGAATTCCGCTTCCCGATGGTTGGCGTAATGCACTTTCTCCAACAATGTAGCAAGCCGTTCCTGACGTGCCTGCTTCTGTGTCGGCAGCAAATAATCCGCTTGAACTTGCTGTCGATCTACGCCCAGCGCTGTCAAAATCAGCATGGCGGCAATGCCCGTTCGATCTCTGCCATGAGAACAGAAAAACAGCGTTGCGCCCTCTTCCTGCCGAAGCAAAACCTCGAAAAGATGACCGTATGCCTTCATCGCCTGCGGACTGGAGACGATGTTTTCATATGTCTTTCCCATGAATTCGGCCTCGGACATTCCGGAGCGAACAATGGAACGAACCATCTGCACGGTGGAAACGCCATCCTTCGTAATGCCCTGCATGGCCGTTTCCAGAACAGGAATATGCCTGAGCTGTATCGGTAAAACGTCCGGCAGCGGCGCTCTTTCCGCTTCGCCCTCTGTGCGCAGATCAACGATTGTCCGCACCCGGCATTGGCAGGCGAGATAATGCACGCCGCGTCTGCCGATATTCTTAAGCGCACCGCTGCGGATCAATCGCTTCGGGGCGATTTGCCGTTCTTCTGTCGTGTAATAGCCGCCCAAATCCCGCGTATTATTACAGCCATGAAACCGCAGAAAATCCATGGAGCATTCACCTTTCTAAAAGCACAGGCGGAGAGAAGCCCCTCCGCCTGCCGTTCGATCAGGACATGTATTCGCCGTTGTAGCTGACTAAGGTCGCGTGACGCACGCCCTCCAATCCTTGCAGCTCGTTCAGGAATTTTGTCTCCGAACCGGTCAGATTGACCTCGATGGTTGCTTCAATGCCCTCCGCGCCTACGGTCTTAGACTTGAGAACATACTTTTTCAGCCGTTCGTTCAGCTTGCGCAGTGCCGCGTCCTCGGCTGCATCGTCCGCGCATTGCAGCACCAGAATGTACGGCGTGGAGCTTTTCTTCTGCCGGGAGAACACCAGCAGCACAACGCCCACGATGATAGAGCCGAACACCGCCAGCGGGATCATGCCAGCGCCCAGCATGATACCCACCACAATCGACCAGAACAGGAACGAGATGTCCAATGGCTCCTTGATAGCCGTGCGGAAGCGCACGATGGACAGCGCGCCCACCATGCCAAGGGATAGCACCACGTTAGAGGTTACGGTCAGAATGGCCAGATCGGTCACCATGCACAGTGTCAGCAGCGTCACGCCGAAGCTGCGGGAATACATCACGCCGCGATAGGTCAGCTTGTAAACCTCAAAGATGAACAAGCCAATGGCGAACGCCAGCGCCAGCGAGATCGCCATATCTGCGAAGGAGAAGGAAGAAGCCTGTTCCAGAAAGCTGGATTTGAAGATGTCGTTGAACGTCATGATGGTTTTCCTCCATTCGTTATTAGAAATTCGTCAGGCGGCAGGCCGCGTATTTGGAGAAGGACGACGTGCGCCGGTTATCCAGCTGCACCGCATCCCGGATAATGGACGGGCAGTAAGCGTCGTACTTCACTTCCAGAATAATGGGGTGGCGAACGTCCGCCGGGATCGTCGCCACTGGATCAAACATCCGCGTAGCGGAAAGCCCGGTGCGCACCTCGTCGTCGATGGTCACCCGCACGTTACCGGGCGCATAAACGAAGGCGCGGCGCGTATAATCCACGATCACGCGCGGGCGCAGCAGCTGACATTGCATCTTGGCATAAAGCTCTTCGCAAAGGGGCTTGCCGGTCTGCATCAGCCAGTCTGCGTCACCGTCGATCAGGCGCTGGCACTGTTCCTGCGTAATGCGCGCGCTTTTCTTGCCGCAGAGCGTATTGTACTTGCTCTTCTTTTCCAATACGATGTAGCTGGGGTCGCCATTGTAATAGCGAATGCGGAATTTCTCCCGCACCTCGCAGCCGTTCAATCGCTCGGACAGCGCCTTGTCGTATACGTTGTCGAAGTACAGGCTGCGGATGTAGTAGGGCTCCGCGCCGTAATGGGGATCAGGGGAAGCGATGACGGACAGGCGGTTGATGATCGTCTGCTTGTCAATTGGAGTGATGTGATGCTTCCATTCGTGGCGCAGCTTGGTGTTCTGGGGCGCTTCAAACAGCATAACGCTTTTTCTCCCTTCTGGGCTGCGGCCCGCGATTTCGATCCATGCGGCGCACGACGATCAGCGCAACGATCAGCACAAGAACTGCCAGAACCTTGTCGCCGATTCCCTGTGCGACGCGCAGCGCCAGCAGCTTGGCGGCATCCTCCAGTGCTTCCGAATCGCCGATGCGTCCTGCCTTGGATAGCTTGTCTATCATGCCTTCTTCGTTGTCGCCTTCGAGACGCACCAAACTGAACAGATCTTCAACAGGGATGATGCTGATGGTCGCCAGCGGATCGATTTGCGGAATCAGCGTGCGCATCAGATCCTCAATGTACAGCCCGCTGCCCTTGGGCAGCAGCAGCTCCGTCAGGCTGGCAGAGTCGGGGCTGACAAACGCCGAGCAATCGATCAGCGTTTCAGAAGCCTGCTGCTGGCCTTCAACCGTTGTCGGAATCTCGCCGGAAAGCTGGCCACGGATGCTGTCCGTGCGCAGCGCGACAAAATCTATATCCGATGCGACCGCCGCTTCAAAGCGTTCGCTTGTTACACCGCTGGTCGGGTCGGCCTCCACATAGGGGCGAATCATCGCGGAAGCAGCTTCAGCCTTCCGTGCAAATTCGCCGCTTTCGATGTAATCGCGGATGAATTCGTCCAGATAGGCATGATACTGCGCCCGCCATTTTTCATTGCTCAGCAGGCAGTTCAGCAGCGGACGCTCCGCCAGCGTGGTATCGATCAGCGGCTCGTCAATGGGCGTATTGATGTAATCCGTCCAGTTGCTCGTGCCGCTGGCCGCGCCGGTGCAGCCCAGCGCATGATCGTAATCCCACGGCACCAGCGACAGGCGGCCGTCCTTTTCATACAGACCGTAATTGTGCCCGGCGTAGGAGGTATAGCAGTCATCGTT
>CAVEUM010000059.1:0-1228 GCA_963618735.1 bacterium | reverse complement strand
TTGTGCCCGGCGTAGGAGGTATAGCAGTCGTCGTTGAGAATGAACGTGTTGACGGCAAAGTAGCGCAGCAGCTCGTCCACATTCAGTGCGGAGGAAGCGTCCTCCTCCTGATTGATGACGCGGATGGCTTCCACCAGCCGCTTTTTGTCACTTTTATCGGTCTTGAAAACGGCGTTGTTCCAGATTGCGTCGTAATTAGAAAGCGCTTCGCCCTGATACTGCAACCCCACCGTCACATCGTCCACGCCAAGAAACTGGCAGGCGTCCACTGTGCCGTCCGCCGCCGAAAGCTCGGACAGGCGCAACGTGGCGTTCTTTTCCGTGCCGGTGATCATGCCCGCAATGTCCATCTGCTCGGGCTTGTACAGCTGGCCGTGCTGTGTGCCATAATTGCGTAGCGCGAAGGATTCCGACAGGCTTTCCACCGCCGTATACAGACCGATGACCTCGCCGTTGAGCTTCACCTGCACGAAGCTGCACAAGGGTGTGGGTACACCCATCGAGCGCATCATGTCGTAGCAGAGATAATCCCGCAGGAAGCTGCTGTCGCAGATGTTGTTGTTCAGCGCCACCTTGTCCAGCCCGTAGTAGCGCTGGCTTTCGTTGAAAGCGCCGAAATCGAGCACCAGCGAATAGCGATCCCATTCGCGGATGATGCTCTGAATGAGCGTGGTATTTCCCTTCGTGCGCACGCCCACATGATAGAACGTTTCGCCATCGATGGTGACGTTGCAGTCGTAATATTCCTTATAAAGCGCGCTGGCTTTCAGGCTTTCCCAAGAAGCCTCCGGCATTTCGATTTCCACGGTATGAACAAAGCTGTCGTCGAACAGCCGGTTTTCATATTCCGTAGAAATGCCGGTGGCCGCAGCCGCTTCCTGTGCGGAGGCGGGCTGAACGGGCGGAGCGGTCAGAAGCCCGATGGAATACAAAACGGCCAGCACCATCGCGACGATGGAAAGGATGGTCTGTTTCATGTTCCTCCTTACAAAACTCCTTGAAAAGATGGATCACGAAAAAAGGAATGAGCTATTCCTTTTCCTTGATGCCGAGCAGCGGCAGATTTACTCCCGCGCAATGCAGGAGCAGTTCGATTCGCTCCGGCTGAATGAAGCCTTCTCCTTCAAAGGGATAGGTGTTCATCATCGTGCGGATGGTTCCGTTCAGGATACACGTTCCATTTTCCAAGCGTTGCCCGTGAATCGGGTTATCCGCTTTCATCAGGCTG
>CAVEUM010000058.1:0-7482 GCA_963618735.1 bacterium | reverse complement strand
TGGCCGAGCATGGAAGCATATGAAAAATCGAATGCAGAAAACTGCCTGGCAGCTGAAACAATCATTCCTGCCGGTACCTTCTCGGATGATGAAGACAAGCAGAGTCCGCTGGCTTACATTGGCGGCAAAATCACAGCGATGGAACGGTGCACGAACAGTTTCACGAATGAGGATTATTGGCATGTGACCCTTTCGTCTCTTGGTACGGTGTTCGATGTGCTTGTTGATGCAGAAAAGTGCAAGGATGAAATGGCTGTCGGCGGCATACTTCATGGTACTTTCCGGTTAACTGCCATGCTGTATTGCAGGAAGGAAGATGAAGATTTTCTCACCGCGAAGAAGCTTACGAAGGAATACAGGAAAAGGCAATGGACGCCAGAAGGACGCCTGAATGACGCAGGATGCAGGATGAACGTGGCCCGCCCTGTTACAGATGGAATTCTTCAGAGAATTTCCACGATAATTGCCTCACTTGGAAATCCTGCCGATGGCTTTCTCACGGTAGGATTTGCCGATCGGTCTGACGGGGAGTTTATCCAGGTGGAACCCATCACCGTTGATGAAAGGAAACTGTATTCCATCGAATATAGCTGCATAGAAAATGAGGAGCAGGTTATCAGGGTTCGTCGTTATCAAACCCTGGAAGAAACGTCGAGGATTTTGGAAAAGGCCTGCAGATCCCTGCCGGAAGAGTTTGACTTTAGCGGTTGGCTGGATATTGGCTATGAACAGGAACCGTCAACCCCGGATTACTTGATGCATTACTATTCCGGGGAAAGCACGATGACAGAAGAAAGCACGCCCATCGTTACCGGCGGCGATACTTTCCTGGAAAAGATGAGTGAAAAAACACGGCGTAATCATTTTCATCTGGTCATTGAAAAAGGCAAGGGCGTCGAACTAAGCGAGTCGGAACGAAATTCTCTGACGGCGATAATGTCCTACATCGTATCGGTCATGGCTGTGTGCGGAATTGATCCCGATGGGATGCAGATAGGCGTCTGCAATGATCCTGATGGGGAGCTCCTTTGGAAGCAGGATGAAGAATACAAGGATCGCTATCACATCTCACTGTGTGCGGATACGCCGGACGACTGGAGCCAGACGATTTATCAGCTTGGCTATGTGTTTACGCACTGCATCCTGGACTACGAGTATGGTACGATACCGTCTGCCTGGATGGAAGAAACCATTTGCGAAATGATGCAAATTTGGCTGCTCACCAGCTTTGCAAACAATTGGGAACAGTGCGAGCTTTCCAAGAAAGACCCGAATTACGATGTGTACCTGCGGGATTATCTTCATGATTATATGATGGGGCAGGATTGGGTTGATAAGCCTGCTCAGTGCACCACCATGAAGAAGCTGCTTGCCATGAATGACCACGCGGAAGAACACTCGGCAGATCGGGTGGCCACGGTCATCCACCTGTACTACCTGACTATGCCGGGTGATATCTTTGCTTTGCTTGGCACAGGGTACTATACATTGGGAGAAAACTCCGGTCTGGTGGACACCAAATCGTGGCTTCGGGCAAATCCGAACAGCATTGCGGTGCAATACCTTGCGTCCTTGCAGGATCATGCAGTGTATAAGGATGCCAGGTTCAAGGAATTCCTGCTGTCCATCGGCGAAGATCCTGAAAATTATTGGAATCGCTCAGACGACGATGACGACTTAAACGCATAACAAAAGGTCTGCAAGCTATCATTCACGATAAGCTTGCAGACCTTTTTATGGGACTTTTGAGAAGAGCGCGAGAGGAAGCTCTTGACACAAAAGCTGTTCTCTCGCATCATCTGCCTGTCTTATTTCATGGCGGCCTTGGACATGCCGGTCATGATGTACTTCTGCAGCACCAGGAACAGGAACACAATGGGAATGATGGCCATCACAGCGCCAGCCATAATCTCATTATAGTTGGAAACCTCCTGTCCGGCGAAGGTGTTCTTCAACTGCTGAACGCCCACGGCAATGGTGCGGCTGGCCTCGGTTTTGGTAACCATCTTGGGCCAGAAGTAGCTGTTCCAGCCGTCAATGAAGGAGATGATGCTCACGGTGATGAGCGACGGCTTGCACATGGGGCAAAGCACATGCACGATGGTACCAATGCGTCCCATGCCGTCAAGCTTGCCAGCCTCGATGTAGCTGTTGTCTACCGACATGAAGTTCTGCCGCAGCATGAAGATGAAGTAGGCGCTTACCAGGTTGGGCAGGATGACGCCGACCCAGGTATCAATGGAGTTCAGGCGGGAAATCAGCACGTAGATTGGCACGAAGGTCACCTGAATGGGAACCATCAGGGCACCCAGCACCAGCATGAACATCACGTTCCGTCCCTTGAAGTCGCCCTTGGAGAAACCGTAAGCTGCCAGAACACCCATGACCAGCTGTCCCAGCATGATGAAGAAAGTTGTGACCAGTGTGTTCAGCAGGTAGCGGAAGAACGGGGCACGATTCAGCACGTTGGGGTAATTCTCCCATACGAAGTTCGCCGGCCAGAGGGTGGGCACGGTCTGCAACAGCTCTGTGCTGGTTTTGAAGGAGGAAATGATCATCCAGTAAATGGGGAAGAGCATGATGAGGGTAACCAGGATGGCCGCCGCGTATTGTCCAACCTTGCGGTAGAACTTGTGGGAAATCTGCAGGCTTTCATCTGCCCGCACAATGGGGGAGATGAACCACATGTACATCAGGCACAGGATGGAAACACCAAGGAACAACAGCGCCGCAATACCAAAGGATTTGTAGTTGTTGGAGAGGATGTTCAAATCCTGCTTGAAATTGTATTCCACAAAGTCGGGAAGCAGGCGTGCTTCTTCCAGCGTAGCAGGAACCTCACCGTCTCCTGCGGCGAGAGAGGCGTGGTAGTGCAGGGCAGAATGATACATGACATTGCCGACGCCGAACAGGATGCCCAGCACCAGCGCAAGAATCAGCATCACCAGCACAATGTCGAAGAAGCCGCTTCTGCGCAGGGAGAGGAGCGAAGCTTTGGGAGCTTTGCCGCTGCGAATGGCATGGATGCCGTCTGCCCACATCAGAGGTGCGGCGCAGATGACCAGCACGCATCCCGCAGTAGCAAGGGACGTGGTGAGCACACCTGCTGCACCAAGCGGCCAGGAAACGAACGCCGCCAGAAGAAGAACAACACCGAGAAGCACCAGACTGATACCGATTTTTTTCTTTGCGCTAATCATGGTCATTTCCTCCTTTCATCAGGCGTCATAGTTGACATTGCGGTTGGAGAACTTCATGGTTGCTGCGGTGCATACCAGCAGAATCAAGAAGAAGACGACGGAGACTGCCGCGCCGCGAGCCGTGCGGAAGTCTGTGAAGGTCAGGTTGTAAATCCACTCCACCATCACGT
Source organism: bacterium (assembly GCA_963618735.1). Classification (GTDB taxonomy): domain Bacteria; phylum Bacillota; class Clostridia; order Christensenellales; family Aristaeellaceae; genus CAKUFA01. The sequence continues at coordinate 4,112 of CAVEUM010000058.1, read as the reverse complement.
TGGTGGCGGTGCCGGGACCGCCGCTTGTCATGACGTCCACACTCTGGAAAACCTTCATGCTGGCGATGAATGTGGTCACGAAGAGGAACAGCGTCGTAGGTGCCAGCAAGGGAATGGTGATGAAGCGGAACTGCTGAACGCCGTCTGCTCCATCGATGGAAGCAGCTTCATAGTAATCTCTCGGAATGCCCTGCATGGCGGAAAGGTAAATCATCATGGCGTAACCAACCACGCGCCACGCAGTAAGAATCAGCACGCCGGATAGTGCAGTGGAGGCGTCAATCAACCAGTGCGGGCCTGTGATGCCGAAGCAGGACAGCACGTAGTTTAGAATACCTTCCACCTGATTGGCACCACTGGCGGCGGGGCTGTAGAGAATCCACATGAACACCACGGCGCTGGTGGATACGGCAATGTATTTCGGCATGAACACAATGGAACGCATGAAGTTGAATCCGCGGGACATGCGGTTGAACAGCAGTGCCAACAACACGCCGCCAACCAAGGTGATGACCACTTCCCAGAACATGTAGGTGGCAGTGATTCCTAAAGACTCCCAGAAGTAACGGGAACCGGACTGATTGAACAGCCAGTTGTAGTTGCTCAATCCCACAAAGGTCTGTTTGCCTGTGGTCAGGATGCCCATGTCTGTGAAGGAGATGCGAACCAGGTCAATGACGGGGTAATACACGAACAGCAGGAAGAAAATCAGTGCAGGCTCTACACAGAACAGGTCTTTCATTCGCTCCATGGGCTGAACACGAAGCATGATGCCGTTAAAGAGCAGAATCAAACCGATGAGCAGGATGATGATGGCATAATTCATGACATAGCTCAGCAGAGCCACGGGGATGGTACCGCAACTGGTAAGATAGTAGGTGCCAGCGGCGGTGATTTCATAAGTCAGGGGAGTCAGGGCACCTTCCACCTGGCCATAGGCGGGGGCGGAAGCGGTTGCTACGGCTTCACCGGTTTTGCTGGAGTAAAGCACCAGGTTGCGGGACTCATTCTCCAAAGAGGAAACGGCGTAAACGGTAAGCGTCACAGGTCCTTCTACGGTCAGCTTCATGCTGCGGTATTTGTTGGAGCCTGCTCCGCGGATTTTCACACTCTGGGTGACCTCTGTGCCGTTATCCAGCTGCACAGGAGTCTCTTCGGTGATGACCAGATTCATGTATTCCTTGGATCCGGTAAACTGGAGTCCATCACCTTTCAGGGCTTTCTTACTTTCGCCGATGTCGAAGTCATCGGCATTGATGGAGCCGCTTTCAGTGGCCGAGGTGTAGGAAGCGGCGAAGATGTGCACGCCGCTGTCATCACCATTCAGGTCAAAGCAGCCGGAGACGGAAGAACCTGTATCGGACGCGACATCACGGGCGATATAGACCTGATCGGCAAGGTCGGCAAACAAGGGCAGCTGCAGATCACCTGCCAGGTAGCCCAAAACACCGGTGAGCATAATGAGCGTGCCAAGCACGATAAATGCGATGCCGAAACGCTTCTGCCGCGGTGTAATAAGCCTTTTCTCCTTCAGGGATTGGTAGACAATTTTGTTTTTTGCCATTCGAGCTCACCCTCGCTGTGAATAAATTTCGCTGGAATGATGGACATGCATGTAAATCGGAAGAAAGCCGGGGCGGAGGATGCGATGTCACTCCACCCCGGCAGATGTCAGGGAAGATTATTGGTCGTTCAGATTCTCCTGAATTTCGGTGGCCAGGGTATCGAGAGTCTCCTGCACGGGAGCTCCTTCGTTGAAGATCTTGGCCAGTGCGTCCTTCCACAGGTTGGCGCAGGAGTCATAAGCGGGGTTCTGGTTGCGAGGGTTGATCCAGCTTGCCATGGACACGATGTCCTTCATAGCAGGCTTGCGATCCAGATACTCGGCGTACTCAGTAGTTTCCTGCACGCTGGCGCGGGTGGGGAAGTAACCGGTCTTGTCAGCCCAGTACAGGTTGATTTCAGGGGAGGTGATGAACATCAGGAACTGCCATGCAGCATTCTTCTCAGCCTGAGAAGCAGCGGCGGGAATCAGAATAGCAGAGCCGCCAACTTCGCTCTTGAAAGTTTCGCCATCGTTGCCGCCGGGCAGCCAGGCCATACCCACTTCAAAGGGATTCTCACTGGCGGCCACGTTGGTCACGTAGGTGTCATACAGGGAAGAGGTGTGCATCACGCTGAAGGCACCGCCGTCCCAGAACAGCTGACGCATGTTGCTGCTGGCGGTCTGGCCATAAGCAAAGTAAGCATAGCCCTTGTCAATCCACTCTTTGATCTTGTTGGTGATGGCGACGCTCTGCTCGCTGTTGACGTCGGTGGTGCCGTCTTCACACACAGTTTCCACGCCGTTGTTCTTGTAGAACATCTCGAAGTACCAGTAGTCCCAGCCGGGGATCACGGTACCGTAACGCTTGGTGGTGCCGTCCTCGTTGAAGATGGTAGCCTTCTCGAGGAAAGCGTCCATTTCATCCAGCGTGGTGGGCAGGGTGATGCCTTCTTCGTCCGCGGCGGTCTTGTTGTAATACATGACCTGCGTAGAAATCAGGTAAGGCAGTGCAATCTGCTCCTCGTCATAGCTGGTGGAAGCAATCAGGCCTTCGCCGAAGTCTTCGATGTCGTAATCATAGGCATCAATGTAGGGATCCAGCACTTCGCACAGGCCGTCCTTGCCATAGCTCATGGGATAGGAAGTATTGCAGCTGACGATGGCGGGCACGGTGCCTTCACCAGCGGTAGCCGCGGCGATGAACTGGGTGTTGATTTCCGTGTAGCTGCCGATGTATACGGGATTCACGGTAATGCCCATGCCGTTTTCGCTGTTGAACTTGTTGACCATGTACTCGATGTACTCGTTGTACTGATCCTCGTGAGCGTGCCACCAGGTGATGGTGATGGGCTCCGTCACGTCATACTCCGTGGCTGCGCTTGCGCTGAACATGGGGAGCAGCATCATTGCCGCCAGCAGGAGAGCCAGAAACTTTTTCATACCTTGATGTCCTCCTTTTTTCTGTGGATAACGTACTGTATGCAAACGCCGCAGCGTTGCTACCGAACTTCACCCTGCCATTAGCATACACGATCTACGTAAATTCCAATGTCACCCAAATGTAAAATTTACGTAAATTTTCAGGGAAAGGCAGGGAAAACGAACACTCCTCACTTCATTCTTGTCCTATTCTAACAAATAATTTGCTGGGATTCAAGGGAACAGAGCAAGAAAATATGAAAAAATTTTGATAAATACATAACGTTCAAAAATTAACAACATTTCTTGATAAAAATAACAAAAGCGCGGATGACAATTTGCAATTCTCGTGGAAAGATATATCATCATTCTGACAGAAAAAATGCGTCTTGAAAAGTGAACGGAGGGGAGAAATGCTGTCATACAGCACAAATGTCATGGAGCAAGGGAGCTGGCAGAAAAGATGCATCAGGGAGCGATGGACAAGGCGGGCATGCCTTACATTCATCATCCTGAGCGGGTCGCTTCACGCCTGCAGGGCTGGCTTCACGATGTGGTGGAGGATACGTCGGTAACTCTTCAGGATATCGAGACGCTCTTCGGTGCAGATACGGCGAAGGCGTTGGATGCGGTGACCCATCGGAAAGATGAGCCCTGGCAGGATTATCTCTGTCGGGTCAAGGCAAATCCGATTGCTACGGCAGTGAAGATTTCTGACCTGATTGATAACAGCAACCTTTCCCGACTGCCTAGCATCACCATGAAGGACATGAAGCGGCAGGAGAAGTACAACAAGGCATTGCAATTCCTGATGGGCGAATGAAAAAGGTTGAGGAACGATGGCGGATCGTATGCTGACAAAACGGAATGTGAAGAAGTTCCGTGCGGTTTGAAGGCGGCGATCGAGGTTGGACCAATGTATGCTATTTGCGGTCATGTCAACTGTTTTTCGCACATTATCAAATTCAAAGTTCACCCGAGCGTGAAGGATACCTTTCGGAGCTCTGAGCTAACCGTTGCAATGCCCGGCAAACAGGGGCATTTTAGGTAAAAAAAGAACGCAGACATCATTTCAATGTCTGCGTTCTGATTTGGTGAGCCCGGCGGGATTCGAACCCACGACCTTTTGATTCGTAGTCAAACACTC
>CAVEUM010000057.1:0-7485 GCA_963618735.1 bacterium | reverse complement strand
AGATTATTAGGTGTGCATGCGAAGGGTCCAGGGGCGACCGCAAAGCCCCTGGAACAATGAGCAAAATCAGTTTGGTCTATAAGTCGAGCTTGCCCTCTTACTTGCAAAAAGATTTCGCTCTCTGGAGCGAGCAGGGGCTGTTAAAACAGACGAAGTCTGCGATCGCCCCTGCACCCTTCGGGGCTTCCTTTCTTTTTGAGGGGCACTCTTCCGTAACTTTTTAGTTTCAATACAGATCAACTTGCAGAAGTGTGCATGCCCGAAGGAGTCCAGAGGGCGATCGGAAAGCCCTCTGGAACAATGAGTGAAAACTCTTTGAATCATAAGACAAGCCTGTCTTCCTGCAAAAAAAACTTTTCTTTCGAGGAGTTTCAAGGGGGCTTTGCGGTCGCCCCCTTGACCCCTTCGCAGTCCTCTTACTTGAACGAGTTAACGATTCAGCTTTTAAGACAAGATTATTAGGTGTGCATGCCCGAAGGAGTCCAGGAGCGAGGGTCTTCGACCCGCTTAACAGCCCCTGGAACATCAAGCAAGGATTTTCTGATCCATAAGACAAGCTTGCCTTTCCCCAAAAAGAAAAAAGCCAGGAACGCGAGCGTTCCTGACTTTCTTGATTTACTTTGCCAGCATTCCCAACAGCTTCTGCGAGCGGTTCAGGAATTTGGTGATCTCCTCTGCCTCCAGGGGCTGAGCGGCCATGCGTGCCAGGTCATACACCTGCTCGCACAGAAGGGTCGTGGTCTCATCCTCAGGATCGCGGTTTGCCAGCGCCTGAATGGTCGCGCTGCGGCGATTCAGCACCAGGGTAAAGCGGTCAGGCATCATGAAGGACTGGCCGTAGATCTTGCTCATTTCCTTGAAGCGGCGCATCTGCTCATCCTCGGTGACCATAGCGGCCATGTCAGCGTTGGCCAGAGACTCCAGCTTCACTTCCAGCTGATCATTGCCCAAAGCCTTGCGGAACAGGCTCTGCAGCTTGTCTGCATCCAGCTCCTTGCCTTCCTCGGAATCCTCCGTCAGGCCGGACACATCCGCGTCCACGCGGGCGAAGGTCATGGCATCTTCCCCTGCGGTGCTTTCCATGAAGGACAGGAAATTCACGTCAATGATGTTGTCCATCACCGCCACATCAATGCCGCGCTGGGTGTACAGATCCACCGATGCCGCCTGACGCTTGGGATCATTGGTGTAGTAGACCTTCTTGTCCGTCTTGCCTTCGTTGCGGGTCTTGTATTCCTCGGCGGTAAGGTATTCGTCCTTCGTGGTGCGCAGGAGCAGGACGTTCTTCACACTCTCGTAGAACTTGTTGTCCTTCATGCAGCCGTACTTCACGAAGGGAGAAATGTCATTCCAGTAGCCCTCGTAGGTCTTGCGGTCAGTGGCGAACATGCCCGTCAGCTTGTCGGCCACCTTCTTGGTGATGTGGGCGCTGATCTTCCGCACATAGCCGTCATTCTGCAGGAAGGAACGGCTCACGTTCAGGGGGATGTCGGGGCAATCGATCACGCCCTTGAGGAGCATCAGGAATTCAGGGATGATCTCCTTGATGTTGTCCGCCACAAAGACCTGACCGGAGAAGAGCTTGATTTCGCCCTCGCGGGTGCCGAAATCGTTCTTCAGCTTGGGGAAATAGAGGATGCCCTTCAGGTTGAAGGGGTAGTCCACGTTCAGATGCACCCAGAACAACGGATCCTCGTAGTCAGAGAACATCTTGTGATAGAAGCTCTTGTACTCCTCGTCCGTGCATTCGCTGGGCTTCTTCAGCCACAGGGGCGCAGTTTCGTTGATGAGGGACGGCTTGGGATCCTCCATGACCTTCTGCATCTTGGGGGTGCCGTCCTCGTTGGTCTCGCCTTCCACGGGAACTTCCTTCTCCACGGGCTTGGCGTTGGCGTCCTCCAGATAAATGGGGGAATTCATGTAGCCGCAGTAGCGGTTCAGCACCTCGCGAACGCGGTACATCTCCAGGAATTCCTTATCTTCCTCCGAAATGTGCAGGATGATGGTGGTGCCGTGCTCGGTGCGGCTGCCTTCGCTCATCTCAAAGGACATGCCGTCTGCAGATGTCCAGTGCACAGGCTCCGCGCCTTCGGTGTAGCTCAGGGTTTCAATTTCCACCTTGTCAGACACCATGAACACGGAGTAGAAGCCCAGGCCAAAGTGGCCGATAATGCCGCCCTTTTCGCCGTCTTTCTCGCCCTGATAATTCTTCAGGAACTCCTCTGCGCCAGAGAATGCCACCTGATTGATGTAGCGGTGCACCTCGTCTGCCGTCATGCCAATGCCGGTATCCGCAATGCGCAATTCGCCCTTTTCCTTGTCCACCGTCACGGTCACCTGCATGGGTTCCTCCGTGCCGATATTCAGCATGCGGAACTTGGTGATGGCGTCGCAGGCGTTGCTGACCACCTCACGCAGAAAAATATCCTTATCAGAATACAGCCAGCGCTTGATGACCGGCATAATGTTTTGCGCGTCAATGGATACGCTGCCCTTTTCCATTTCAACTGCCATATGAATAGCCTCCTTAAAAAGCGGTTCGTCACACCGCTGATGAAACTTTCTTTGACCTTTCTCATTGTAACACGATCTGGTAGGAATTGCAAGAACTTTTTAGCACTCAATATGAAAGAGTGCTAACAAAAGTACACATCGCTTTGTATCACCATCGGCGATGATTTGTATTTTTCCTGCATCCATTGCAAATTCCCCTTGTGTTTTTCATTGGCGACGTTTATAATGAACACGGTCGATCTCATCGGGTCTGTGGTTGAAAGCCGATGCCAGTCGCAGGCAAAGCGGTCCACGTAATCCGTCCAAAGCGGCGGGGAGCATGGTGCGGTCTAGATGTAAGTCCGTCCGGGGAGCAATCCCCGAGAGAAGCGCGTGAGGGCGCAGATGCGTTGAGCAACCTTCCAGACGGCGTGTGTGGGGTCAAAAATCAGGTCAGCCGAAAGAGATCACCTATTTTTTTCATTCAGGGGGTTACCTAACCATGTACGAAGATAAGACGCTGGTATGCAAAGACTGCGGTGCTGAATTCGTTTTCACCGCTGGTGAACAGGAATTCTACGCTGAAAAGGGTTTCCAGAATGAGCCTACCCGTTGCAAGGCGTGCCGTCAGGCCCGCAAGGCAAGCCGTCCTGCTGCCGGCGCTCCCCGCGAGATGCACGATGCCATCTGCGCCAACTGCGGCAAGCCCACTCAGGTTCCTTTTGTTCCCCGTGAGGACCGTCCCGTTTACTGCAGCGAGTGCTTCGCCGCGCGTCGCGGATAAATTCACTCACAAAAAAGTCGCTCTCTCCCTGTGAGAGGGCGATTTTTTCATGCTCACTTCTTCCCGGAAGGCGGCGTTAACTGACCCACCACGGAGGAAGCCTTGTACAGTAGCTCCACATACGTCTGCGCATCGATGGTGCAGCCGTCCAGCACCCACTTCACCACCGAGTCGCGATAGACACTCACAAAGAAATCCACATAAAAATCGAAATGCTCATCCCGCGCGAAATAAGGCTTCAACCGCCCCGTCACCATGGGACGGATCACATCCCCCAAATATTCATAAAAGGAATTCTGCCCCGTCTGCTTCAGGGCTGCGCGGTAGAAAGACATATTTTTCTGGAAAAACATGCAGAAGCGCACCAGCGCGTCCGATGGCGCCAGCTCGTCTTCCTCCTGCAGGTAATCCTCAAAAAAATCCGTATAGAAGATCCAGTTCACCAGATCATATTTATCCCGAAAGTGATAATAGAAGCTTTTGCGGTTCATGTCGCAGGCGGCACAAATGTCCCCTACGGTAATCTTGCTCAGCGGACGCTGACGCATCAGATCCTTCATGGCATACGCCAGAACCTTCTTGGTAACGCCAGACTCTGCCATCGTTGCATCCTCCCATTCCTCACCGAATGACTCCATATTATCACGCGAACATGACGTGAACATGAACAGAGTGAAACAAAATAAAAAAATGTGAAGATTCGTGTTTTTCCGCTGCTTTGCACGCAAATCTGCAAAAATATTGCTTGCTTTTTCCTGCCCGCCGTGATAAGATAGACATGCTTTGATGTGTGTGATCTCCCTAAGGAGGTGGATTTCATGGGAAAGTTTTGTGAAATTTGCGAAAAGGGTACGATGAACGGCAACAACGTGAGTCATTCCAACCGCAAGAGCCACCGCACCTGGGCGCCCAATGTGCAGAGCGTTCGCGTTGTGGTTAACGGCACTGCGAAGCGGATGAATGTCTGCACCCGTTGCCTGCGTAGCGGCAATGTGGAGCGCGCGCTGCCCAAGACCCAGGAAGAAGCCTGAGGCTCACACGCATACCTGCCCCGTCTGTTGTGCGACAGACGGGGCTTTCTTTTTTTCTTTTTTCTTTTTTTGAAAGGTGCGGAACAGTGCCCCTTCAAGAATTGGGGACTGCGAAGGGGGCAAGGGGGCGAGGGTCTTCGACCCGCTTAACAGCCCCCTTGAAACTCCTCGAAAGATAATCGTCTTACAGGAAGACAGGCTTGGCTTATGAAACAAAGAATTTTCACTCATTGTTCCAGGGGCTTTGCGGTCGCCCCTGGACCCTTCGCATGCACTCTTCTGCAAGTTGATTTGTATTGAAACTAAAAGTTACGGAAGAAAACCCCTTAAAAAGGAGGACTGTGAAGGGGTCAAGGAGGCGACCGCAAAGCCCCCTTGTCGCTCCGAAGAGCGAAATCTTTTTGACAAGCAGGCTTGTCGTATGGAGCAAAGGTCTTTTTCTGCCATATTCCAGGGGCTGTTAAGCGGGTCGAAGACCCTCGCCCCTGGACCCTTCGCATGTGTTCCTTAGATACATATTTTTAAGTGAGAGTAAAAAGTTTGTTTGCAAAAAAATTCTCTTCCCTAATGAAAGTTTAGGGAAGAGAGGTGGGTTCGGGAGGAGGGAAAACGCTTTTCAAAGCGGTTTCCTTCCTCCCGAAAAAAATTCCTTACTTATTCAGCACAAGATTAGCTTTTTCCATGGCGAGCACCAGCAGGGGCACCAGCACAATCTGCACAATGATGCCAGGGATCGACCCAGTCACTGCGCCTGCCCAGAACGCTTCCAGGGTAAAGGTGGAATTCTGCAATCCCGCAATCAGGTACCGCGTCAGTCCCCATGCCAGGCGTCCAGCCACCATGGCAACAATCAACGCCAGGTAAACGTTCACCGTCTTCTTCGGCAGCTTCGCATACATCAACCCCGCAATGGCGCCATATACCGCCAGTTCCACCGCCATGGACACCGCCGTGGGGAACATGGGCGGCATGCCAAAGGTCACCGAGCGCAGCAGCGGCGCAATGAATCCTACCGCCAGCCCCCAGGGCCAGCCGCACAGAAAGCCGCACAGCAACGCGGGCAAATGCATGGGACACAGGGCAGAGCCAATCTGCGGAATGTGCATCGTCAGCATCGGCAGCACCATTGCCAGCGCAAGGCACATGGCAGAATACGTCAGCTTCAGCACATTGGTCGTGGTTTTGCTGCGGGATACACTCTTGGTCATCGTTCATTCTCCTTTTTCCGCCTGACAATAAAAAAGGTACCGCCCCCATGCTCGGGGTTCGATACCTTCATGATATCTGTACACAAATCACTTGCCATCACGGATGAAATAACACGCTTCTGCGCATATACATCGGCTTCAGCCGACAGTGATGACATTGTAGCACATCTCCAGGGGGATTGTCAATCACCGCTTCCCATGCACCAGCTTCACTGCCCACGGATAGCCGCCCACAATGAGGAACATCACCAGGAACAGGGAAAGGAACTTGCCCGGATATTCGCCAATCATCGGCGTGATGACCTTGCTGGCAAGCAAATACGCGCCAAGAACCACCACAATGCCCAGCACAAAGCGGATGATCTTCTGCCAAATCGTGCCCTTGGTCTCATAATGAATGCAGCGGCGCTCCAGCATCCAGCCATACAGGAAGCCCAGAAAACCGCCCACCTTGTTGAAGGCGTCAGGCAGCATGTCTGCGTAATTCACCAGCAGATTGCCGCTGGCGTCATAGTCCGCAGGGTAGCTCTTCAGGGACACGAAGAGGAGAACCGCCGCGCCAATCACCGTGCCAATGACCGTGACCAGCAAATCGCGACCCTGCTTCTTCTCCACCCAATCCACCAACGCGCCGGCCAGGAAAACCACCGCCAGCGTCATCAGGAAGGCCACCAGCACATCTTGCGGCGTGTGCGCGCACAGCCACAGCCGCGTAAAGCCCACGAACAAGGGAATCAGAATGCCGGGAATCCACACCCAGCGGCTTTTTTTCTGAAGCCATTGCGCCGCGCCGCAAAAGAAGGATGTGGACGCCGTGGTATGACCGCTAGGGAAAGAGTAGCCTGTAGCCGTCTCCGCAGCTTGTGCCGCCACCTGAATGCGGCTGTCCTTCACCCACGGGCGATAGACGCAGGCAATGTCCTTGCTCAGCTCGTTCACCACATTGCCGCAGTTGAAAATCATCAGCATTTTTGCGCCGGCGTTTTTGTCAATGCACCAGTAAATCAGGGCGCAGAGAATCACCGGCAGCAGGCTGGTCAGGCCATCCGACAGCGCCGCGATGACGTCCGTCACCCAGGGAGCCGTGCTTTCCCGCAATCCTTGCAGATAGAGAAGAATATCGATGTCCATGCAATCGTCCTTTCAAGTATGTTATTTCCATTATAGAGGACATCGACTTTTTCTGCAATGGCAAATAAACAGGAAGTGCCTTGCCTTGTGAAGATGCTGCTAAAAAGTGCGCCCCAAAGAACCTTGAAATGGTTGCATTCCTCTGTTTCCCAAAAAGCAAAAGAAAACCCCTCGAAGGAAAATCTTCGAGGGAAAAGGGATCCGGCGACGACCTACTCTCCCGGGCCGTTTCCAGCCAAGTACCATCGGCACTGAGAAGCTTAACTTCTGTGTTCGGTATGGGAACAGGTGTGACCTTCTCGTCATTGCCACCGGAAATTGTGAACTTGTTAGGTTTCATGCACCCTGACAACTGCACAGCACTTTCGATTCAAGCTTTGGCCTTTTCCAATTAGTCTCTTTTGATCTTGCGCTAAATCAAGCCCTCGACCTATTAGTATCATCAAGCTACATGCGTTACCGCACTTCCACCGATGACCTATCTACCTGATAGTCCTTCAGGGGTCTTACTAGCTTGCGCTATGGGAGTCTTATTCTTGAGGTGGGCTTCACGCTTAGATGCCTTCAGCGTTTATCCCATCCGCACTTCGCTTCCCTGCTGTGCCCTTGGCAGAACAACAGTTGCACCAGTGGTGCGTCCATTCCGGTCCTCTCGTACTAGGAACAGCTCCTCTCATGACTCCTACGCCCACGATGGATAGGGACCGAACTGTCTCACGACGTTCTGAACCCAGCTCGCGTGCCGCTTTAATTGGCGAACAGCCAAACCCTTGGGACCTGCTCCAGCCCCAGGATGCGACGAGCCGACATCGAGGTGCCAAACCTCCCCGTCGATGTG
>CAVEUM010000056.1:1562-7709 GCA_963618735.1 bacterium | reverse complement strand
GCTTTGCCAAGTGGGCCGACATTAACTGTAAAGAAGACTTTTTCCTCATTCACGAGATTATTTCCTGAAATAGCTGGAATATAAATACTATTGATTTCAGAATGAGGTGAATAGGGATAATTATACGATAAAGGTTGATTGGGTTCGCCAATAACTGGAGACTTTATTACTGCAAATTTATTAAGCTTGCCATGTATATTTGGAACTACTCTGACTGAACCATAAAATAGTGGATATTTACATCCGATATCAGATAAAACTTTGGCAAGTTTTTCTTGCTCGTTCATCCTTTCCAAAGAAGCTTTATATTCTTCAAAAGTAATTGGTTCCATCCTCGTTTCCTCCCTTTTATTTCAAATACCGATTCCGCACAGTCTCCAAATCAGCCTCTTTCTCCTCCAGGCAGAACCATTCCGTCATGCTTGCAGGGAGGTTGCCACTGCGTAGCTTATCGCAGAAATTTTTGAAATCTCTTTTTGCCTTTGTAGCTTCCTTATCGTCATTGCTCTTGCAGTACACTGCCCAATCTGCCGTCATACTTAGTGCAAAGGAGTACATGGTAGCCTTTTCAGGATGCGCCTTGGTAAGTTTCAGCGCCTGCTTATACATCGTCTCAGCCTTCTCGTGCTGGCCGATGATTCTGTAATACTTGCTCATATTCCAGAAAATCAAGTTCCACGGATGGCCAGTTTTTGCATCGCTCTTGAGATCTCCGGCAAACAGTGGATGCTGCACCAATGCACTTGCCACTTCCGGCACACAAGGATCATTGACTTCTGCCAATGCACGAAGGACATTGGTATAGTGCATCAGTGAGAAATTGTTGGGGTGCTTGGCATCCCAGTATGCTGCATTGATAAACATCTTCAATGCATTCGGCGTATCCATGGAGATATTGCAGGACTGCAGCAGACATGCCAACGCCTCTTGCGGCTTTCCTGCTTCAATCATGAGCAGGCAACGATACTGGTACTGCCGTGCAATATCAGACGGGCTTGTAAACTCAGCAAGCGCTGCATCGGAAGCTGCCAAGGCATCTTCCAAGAACATCGGATTCTCATGAAGCAGATTGGTGTATGCCTGGAGTCGGATGCCGTTGATTTTTCCCAGCAATTCTGATTTAGGCTTTGCATCCAGACCATCATACGCGCCAATTAAGCTAAAGAGCTCTTTTGTCTCAGTGAAAATATTCACCAGCTTTTCGGATTTATCCAGTACGGCCTTAAAGTCAAACTGACCCATAAGGCACATTAGCTCACGGATGCAGAAGTTGAAGTAGTAATCAATGTGTTCCCAGGAATGATTGATCGCTTCAATATTCTGTCGGCAGCGCTGCAGATATTCTGCGCATTTGGCCGTGTTGCCCATGTGGTCTGCCATGGTCAGAATGAAGAAATCGGTATCGAACGTCCAATAACGAATCCGCTTATTGAGATTTTCGGTGCCTTGAAGCTCCGTTTGCTCTGTGAGGAATTGCTGAAGAGGTACAAGTACATTCTTCTTGTAGCCCTCTGCGAAATCAATACCCTCCAAGAAATCACGGCTGTTGTTGTACTGACCGATTTGAAGAGACACATAAGAGAAATAAGAATCCTGCACCTTCTCATCGGTTCTTGCCAGAATGGAAAACAACTGTCTGCGAAGTTCCGTCAGACCTGTCAGGTTTGGTGCGCTGCTCAGATGGTAAAGGACTTCGCCATAACGTTCTTCAATAAAGAGACGCTTGACGTAGGTAACTCCGCCGTTTTCAAAAACAGGATAGATAATTTGATTTTCAAACAGAGAAGCAATATACTGTCTGTCTTCTGCTGTAAACTTCTGTCGTGCTTTTCGAGTAAGATAGGTGTTGCAGATGATATCTGCTGTCATTAGCTTTTTTACACGAGTAGCACTGGCAAATTGCAAACTCCATTCTGCCCCCGGAATATGATCATGCCCCATGGCAAGAATGATTTTTTCATCCAGCCGCTGAAAGTATTGCTCTTGCTCAATACGGACATTTTCGTTATCTCCATAGCCCATATCTTGCTTATAAGATATAGCCTGCCTTGCAGCCACAAGAACGTGAAGCTCGAATTCTTCATACTTGACGCGAAGATTACGCAGGAGCTTCACAATACCTTCAGCAAGGATGTTCAAGTAGGTCGTATCGCCATTGACGATATTCAGCCGTTCTTCATTGCTGAAGATGACGAACTGCCCGCCGTCTGCAAGCAGCTGATTGAGAATCGAAAAGAAACGTTCCTTGTCATAGGTCTCCATAGCATGTGTTTTGTTGGGAATCAGACGCTCAAAATAATCGTCGCTTGCCGTGGATGTTGGCATCAGTAAACCGCCAACCAGCGAAGGAGCATGATTCTTATTGACCGCATCATTCTCGAAGTCTCCGCTTTCATCAAGGTATAAGTCAAACGATACTTTACTCATCTTGTTTTTCTCCTGATTATCAATTTGATCACGTCAGGTAAATGATAGCACACCGCACAATGAAAGTAAACATGGCCTTCTGCTTCGATCCTGTACTTTCTTTATGCGGCATCACGATCGCCAAAATCAAAAACAGAGCCGTCAGGCTCATGATTGGTCATTACCAACTTATCTTCCGTTACCAGAACATCCTCCATGCCAACCCCAAAGATCCGGCTCAGCGCCATCACGTGCTCAAGCTGGGGAAGGTTTTTTCCGTGCTGCCACTTATAGATAGCCTGCGGTGCATCGAAACCGAGGTAGTTCTGCAGATCCTTCACGGACAGTCCACGTTCCTTACGGAGCTGCATAATTCTTTTACCGGTAGCCTCAGCATTAATCGTCGGGAAATACAGCATTTCCATGGATTTGCCTCCTGCTTATTCAGTTGGTCGGTCGTGCTTGTTTTGCGTTGGAGAATCATTATAGCAAGCTTTTTCGCATTTTGCAAGGGGAAATTTTCGATTTTCAACCAGCCGTTCAATGACAATCTTTGCGGCTGGTGCTATCATTCCCGTGTAACGAAAAGCACAACGACGAGGGAGGAAAAATTGATGAACATGCAAACGAATGTCCAGCTTGCCGAAACCCCTGAAATTCCTGAAGAAGCACGGACCGTTATTCGGCAGATGGATCTCGGCCTGCCGATCCCTGACCTGGTCAGCTATTATGTTCTGGAAAATGACCGCAAGCTGTATCTGGAGCGCGAAGTGGATGGCAACACGATGAACATTCAGCGGATGATCCTTCGCTGGAATATGGAGGATGCTGGCTTGCCCGTTGAGGAGCGCAAGCCCATCCGACTGTACATCTTTTCTCCCGGCGGCGATGTGGATGTGATGTGGAGCCTGATCGATGCCATGGAAGCCAGTGAAACGCCGATCTATACCATTAACATGGGCGTTGCTGCATCCGCAGCGGGGCTGATTTTCCTGGCAGGACAAAAGCGGTATATGCTTAGCCGCAGTCGGGTGGTCATTCATGAAGGCTCTGCCCGCATGTCCGGTGATGCAGTGAAGGTAATGGATGCGGGCGAAAGCTACAAGCGGATGCTCAAGCAGATGAAGGAGTACATCCTGAAGCGCACGAAAATCAGCGCTGCGGTGCTGAATAAGCAGAAGTGCCATGATTGGGAGCTGAATGCCCGCTATTGCCTGGAGCATGGTGTGTGCGATGCTGTGGTGGAAAAGCTGGGAGACATTCTGTAAGCAAGCGGTCGGTAACGTGACTTTGCTGTTGAAGCATGAAAGGAGTACATTATGAGCAACAAGTATCGTGACTTTGATCCTGAGGAAATGACTGTTTTCGAGGCGGAACCGTCTGAAGATGACTTCACCATTACCGAAGACCTGTCGGAGGAAGAACTCGACTGCATAGCAATGGAAGCAGCGGATGCGCCCTTCTATATCGGGGAACCTCCGGAAGAGTATATCAGCCTTCCGAATGACGAAACCGTAGCCATCAGTTACATCGAAAAGCTCGTGGAGCTATGCCCCTCTGTTGCAAGAAAGACGCTCAGGAAAATGAAGATCAGGGAATCCCTCAAGGCGTGGCAGGAGGCAAGGGACGCGTTCTCTCCGGAAGATTTCGCCGCCACCCTAAAGCGTGCGAAAAAATGCAAAAATTTCGATATCGACGCCTACCTCGAAGCTTGTGAAGGGTATTACCCGACGGAAGATGACAAGTCCATGATCTTCTGGCTGATGGATCACTGTGATGACGAATATTGAAAAACGATGGATGGAGTGAGACCCTTGCGCAGGCAGGGGTCTTGCTCCTTGCGTCAGGGAAAAAATGGTGGTATACTGAGAGCAGATGTTTCTCTTCCATCAGGCAGAGATTCAAATCCCTTTAAGTCAGACGTTTATTACAGAATCATCATAAAAGCGCAGACGCGCTACTGTAGGAGGACGTATGAAGAACAAGCAGAACGCGAAGGATCGCAGGCAACAGGCTAATGCGCAGAGAAAAGCAGTGACTGCCGGCATTGATGCGAAAAAGCAGCTTGAGGAGCAAAAACGGAAAGCCGAACAGGAACGGCTGAAGGCGGAAAAGGAGAAGGCGGCATGCATGGAGGCCGCAAAATCCTATCTTGAGAAGAATCCGCTCGATGAGCGCAGCAAGAAGTCCGGCCCGAAGGCGGCTGGCGTAAAGTCGCTGTTTATGCTCAGGGAGGGTGAGATGCTCATGACCTCCTTCGGCAAGGGCAATGACGCTGTACCGGAAAAAGCTGTCCATGGGGGAGAAATCGAGAATTTGCAGGAGACACCTGCTTTCTCTGCGGAGCCGAGTACCAAGAGCTACGTTGTCAGCGGTCGTATGACGCACAATGCACTGCTTGATGATCCCAGCCAGTCTAAGAAGGCAACGGGTGATGACCTTATTGGCCTCCGCAAACAGTTTGAAGAGCTGTATTTCGGTCAGACGTTTGCGGACAACATCCACATCCAGCTGATTTACAACATTCTTGATATCGAAAAGATTCTGGCGGTGCACATCAACAACGTCATCTATGAGATTAACAACCTGCTTCGCGAAGATGGAGATGAAAGATTCGACCTGTTCCAGTCGCTCAATGCAAGCCAGGCATATGAGAATTTTAAGGTCTCCACTAACAAGTCGTTGCCTATTTTTGAAGAACTGATGAAAAGTCCGCGCCGCGCGTACTTTGGTGATGTTATTTACAAAAAGCCCAAGAAGAAGCCCGCAGGCGGAATGAAGTCCATCGTAGACGAGAAGGAAAAAGAACGCTGCTACTATCTGCTTGCACTGCTCGGAACGGTCAGACAGTCCCTTGCCCACGGCAAGAGCGGTACTGCCAGCATCATTTACCAGCTTGATGGGAACAAGAAAGTGGTGAAGGAGGATGCACTGAAGTGCCTGGATGACCTGTACACCAGAAAAATTCAGAGCATCAACAAGGACTTTATTGAGCATGCAAGGCAGAAGAATCTACCGGTGCTATTTGAGGCACTGCATGTGACTGACCAGCAGCGCAAAGAGCAGATGGCACGAGATTACTATGATTTCGTCGTGCGGAAGCAATATAAGAATCTGGGTTTTTCCATCACGACAATCCGTGAGCTCATTCTCACCAGACCTGACGCGCAAAGCCTCACAGAGCAGCAGTATGACAGCGTCCGCTCGAAGCTCTACATGCTGTTTGACTTTGTGATCTTCGACTGGTATCGCAATCATCCGAACCATGCGGAAGAGCTGGTCGGCAATCTGCGCGGCGCACTGACAGAAGAAGATAAATTCAACTATTACGTGGATGCGATTACGCCCTTGTGGACGGACATTCAGCCCGCTGTGATGGAGCACATTGCCGCAAGGTTGGATGCAAGCTACGTGAAGGATATCGTTGCCGTTCCGATGGATGAGCATGTGCTGGATAGCGTGCTGATGAACGAAAAAGCATCCAGCTTCAGCAAGCTGATGTATCTGATGACCTGCTTCCAGGATGGCAAGGAAATCAACGATTTGCTGACAACACTCATCAACAAGTTTGAGAACATTGCCAGCTTCCTGCAGGTGCTTGAAGAGCAGAAAATGGTTTGCAGCTTCACGGATAAGTACAAGATGTTCAGCGATAGCCAGAAGATTGCTACTGAGCTGCGTACCATCAACGCCTTTGCACGCATGGCAAAAGCAGATACTGCTACAAAGGCTGCCATGTTC
>CAVEUM010000056.1:0-1552 GCA_963618735.1 bacterium | reverse complement strand
TATGATGCGGCGCGTTTGCTTGGATTCAGGGACAGCCAGGAAGAACTTGAATCAATGGTTATGGAGATGCTGAGCAAAGACGGTGGCCGCCGACTCCCTAGTGGCAAGAAGAACAACAGCTTCCGTAACTTCATTATCAACAATGTGATTGAGTCGCGGCGGTTCCAATACCTTGCACGGTATGGCAATCCTGAAAAACTATGCAAGCTTGTTCGGAATGAAAAGGTTGTAGCCTTCGTGCTGAAGGACATTCCTGATGCGCAGATTGTCCGCTATTACAACAGCTGCTTGAATGAAAATCAGGAATACGGACCAAACATGCGAAAAAAGCTACAGCAATTGGTTGCGGCAGTTGACTTCACGAACTTCGAACTCATTCAGACGAACAGCCGTATTGCTACACCCAAAGAAAACATTGAGAAGGAACGACAAAAGTCCATTGTCCGCCTGTATCTGACGGTGCTGTATCTGCTGGTGAAAAATCTGGTGTACGTTAACTCCCGCTATTTCATGGCTTTCCATTGCGTGGAGCGTGATGCGGCAACTTATGACTCGAAGAAGTACGCAGACCTTGGCAGCCCAAACGAAAAGAAACGGCTTTCTGATTTCGCAAAGGAGCGTGTTGAACAGGGCATGCTGAACAAGCGTGCTACGCGCTACATGCAGCAGAACATCGCCAATTCTGATCCGCTGTTTATTACGGAATTCCGCAACTCCGTGGATCATATGAACATCGTTCGCAATGCGGATAAGTACATCGATGATATTGCACACTTCGATTCCTACTTTGAGCTGTATCACTACCTGCTGCAGCGTTCGCTCATCGACTCATATCATTATGGCATTGAGCACGGCAAGATTATCAATGAAAGCGTGAACCCTGCATCGCTGAAGTACATGGCGCTTGTGGAAAAGCACCACACCTACTGCAAGGACATGGTGAAAGCGCTGAACGTGCCCTTCGCCTACAACCTGCCGCGGTACAAGAACCTTTCCATCAATGAGCTTTTCGACCGCAACAACTATCTGCCTGACAAAACAAAAAAGGATGCCATTCAGCCGGAACAGGAAACGTGCATCTGAGTCCCCGAGCCGCCAAGATGATATTGGCGGCTCTTTTATAGAGGAGGAATCCTTATGACATCGGGCTGGCGTTCCATCGTAATCAATCAGCATGAAGAGTTGGCGCTTAGCAATGAACAGCTAATCATCAGGAACGAGGACGAAGAGCAGACTATTCCGCTGGAGCAGGTGCGTGATGTAATGGTGGCGCACCCGTCTGGAAGTGTCAGCTTTCCGCTGCTGCAGCGGCTTGCGGAGGACGGCATCAATGTGGTGCTGTGCGACCATCGGTATGAACCATCTGCGCAGGTAATGACGCTGGGCGGACATGTGGAGGCCGCTGGTCATCTGTTTGACCAAACCGAATGGACGCAGAGACGAAAGGCGGCGCTTTGGCGGCAGATTGTTCGGCAGAAGATAACCATGCAGGCAGAACTGCTGGAACGCCTGCATGACCCTGCTGCAGAGGAAGTGCGGAGCTATGCTGCGG
>CAVEUM010000055.1:0-7788 GCA_963618735.1 bacterium | reverse complement strand
TGTTCCAGAGGGCTGTTAAGCGGGTCGAAGACCCTCGCCCTCTGGACTCCTTCGGGTGTCTTCTCCGATGAGGTTGATTTTCTTTGCAACTTTTATAAAGTTACAAGTGAAGACTTCTCCAAAGGAGTGCACCCCGAAGGGTGCAGGGGCGATCGCAGACTTCGTCTGTTTTAACAGCCCCTGCTCGCTCCGCAGAGCGAAATCTCCCTTCCAATGCAGTTGATTTGCATTGCAGTTTATAAAGAATCACTTTAGCCTTTCCAGCAGCTGCTGTTTCACATTCTCCCAATCCTCCTTCCTTGCTTCCTCCTGAGGAAGCATTCCTTCCCAAGGAGGAAGGGGAAGCTCTTCCCCATAGAAAAAAGCCTGCATGCCGCAGGCCATATGCCACAAAAGCCTCAGGGCGTAGCGCCTTTCCATCTCTTCCTCCTGCTGTTTCAGCAGCACCTGCGCCAGCGCCTTCACATCCGTCAACCGCGTTGCGCCGATGATTCCCCGAAGAATGTTCCCTTCATTGAACCATCGGCAGATGAAAAAAAATCCACCAGCACCTCATCCACGCACTGCAGAAACTGCCGCATCGTGTCCCGACCGTTTTGCAGGCGAATCACCGACGCGGGCGTTTCCGTAAGGATGCTCACCACCTTCACCACGTCCGTCCAGTGCTCATCCGTCAAGGCAGGGAGAAGGATTTCTCCCATGCGGCCAAAGGTCATTAGCAGGGGATCATCCCCGCGGATTTCCTGCAGAGCCTCATTCACCCTGGGATCTTTGGCCACGCGGCACAGCGGCGGTGCCAGCTTCGATAACGTCCGTGCCAATGCTTCGGTAGACAGTTCGCTCAGCTTCATGCTCTCACTCCTCCATAAACACAATCTTGAAGGGCGCATACTCCTCGTCCCCATCGGTGTGCGCCTGATATTCAAAGGGCAGGGTGCCCTCGCCCTTGTCGGCAAAGGAGAAGGTTGCCCCCGCAATGTTCAGCGCGTTTTCCAGCTCAATGAGCACAAACCCGCGGCTGGTATCACCCACCCAGCACAGTCGGGGAATGAAGCTGTTGTCCGTCAAATCCGTCCTAGTGCGAAGGATGGTAATGCCGCCTTCCCTGGTCACCTCCGCCCCCATGAGGGCAGACGCGAAGCCTTCAGGGGTGATTTCCAGCATGGTACCCGTGAGCTTCACCGTCCAGCAGTCATTCACCGTGGCAGACTTATCAGCATAGCGCGCGCCATCGGCATCGATGCGGCGCACTTCCGGCTTGCACTGAAACGTACCGCCGCCGCGGGTAGCACCCAGGATATTGGTTTCCGCCAGAATGGCATCCGCGATCATTTCTTTCAGTGCCTCCGGGGTCTCGGCTTCCTCCCAGCGGAAATCCTTCAGAAAAAGGCCGGCACCCAGCTGCAGGTGCTGGTAGGTATTCTTGCGCAATGATGTCAGCATAAAATTCTCCTCTCGTTCGCCTGATGCAAAATCATGTTTCTCCATACCACTTCATCAGAAAATTCACCCGTACGCCGCAGCAGGGGACATCCGTTTTTTCCTCCAGGGTGAGGAATTCCTTCCCGCGATAGAGCACCATCATGCCCTGTGACGTTTCCATTTTGGCACCGCCTTCAGGCAGGAGCGTTTCCATCTTCCCTGCCCACACGGCCCGTTCTGCGTTCGCCGTGTCCCCATCAAACCACATTTCGGCAGAGGCTTCTGCTTCCTCCCCAAAGCCGCCCTGCTTCACCTCGTACATCAGATACGGCATGGACGCGTCCTGCGGCACGTGACCCTGCAGAAAGGCGTCCATCCCCATGGATGAAAAGAACGCCTGCATGGCCTGCATTATGGCTTCCATGGCAGCACCACCCTTTCCGCCGTCACCCTGCGCAGGGGAAGACCATCACTGGGCGCATCCTCTCCCAATCCCACCAGGCGAAACACCGCGCCGTCCCGCTCCCTGCGAAGGATGTCACCCGGTGCGATGCTTACACCTTTTCGTACATACAGTGTCACCTGCTGCCTGACCGCCCTGCTGCCGCCGATGGTCAGGTTGGATTCCTGCATATCTGCCGCCCCTGCGGTGATTTTTTCTCCGTCCTTCTGTCGGCAGGTGAAGCCTCCAAGGCCGTCCGCCTGCCAAGTTTCCTCCACCCTGCAGAAATTCTCCATGAAGTGCTCGCCCGTCATACCCGCACCTCCGTCACCATGTGCTGCCACGGGTGAAGCTCTTCCGCAAAGACCGTCTGCCACGGAATCACCCCATCCTTCTTCACATACCGATACGTGCCGAACTGCTCGCTCTTGATTTCGCTCACGGGATGATCCTTGGCGTAGGTGATAATCTCCTCGCACAGGTCAAGGAAATCCCGAGGCGGCGCCAGATACCACACCGTGCCGTGCCATTCCTCATCCGTAAGGGTCGTGAAGTGCCCCTCCTGATTCGATTGATGGACACCGTTGTTGTGCTGACTGCCGTCAATGGCAATCCACTCCATGGGCAATGCTTCACTGCCGCGGAGCTTTCCATCCTGAATCCTTTGGTCACCCGTTCGGTAACCGCAAATGAAATGATTGCGGCAATGCCGCATAATGTCGCTAACCTTTAGCATGCGCTGCTCCTTTCCTCCCATCAACCGCAAATCCCCCGAGGCCTTTGACCGCCTCGGGGGATTCCTGATGCTTACTTGCTTTCCGTGATGGTGTGCACATACACACACTCGGGGATGACCACCTTGGCGCCGCACAGGCTCAAACCCTTCACGCCGTCATCAAAGCCCTTCTCGCGGCGGTAAGCCTCCGTGCGGGCAATGCTGGAAGCAAAGGTGACACTATCGCTGTTCATGGCGATGATTTCATTCGTCAGGTCGGCGCTGATGTAGATGTCAAAGCCTGCCGCCCGCGCCACGCTGCCTTCCGCCAGGCGGTCATTGCCGGCAGAGGTGGCGGTGATGAAGCGATTATCCAGCAGCAGCTGACTTTCCACCGAGGAGGGCATCACCAGCTTGCGGCCGTGCTTGGGCATGTGCTTGCCGTCCAGCACCGTCTTGATGTTCACCAGCAGCTCGTACACCCCGCCGTCAGGAATCGCGCCCGTCGCCTTCGTGCCCGCGCCTTCGCGAATCACGCCCAGAATGTAGCTCTCCGTATCTTCCGCCAGCTTCACCGCAGCAGCACGCATGGCGGCGTCCATCACATCAGCACGAGCCTGGGCGGCGTCCACATCGTTCAGGTAGAAGTTGTAGTACGCGCCGTGGTCAATCACCAGGGTCATGTCATTGCCCGTGAGCTGCTCCGGCTCCTCAATGTCCTCATTGGGATTGTAGGGACGCACCGTAATATCCGCCAGAGAATTAATGTGCACCGTGTCGCCGTACTGGCTGATGTCGCCCTCCCAATTGCGATTGCACAGGGCACCGAAAACCAGGGACTTGTGCAGGTTCTCCTGCAGCCGAGCGCTCCAAACCTTGGGAATAAAATTCGTAATAGCCATCCTGTCATTTCTCCTTTTCATGGTCGGTTGGTTTTTTTGCGTCTGTTCCTGAAAAAAAGGTCAAAAAATCAAGGGACATCCCTCCCTTCAAAATATGTCACGAACCCATCAAGCACACATCTGTCCATATTCGAACTTTGGTGCTTGTGTTGGCAGGGGAGAATCAGTAACGCTGCGCCAGCACGCCCTTCACCATGTCCCAGGATCGGTTGATTTCCTCCGACGTCATGCTTTGCACATCTTCCCTGGTCAGGGTCAGCCCTGCTCCCTGAGGCGCGATTGGCTTCACGGGCAGGGTTTTTCTTGTGGTGAAAAGGCCGTCCCAGCGGCTCCGCATGGCCGTGACCGCCTCCTCAGGGGACTTGCCGTCTTTGGCATAAGCCTCGCTTTGAAGGGTCATCAGCTCCAGGGCAGCAGGGTTGGCGCCCGCATTCTCCAGCAGGGTTCGCAATTGATCCCGATATTGCCGCTGTTCCTCTTCCTTCTCCCGCTGCGTGAGGATCTGTCGGAGCTTTTCCGCCTCTGCCCGGCTTTCGCTCAGTGCCTGCTGCATTTCCTCCGCAGAGGCTGCTTCATGGCTGCTCTGCTGCGTGTTTTCATTCATGGATGGTTCCTCCTCATTCTTTCATTTTCTGCTGCATGATGTCTGCCATGGTGCCTGCAGCGTTCTGCATGCCCTCCAATAAAAACGGCCGCCCCGGCATGGAGGATGTTCCTTCATGCACCAGCGCGGCATAGGGCAGGTCGCTGCCCACCGATAAAATACCGTCCTCTGCGCGAAAGCTGATGCTGTCGTACAGCTTTCCGCTTTGGCGGATGGGTTTCCCATACCCAGACTGCATTTCTCTTCGCACAGAGGCCACAGCGGATGACCCCGCCGCGGTCAGCCCCGCGTTCACAGCCTTGCGGAGCTCTTCCTTCACCTTTCGCAAGTGTGGTTTCAGCATGGCATTCTCCTTTCGATGAATTCTGCATTTTCACTCGCCCTTCAACAGCGCTTCCACCTCCTCCGGCTGAAGAAGGGGATTCAGCCGCAGAGCCGTGGCGCGGTCAATGTCTTCCCGCATTTTGTAGATGGTCTCCACCGTTTCCGCGTCGTTGGCAATTTGCTGGCGCTGAAAGCGAATCCGCTCCGTTTCCATCCCCAAAAGAGAAAGCAGCTCCTGCACAAAGCAGTTCAGCTGCCATTCGTATCGGTCGCACTTCAGGTTCAGGTTGGCACTGGCAGCACGGATGGCCACATTCGTCAGGCTTCCTGCGGTGAGCGCCTCCGTATCCAGCGCCATGGCATCCATGTACAGCTCCTTTTCCAGAATGGAAAGTGCGGTCTGCCGCGCCTGATAGGGCACTTCGATGGTCTTCGGCTCCGCGCTGGCGCCGCCTGAGCCGTCCGAAATGCTGGCCACGGCCTTCAGTCGGTTGATCTCTGCCAGAAGCTCCGCAATATCCTCCGTGGTGCCGCCGAAGTTGTTCAGCACCCAGTACACATCATTGGCGCGATCCAGGTTATCCGCGAAATCAGACAGAATGCGGTCATAAGCGTCAATCTTCGCCTTGATGGACGGCGTCAGTTCGCTTCGCCCCTCGCCGTTGGCCAGAAGGGGAATCAGGGGCAGACGTCCCCAGTTGCCTTCCCGCTGCACCGTTTTTCCCAGCGCATCCTGATACTGCACCTGCCGATAATCCTGTTTGGGAATCTCCACCTCTGCCGAGCGATTGCGCACGCGGTAGACCGTGACCCCGTCTTCCTCAAAAAGACGGACAAACATATCCCGCCGAACGTCACTCTGCCAGAACTGGATGCCCGCACGAATGCGCCCCGTCATTTCATCCATCACGGGAAGAAAACCGCTGAGCGCGTCTTTCGCCTGGGGAATCACCTCCAGGTGCCCGTTGTTCCACCAGCCCCACGCCACGCCCTGCACCAGTGCACGTTCGCCCAGCGCCTCCAGCTGACGGTCAAAGTCAGTCCCCAGCTGACGCTTGATGTCTGCAGGAAGCAAGCACCCTGACTGCAGCAGCATCTGATTTTCCTGGCACACAAAGCGATACAGGAAGGATGACCCGATGCGGTTGCCCACCACATCCGCCACACCGCTGCGGACATGGTGCCTTCCATGCTCGTCACGGGTTTCGATTTTCGTTGCCTTCAGCACCGTTTTGCGGGCAATTTCGGGATTTTCTCCGCGGAAGTAGCTTTCCGCTGCCAGGGCTCTGCGGAATGAGCCTGAGGCACGGTATTCGTCGATGCTCCTGAGCATCAGGGGGATTTTCTGCGGGCTGTCCGCCCACTCCTGATAGGTGATCATTGCATTTCAGCTCCTTTAGTGATCTTTTTCAGAAATCTTGTCGCATGAAGCAAACGAGTTTTCGCTCCATCTTCCAGGGGCTGTTAAGCGGGTCGAAGACCCTCGCCCCTGCTCGCCTCGCAAGGCGAAATCTTTTTGTTAGAAAGAGAGCTTGTCTTATGGAACAAATGAGTTCTCTTTCCATCTTCCAGGGGCTGCTAAACGGGTCGAAGACCCTCGCCCTCTGGACTCCTTCGGATGTCCTCTTCGATGAGGTTGATTTGCCTCGCAGAGCGAAACACTTTTGTTAGATAGCAAGCTTGTCTTATGGAACAAATGAGTGAAGTAAGTTCCCTCCGCCCATGGAAAGTGATGAAAATCCTTTTCATCTTCCTCTTTCCAGTGTCCTGCACAGGCAGGCGGCGCTGTCAGGGGCGTCATCATGGGCGGCGTTGATGGTATAGTCCAGAATCTGTGCCAGATACTCCGGGTCGGTGCCCTGAAAGACGCGGATGTGCGGCCACCACTTTTTCAGCCAGGTGGCAATCTTCACATACTTGTTGCTGCTTTCACGGTACAGGCGTACCTGCGCGCCCCGCTGCCGAAGCTCCTTGGCCAGATAGCCCTTGTCACCATTGGTTTCGCACAGGATGGGACCGCAGCGGAATCGGTCGCACTCCGCAAGGATTTCCTCCATGTGCGCCTCCACGTGACCCCGCCACAGCCGACCATACAGGCGGATTTCGTCACCCTCGCGCTTGGCGCAGGTGAGGGCGGTGTAGTCATCACCGCCATAGGCCGCATCGATGTGCGCCATGCCGTCCCACAGGAGATTTTCCTCCGTGAAAAAACCGCACACCGTGGGGAACAACGCATCCTCCGAGGCGATGTGCCGCAGCTCATAGTTCGCCGCAAACAGGGACGGCGACATGCTCTCCCGCAGGGTACGAATGGCACGGTCATCCATGAGCCCCGTGTGATAGCAGTCATACTTCACCACCCCGGGCATCAGACTGATGGCGTCCTGCTTGTGCCATGGTGTACCGATGTTCACCAGCCGTCCTCCACGGATGCGCACATTCTGCAGCTCCATGTAAATGCCGCGGGTGCGCTCCCGCTCCTGCTCGCTGACCCTGTCCCGCAAATCCACAATGTCATCCGTGAAAATTCGCTCTGCGTGGCGTCCCGTAATGCTTCCGCTGGTGCCGCATCCCGTGAGCTGATACGCGCCTCTTTTGGCGGCGTAGCAGTCGCAGCTCATGCCCAGGGTGGTGGCTTTCACCTTCACCCCTTCGCCGTACAGCACCGCGGATAATCTCTGCATGGCATCCTGGCTGAGGATGATTTTCACCTGCCGCAGAATTTCCGCCGCACCGCTCTCCGTTTTTCGCATGAGAAGGATGCTCTCCTCCGGCCGCAGCAGCATGAGCATAGCCAGACTCATGGCCAGGCAGGTGGTCTTGTAGGAGCATCGGTGCGCCAGGAGGGTCAAATCCTCCTTGCCAAGGATCATCTTGCGAATCCATTCCCCGTGCAATTCGTCCGTCAGCAGGGGATAGCCGCAGGCTCGCGCCACCTGGGCAGGATGCTCCAGCATCAGTGCCACAGCATCTTCCCGATTCATCTTCATTCACTTCCTTCCATCTCCCGCACCATGCGGGTAATGTCCGCTGCGGCAAAGGTGCTCTTGCCTTTGCCGTTTTCTTCATGGTAGCTCTTCAGTTTTTCCGCCGCCTCCATTCTCACCTTCAGCGGCACGGGAACCGCCACCGCCGCCGCATCCTTGCCCTTGCCTTCCATGGCATAGTCGGAGATTTCTCCCCGCATCACTGCCGTGTAAAAAGCAAGGATTTCCCGTTTTCCCGCCACGCCGGGGGATTTCTTGGCTTTGCTTTCGCTCATGTATTTTCCCTTTCTATCAAAGAATTTCGATCTGTCAAGTCATTCGCTTTTTCCGTGCCATCGCCGCCGAGATTTCAAAAATCCATGACAATAAGCGTGCGCCATGGTACAATCTTC
>CAVEUM010000054.1:0-8092 GCA_963618735.1 bacterium | reverse complement strand
ACAAGTACTTTGGTGTGGAGTACTGGAAGAACAGTGGAGCAGATCAAAACACGAAATCCAGAGTAGCTCCTACGGCTTACGCGGAAGCACAGGGTGCCTATACAAGCAGCAGTAACAAGACGGCAGATGGTGACAGCGCTGGGTGGTGGTGGCTCCGCTCGCCCGGCGACTATCAGGGCCTTGCGGCGAACGTGTACCCCGACGGCTCCCTCATCAACTACTGCGTCGACCTCGATGATGGTTGTGTTCGCCCCGCTTTGTGGGTGAATCTTGAATCTGGTATCTTCTAATCTGGAATCTAACACGCAACATAAAGAGGAAAGACAAGCTGGGGCAAAATCTTTTATCTAATGATGCGCGGTACAGGTCAACAAGAAAGTGTGGTCAAGCTACGGCGCCGGAGGCAGTTTAGTCCCGCCGCAAGGCGGGCGCGCAAATTTTGAAAAACCGAAATGCCCAACAAAGGAGAGCGAAGCGAATGGCACACAGCCAATCTGAACTGCAGGTGATCACTTTTGCAAAGAATCTACTGAGCTATGTGATGACCATAACGCAAAAGTCACCCAAGCAGTTCCGCTTCTCCCTTGTTGGGCGCATGCAAGGCTACGTGCTGGATGTGGTGGAAGAGCTCTACTACGCCAATGACATCTATGTCACCCCATCCAGCCGCTCAGGCTGGGCAACCAGGCAGGAGCACCAACGTAAAGCCATGTCTACGCTAAAGCTGTTGGTGTATGTGGCGCAGGTCAGCATGGAGCAGGGGGCTATTCAGCCTAAGCAGTACGAGCAAATTTGCCAGCAAGCCTACAACACACAGAACCTACTTGGCGCGTGGATCATCAGCGACCAGCGAAGGCTGAGCAGCGCAAAACCGAAGCAGGAAACTTAATGGGATCATCGCCCAATTGGGCGTTATCTGGGTACGGTATTGTATGGGTGGTGGTGGCTCCGCTCGCCCGGCAACAATCAGAACAATGCGGCGAACGTGAACACCGACGGCTCCCTCGGCCGCAGCAGCGTCAACATCGATAGTGCTTGTGTTCGCCCCGCTTTGTGGGTGAATCTTGAATCTGGTATCTTCTGAGTTTGCAGACGGGCAACACTGCGTAAATTGATGAAGTACATTCATTTATGCGGTGCTGCCCGCATTTTTTGTTAGGGGAATGACTATAACTGCGAAGCAAGGGCGATGGCGATTCTGCCAACCATCGGAACAGAATACCGCCAATCGTCGGAAAAATTTTTCGCCAATCGTCGGAAAAGTGTTGCGGAAAGACAACCACAACTGAGCAGATGACCCAAAACATTCTGCATATGGATGGCGCTATGGTTGTTCCGATCGGTTATATCAAGCATTTTTCGCACATTATCAAATTCAAAGTTCACACGAGCGTGAAGGATGCCTTTCGGTACCTGAGCCAACCGTCGCAATGCCCGATGTGCATTCACTGGCGCTTGCGGCGGCTTGACCTTGACTGCAAGGTTGTGCAGCGGGTACACTGAAACAAGCGATGGTCGACAGAAGAATAACCTTCATCTTTACACATCAAAAAATCCGCACTATAATAGAAACAAGTTATCCGCCGGACTGGAGGAGCATCAATGTTAACGATTGCAGTTGTCGAGGATCAAAAGGAATTTTCCGACATGCTGGATGCGTATCTGAAACGCTATGCGCAGGAAAAAGGAATGCTGATTGCGATTCAGCATTATTCGGATGGTGCATCCTTTGTAGATGATTACAAAGGTGACTGCCGAATTATCTTTATGGACATTGCTATGCCACATATGGATGGACTGGAGGCTGCAAGGCGTTTGCGGCAGACTGACCCAGCAGCATGCCTGATTTTCATTACCAGCATGGCACAGTATGCGATTCGTGGCTATGAGGTCGCGGCGCTTGACTTTGTGCTCAAGCCGATCAGCTATGAGCTTTTCTGCATCAAGATGAACAAAGCGGTGGCGCATGTGCACGAGGACGAAACCTATGCAATTCATATTGCTGGCGGCATCAAGCGCATTCACCTGTCCGATTTGGATTACATCGAGAGCAACAAGCACTATCTGTATTTTCATTTAGCAGACGAGGAATACCGTGAGCGCGCAACGCTCAGGGACGTAGCAGATTATTTTGATGAGCACGGTTTTGCCATGGTGAATTCATCCGTGATGGTAAACCTGCCGCACATACAGAAAGTGCAGGAAAATGATGTGATGATTGCTGGGCAAATCTTCAGCATCAGCCGCATGCACAAGAATGCCTTCTGGGAAAAAATGTCCCGCTGTATCGGAAACCGAGGTGTTTGAATGAGCTGGCAGGAATTGTTTGCAATCACCGTCAACCACGGGTATATTCCGCAAATTTTCTTCGCAGAGCTGATTTTCTTCCTGCATGTTGACCGGAAAGAGCACTTTGTCCGACGTGTTGCCGTTGGTCTGCCGATTTTTCTTCTTGCGGCTGTTGTGCTGCCCAATTTGATTGCCAAGCATGTTTCAGGCTTTTTTTCGCTCACCATTTTCCTGCTTTCCATACTGTTTTGGCGTTCTTGCATCGATGCGGACTTTTCGCAGTTGCTTTTCCGGTTCATTGCGGCCCAGCTGATCCAGAATCTGTCTTACCATATTGAAAATCTGTTTTATCTGCCTTTTGCTGATTATTTTACATACCTCGGCAGGCTGATTTGGTCTGTTGTCTGCATGGTAGGTGTCTATACCGCGGCATATCACTTTCTTGTCCGAAGGCTTGATTTTTCATCCGATTCTGACGCTCACAAAATGCTTAACCAGCAGTTTGTCTTTCTCTTTTCCATTGTGACGACGCTCTTTGTCTATTTGATGCAGTATCTCTATCGTGTATATCAGGTAGATCAGCTGTGGATATCCCGTCCGCCGCTGATTCTGTGCTGTATTTTTGCACTTTGCGTGCAGTTTGGTTACCTGGCACTCGGCCGGGAGCAAAAAAACAATCTGATGCTTGAACAGATGATTGCTAAGGAACAGCATCAGATGGAAATCACGCAGGAAAGCATGGATGCCATCAACCGTAAGGCACATGATCTCAAACATCAGATTATTCGATTGCGGTCAATGGCGTTGGCAGATGAAACAGAACTGCAGGAGATTGCGGATGCTGTTGCGCAGTATGAAACCACCTTTCACACGGGCAACAACACACTCGACACCATCCTGAGCGATAGGCAGCTTGTCTGCAATCAGCATACCATTGAGCTAAGCGTTATGGCACAGGGCGAGATCATTAATTTTCTTCGTCCCGGCGAGATTGCCTCACTGTTCGGCAATGCACTGGACAATGCCATCGAATTCGAAATGAAAATCGAAAATGCTGCGCAGCGGTGCATCTCCCTACAACTGTTCGAAAGCAAGGGGCTCATTTGCATTCAAGTGGAAAACTACTGTCCGCAGGAAACACACTGGCAGACTGAACTGCCGACAACCACCAAGCCCGGTCGCCTTGATCACGGCTTCGGCCTGCGGAGCATTCAGTACATCGCCCAGCAGCATCATGGTTCACTTCATGTGTCATGGGAACATGGATTTTTCGTTCTCCGTGTGTTGATCCCATGCACCAACGCCTGACAAGTGTCTTTTTTGCCAAAAAACAGCCCGATTTTGCCATTAGCCGCACAAGCGGGCTGTTTTGATGTATTGTAACGGCAACATCCTTGTGAAAGGGAGAAGGAGGAAGGAACCATGAAGAAATCACGAATTTCCCCAAAGGCGCTTCGCCGCATCATCAGCATAACCAGCATGCTGCTGGCACTGATGGTTGGTGTAACGTCAGGTGCCGTTTCGATGCAGTCACTTGTCTGTACCTACATCGGCGGTGAAACTTACCGGATGGAAGATATAGCTGATGCAACAACAATCGAGCCGTATCCTGACAACGGCCTGTCCTTGGCAGACTGGAAGGACGAGGCAGACAAGTTGGTGGAGGAGGTCGAGAGCGAAGGCATTGTGCTTTTGAAGAACGACAATGCGGTACTGCCTCTTGCAAAAGGAAGCAAGGTTTCCCTGTTTTCCCGCTCTTCTGTTGATCTGGTGCTGGGTGGCAGTGGCGCAGGTGACATCAAGACTACGAATATAGCAAACCTGCTGGGTGCCATGGAGGAGGACGGTATGTTCGCCGTTAACCCGGTGCTCTGGGATTTTTATAAGCAGTACACCGGCACGGAATATACGCGTTCTCAGACAGGATTCACAGGCACGAAGCCAGAGGATATCCACATTGCAGAAGTGCCGATTGCGGAATACACCGATGCAGTACGCGCATCCTATGCAGATTACGCAGATGCCGCCATCGTCGTGATTTCCCGCGTCGGTGGCGAAGGATCTGACATGCCGACCGGCGACTTCGGCGATGGCAGCAAGTATCTGGCGTTGCAGGAGCAGGAGAAGGAGTTGCTGCTGGAAATCAAGAATAGCGGCAAGTTCAGCAAGATCATTGCACTGATCAACAGCTCGAACGCCATGGAACTTGGCTGGGTCGATCAGGAAAAATACGGCATTGATGCATGCCTGTGGATCGGCGGCGTTGGTCAGAGCGGTGCACGTGCAGTCGCAAAGGCACTGTGCGGCGAAGTGAATCCGTCCGGCCATCTGGTTGATACCTATGCAGCGGATTCTTGCTCTTCTCCTGCTATGCAGAATTTCGGAAATCATCAGTATACCAATGCAGCAGATGCACAAGCTGTCATTAGCGGCACTGCCGGCAGCAGCTACGTGGTGTATCAGGAGGGCATCTATGTCGGCTATCGCTATTATGAAACGCGCTATGCTGACAGCGTAATGAATCCCGAAAGCAACGCCTTGTCCTCTGCTGGCGCTTTTGTCGGAAAGACATGGAACTACACAGATGAGGTCGATTATTCCTTCGGCTATGGCCTGAGCTACGGCACTGACGATGGTCTGCCTTTTACACAGAAGATCGTTTCCGCAAAGGCAACCGATGACGGTGTTGATGTGACCGTAAAGGTAACGAACAACGGCACGATGGCAGGCAAGAGTGTCGTGCAGCTGTACGCACAGCAGCCCTACATTACCGGTGGTATTGAAAAGTCCGCAATTCAGCTGATCGGCTTTGAAAAGACAGGCTTGCTCCAACCCGGCGAATCACAGACGGTCACCATTCATGCGGACCAGAATGAATACGCATCCTATGACTACAAGACGGATAAGACCTACGTGCTCGATGCTGGCGACTACTACTTCGCCATTGGCAATGGCGCACACGACGCACTAAACAACGTTCTGGCATACTGCGGCAAGACTGTCGAGGACGGCATGGATGCTGACGGTGATGCAGAGAAAACGTATGCATGGAACAACAGCGAAAAGAAGCTGCTCAACATTTCCGTACATACCGGCGAAACGATTACGAACCAGTTTGATGATGCTGACCTGAATTACTACGATCAGGAATGCGTATACCTTACCCGTGCAGACTGGACAACCTTCCCCACTACCTACACGGAGCTGACAGCAAACGAAAAGATGCTGGAGATGCTCGACCCGATGTACACGTATAATCAGGCGAAGGCAAATGCCGGCGAAGTGAAAACATATTCCTACGGCGTAGACAGTCAGATGACGCTCGCTAAGATGTACGGCGTTGCATTTAATGATCCTTCATGGGAAAAGATTCTGGATCAAATGACACTAGAAGAACAGGTGCGCATGGTGTCCGGCTCTGCGCTTTCCGTGGTGGCAAGCATTGGCTATCCTGCAATGTTCATGAAGGACGGCCCTGCAGGCAACAGCGTCCGCAACTACGTAGAGGACGATACTGCTGCAACCGGCTTCTGCTCTGAGGTTGTGTTTGCCTCCACCTTCAATCGCGAGCTAATTCGCCGTGTGGGTGAGGCAATGGGCGAAGACTGGCTGCGCACAGATACTGAGGGCGCTTATGCGCCTGCTGCGAATACCCATCGTACACCTTACGCTGGCCGCAACTTTGAATATTTCTCTGAGGACGGCTTCCTTTCCGGCGAGCTTGCCTATGAAGAGGTCGTTGGTCTGCAGAGCAAGGGCACAATCAGCTACATCAAGCATTTTGCACTCAACGATCAGGAAACAAACCGCATGGGTCTGGCAACCTTCTCCAACGAGCAGGCAATTCGCGAGATCTACCTGAAGGCCTTTGAAAAGCCCATGACGATCGCAAAGGGCGCCATGTGTGCCTTCAATCGCATCGGCATGATCTGGGCGCAGGCACATACCGGTTTGATGACTAATGTGGTTCGTAATGAATGGGGTTGCACCGGCATCATGGATACCGACATTGCCATTAATCTCGAATTGCAGAAGATGGAATCCGGCCTGGCTGCGGGCAACAATATGTGGGCAACCTCCGGCAGTAACTTCTACAATTACTTGATTAACCACGTGGCAGATGATCCGCTGACGCTGGAAAATGTGCGAAATTCCTGCCATGTAATTCTGTACAACATTGCCAGCAGTGCCGGTGTGAATGGTCTGAGCCAGACGGCGCATGTGGTTCGTGTCCTGCCATACTGGCAGACGGCTGCGTATGCAATTTGCGGTGTGCTTGGCGCTATGATTGTGTTCTGCGGCGTGCTGCTGATTGTCAAATCCAAGAAAGAAGAGGTGTAATGCTATGAAGAAGACAAAATTCACGGTCACATCAATGATTTGCGGCGCACTCTCTCTTGCGACGGCGCTATTGTATGCCTTCTCTGTATCACGCGATCACTCGCCGATCATTATCGCCTGCATGATTCTTGCCGGTGCATGCTCCATTGCATTGTGCTGGAAGAAGGTTCCTGTGTGCGAGTACATCCCCTTTGTGCTCGTGCTGGTATCCATTGCCGTTTTCACTCGTCTGGGCTTCGACGAAATCGGTGACATACTTTCCAAGATCAATATGAATGGTCTGAGCTGGTCGTGGATCGGTAGCGCTGTCCTGCTGATTGCGTCTGGTGTTGCCAATGGTGTCTGCACGGTGTTGGCGGCAGAGAAGGAATAATACACTGTGAAAGGAGCGGCATGGCAACATGACGTGCTGCTCCTTTACTCTATTCTTACATGGGAGGCGTTCCATGTTTCAAGCAAAAAAGATCAACAAAGAAACTGCTGTTGTCGCTTTTCCACTGATTTGTCTCGGCTTGCTGATTTTGACCGCAGTCTATGAAGTGATTCATACTGCAGTGCTTGGGCATATGACCCCAGTACTGACGACTTTAGGAATTGAAATTAGCGTGCTCCTGATTGCCTGGATTGCATGGAAGGGACATCAACCCTGGTGGATGGTGATTCCCTGTGCTGGTTGTATCGTGGCGTTCGGTTACTTGAACATTGCTGCAACAGGACTCTATTATGCGGGGTTGCTGGTAACGGCTGCCATCTGTGGCATCTGGGCACTTGCCGGCTGCTTCTTTCTGTACAGAAAGATGGACAAGATTGCTGCTTTCCCAAAGCTCCCTGCAACTCTGTTGCTTGCAATGATGGTGATTTTCGGATGCATCTGGGGATGCAACGTGTGGTCAGAAAAGCATCAGGAAGGCTCCGCCGAACACGCCATGTGGGCTGTCCCTACATGCTGGGATACCGAGGGCGACGAAGCAAAGGGAACGATCGAGGAAATTTTCTATACCACCTACGCCTATGCAACGGATCAGCGTGAGGTTACAAAGTCTGCACTGGTCTATCTGCCGGCAGGATACGACGAAAGCAAACAGTACAACATCCTTTATCTGCTGCACGGCACTGGCGATGATCAGTACTATTGGCTGCAGAAGTTTCCCTACAACAAGGTGATGCTCGACCGACTAATTAATGCAGGTGAGATCGAACCGCTGATTGTTGTGACGCCAACGTTCTACTGTGAGTCGGATTGCACAGAAAATTTTCAGGAACTGGATAGGCTGACATATGCCTTCAAAGATGAACTGCGCAATGACCTGATGCCTGCTGTCGAAAGCAAGTATTCCACCTACGCCGAAACAAATGATGATGCAGGCTTCAAGGCAAGCCGCCATCATCGTGCCTTTGCCGGACTTTCCCGTGGTGCTGTCACAACGTATCGTTCCGCTATGTGCGGCGCACTGGATTACTT
>CAVEUM010000053.1:0-8168 GCA_963618735.1 bacterium | reverse complement strand
TATTTCGACCTTTGCAGGGGGTGTTCCTGCTTGCAAGCGGGGAAGATAGGCTCTGCTGAGGAGTACAAGGGAAAAACAGAACGGGGGATTGACATTCCTGCTGCAAGGGTCTATAATCCGTAGCAATTCAAGGCGAGGAGGCGGAAAGTCATGTACGGTATGATGTATTGTTGTCAGTGCACGTCCTGTTGCGGAGTGCGGCTGTGCACGGCTTTCCATGCCTGACAAAAAACACAGAGGCACTGAATCTCCAAGACAGGATGGTTTTATTGACCGTCCTGTTTTTTGTATAGAAGGAGGATGAAGTGATGAAACGAATCCCTCGCCGAGTGACGGATGGATGTCGAAGATGAATGTTTCACCGAAAGAAAAATATTTTGAATGACGAGAGGAGCAACAGATTATGAAAATTTATCATCAGGCAACGGAGCTCATCGGCAATACCCCTTTGATGGAGCTGGGCAACTATGAACAGGCGCATCAATTAGGCGCCGCCATTCTGGCAAAGCTGGAATATTTCAATCCTGCGGGAAGCGTCAAGGATCGTGTTGCCAGGGCTATGCTGGATGACGCGGAGCAGAAAGGCCTGCTGAAGAAGGATGCTGTGATTATCGAGCCCACCAGCGGCAACACGGGCATTGGCCTTGCCTCGGTGGCGGCGGCGCGGGGATACCGCATCATCCTCACCATGCCGGACACCATGAGTGCTGAACGCCGCACCCTCCTTAAGGCCTACGGCGCAGAGCTGGTGCTTACCGAGGGCGCCAAGGGCATGAAGGGTGCCATTGCCAAGGCAGAGGAGCTGGCGAAGGAGATTCCGAACAGCTTTATTCCCGGTCAGTTTGTGAACCCTGCCAATCCCGCGGCGCACTATCAAACCACGGGGCCTGAAATCTGGCGGGATACGGACGGTAAGGTGGACATTTTCGTGGCAGGTGTGGGCACGGGCGGCACCCTGACAGGCGTTGGCAGATATCTGAAGGAGCAGAACCCAAAGGTGAAGGTAGTGGCGGTGGAACCTGCGACTTCTCCTGTGCTGAGCAAGGGCGTATCGGGTCCCCACGGGATTCAGGGAATCGGCGCGGGCTTTGTGCCCGACACGCTGGACACCGATGTGTATGACGAGGTCATTCCCGTGGAAAACGAGGATGCCTTTACCACTGGCCGCGAGGTTGCGCATAAGGAAGGCGTGCTGGTTGGCATCTCTTCCGGCGCGGCGCTCTATGCTGCCACCGTGCTGGCAAAGCGCCCTGAAAACAAGGGGAAGATGATCGTGGTGCTTTTCCCGGATACGGGCGACCGCTACCTGAGCACGGCATTGTTTGCGGACTAAGAAAGCAGGAAAGCCGCCTGTGGAGGATGCTCTTCTCCATGGGCGGCTTTTGATTATGCATGGGATGACAGAAGCACGTCCGCGATTTCCCGAAGCCCTGCATAGACCTCCAGTCCGGCGGATGTAAGCACAGAAGGCGCTTGATGACCGCCCTGCACCAGCATGCAACGGCAGGAGGCGGCTGCGGCGACCTCCGCATCGTGGGTGGTGTCGCCGATGAAAACGGCTTCGGTAATGCCGTTTCGGTCAAGGTAGCCCCTGGCAAGTGCCACCTTGCTGGCGCCGTAGGCATCTCCCAGACCCTCGATTCCATCAAACAGACCGTTCAGCTCAGGATAGCGCTCTACCTGGCGGAGAAGCGTAGGCAAGGGCGAGGCACTCACAATCGCCTGATGAAATCCTGCCTCGCGGAAGCGATGAATGGTTTC
The DNA here is from genome assembly GCA_963618735.1 of bacterium. Lineage (GTDB taxonomy): Bacteria > Bacillota > Clostridia > Christensenellales > Aristaeellaceae > CAKUFA01. Next base: position 6,407 of record CAVEUM010000053.1, on the reverse strand, counting down.
CGCTGCGTCCTTTCGCAGGGGGCAGCCAAGGCTGAGACGCTCATAAATCGGCATCCATGCGTCTGCCACTTGGGGAAACAGTTCCTGCGGAACGCCAAGCTCCGCGTAGAAATCTGCCACGGGATGGCGGAAATGCTTCTGATACGTGTCCAGCGTAATGGCGGGCAGGCCGAAGCGCGCAAAGGTTTCGTTGTCGGTTTCCACGGCAATGTGTACATCGTCCAGCAGGGTGCCGTTCCAGTCCCAGATAATCGTCATGCTGCTACCTCCATGGCTTTTGAGACATTGTAGCGGCGAAAACGGGTTGCTGTCAAGGGCAAAGCAGGAGATTTTCTGCAGGGCGGCGAAATGAACCCTCCGAACAGGAGGAAATAGGCGATGGAATGGCTTAAACAAATCACCATCCTGCAGGAGCAGGATATGGACGATATGGAAAAACTGCAGCAGCGGATGCTTGCCTCGCTGCCTGATGCACGCTGGTATTTTCCCAACACCCATGAGGAATTTGTGGATGACGTGCATTGCGGCAATGCGTGGGGCATCCGCGTGGAGGGGAAGCTCATTGCCCTGGGCGTGGCCTGCAGCGGAGAAAAGCATCCCGGCGGAAGCTATGCGCTGAAATTGGGCAAAAAAGCAGAAGGCACGTTTGATTTTCGGGATATTATGGTAGACCCCGCGTACCGCCGTCAGGGCATTCACAAAGCGTTCTTTGCCTTCTTCCGCGAAAAAGCGCTGGAGGAAGGATGCACGGCCATGTTCGCAACGGTGGACCCGGAGAATCTGCCTTCCCGCACATCCTTTGAAAAAGCGGGCTTCCACGCAGTGGCGCAGATGCCCGCCTATGACGGCCGAGTCAGAAACTATTATCAGTGGGATTTGTGAGCGTTATTCATTCCCATCGGGCATGCGGCACATGAGGGAAGCGCCGTTGTCCTTCAGCCACCGGTTCCAGCGGTGATATTCGGGGAAGACCCGCAATACTTCCGCGTAAAAGCGCTCGGAATGGTTCATTTCCTTAAGGTGGCACAGCTCGTGCACCACCACGCTATCCAGAACCTCTGGGGGAGCGAGCATCAGCAGGCAGTTGAAATTGAGATTGCCCTTGCTGCTGCAGCTCCCCCATTTTGTGCGCTGGTTGCGGATGGTGATGCGGCCATAGGTGACCCCAACCAGCGGCGCATAATGCCGCACTCTCTCGGGGATGACCTGCAGCGCCTGTTCGGCCAGCTGCCGCAATTCGTCCATGGTGAGCTTCTTCACCTGAGACAGCGCCTGCTGCCTTGCCTCTGCCTGCTGCAGATGGGACTGAATCCATGGCTCGCTTTTGCGGAGAAAGGCGTTAATGTCCGCCTTGGCGGCCTTCATGGGTGCGCGGACAATCAATCGGCCGGACTTTATCTCAATGGCCAGGGTTTTGCGGCTGGATCGAATGAGCTCGTATTCCATGAAGAACGCCTCACTTTCCGATAACAAAAAAATTCACGAAGCAATGCGCTTCGTGAACCATGTACACCATTAGGGACTCGAACCCTAGACACCCTGATTAAGAGTCAGGTGCTCTACCAACTGAGCTAATGGTGCATATCTTTTGTTGCTCTCACAAGCAACAATGAATATTATACTCATGTTTTCGATTTTGTCAACAGGTTTTTGAAAGTTTTTTTGAAAAAAGTTGTGCCGCCCCGGGAAACGGGGAGAAAAGCTGCGATTGACAGAAAAAAACATCCCCCTCGCCCGAAGGTGAAGGGGATGTTCTGTGTTTTACTTGGTGATGAAGGTCAGGGCATCCATCAGATTAACGGCATCCTGAATTTCCGCATCAGACAGAGCGGTCAGGTCGTCATACCAGGCGAAAACCTGAACGAACACGCCGTTCTTCACGGTCAGAACCCAGGCGGAATCGCGCTGGCTTTCGTCAACGATGTTCAGCGCCTTCGTGCCGTCATCAAAGGTGACGACTTCGTAGGTGTAGGGATTCTCTTCACCCTCTGCAGGGGAGGTGGCAACCTCGAACAGCGCCTTGATTTCGTCATCGGTGGCATCAGCAAGATCCTTGCCGTTCAGCAGGGTATCATCGGACATTGCCAGGGTCACGAAATACTTCAGGGTGGTGGCAGCTTCCGCGTCACCCACGCTGTACACGATGTAGCCAACGTTTTCATACTCGTAGTAATCCACGTTTGCATTTTCGGGATTGGGAATCTGCACATCAATAGGCAGGTCGGTGGTGATGACGAGAGTGTCATCGGCAGTTTCATCTGCCAGGGCAGCAACGCTGCACAGCAGCATCATCACAGCCAGCAGCAGGGAAGTAAGCTTCTTCATAATGGTAACGCCTCCTGATGATCGTGGTCTCAGCGGTTGAGCAGCTTCTTCATGATGAAGCCGCAGCAGCCATTTTCAGCATCATACACCTGGCACCAGGTCTTATTCTCCTTCAGCACCAGCAGCTGCTTGCCTTCATAGTACTTGGCCTGCACAGGGGCTGCCTTGCTGGGAGCCCAGCGCATGTTTACAAAGTTGCCGGGGGTAGAGGGCTTCACGGTGGTGTAGGCATTCACAGCCTTGAAACCGTTGTAATCATTGGCAGTCAGGGTATCGGCGGAATTGCCGGAGGTCTTGCCGTCAGAGGGCTTGGTGTTGGACAGGTAACGGCTCATGACCCAGCCGGTGCCTTCGGAGTAGCCGGAGTAAGAAACTTCAGACCAGCCGTTAACTTCACGGTAAACGATAACACCCGTGGAGTAGGGAATCGTGGTGAGGATTTTCGCATTGCCGTTACCGGCAGCACGCATATTCACGCTTCCGCCTGTTCCGGTCTTTACGTACTTCACCTGAGAAGTCGTGGCGGCAAGAGAAAACAGGGGGACGGTCAGTACCAGGACTGCTACCATGAGGAGAGCAAGAATCCTAGTGGTCTTCATAGCTTTTTCCACCTTTCTTTCAGAGGAAGGATGTTCCTCTGTGTAAGGGGATTGTAGTACAAAAGAGGGAAAAAAACAAGCTCCTTTTCATCCTTGTTACAAATGAAACTGCTTACGGGAATTTTTTCCTGTATGAGAAAGCAGAAGAAGGGGAAAATAAAGGAAAATCCGTCCCTTTTGTCGAAGATAATCCATGTACCGAAGAAGAAGGAGGACATGCGTATGATGCATCATGGTGGACCCCAGGGCGGCCCTCACGGCGGAATGCAGGGTGGGCGCGGCGGCTTTGGTCAGCCCAGACCGCCAAGAGGAGGCGGATTGTTCCATCGTCGTCCGCCGGAGCCTCCGCCGCCGCCCCAGCGCGGCTTTGGATACAGACGCCGCCCCCATGGCGGATGCTTTGGCTGCTGCCTGTACGCCATCGGTCTGGCGGCACTGGTGGGATTGGCCGTAACATTGCTGCTGGGAGGCATCTGAAACAGGACATATTGCGCCGAAGGGAATTTCCCTTTGGCCTTTTTATTTGCAAAAAAAGAAGGGCGACCCTTGCGGGATCGTCCCTCTTCTTATGCCGGTGATTGGGGCTATTACTTTGCCAGAGCATCCTCAGCGGCGGCAGTGCCGGCGCGGCGGCCCATGGTGGAGTACAGACCCAGAGAGGCAGCCAGGATGTAGTTCTCGTTGTAGTAGTAGCGGTTGCTCATTTCACCCGCGGCGTACAGGCCGGAGATGACCGTGCCGTCCTGACGGGTAACGCGGCCCTGGTCGGTGGTGGTAACACCGCCGGCAGAACCGAAGGTGGTAGGATACACCTTCACAGCGTAGAAGGGAGCGGTGGTCAGAGCCTTCAGGAACATGGCGTCCTTGCCGAACTCGGTGTCCACGCCGGCTTCAGCGGCTGCGTTGTAGGCTTCAAAGGTGGAAACAAAGGTGTTGGTGTACACGTGCATGCCAAGTGCCAGCTCTGCAGCCGTGTCGCCCTTGGCAACAACGCCGCTCTCCACACCGGCTTCCAGCACAGCGGCAACGGAAGCATCGGAGGAGTCAAACACATACCAGAAGGGAGCATTGCCGTCCTGAATCATGTCAGAAGCGGTCATGTCCAGGGTATCCCAGCCAGCGCTGTCGGCCTCGTTGGCGAAGCGCTCGCCGTTGGCGTTCACGCCCAGCTGGGTGTAGGTAGAGAGGGCAGAGGTGTCCGTCAGGGCGGTCAGCTCAGGATCCACCATGGTGGCGTACAGGGGGGTGGAGAACACATCAAAGGTGCCGGCGCCCACTTCCAGAGCCATCAGGAAACCGTCGCCCGTGTGGCTCACGGAGCTTGCGGGAATCAGGCCGGCGCGAGCCAGCTTGGGGCTGTACTTCTCCACCAGCTCTTCGTTCTGGGAGATGCCGCCGGTAGCCAGCACAACGCTCTTGGCGTTGAAGGTGATCACAGAATCGTCGGTTTCGGCCACAGCGCCCACCACGGCACCGCTTTCGTCCGTCAGAAGAGAAACACCCTTGGTGTTCAGGCGGAGATCAATGCCGGCGTTGGTGCACACATTCACCAGCATGGTGATGAGGCCGGCACCGCCGCCGTTTGCCAGCGCCATAGGATAGGAAGTGGATGCAGCATAGGGCTCAGAAGAGAACTCAACGCCGCTTTCCACCAGCCAGTCAACCGTGGCACCGGTGTCGGCCAGCACGCCTTCCAGACGGTCGTAGTCCGGATAGCCGCTGTCCACGCCGGATGCGTCCATCTTGTTGTGCCAGAAGGCCAGCATGGACTCCAGATTGTCGGTGTCCAGACGGTTGTTGGCAAACAGCTCAGAGCCAACGCACACCAGGATGCCGCCAGCCAGGTTGGTGGTGCCGCCAGCCACGGACATCTTGTCGATGACGACGACGTTAGCGCCATTCTGCTTTGCAGCCAGGGCGGAGGTCAGACCAGCCATGCCGGCACCAATGACCAGCACGTCCGTGGATTCTTCCACAGCGGTCTTTTCCACTTCTTCAGCGGTCTCGGCAGTGCCCTTGTAATCCTCGGGATTCAATCCTGCGCTTACCAGAGCGGCTTCCACAGCGGCGATAATGCCGTTGCTGGTCAGGGTGGCACCAGACACGGTGTCCACGCTCAGGCTGTTCTTTTCAACGATTTCACCGGGCACGGTAGCCACAGCGGGATCGCTGACGCCGGCGTCGTCACCGTTTTTGGTCACTTCCACAGCAACGATCTGCTGATCGTCGTTCAGCGTCACGGAAACTTCAATAGAGCCTGCACCGTTCTTGCCGTCGCCGACACCGGTGTAGGTCGCGTCTGCAAAGGCGGGCAACACCATCATGGTGGCCATCATGCAGACAGCAAGGATCATAGACAGAACCTTTTTCATGAAACGCTTCCTCCTTTTAAAATTGGGGATTTTTTAACGAGCACATTATAGCAGGATCGCGGGAAAAATTCAATGGAAAGCGAATGATGAATATCCTTTGAAAAATCCTGTGACGGAATAGAAAAAACGACTGTATTTCCGCGCACTTTTATGATATAATCACAAAAGCCTTCGCAAAGGAAGGACAAGAAGGGAGACAACTTATGTCTGCTAAACTTTCAGGTTTCCGCGAGAAGCATCCCATTTTGTACTGCTTCGTTCCTGTGGTACTGTTCATGATCATCAGCTACGCAGGTACGCCCTTGTGGCTGCAGATTTATAATTGGGGTCTGCTGCCTAAGGATCGGCAGATCATTGAATACACCATGCTTTTCTTTGATGAGCTGGTAAGCGCCCTGCTGATGATCCTGCTGCTTCACCTGACGGGAAGACTTCACCTGCTCAAGGGTCGTGGTGTGAAGTTCAGCACCAAACTTTCCGTCAGCGCTGTAAAGCTGATTTACAGCATCGTGTATACCATGGCGATTGTCGGCCAGATGATAGACATGCAGGCAGAGCTGCAGTCTACGGGCATGATCATTCGCTTCCTCGCCTCCTTCTGCATGGTGGGCATCATGGAAGAGCTCATGTGCCGTGCCATCATTGGTGAAACCATGCTGGAGCACTTCGGCCTGGACAGCAAGGGCGTGCTGAAGGCGTCTATCCTGTCCGGATTGCTGTTCGGCCTGCTGCACCTGATGAACATCAGCGGCACCAGCACCGTTTCGTCTGTTGTGATTCAGGCGGTTAGCAACATCGCCTCCGGCATCCTGTTTGCGGCGATTTACTTCCGCACCGGCAGCGTGTGGACGGTGGCCATTTTGCACGTGATTAATAACATCAGCGCTGCGGTGACCAATGGCTTCTTCGTGAACGGCGCTGCTGTATATGATGGCGCCACGGCCACTGACCTGGTTGCTACCGCGACCAACACCACGACCATGAGCGGGGCTATTTACGGCCTCCAGATGGGCGCAGTGCTCGTTCCCACCCTGCTGCAGCTGGTCCTTGCTTTCTTCCTGCTGCGCAAAAAGAAGAACGCGGAAGTGCAGAAGATTTGGGGCGACCTGGT
>CAVEUM010000052.1:0-8485 GCA_963618735.1 bacterium | reverse complement strand
CGCAAATTGCAAGTGCAAGTTGGACACCCGCATGAATAAAAATTGTTCGGCGCAAGCCGGACTTGACTACCACACAGCAAGCACGGCTGGAGCTGTCAAGGATGCCGCAGGCAAGGCGGAGCCGGTTCCTTGACAGGTTCAGACGGGTTTGCTATCCGTTGCGTACACCCAGTCAAGGAACAAGTCAAGCAACTCTTTCGGCGTTGCATAATTTGGCTTCTTTCGGGGACGAGCGTTCAGTTCATCCGCTGCCGACAGAATGTATTCGGCTGAGTAATTCTCCGTGGTTCAAGTGTTCGTTCCCATCTTGCTGATAATGGCTCAAGTGTAGTTTAACATTTTCATACCCGGAAATGCTCCTCTCGTCATAGCATTCGAGAAGTTCACTCCAAGCAATTTTTGAATAAGACTACAGCAGCATTTTCTCGCATCACTCAGTCCATTTCAAGGAAGTATCACCATTCCCCAGTCCTGCCCGCACCAATTTTGCACCACTTCCCATAACGAGGAGACAATACGAACAGTTGCTTCTCGGTTGTTCAGCACCACAATAAGCGTCATCCCACAGCTGCTGTCCCCGTTGAGTTCACACCGCAGCAAAAAGCGATTCGAAGCCGTCCATCCTCCACTGGATATGCACACTTCATTTGTCTCTGGGAAAATGCCGCTTACCCATGTGCCATTTCCATAGGGTAAAGTATATTGCCTGTTGTCGCAACGGAATATCACATTTCCGTTTTGCACTATAACTTGATCAAAAGGCAACGTGCCATGTTCGAGCCTGATTTCTGGCAACTGCGGATGGTCTGAAGTCTCGTCTCCTTGAGCGGTTAATTTCAATGTGTTCAGCCTTTTCTGCACAAGTGGCAACAGGATTTCATCAGAAGGCAACGCATCCACATTGGCCAGGTGACGAAAAAAAGCATCATACAGTGGCTGCACGCCTGACGCATCCATCATAAGGTCTGCCGTTGTGCACAAGCACAACTGTTTTTCCGGCAGACACATGGCCATCTGTCCACCCAACCCATACATAGAGAAGCCCTGCCGCATTCGCCAGAATTGATAGCCATAGCCATATCTTTCTTCTCTTCCTGAACGTTCATCTGTGGCAATCTGCCATCCTGTTGCCTGTTGAAGATAATCAGAAGAAATCAGGCCTCCCCCATCGCCCATGCAGAAATTCGCCAATTTTGACAGATCCCGCAATGTCATTATAAGTCCTGTTCCTCCCTGCGAGGTACCTTTACGGTCATGCAGCCATCTTTTTGTGCCATCCATTCCCAACGGCCGGAACAGTTTCTCTTCCAGCCATTCCAGAATTGGTTTACCGCATAGCCGCTCTACCAATGCACACATTACCTGAGACGCTGATGTATCATAGCTAAAAACCATACCGGGTACATGTGTTGGTTTTCCGAAAAAGAAGGGTTTCGTCCAGTCCTCATCGTCCAAAGGTCTGTACATAGCTCTGTCATAGCACGTTGCCATGCGCAACATGTCACGAATCGTTACACGCAGTAACATCTCCGGCGTATCACAATCAATCCATTCGGGAAAATAAGTTGTAATATGGTCATCCAGGGATATTTCTCCAGCATCTGCCAACATTCCAATTGCCAACGATACCACTGACTTGCTCACAGAATACATCCGATGGGGTATTTCTGCTTTCCACGGACTCCAGTAGCCTTCGGCCAGCACTTTTCCCTTGAGTGTCAGCAGTACACCATGTAGGTTCAGTCCATCTACCTCATCCAGGAAATTCAGAATTGCTTCTTCTCGTGACTCCGCCACTGTCGTCACCCTTTCAATTTGCGCCTTTTCAGGCGGTATTTATCTCGAAAAGGGGACACCGTGTATGGTTGTACACGGCATCCCCCATGAAGAAGTTTTGCTTTTTTATTACTTCAACGCCTCTACATACCGGTCATACTGTGCCTGGCGAACCTTGATCAGTTCATCCACCTGCATGTTTTTCAGCGTAGCCAGATAGCTGTCAAATTCGGTTTCGATATCGGCGTAACCGCAGATGAAAGCAATAGCGCGCTCGTCCACATAGGTCTGCACATCCACAAGATACATGCTTACAACGGAAGCTTCCTCCTCTGTGGAATAGGTTGCAGGGAAGGGATTGCGGTTGTAAGGAGCTTCGTTTTCGTACACAGCCTTTACATGCCATGCGGGAAGCAGCACATCCGTAGCCGGTGCAGACTGCTGAGACGGCATGCACGGAGCATTGATGCCCAGGCCCTGATACCAGATAGCATCTTCCGTGCAACGAGGCAGGTAAGAACGTGTGCCATCAGCGTTCACTTCATAGGTCAGGCCTTCCATGCCCCACACGTACAGATCCTGTGCTTCCTCACTCATGGCGTAGTCCAGGAACTTCACAGCCAGCTCAACATCGTTGGCTTTGGTGTTTACACCGAAAATGCCACTGATAGGTGTGCGGCCCACATAGTAACCTTCATACTCTCCGGAAAGCGGAGGAACACCGACGATGATGCCTTCGGTTCCATCGTCCTCGGGATATTGTGCACTGTACAGATTTGACATCTGCCAGGAATAATCATAGGTTACGCCCGTTGTATTGTTCGCGCAACGCGCCGTAATCTGATCGCGATTCAGAGAAGAAAATTCCACCTCCAGCAGGCCTTCCTCGTACAGGCTGTGCAGGAACGTCAGATATGCCTTATACTTTTCAGGTTCAGCATAGGCATAGTGCACAGTACCCTCTTCATCTGCATAGAAACCGCTGACCAGATCCAGTCCAAAGGCAGGGCCGAAGGCATAGGGCAGGAATGCAGACATCATGCTCATAGGCACTTCGTCAGTGGTGTCGCCATTGCCATTCATGTCGTTATCACGGAAGGCACGCAGCATTTCCACAAAGCCATCCAACGTGGAAGGAGCTTCCATGCCCAGCTGCTCCAGCCACTTCACGTTGTACATCAAAACAGGCTGGTAGCAATTTGTCACAACCGTCTGAGGCACATAGTAAATATGTCCATCGGCGGCAGTCAGCAGTGCCTTGATGACAGGATTCTCCTCCAGATATTTGGAGAAGTTGGGCATGATATCCATGTACTCATCCAGCTTCACAAACATGCCACTGGACAGGTATGTCATGTTGGGATCCAAATCCGGCAGTTCAATGATATCCGGCAAATCCTGACCAGAGGCCAGCATGGGGCTCACCGAATCAGAGTAAGAGCTCGGGTCGAGCAGATTCCAGTTGATGGTCACATTGGCGCGCTTTGCAATCTCATTGAGAAGTGTCGCGTCAGACAAATCAACGGTAGAGTACCAGGAGTTCATTGCCAGAATGGAAACACTTGCGCCATCCTGATCGGTAATTGCGGGTGATTCCGCCAAACCGACAGAGCAGAGCATGCACAAGGCCAAAACCAGTGCCAGAATACGGGTTGCTTTCATTGGGAAGTCTCCTTTCTTATTTGCCTTAATGCGCCATCAAGTGACGCTTGAAGCCCTCGTGAAGTGTTACCCCTTGACTGCGCCCAGCATCGTACCTGTTACCAGATACTTCTGCACAAACGGGGTAATACAGAAAATCGGGATGGTCGCCAGCACGATACAGACATAGCGGATCTTCAGTGTTGCCTGCGCCGCAGCTGCAGCACCGGTAGAACCTGCTTTCTGCAAGATTTCCGACGATGCCATCAGCAAAATCTTTCTCAGGAACATCTGCAGCGGTTGCAGTGACTGATCACCGAGGTATAGCACACCATTGAAGAAATCGTTATATCGTGCCACCGCGTAATACAATGTGAGCACAGCGAGCGTTGGCTTCACCAAAGGAATAGCAATTCTGGTCAGCTGATAGAACTCACTTGCTCCTTCCAGAGAAGCATTCTCATACAAATCCTGAGGTACTGCCTCCATGGCTGAGCGGCAGATCATCATATTGTAAGTGCTCAGCAAAACAGGAAGAATCATCGCAAGACGCGTGTTATACAGTCCAAGTCCAGTTACTACCATGTATGTCGGAATCAGGCCGCCGGAAAAATACATGGTGAACACCACAAAGAAGTTTAACTTACGTCTCAGGAAAAAATGACGTTTGCTTAATGGATAAGCAGCCAGGCAGGTAAACACCATATTGGCAATGGTGCCAACAATCGTGTAGAAAAATGTATTTCCATAAGATACCCAGAGTTGATCATACTGCAGCACCATGTTGAATGCATCCAAGGAAAAGCCCTTCGGAAGCAGCAGTACATCACCGCGTGCCACGGCAGAACCATCACTAATGGAAACAGATGCCACATACAAGAATGGGTATGCCGTTACCAGCACTGCCAGTACAACCAGTACAAAGATGACAATATCGAGTGCCTTATCCCCTGCACTTGACGTGCGAAAGGAATCCACCTTTGCTCGACGTTTCGCCTTGACCTGCATTTTCTTCATCTCCCTCACCACAGCGATGAACCCGTCACTTTGCGGGATAGCGTATTGCTACCCAGTACAAAGATGAAACCCACCAGCGAATAGAACAATCCGACAGCTGACGCATACCCAAAGTTTTTGCTTTCAATACCCTGGCGATACACATAGGTAGCAATAACGTCACCTGTTTCATATACAGCCGGGCTGTACATCAAATAGACCTTTTCAAAGCCAACATTCAGCAGATTGCCCAGTGTCATGATAAGCAAAAGGATCACAGTGTCGGCAATCATGGGCAGAATCAGGTGAATAATCTGCTGCCAGCGCGAGGCTCCGTCCACCTTCATGGCCTCGTACAGTGCCGGATCAATGCCCATAATCGCGGCAACGAAGATGATTGAATTGAAACCAAATGACTGCCACGATCCGGAAATCACATAGAGCTTTCTGAACCAGGATGGGTCACTCATGAAATTAACAGGCTTGCCTCCCAGTCGCTTGATAAATTCATTGATTAAGCCATTGCTGGGCGAAAGGAAATTTGTCATCATGCCAACCACTACAACCGTGGAAATGAAATACGGCAAATAGGTAATGATCTGCGCAGCCTTAGCAAACTTCTTTGTGCGCATCTGCGTGATACAAATGGCGAATATGATCGGAATCGGGAATCCGAAAATCAGCGAATAAAAGGACAGGAGGAAAGTGTTGCGAATGAGCCGCCATGCGAAGGCAGAATTGAAAAACTGTTGAAACCACTTCAGTCCTACCCACGGGCTAGTGAAAAGCCCTGCAAATCCGCTGCCCATCTTGAAATTCTCAAAAGCCATCACTAATCCAGCCATTGGCAGGTAGCAAAACACGATATAATATACGAATACAGGAAAGAACATGATCAGCAGTTGTCGATCCCGCATGATCATTTTTCCCAATCCCTTTCTCGTTACCGGCTGCGGCTTCATATCGTTTAGAGCCGTTTCTCTTGATCTAGCCATTGCTTTCGGTCCTTTCAGCTTGTTTTTTATGGTCATTTATCTCCCTTAACGAGCATCTTCATTGTAAAAAAAACCGTCTGCACAAGCAAGCATCAATTTGTGCAGACGGTTTTCATGGACTTTTTTGATTGTTTTTCAGCCATTTCTCACATCGAGTCAGGCATCATTTTCGGAAATCGCTGGGATTCATATTGAGCACAGCCTTAAAATTGCGCCGGAAAGTCAGCACATTGCTAAATCCACAGCGCTGCGCAATCTCTTCCAATGGCAAATCGGAATTTTGCAAAAGTTCTGCAGCATGATGAATCTGACGCTCCCTTATGTATTGCAGAAACGTGACCTGATGATGTTTTTTGCAGATAGAACCAATTACTTTGGTAGAAACACCAAAATAGTCTGCAATCGCATTTAGTGATAGCTCCGGATCATAAATATGCTCCTCAATATAATCGCATACGTTTTGCTCCACATTCTCTGTTTCTTTGCTAGCCTCCTGCGTGCTCAAGTTCTCAATTGCGGTATCAAATACCGTTTTATAATAGGCAAAAACCTCATCAATCGTCATGCTGTCCTGCACGCGTTGCAGTTCTACATGAACTGTCAGGCGATCATAGACCTCACGCAATGCGCTGCGGATGGTATAGTGTAATTCATCCAGCAACAGATGAATCTCTGCTATTGGCAGTTCTGTTTCCACTATATCTCGCTGATAGATATCATCCAGCAATTGGTACACATCCTGCAAGCTGCCATCATGCAATGCCTGAACCATGATTTTGTACGCATCTCGTGGGAAATAGTAAGATCGTTCCTTTTTTGAAGAGGAAGAATCGTCAAAATAAACGCTGTCGCGTCCCCCAAGGAGCATCTGATTGAGGGCACATTGTGCTTTATCGCAGGCACTTTGCAGCTTTTCCAGATCATTTTCTACGCCGCTCACGCCTATTGTTACAGCATAGTTCGGGTCATCGATTTCTTCGCGAATCTTTTGATGAAGCGTGTAGAACACTTCCTCCATTTCATCCCTCTCGTCGCTGTTGACAATGACGACCATGTTCTGCAAGTTTTTCGCGCAACATACCACCATCCATCTTTCTGTGGATAATTCATTACACACCTGCTGAATCAGCGCCTGAATATCAGCATAGCGTTGCGGCGTATTCTTCTGGTCCACTGTATGGACCACATTAACCAGCGCCACAGCAAAGCAGGCGCGTTTTAACTCCAGAAACTCATTCTCCAGCAATATCGCAGAACGTTGATTTTCTGTACCTCCTGTGATCAGCGTATGCACCATTCCCTGCCGGGCGTATGGCGAAATCGTCACCAGCTTTTCTCGATAGCCATTTCTCTCGCCAATCAGATTGCGAATACCATCCATTAAATCGTCAATCTCATGGTCTGCACTATGAACAGCATTCAGCATTTTCCCAATATTACCCAAAGGTTTGTAAAAATTTCGTGATATGAAATAAGTCACCAGAATGAACATAAAACCCAGCAGAACAATCAGCACGATGGGTATCAGCTCTTCATTCCAGAAAGGCGCGTGAAAATAGTCCTCGCTTACTGTCAGCCGATAGGACAGTCTGTCATTAAGCAGACTCTCTGCTTCAAACACTCGTCCTGTTTCTTGCCCCGAATGAAATATTTCTTCTCCCTGATAACATATTGTGCCGCCCTGACTGTCTTCCAGCAAGCGTCCGACCGTTTTTTGCAATGTACTCTTGTCAAATAACACCATGATAACGCCCTTCGATGTGGTCTTGCTGGTGCTTCCCGTATATTCTCGGGCATAGATCAGGTATTCCTTGTTGAATAGTACCTGTGAATCATTCTTCACGCCCAGCATTTGGCTCATGGTGGAAATCCGCATGCACTCACTGTCCTTTAGCATTTGCGGTTCTCCCTCGAAATCAAGCACTGCTCCTGGCATGTATGCCTTATTCGTTCCCTGTAGGCACAGCACCAGCGAATAAATACTCATATTCGTGCTGGACGCACGGATTCTGCGAATCTCGTTCATCATGCGGTACAACTGCATGGAGTCTGGTGACGTTTTCTCCACAAAAACGCTTTGGAAAAATGTGCGGCAATTTTCTGATGCATTCACCGACGCAAACATGCTTTGAGCATCAAATAACTGTCTGTCCATTAACGTGCTTAGCGCCAGTGCCTGTTGCTCACAGGCTTTTTCCGCATCTCTCGCATATTGCTTGCTGTATGACGCTAAATACCAGACCGAATAAACTGTAACAAAGCAAATAATGAGCAAGACATATGATAAGAATAGTTTTTGAAACACTTTGCTGCTGAAGTATTTGACCTGCTCCGCCTGCACATCGTTCTTTCTTTTCGTGTACAAGTCTTTTCCTCCTTTCGCTATAAAGGCAATCGTATTCCCAATTTGACTGTTTTGCCCACTCGCCAACTCAAGCTTTCATCTAAACATTTCTGCATAGGAATTTTAGCTTCCATTGGCTTGGTTTGATACCAATTATCCTTATTCCATGTCGGCTTTCACATTTTGCTATCAAAAAGCTATCACAGGATGCTATCAATAGCAAAAGCGGCGATTTGGAAACACTCATAGGATACCATGGACAGATAATCGTACGATTCGAAATTCATTTCGATGATTTGCGCCAGCGAAATGCCCGAATCTTTTAGATGCTGCACCATCAGCTTCAGCAGGCTGGACTTACCGCATCGCCGAATGCCCGTAATCACCTTGACCGGCTCAGTATTCTGAAAGCTGATCAGCTTCTTATGTAGATATCGCGCCTCTTGAGCCCATGAGAATCAATCATACTTGGGCATCTCAAGGCTCACAATAGCACAAAGTCGAAAATAAATCAAGTTTTTGCACTTTGGTATACAAATTCATTTATCTTGCTATGTATGCGGTACTTCTTCTGCCTTCACGCAATCACTCATGGTACTCACTCCCATCATGACATTCGCACGCCGCATTTCGCCCTGCCGCTCACTGCCTCTCCAGGAAGATCATCCTTGCCTTTTCATCCATGAGGATCACAAACATCCGTCTCGATTTTCTTTACGGATGAACATTTTTC
>CAVEUM010000051.1:0-8548 GCA_963618735.1 bacterium | reverse complement strand
CTTCCTCCCTTATGATGCATTAGTACAGCTTAGAATACTTGAAATCAATCTTGCTGACCTTGTGCGTGCTAACATCCTCAGCCGTAATTTCCATTTCGCCCAATTTTGAAATCGTAAAGATCACATGAATGCGGGACCCCTTCGGCATGGGCTTGTCAAAGTTCAGTGCCAGCATGTTGTCGCACATGTGCAGATCCAAGGCAGGATCATCCGCAGTAACCAACAGATTGCCGGGAACGTATGTCACATTCACATTAAAGCTGTCTGCTTTAGACAAGCTCTCCAGCACAGGAACCTGAACAGAAATCTGTCCTTCCTCATAGGTATAATAGTCGCGCTCCACCTTTCTGGGCGCAGTCTCACCCTTAAGCAATACATTATCGGAAATGCTCTGTTCTCCCTGCATTACAACAATGCCAATGGTACGTGGAACACCATCAGTAAAATCATATCCCGGATTCGTTCCCACCAAGCTGATTCCATTAGCATTCGTTTGAACTTGCAGTGCGCCATTCTCTACCTGCCTGTTAGCTTCTTCGGTGGCCTTCTGGTCTACCTCGCCAGTCTTTGCATCCTTAATGGTAACGGTTGCTGATCCATCCGCATTTTCGGTAACTTCGGCAGTCTTGATACCTTTTTCGATCTGGTCGGCAAGATCACCGCCCCAACTCAAGTTGCAAATAAATGCAGCACCCAGAGCCACTGCCTCATCAGGGTTATTGAAGATAACCTTTTCTTCACCAAAGCGCTCCTTCAGTGCCATCTGCACGGCAGGCATTCTGGTAGAACCACCCACCATCAGCACCTTCGTAATGTCTTCCCGCGTAAGGCCAGCGTCCGTCAGAGCACCCTCCACAAAGCCAAAGGTACGTTCCAGCAGGGCTGCGGTGGCCTTTTCAAACTCTTCACGAGTAACAACAATCTTGTCACCGCTGTTTTCCAATCTTGCCTTTGCTTCGCCCTTTGCGCCGCTCAGTTTCTTCTTGATTTCCTCCACGTTGCCGCGGAGCAACATGCCGTCTTCGGAATTATCGTCAACTTCAATTTCGCACTCTTGGCTAAACTTCTTCTTCAGCAATTCATAGAGTGCATCGTCCCAATCCTTGCCGCCCAAGAGGTCATCGCCATTGGTCGTCAGGGTCTTGATTTCTGCAGATTCGCCAGCTTCCTTGCCGGGAGTCATGCGGATGATCGACACGTCAAAGGTGCCGCCGCCCAGGTCATAAACCAGCACTGTCTGCTCATCGGTGACACGTCCCTCAAAGTAGGAAGCAGCAGCTGCCGTAGGCTCGTTAATAATGTTCAGCACGTGCAGGCCAATGTCCTCACCGGCCTTTTTCGTTGCCTCACGTTGGAAGTTATTGAAGTATGCAGGGCAGGTAATGACCACATCGTGTACTTCCTCGCCCTGGTTCTTAGCATTATCCACCAGCTTCTGCAGCACCATGGAGGACAATTCAATGGGATTATATGTTTTTCCGTTAATACCGGTCAGATAATTTAGCTTTTCCCGATCGCGCTCCATCAGATCATCACGACCGATGTACCGCTTGAAAAACTGGCACAGACGTGCGGGATCTGCCTTGCCTTCTTCCTTGGCTTCCTTGCCGATCACTGTCGTGCCATCTTCGTTGAACAAGATAGCAGAAGGCACTGTACGTTCGCCAGACTCAATGTCGCTGATCAATTCAGGAAGATTAGCCACGTTCATCTTTGCAATGCAGGAATACGTAGTACCCAGGTCAATACCATAACAAGCCATAAGAATGGTCTCCTCTCGATGCTGATGACTTTATTCGTTATTTGTCATTGGTTCCTGATCAGGTACACCCGAATCAGGCTCTGTGATAACTTCTTCAACAAGAGGCTGATCGTTAGAAGCTTCAGGCTCTTCCTCTGTTTCTTCTGCCGCTGTTTCCTCATCTGCATTCCCTGGTACAAGTTCTTTAACAGCTTCCTGTTCCATGGGCATTTTCTCTGCAGGCATTTCCTCAGAAATCGATTTTTCAGGAGTAGATGCCTCCTCAGCTGCAGTTTCCGGTGCTTCTTCCACAGGTTGGCTCAACGGAATTACCTGCAATGCAGGTGTTTCCCCTGAAGCGGTTTCTTCCGGAATGCCCGCTTCCTCAGTCACAGCCTCCGATGCTTCTTCCGCAGACTGGCTCGGTGGGATCACCTGAAGCTCGGGCACCTCCACAGAGGATTCTTCCGCAGGGGATGGCTCTTCACTCGGATTTTCATCTGCCAGCATTTCTTCCTCTTTAGATGCCAGAGAAGCGTCATACTGATAGACCGTAACTTCTTCTCTCAGAATGATTTTTCCATTGATGGTCCAGGAGGAATTCATACTCCGCACTACGGTACCCTTCAAGGATTTGTCTCCCGTTGGCACGGTACTTTTCACCGTGCTGATGTATTCAGGGCGATGCTCACCAGGTTTTGTCCTGTGGATTTCAACCCCGTATTCCTCCGTCATTGCATCTTCGATATCTTCCAGCAAATTCAGCAGGAACTTTTGATCAGCTGGATTTTCTGCCTTTTCTGCTCTGCGCTGAATACTTGCATACACTTTGGCCATAGGCTTCAACAAATCTGTCAGGATGATACCATTTAGATAGCGATCTTTTTCTTTTATCTCTGCCTGCAACACCGATACCGTATTTTTCTGATAACGCTCACAGTGATCCGTGCTTTCTCTGCATGCTCGGGTCAGCGTTTCTACAGCACCTTCCAGCTCCCTGATCTGCTGATAAACAGCATGCAGTTCGCTGCCAACAATGCCACGTACTTCGGCACCTGTCAATTCTGGCTTTGGTGTTTCCATCTGATGAACATCCGTGGAATCAGTTGTCATAGGAATACCCTCCCTTCTGATCATGAAAGCAAAAAGAGAAAATATAACAAATTCATTCACAGTTCCCAGCAAAGAAGATTCTACCCCCCACGCTATCTTTTGTCAACATGTTTTCTATAAAAGCGAACGTACTTTCGTTGTTTTTGTTTTTCGTCTGCTCTTCTTGTCTTCTATTTTCTCCCATCTCCTCACTGATGACCTGCTCATACAATCCGGGAATGGGTCGGTTCATGGCGATGTCTCCCTTGTTGATGAATTGCCTTTGTTATACAGGCATCGGGAGAGATGCGCAAGCGGAAGCGGCGCGGGGGAGCAGTTGAAGCCGAAGGAAATCCGTTGCACAGAAAAAGAGTGATGACTCCATGCAGAATCATCACTCTTTGTATTTTCCGTTTGGTTCAAGCTTTATTCAGCCAGTGCCTGCGCAGCAGCGGTTGCGCCGGCCAGACGGCCAGAGGTCAGTGCCCAGCCAGCAGCAGCGCCGCCATAGGTCACATAAGCCTTGCCGGACTCCAGCAGCACACCAATGCTGTCGTTGCCCACAGCGAACAGGTTGGTCACCGCAGTGCCGTCCTTGCGGAGGACGTTCATGTTGGTGTCAACGTCCAGGCCGCCGCAGGTAGAGTACACGTAGCTTGCACCCTTCACAGCGTAGTATGCGCCGGAGGAAGCGTTCTCCACAGAGGACACCAGGTTGGGCATGTTCAGCTGCTCAGCCAGGGCTTCCAGAGAATCAGCCTTGAACACATCACCGTAGGTTTCGCCCACAGCAAGGATCTCGTCCAAGTCTGCAACAGGCGTGTTCGCTTCCACACTGCCGCCCTGTCCCAGGAAGGTGGGGTTGTTCACGGTCTCCAGACCGTTTGCCTTGATGGCGTCCATCTGCTCCTGAGAATAGATGACATAGTAGGTGGGGCCAGCCTTCCACACGTCGAAGGCAATGAACATGCCGATCTGATCGTTCACAGCGGTGCCGTCAGCAGCAACAATCGTCTTGGTGGTGTCCAGCACCAGGCTGGTCAGCACGGCCTTCTGGTCTGCGGTCAGGTCATCAGTCTTGATGATGTTGTACACCTGCGCGATATGGCTTACAGGAGCCACGTCAGGATTGTACAAGGCAGCATCCACAGCATCTTCAGCCATCTGAATGCCCGCGCCGTCACACTGGGTCATAGCCTCGGTACGCCACACGCCGCCGATGTACTCTTCGCACATTTCATCGTTGCCGATGAAGCCGCCAGTGGCCAGGATCACGTTCTTGCCGTAGATTTCGTAGGTGGTTCCATCGTAGTAGGTGGCCTTCACGCCGGTGACGTTGCCGCTTTCATCCGTCAGGAGAGCAGTAGCGGTCAGCTCCAGCATGTAGTCGTTCTTCTCGTTCAGAGCCTTGGCCTGGTCAAGGGCTTCCACGTAAGCTTCGTCCTTGGTCTTGCCATCCTTGCCGGCATAGCTGGTCCACACCTGCCAGCCGTGGGCATCGAAGAAGGCCATCATGGTATCGCCAAACTGGAAGGTCTTGGACTCCATCCAGTCCAGGGTCTCGCCGGACTCGGACACGAACAGCCGGATCATTTCTTCCTTGGCGTCGCCATCGGTATAGGCAACCCAGTCAGCCACCAGCTCGTCCTCAGGCACCAGATTTTCACCATCGGTCAGGCGGGAAGCAGGGTTGATGGCCATGGGGCCGGAGGTGTTGGTACTGTTGCCGCCGACCTTAGCCGCGGTATCGAAGCCAAAGACGGTAGCACCGTTCTCAGCCGCACTCACATAAGAGGTCATACCAGAACCGCCCAGACCCACAACGATGACATCATAGCCTTCCAATGTCACGGTTTCGGCGGACTTTTCGACAGGAGCATACCAAGTGGAAGCATCGCCGCCAGCCAACTCAATGGCCTTAACCAGCGCGGTCTTCACAGCGTTGGAAGACACGGTAGCGCCGCTGATGGCATCGGTGTTCAGGTTCTGGCTCTCAATCAGGCGGGGATACAGATTGCTCTCCACCGTAGCGAAGATGGCATCCGTGCTGCCGCTTGCCACCGTATGAATGGCCGTCAGCTTGCCGCCTTCAAAAGTGAAGTCCAGCGTCATCTGCTCCTTGACGGAGTAGGCGGGGGTGGTCACGGTGTAGGTGCCGTCAGCCACAGTGGCCACAGCGTCGCCAATGAGGCTGTTCTGAGCAACCTTAGCAGCATTCATCACAGCGGTAGAGGTCACCGTAGCGCTGGACACCATGTCCATGCCGGTGAAGTCCACTTCGCCGATGTTCTGGCCCACATAGGCAGCCAAAGCTCCCTCGTTCAGGGCCGTAATGGCAGCGCCGCCAATGGCTTCCGTCTCGCTTGCGCCTTCCGCAGAAATCGCGGTAATGACGCTATTGGCATCGGTCTCGATGGTAACCGTTACGTCACCGCCGAAGCCTGCTACCGTACCAGTGGTGCTCTCTGCCATGGCAAAGCTGCACGCGGTCAGCACCATTGCCAGAGAAAGCAGCAGGGATACAACTTTCTTCATGGTTTCTTCCTCCTCATTTTGTGAACGGAACATGGAAACTGCCCGAAAGCAATCTCCTGAAAACGTCATTATTTTAACAAATTGATGATGAACATGCAAACATCTAATTTTTCCGCACTTGAAACCTACAGTTTCATATTGTATACTTTTCATCGGAGGGAGAACCATGGATATCAAAAGTATGCGCTATGTACTCACCGTGATGAAAACCGGAAGTTTCACCAAAGCCGCCCAAAGGCTCTATCTTTCGCCCCAGGCACTTGGGAAGGCTATTCGCGGTATTGAAGAAGATTATGGTACGCCGCTGTTTGAACGGGATACCCGCAATTTGACGCCCACCGCCTTTGGCCGTGGCTTCGCCAAAGAGGCTGAGAAGTGTGTTACCGCCTATGACAGTGCCTGCACCCGCATCAGCAGCTACGCGAGGCAATCGGCAGGAAACATCACCATCGCCTGCGCTTACGGCGTGCCCAACTCTCTGGGCTATAAGAGTCCTGAGGATCTGCGGCGTCAGCTGAAGGAGCACACCGGTCAGGAGGTAGACATCGCCTTTGATGAGCTACCTGATTTGCTGGCAGAGCGGGAGATGGCGGAAGAAGTCTGTGATTTGGGGCTGCTCATCGGCACCCCGGATCATAGGGAGGATTACGAAACGGTGCGTTTGCGTACCCATCATCTGGTGGCCGTATTAAAGGAAGGGCACCCGCTAGCGGAGCGTGCCTTTATCACTGTGCGTGAGCTGGCTAACTGGCCCGTTGCCACCTACAATCGGTATTACCGTACCTTCCACGTGCTGGAGGATTGCGCCCGAAGGCAGCAGGTCACCCTGCATTACGCCCTCTGCTCGCCAGACAACGTCCTTTGGCGTCAAAAGGTGCTGGAAGGCGCCGTGGGTATTGGCGTCAGTTTTCTGCAGGAAAGTGCGAAACAGAATCACTACGTGGTGATCCCCTTTGAAGAGGAGGAAATGATTTATCCCGTCGAGCTTGTAAGACGCAAGGAGCAGGTCATGAGTCCCGCCATGCAGGCGCTTTGGGAAACCATCGCGAGTGAAAAAGAATAAACGCCTCTTTTCTTTCCCTTTATTTCCTTTTTTCTTTCTCTTTACAACGGGCAAAAAAAATGTTACATTATTCTTGTATGTAGAAAAGGCTTTGGACGAGTAAAGGATCGGAGGAAAGATCCCTATGACATGGATGGATGTCGTCAGCCTGCTGGGTGGACTGAGCCTGTTCCTCTTCGGTATGAAGGTGATGGGCGATGGTCTGGAAAAGGCCGCAGGCAACAAACTGAAACGATTGCTGGAAATTGTTACCCATAACCGTGTGTTGGGTATGCTGGCCGGATTGGTCATCACCGCGGTGATTCAATCCTCATCAGCCACCACGGTGATGGTGGTGGGCTTCGTGAATGCGGAGCTCTTGTCCCTAACCCAGGCGGTGAGCGTAATCATGGGTGCCAACATCGGCACCACCGTGACCTCCCTGCTGCTTTCCATTAAACTGAACTTTGGCATGGTGTTTGCCTTCCTTGGATTGATTCTGGGGCTGTTGCCGAAGAAGTTCACTGGACTGAGACAGCTGGGAACCGTGCTCATTGGCCTGGGTATTTTGTTTGTGGGCATGGAGACCATGTCGTCTGCCATGTCCCCCCTGCAGAGCTGGCAGGGCTTCCGCGATGCTATGACATCGGTGGATAATCCCGTTCTGGGCGTGCTGCTGGGCGCACTGATTACCGCCGTGCTGCAGTCTTCTTCCGCCAGCGTTGGTATTCTGCAGGCTCTGGCCGGGGAAGGGCTGATCCCCCTGCGCGGCGCCATGTTCATCCTGTTCGGCCAGAACATCGGCACCTGCGTCACCGCGCTGCTTGCCTGCGCGGGCACCAACACCACCGCCAAGCGTGCCGCCACGGTGCACCTGCTGTTCAACGTCATCGGCGCGGTGCTGTTCACCTGCATTGCTTTCTTCCTGCCCTTTGCGGACTGGGTCACCGCTCTGGCGCCTGACAACCTGCGCCTGCAGATCGCCATGACGCACATCATTTTCAATGTAACCACCACGGCACTGCTGCTGCCTGCCGCATCCCTTCTGGAAAAGCTGGCCTGCATGCTGGTGCGCGAGCAGAAGGCGGAGCCGAAGAACGAGATGCGCCTGCAGTACTTCGACGAGCGCATTATGGCCACCCCCGCCATCGCTGTGGAGCAGCTTTTCAGAGAAACCCAGCGCATGGGCGAACTGGCGCTGGACACCTTCAAGGGATCCATGGATTGCTTCCGTGAATGGGATGAGAACCATGCTGCAGAGCTGATGCAGCAGGAAGACGTGCTGGACTTCCTGAATGAGAAGATCACCGCCGCGCTGATGGACGTCCGCGGACAGGAACTGAACGAATCCGAATCCCATCTGGCGGGCCGCCTGTTCCACATCGTGAACGACTTTGAACGTGTGGGCGACCACAGCATGAACGTGCTGGACTCCGCGCGGCTGAAGCAGACGGACGACATCAAGTTCACCCCCAAGGTGATGGATGAGCTGGAAGACCTGGCTGCGAAGACCACTGAACAGCTGAGTGAAGCACTGGATCTGTTCACGAAGCAGATTCATTCTCCCGCGCGTATTGCCGCAATGGAAGAAAAGGAAGACACCATTGACCGCGAAACTGAGGAGCTCCGCAATCATCACGTGGAGCGCGTGAAGAACAAGAAGTGCTCCGCCAAAAACGGCATGATTTATCTGGAAATGCTCACCAACCTGGAGCGTATTGCCGACCATGCTGAGAACATCGCCACCGGCGGCAGCCAGCCCCAGCACACAAGTGCAGCAGAAGGGAATGAGTAACAACGGGGGTGAGATTTGCGGGAGGACGGCTTTTGTGCCAAAAGCCTCCTCCCGCACCCTCCTCGAAAACCATAAAAAAAGACGATTTCCTTGACGGGATCGTCTTTTTTAAGTTTTGGAACAAACTAAAAGTTTCGGAACAGTGCCCCTTCAAGAATGAGGGCTGCGAAGGGGTCAAGGGGGCGACCGCAAAGCCCCCTTGTCGCTCCACAGAGCGAAATCTTCTTGTTGGTAAGCGGCTTGTCGTATGGAACATGCGAATCCTTTTTCTTTGTTCCAGGGGCTTCTAAGCGGGTCGAAGACCCTCGCCCTCTGGACTCCTTCGGTGCTCTCCTAAGAATGT
>CAVEUM010000050.1:0-8650 GCA_963618735.1 bacterium | reverse complement strand
AACCGTAAAGCCCCTTGTCGATAGTCAGAGATTACCGAAAAATCTCTGCCCCGTATTTGGCTGCAAGCCTTTCCCTGTCCGCAGCGGAAAGAATAATCGTCAGCTCCGTCCCTTCATCGGTGTAGTTCTCGCTGACCACCCGTCCCAGGGGGCGAATCTTTGCCAGCAGGCCATACTGGCTGAAGGGCAAAACAATGGTGGCAGGGGCGTGGGTCTTCTGCAATTCATCAGCAATCCGCTGCTGCAATTCCTCCATGCCTTCGCCCGTTTTGGCGGAAATCATCACCGCCCCGGGAATGCCGGGCTCGGCAAGCCCCAAATCACACTTGTTGATGACCTCGATTCGCGGCTGCTCCGTAGCTCCCAGCTCCTGAAGCACCTGCTCCACCGTGTCGTGCTGCTGATGCATCTCGCTGGAAGATCCGTCAGATACGATAATCAGCACATCTGCCAGCGTGGCTTCCTCCAGGGTGGAACGGAAGGCGCTGACCAGGGTGTGGGGCAGCTTGCGGATGAATCCCACCGTGTCGGTTAGCAGATACGCGGTGTGTTCGCCCGTCTCTACGCGGCGGCTGACTGCGTCCAGGGTGGCAAAAAGCTTGTCCTCGGCGTAGACGCCTGCGCCGCTCATGCGGTTCAGCAGGGTGGACTTGCCTGCGTTGGTGTAGCCCACCAGCGCCACCACGGGAATGTCGCTCTTTTCACGGCTCTTGCGGCGGAGAGAACGCTGCTTCTCCAGCCCATCCAGACGGCGGCGGAGATCGGTCATGCGGTCGCGGATGCGGCGGCGGTTCATCTCCAGCTTGCTTTCACCGGGGCCGCGGGTGCCAATGCCGCCAGCCAGTCGGCTGAGCACTACGCCCTGACCAATGAGCCTGGTGGACTGGTACTGCAGCTGTGCAAGCTCTACTTGCAGCTTGCCTTCCGCACTGGTGGCACGCTGGGCGAAAATGTCCAGAATCAGCGTGGTGCGGTCGACCACCTTCACCCGAAGAGTGTCCTCCAGATTACGCACCTGAATGCCTGTCAGTTCCTCATCGAAAATGCACAGGTCAGCTTCCAGAGCCTGGCACTGTCGGCTGAGCTCGTCTGCCCGACCGCGGCCGATAAACATGGCAGTGTCGGGCTTGTCCTTCTTTTGCAGGAACATGCCCACCACTTGGGCGCCGGCGGTGTCTGCCAGCCGTGCCAGCTCCTCCAAGGATTCTTCGCTTTCAATGCCCATGAGCACCGCGCGTTCGGCGGTGCCTTCTTCCTTTTCGCGGCCGCTTCTGCCAATGACCTTGTCGCTTTCCTCAATCTGCGTCAGCCAGTCACGGTCGGGCAGACGATACCAGCGGGCAGTGTCGCTGAGGAGAATCTCATCCCCCTGAATCAGGAAGGAAGACTGCGCGAAGGTTGGCTCGCCGTCCTTCACACCGAGGGCAGTCATGGCATCGTAGCGGAAGGCACGGAGGGCGCTCAGGTCAACGTCGCTCAGGTGACCATCGCCGTTGGGATGGGTGTGCAGACAGCGCACGCCGCTCAGTCGGTCAGGATTGCGGCGCAGGCGGTAATCCCGCAGCTCCACATCCCGGTCTGTGCCGATGGACACGTCCACAATTTCTCCATCACGGGTGATGTACAGGGCAATTTCACGGTTCATGGCGCAGGACGCTTTGGCCAGAAACTGCGCCAGGTCATGGGGGAGGAACACGTCCTCATCCACCTGATACTGGTATAGCTGACGCAGCTGTGCCAAGACAGAATCCCGTATGCCGTCCACTTTGCCGTGGATCATTTCTTCTTTCATGCGTCCTCCTCGTGTTTTACAGGGGAAGTCTTTTTCTCACGGATGAGCCGCTCGTATTCCTTCACAACCCGGGTCATAATGCTTGCCCAATGGACGGGAATGGTCTGCCGCGCGGTTTCGCCCACGGACTTTACCAGGGGAAGGGCACGGAGAATGGTCTGTGCGATGGCCTCGGGGGATTCATCCTCGCAGATGAAGCCGTTGACCGCATCCTGCACGCCTTCTGCAGCGCAGGAACCCTTGACCAGCACCCCGGGGGTGGACATGGTGGCCGCCTCACGGAGCACCATGGGCGCGTTGTCGTATACGGAGGGGAAAACCAGCAGGTCAGCGCAGCGGTACAGGGACATGAGCTTGCTGCGGTCGCTGACGAAGCCCTCAAAGGTGCAGGCATCCGCAATGCCCAGATCCTTCGCTTCCTGCACAATGGCGTCAAAGTCGGGGCCGCTGCCGGCTGTGACCAGATGGAAGGGCTGACCCTGCTTGCGCAGGATGGCCATGGAGCCAAGCACGCCGTGGAGGTTTTTCTTGTAATTGTGCTGCCCCACGAAGAGGAACACAGGCACACCGTCCCTGCAGAAGCGGCTGCGTGCCTCTTCCGCGTCCTTGGGGTCAGGCTCCATGGGGTCAGTGCCGTTTTCCATCACCAGAATGTTGCCGTGGTAGCCGTAATCCGCCAGCACCTGGGCGGTGGCGTTGTTCACCGTCCACACGCTGTCGCATTTGTTGTAGAAGCGGATGATGTGCCGCACCACTTCCTTGGCGATGAGCTCCGAGTGGGTCTTATCGTAAAAGTCCTGATAATACTTGCTGTGGAAGGTGGCCACCAGCGGCACATCCAGCCTGCGGGAAATGCGCAGGGCTTCGTCGCCCGCGGCGAAGGGACTGTGTGTGTGTACGATGTCAAAGGGGATGGCGTCCAGCTTCAGCCGATAGCGGAGGTCAATCTTGGGAAGCGCCAGACGATAAGCCTCGCCGGGCAGGGGAAGACTCTTCTGCAGCAGCATGGGGAAGTCGCAAACTTCTTCCCCGTCCGGGGCGTTAGGGGCGATGTAGTAAGGCTCGTGCCCCATGGATTTCAGCGTTTGGCAGTAGCTGTAGGTTACCCTGCCAACGCCGTCCACGCAAGGGGGATAAGTATCGACAAATTCACCGATTATCATGGTTCTACCTCATTCATCATCAATGAAACAGGATGCAGGGATCCTGCGGTAAAAGACAAAGCATATCATGGAAAAACTTTTGCCTGAAAAGGCATTCTTATTATACCATATCTTCATAGAGGCAGGCAAGCAACAACCCGCCCAACCTGGACAACACCGCGTCAATTGACAGTCTCTCGCCTTGCGTGGTATAATCGAAGAGAGAACCATAGAAAATTCGGAGGTTGATCCTATGAAGAAGATCGTTTCTCTTCTGCTGGCACTGTGCCTGACCCTGTGCTGCACGGCTGCTCTGGCTGCAGGCAAGCTGGAAGTTACCCAAGAAGCCTACTACGCTGTTGAGTCCTACAGCTCTTACATCGGCTACCTGTTTGCCGAGGTCACCAACACGGGTGACAGCAATGTGGAATTCGGCAGCGGCGTGATGGAAATCCTCAGCGAGAGCGGCGATGTCACCGATACGGATGAGATTTACTCCTGCTATCCCTCTGTGCTGGCTCCCGGCCAGAAGGGCTACATCGTTAACCATACCTACACGGATGCTACGCAGCTGTCCGACATTGCTGACCACACCCTGACGGTGGTGGGCAAGACCAGCAAGGAAGAGACTGCGGCTCAGCTGGACGTGACCGAGGCAAAGGCAGAAAAGTATGAGCAGTGGGACACCACCTACTACCGCATTGTGGTGACCATCACCAACAACACGGAAGAAACCGTGTATGATGCCAACGTGGTTGCAGGCGTGTGTGACGCTGATGGCAATCTGCTGTACGTGGGTACCGATACCCTGTACAACCTGGGCATCCCCGCAGGCTCCACCATGGAAGTTCGCATTGATATGGATAACGACATGGTTGAAAAGTGGCTGGCTGACGGCACCGAGCCCGCTGCCGCAGAAGCTGTCTGCTTCGTGAGCGGATATTGATTGATCCCCTGCAAGATCCCTGCTGAATGACAAAAAGCTTTCAGCAGGGATCTTTTTTGCAAAAATTCCTGCAAAATATCTTGCAATTTGGTCGGGATTGCGCTATAATAAAGGCAAGAAACAGGAAGAATGCAAGAATCGATGCAGCTGAACGAACCATAGGAGGTGTCATCATGGGATTTTTGCTTTTCGCTGTTGTCACTGTAGGGCTTATCGTTTTGATGCACGACCATGACAGGAACATGATGAAACAGGAAGCGATGAAGGACTACAGGCACATGGAATATCATCACCTGTATCCAACGAGTAACTAAAGCAAAATCCCCGCAGCAAGGACGCTGCGGGGAGTCTTTTTATAGTGCCTTTCTTGGGCAGTTACGCACACATTCCATGCAGAGAATGCATTCCGTACCATTCTTGCGCTGGCGGGAATTGTCCGTAACGTCCACATTCATGGGGCAAACACGCTTGCATTTGCCGCAGGAGACACACTTCGTTTTGTCGCAGGTGATGCGCAGGAGCGAGAAATAGCTCATGGGCTTCAAGAACACCGTAACGGGGCAAATGTACTTGCAGAAGGCGCGGTTGTCCTTGAAGAGGAAAGCCAGCCCAATGCCCACGGCGTAGTAGAGCACATTGCCGATGAGGAAGACCCAGAACATGATTCTTTCGATGTTTTTCGCCTTCGCCAGGAACAGCGCTGACACGAAAATCAGCGATGCGGCAAAGGTCAGGTAGCGAATCCAGCCCAGCTTTTTGCGGGGAGCCTGCGGCGTTTTGTAGGGCAGAAAGTCCAGCACCATGGCTGTCCAGCAGGCAAAGCCGCACCAGCCGCGCCCAAAAAGCAGCGGGCCGAAAATCTTCGCCACCGCGTAGTGGATGGTCGCCGCCTCGAAGGTGCCTGTGAACAGGTAGTACCAGAAGCCCTCGATTTGCATGTTTTCCTGGCAGATGATGCCCAAGTACACCAGCATGTACAGCCCAACCAGCAACTGCACAATCCGCCGTCCGTACTTGTGCTGCTTTGACAGCAGGAACATGCCCAGGGCGATGGAACCACCGATGTAGGTGAAATTGAACAGGTAGAAAATGTTGCTCTTGGTGAGCCATAGGGTGATGGCGATGGCTTCAAAAACGCCGAAGGTGATGAGCGGAATAAGGGCGGGATGCTTTTTCATTTGGCAGCCTTCAGCAGTGCCAAAGCACGGTCGGGATAGTTGGTGATAATGCGGTCCGCGCCTACGGCAATCATGCGCTTCAGGTCATCTTCCGTGTTGACCGTCCAGGGGTTCACTTCCAGGTGCAGGGCGTGCGCCTTCTTCACTTCGCCCTCAATGGCCAGCTCGGTGAAATGGGGATGCAGGGCGTTGACCCCCAGGGAAGCGGCATAGCGCCAGGGCTCCACCAGGGTGGCGTGGTACAACAGGCCGCAAGGGGCATCAGGTGCCAGCTCCTTCACATGCAGCAGGCTGTAGTGGTTGAAGGAGGAATACAGCACGTCCGGCGTCATGCCGGCTTCTTCCACCTGCTCCAGGCACATTTCTTCCATGCCGGGATAGAAATTGTCGGAGTTCTTCAGCTCAATGTTCAGCTTCAGTCCGCGGCTCTTCAGCAGCGCCAGCACGTCTTTCAGCAGGGGAATCGGTTCGCTGATTCCCGGGGTGTGCATGGTCACGGGGTACTTCATCAGCTCGTCATAGGTGTAATCTGCCACGTAGCCCTTGCCATCCGTCACACGGTCAATGGTTTCGTCGTGAATAACCACCAGCTTGCGGTCGCGGGTGAGCTGTACGTCCAGCTCAACGCCGTCAGCGTGCATGTCTGCCGCCAGTTCAAAGGCGCGGAGCGTGTTTTCAGGCGCGTAGCCGGAAGCACCGCGGTGTGCGTAAATATATTGCATGATGAAATCCCTGCCTTTCACGTTTTGGGAGCAAGTCCCTCTGTGTGGAATGATTCGCTTTGTAATGCCGCAATCCTGCTATAGCATCCAAAAAGATCAGCGATTTTACACAACGAGAAAAAGGCCGTCCCCACCTTAGCGGAGCAGCCTTTCATGAGATTCACCGGGGACATGTTACTTGATCAGCAGCATAACCAGGCTCAGCACCACGAAAACAGCAGCGCTGATCTTGGTGCCAAGAGCCAGCTTGGCTTCCACGGTCTTGCTCTTGTTCTTGCCGAAATAGGTATCAGCCTTGCCGCCCAGGGCGCCCAGGCCGTCGTCCTTGCTGCTCTGCAGCAGTACGGTGACGATCATAAACAGTGCCGCCAGAATCAGCACCACAGAAAGAATCACGTTCAAAACGGTCATGTGTAAAACCTCCTTGAGTATCAGCCCTGCTATCATAACACATTCTGTAGAAAAGCGCAAGAGAACACGTCAAAAAAGTGGGCAGAGGGCGGAGATTACTTTCTGCCGAAGAGCAGGGTGGAGCCTTCCAGCATGATGAGCTTCGCTTCTTTGGGGGACATGAACTGCCCTTTGGTGGTGTCCACAAGCTCAACCTGCTCGTAGCCCCGGGAGCGGAGGGCTTCCGCAAAGGAAAGCATATCGCCGTATCGGTTGGGCGACATCAGGTCGTGAATGGCGAAGGTGCCGCCCTTTTTCAGCACGCGCAGGGTTTCCAGCAGGAGCTTCTGCTTGTCTGCTCCGGTGATGTTGTGGTAGACATAGTTGCTGGTTACCGCATCAAAGGTCTCATCGGGAAAGTCAAGCTTCGTGGCGTCGCCCTTTTGGAAAGATACGTTGCTGACGCCCTCCGCCTCGGCGTTGCGCTGGCACAGCTGCTGGCTGAAGGATGCATATTCTGCGCCCCAGCGGTCAATGCCGATCATCTTCCCCTGAGGATTCCGCTTCGCACAGGCGATGGTCAGGGCGCCGCTTCCGCAGCCTACATCCAAACCTACGCCGCCCGCGGGTAAAGTGATCTGCGCCGCTGTTCCCTCGATAATCTGCGCCGAAAGCCTGCGCTTGCCATCGTAGGAGAAGGCCTTGTGGGCATAGATGCTCCACCAGGTCGCCCACAGGAAGCCGATGAACGCCAGCCCTGTTACCGTGGTCAGTGCGACACGCAGCCATCCCGTTAAACCGAAACCCCAGAGGATGCAGGCGCAAAAAGCGGCAAAGCTTAGCACCAGCGCCGCCGTAAAACCGACGATCATGCCCTTGGGAACCCAGTTTTTGTAGTTTGCTTTCATGTTCATGCTCCTTTCAACTGCATCCACGCTGCGCGGCATGGGGTGAAAAGTACCATGATGCTGATAGCATTGTAACATGAAAATATTGACGTGAAAAGCATAAAAGGACAAGTTTGCAAGTGATAAGATTTGCGAATGCTCAGCTGAAGAAATTCCACTTCGACAGCAAGTATCCGGGGATGACGACCAGCAGGAAGAACGCCCAGCTCACCAGCGTGAATACCTTGAGGAATTTGCCGCCGTTCTGCGGATATTCCCGCACATAGATGCGATAGTTGATGACCGATGCCAGCGAACCGATGATGGAGCATAGCCCCGCCGTGTCTACGCCGTAAATCAGCGCGGCGAAATTTTCTGTGAAGGGATAGAGCACAATGGTGGCAGGCACGTTGGAGATGATTTGACTCAGCCCGATGCCCCATAGGTATTCGTGCCCGGCCACGGCTTTCTTCAGCACGGCGGCAATGGTGGGGTTCGCGGTGATGGAGGAGGAGAAAATGAAGAAGCACAGGAACGTGACCAGCAGCACGTAATCCACCTTTTTGAAAATGTTCCTGTCCAATACGGCGATGCCTGCCAGCACCACCAGCACCGCGTAGGGCCATAGGCTGGTACGGGTCACAATCACGGTGATAATCAGCAGAAACAGCACCACGTAGCCGATGCGGCGCACCCTGCCCTCGGGCTTCCAGCCTTCCCCCACAGGGGTGCAGGCAACGGTTTCATGCACATCCCTGCGGTAGAGGAAGAAGACGAATGCCACCAGCAGAATGGCGGACAGCACGCACAGGGGCAGCATGTGCAGCAGGAATTTTCCCGCGGAAATGTTGGCCTGCCCGTATAGGAACAGGTTCTGCGGACTGCCGAAGGGCGTCAGCAGCGAGCCGCGCACGGCGGCGATGTTCTCCATGGAGATGACGGGGAGGATGTATTTCTCCTTGTCACTGCTGCGGAAAAGCAGAATCGTCAGCGGCACAAAGATGATGAGGGAGACATCATTGGTCACAAACATGGAGGAGAAGAAGACCCCGAAAATCAGGAACAGGGACAGGGTGGTCATGTGCTTCATGCGTCCGCCCAGCGCCTCCAGGGGACGGAGGACGTTCTCCTGCTTGAAACCTTCCAGCACACAGAGCATCATCAGCAGAGTGCCCAGGGTGCGCCAGTCAATGTCGGTGAGAAGTGCTGCGGTGGGTGGGGTAATGATGAGGGCAATGATGGCAGCCAGGAGGGAGAGAAGGAGCATTTTCTCCTTCCAAAGAAAATGAAGGGATTTCTTCAGCATGGTATTCTTCCTATTCTGTGAAATTTGAGGAGCGCGCCATTCACGCGCCGACAGTGAGAAAGCATCGTCAACCGTATCGCGCTAACGGGTCAAGGGTCGAAGACCCTTGCAGGGTTCAGGGGCAGCGCCCCTGATAGGGCGAGGGGCAACGCCCCAAAAACCCCGCGCTGAACAGCGAAGCGTCTTCAGCGCGCCATTCACGCGCAAACAGTGAGAAATCGTCGTCAACCGCATCGCGCTAATGGGTCAAGGGTCGAAGACCCTTGCAGGGTTCAGGGGCAGCGCCC
>CAVEUM010000049.1:0-8651 GCA_963618735.1 bacterium | reverse complement strand
TGAGGCAGTGAGCGTGGAAGGCGTGGAGGCTGTTTCCCCTGCGGAGGACATCGTGTCCCTCAGTGCATACCGCACCTGCTATTTGAACAGCCTGCTGGGAAACACCAATCTACCCATCGAGGTGGATGAGTCGGTGAAGAAAACCGTGAAGGCACTGGTGGATCCCGATGAGGAAAAGATCAAGCTGCCTGCGGGTCTCAGCCTGCGTCCCTACCAGCAGCGCGGCTTCCATTGGCTGATGACGCTGGATAAGCTGCACATGGGCGGCATTCTGGCAGATGATATGGGTCTGGGCAAAACGGTGCAGGTCATTGCCATGCTGAAGGCCACTCGCAAGTCTGGCCAGACATCGCTGGTGGTGGCGCCTACCTCCCTGACCTATAACTGGCTCAGCGAGCTGGAACGCTTTACCCCTGAACTGAGCGTGATGGTGCTGGCAGGCTCAAGCACCCAGCGGGCATCGCAGATTGAGCATGTGAAAAATGCGAAGGATGTGGATGTGCTCATTACATCCTATCCGCTGATTCGCAGGGATATTGACCTGCTGAAGGACATGGATTTCCGTTTCGTGATCCTGGACGAGGCACAGCATATCAAGAACGCGGGCAGTGTAGGTGCAGTGGCTGTCAAGCAGCTTCATGCCCAAACACGCTTTGCCCTGACAGGTACCCCTATGGAAAATGGCACGGGTGAGTTGTGGAGCATTTTCGACTTTGTTCTGCCGGGCTATCTGCTCAGCTACAGCGCCTTCCTGCGGAAATATCAGGATGGGGAAGACGCGGATGACCTTCGCAGACGGATTCGCCCCTTCCTCATGCGCCGCTTGAAGAAGGATGTGCTGACCGAGCTGCCTGACAAGCTGGAAACGACCATGACCGCGCAGATGTCCCCCGAACAGGAGAAGGTATATCAGGCCGCCATGCTGCGCCTGAGGGATCGCGTGGATCACGTGATGACCGAAAAGGGACTGGGGCGTGGGCGCACCGAGGTGCTGGCGGCCATTACCGAGCTGCGGCAGATTTGCTGCCATCCGTCCTTGGTGCTGTCGGATTACGCGGGCACATCGGGTAAACTGGAGCTTCTGTTGGAGGTTCTGCCCGGTGCCATTCAGGCGGGACGGCGAATCCTGCTGTTCTCCCAGTTCACCTCTATGCTGAAAATTCTGAAGGAGCAGCTGGAGAGCGCCGGCTATAGCTGCATGTACCTGGACGGTGAAACACCGCCCCAAAAGCGACTGGAAATGACCGAACAGTTCAATGCGGGCACGGGTCAGATCTTCCTGATCTCCCTGAAGGCTGGCGGCACGGGTCTCAACCTGACAGGCGCGGATATGGTTATCCACTACGATCCGTGGTGGAACCCTGCGGCAGAGGATCAGGCAACCGACCGCGCACACCGCATTGGTCAGAAAAAGAAGGTGGAGGTTGTGCGCCTGGTGACCCATGGCTCTATCGAGGAGCAGGTGGTGGCACTGGGTCAGCGCAAGAAGGCACTGTTCGATCAGCTGATTACCCCTGGCGAACAGCTGGTTACGGCTCTTACAGAGCAGGACATCAGAGCGCTGTTCGCTTAATGCCATCAGACGCCTTCCTTTATGCCTTGCTTCCTGCTTCAATTTGTGTTACAATGGGTCAATCCTAGGGAAGGAGCAAAAGAATGCTGAATTATGAATTCCGTTTCAGAGCACGGAAGGCTCTGAAGAATAACTGGCAGATTGCACTGCTGGTGGCGCTGATTGCAGCATTGCCGGGGCTGATTAGTCAGCTGGTAACGGCGCTGACGGGCGGAAGCTTTATCCAGCGGCTGACCACCCAGTTGGAAAGTAATATGGCCATCCTTTATTCCGATGATCAGCTGATGGCGGAAGTGGAGAAGATCTTCACAGACGATGGCTTTGACTGGTCCGTGGTGGCCGGCATTGTGTCCTGGCTGGTGTCGCCGATCCTGTCATTGGGCTTGACGGCATATCTGATGGATCTGCTGCGCATGAAGGCTGGACAGGTATCTTCCGTTTTCTGCCGACTGAATGTTTGGCATAAGAGCATCGGACTAAACATCATGGTTGCCCTGAAAACCTTTCTGTGGGCACTGCCTGGCATGGCCTTGATGATTGGTGCCACCGTACTTCTGGCGATGAACGCTACCTTCGAGAATGTGGAAAGCCTTTTGCCGTGGGTCACGTTCCTGACCTATGCGGGAACCGCTGCCACAACGATTCCTGCAGTGCTGGCGATGCTGCGCTATGCCATGGCGACCATGGTGCTGGCGGACGAACCTGCCACAGGCATCATGCAGTGCATCCGCCGCAGCAAGGAAATGATGAACAAACAAAAGGGCAATTACTTCCTGCTGCAGCTGTCCTTCATCGGCTGGTATCTGCTGCTGATTCTGCTGGAAACGTTCCTGTCCGGCGTCACGGGCTATGTGATTGCCTCCACGGTGTACATGGTGCTGAATCTGGCACTGAACGTGTATGTGTCAACGACCTGCTGCGCATTCTACATGAATCTGAAGGGCGAAGCTCCCGTGATTGTGCTGTCGAACGACACCTCTAATTTTGAAAAGTAAATCCATCAGGTTCCTTTCAGCCGTGACAATTGCTGTCGCGGCTGATTTTTTGCCTATAAAATGAATTTTTCTTGTTCAAAAATTGCATTTTTACAGAAACAGAACTTGCATTTCATCAGGAATTCGCTATAATAGAAACATCACCTTGCTTTTTCAAGATCGGCCGCAATGGCGCGTCCAGACAGTTGGACACGGTATGCACCTATCAGGGGCAGGGACGAAGTTTATGCCTTTAGGAGGATGAGTTGCATGGCTTTGACCATTTCTCACCGTGTGCAAAATATTGCTCCCTCACTGACGCTGCAAATTGATGCCCGTGCAAAGGAAATGCGCGCGGCAGGTTTGAATGTGATTAGCTTTGGCGCTGGCGAACCTGATTTCCCCACACCGAAGTTTATTTGCGATGCTGCCCGTGAAGCCCTTGACCTGGGAATGACCCGTTATACCCCTGCCGCTGGTACCAAGGAGCTGCGGAAGGCTATCTGCGAAAAGCTCCGCAAGGATAACGACATGACCTACACCTATGGCGACATTATCGTTTCCAGCGGTGCAAAGCACAGCCTGTTTACGATTTTTCAGGCGATTCTTGATCCTGGCGATGAAGTGCTGATTCCTACGCCCTGCTGGGTCAGCTATCCTGAAATGGTGCGCATGGCTGGCGGCGTTCCTGTGTTCATTCCCGCAGACGAGAGCACGGACTTCATCCCCACCAATAAGGACATTGCCAGCAAGGTTACGCGCCGCACGAAGGCCATCATCATCACCAGCCCGTCCAACCCCAATGGCAGCGTGTGGAGCCGTGAACAGCTGCAGTTTGTGGCAGACCTGGCGGTGACC
Source organism: bacterium (assembly GCA_963618735.1). Taxonomy (GTDB): domain Bacteria; phylum Bacillota; class Clostridia; order Christensenellales; family Aristaeellaceae; genus CAKUFA01. Next base: position 5,246 of record CAVEUM010000049.1, on the reverse strand, counting down.
CATCCTTTCTACGTGGTGAGCGACGAAATTTATGAAAAGTTGATTTATGATGGCAAGGAGCACCTTTCTATTGCGCAGCTGGGCGAACAGATTAAGGCACAGACCTTTATCGTGAACGGCATGAGCAAGGCCTATGCCATGACAGGCTGGCGGATTGGCTACACGGCTGGTCCCCGTGATGTTATCACAGCCATGGCAAGCTTCCAGTCCCAGGCAACCAGCAACCCCAATTCCATCGCTCAGTATGCCGCGATGAAGGCACTGCAGGGAGACCAGAGCTGCGTTACGGAAATGGTAACGGAGTTTGAGCGCCGCCGCAATGCCATGGTGGAAAAGATCAATGAAATTCCCGGCGTGTCCTGCCGCAAGCCTGCCGGCGCATTCTACATTATGATGAACATTAAGCAGCTGTTGGGCAAGCACTTTGGCACCCGTGTGCTGGAATCCTCCATGGATTTTGCAGAGCTTCTGCTGGCTGAAAAGCAGGTCGCTGTGGTGCCTGGCATCGCCTTTGAAGCGGAAGGCTTCTGCCGTCTGTCTTACGCTGTATCTATGGAATCCTGCCTGGAGGGCGTGAAGCGCATTGGAGAATTTGTTGATATGTTAACCTGAACAAATATGATAATCAAGGAGGAACATTCCCATGCTGGAGTTTGACACGAAATCCAACCTGATTATGCAGGCTAAGTACAAGTATGATCTGCAGGATGTGGAGGAACCGAACCTCTATCGAGAAATTTATGATTATTCGCACATCCCGAAAATCGCCTTCAACATGCGCCATGTTCCTGAAGATATGCCCAGTGAAATTTGGCTGACAGACACGACTTTCCGTGATGGTCAGCAGTCGGTGAGCCCTTTCACGCCGGATCAGATTGTGCACCTGTTCAAGCTGATGAACCGTCTGGGCGGCCCCAAGGGCATTGTCCGCCAGAGCGAGTTTTTCCTCTACACGGAGAAGGATAAGGAAGCATTGCATCGCTGCCAGGATCTGGGGTTGAAGTTCCCGGAGATTACAACCTGGATCCGAGCCAATGAAAAAGATTTTCAGCTGGTGAAGAACGCTGGCGTGGCGGAAACAGGCATCCTGGTTTCCTGCAGCGACTATCATATTTTCCACAAAATGCACCTGACCCGCCGTCAGGCCATGGATAAGTACCTCGGCATTGTGAAAGAGGCACTGAATCAGGGCATCCGCCCCCGCTGCCATTTTGAGGATATCACCCGTGCAGACTTCTACGGCTTTGTGGTGCCCTTTGCGGAGGCATTGATGGAGCTGAGCCGTGAAAGCGGTATCCCGATTAAAATCCGTGCCTGCGATACGATGGGCTTTGGCGTGACGTATTACGGCGCGGCACTGCCTCGCAGCGTTGCTGGTATCATTTATGGCCTGCGCCATTACGCAGAAGTGCCTTCCGCACAGCTGGAGTGGCACGGACACAACGACTTCTACAAGGTGGTTTCCAATGCAGGTGCGGCTTGGATGTACGGCTGCTCCAGCGTGAACTGCTCCCTGCTGGGCATTGGCGAGCGCACGGGCAACTGCCCGCTGGAAGCCATGGCCATTGAATATCAGGCACTCCGCGGAACGGATGACGGCATGGATCTGACGGCGGTAACCGAAATCGCTGACTATATGGAGCGGGAGATTGGCATTGAAATCAGCCCCCGTCAGCCCTTCGTCGGCCGTCACTTCAATGTGACCCGCGCAGGCATTCATGCAGACGGCATGCTCAAGGATGAGGAAATCTACAACATTTTCGACACCACGGCACTGCTGAATCGCCCTGCTACGGTGGCAGTGGATTCTCATTCCGGTCTGGCTGGCGTTGCACACTGGATTAACAGCTACTTCCGCCTGAGGGGCGAGAACGTCATTGGAAAGGACGATCCGCTGGTGATGGATGTTCGTGCCAAGGTAGACGAGCTGTATGCCCAGGGGCGCAATACCGTGATGGGCGATGAGGAGCTTGAGGTCATGGTGCGTAACAGCGATGTGGAGCGTTACGAGAGGCTGCTGTTCCACAAGAGTAAGTAACAATAGTCCGTACTTCGGCAATAAAAAGGGAAGCCCGAGGCAACATGCATGCTTCGGGCTTCCTTTTATTTATTTGGCATTTACTTTTTACTCGACACCAATTCTTGTGCAGGGGACGCGGCCATTCACCAAATCGGACAACCGATGCCGTGCATGGCCGATAATGACCGTGGAGCCGTTACGGACGGATTCCATGGCATATTCCAGCTTTGCTTTGGCACCATTGGCTCCGGCGCGGCTGGCACCCACACAGTTGGCCTGGAGGGCGCGAACCTTCTGCTCCACGTCTTCCACAGATTTGCCAAGCACCTCCCGCACCAGGGTGGAAGGATCCTTGGGATCCTGATAAATTCCCTCGGTGGAGGTCATGAGCACCAGCATTTTTGCATGCACAAGGGAGGCAATGACTGCCGCCGTCTCATCATTATCCACACATTCATGCACCGTTTCGCCCTGACTGCGGCGCACGGCCAGCTCCATCTTGCGATTTTCCTCATCACTTACAGGGTCGTTGTAGTTGACGATGGGGATGGTCTTCTGTTGCGCGGCGCGGATAAGCAGACGGCGAATATGCTCACGCTTTTCGGGATCATTGAAATGCGTGTGCTCTACCAGCAGCTGACGTACGCCGAATTCAGGTGCGATGAATTGCCGATAATTCTGCATCAAAATGCTTTGCCCCTGGGCGGCATAGTCCGTCTTGTCCTGCTCGGGGTCGCCGCAAAGCTCACATCCCGTGCGCTTGATGTAGTCCAGACGGCCGATTTCCGTGGCGCCGCTGGTGACCCAAATCATGCCGGGGCGAAGCTCGGAACCAAGCCGCGAGAAAATGTTGTAATCGATGTCCTGGTCTTCCTTGCGAATCAAGGCCATGGAGCCAATCTTTCCCACCAATTCAAACTGATAATCCAAGGTGAACACCTCCTGCGGCACCTGCGTTGGCAGGCTTACTGCATGATGAGCTTATGATCGATCATTTGCCGTATCGAAGCGAACGAGCCCCTTCGACTTGCCTTCAACAGCGAAGGAAAATACGGTTCCCATGGAAACGGCGGCAAAATAGCCGCTTTCTTCGTACTGCGCGGCGTAGTGCTCACGGATACTCTGCAGACATTCACGGAGTTGCATCAGCACCGCCACATCGTGCTTGCACACATAGTCACAGAAACAATCGCAAACCAGGCCGCTGATGGCGCCATTCTCAAGGCGGAATTCCACCTCGTAGGGCTTGGTTCCTTCGACAATGGCACAGCCGCGGCAGCCGTCAACGCAAAGATAGCGGACTTTATTAGCCTGGTAATACTCGGCACCGCGTTCAAAAACATCATGGCGCACCGGCAGGTGAGAAAAATCGTCCAAGGGAAAGCAAGTGTCGTCGCTCTCGGTCAGGTAGGCATCCTCTGCGCGTGTCGGTGCTTTGAACCATGTGAGAACTTTCTCGTAAGGAATCACACCGGGATCAAAGGCGATGAAGAGCGATCCTGCCATGAACAGCTCGCCGCAAATGGCCGTGTCGCCCTTGCTGATGACGCGCTTATAGTCAGACGGTTTGATCTTGAAATTGTAGCTGACGTTGACAACGGTACCACGCTGGCCTTCCAGCTTACCGTCAACGAACACGACGTCACCCACCTGAAGATTAAACGTATCATTGTAATACGCAAGGGTCATGTTGGAAGACTCGAAGTGCACCCGAACGATAGACTTTCTGACTACGCTGCTTTCCTTTGCCATGGTGTTCTCCTTGCTGAACGTTCGCTCGAACGGTATGGATTCATTATAGCACAAATGCGGCGGAAGAAAAAGAGCCGCAGGAAGTGAATACCGAAGAAGGACAAAAGGGTTTATTTGCGGGAGGTGAGATGCTTACGAATTATGTCCTGTATAGCAGGCACTTCTGCTTCGGTGATGTCATCATACCAAATGAAATCGCCGCCGCCGAAAAGAATGCTGTCTTTCAGAGGAGAACGGAACCATTCACCGGGCACCTTTGGGTTGAAAGTCTCCACTTCGCCATTGCGGTAGCGAATCAGAACTGGGATGGTACCATCACGATCGTCCCGAACAGCGTAGCCGTAGCCTGATGAAGACTCGTCCGCTGCCCATGATGCTGCAAGGGAAAAGCCGGCCAGAGCAAACCACTTCTGCATGACTGCTTGCAGCTCATCGAAGTATGGCGGGAAATTGTAGGCGCAGCGATAATGCAGGTCACCGACCAACAGCTCTACAACGTCACCGCTGTAGACATCACGGCGGCCATACAAGTGCTTCCAATCGGCCAGCATCGTCTTTTCATACAGGTACTGGACAAACTCCTCAAACTGCTCGCAGGAGATGGTGAAGAAAACGCTTGTGCCTTCCGTGGCGCATGCTTCCTTGACGAAGGTGGCCATTTTCTCCGTGTCGGCCTTGCAGTAAGGATGCATCATGCGAACCTGATAATCCTTCCCCGTGTAGCACATGTCCAGTGCGTAGTGCTCGCCGGAGCAGTCGCCGCAGGTGTAATGAAGCAGCGGAACACGTTCGCAGAAGGAGAGGCCGCGATTCAAATGATGAAAGTGTTGCCAAAATCCTTGTGGCAAACAGCGCAGCGATACTGCGGCTCGCTGCCATCAATGCAGCAGCCGCACAGGATGGCATCACCCCGCTGGGCCATTTCAAAACCTTCACGGGTAGGCATGCCGTGAATGTACATAATGGCGTTGGACTTTCCGCAGTGCGGGCATTTGACCTTCAGGTGCTGCTGCTGTTCCTTCTTCTTCAGCACCATGGGAAGATTGTAAGGAAGCCCTTCAGGTACGTTATCCTCAGCAGGCTCCAGAAGAAAGCCTTCGATTTTTGCGGCCTTGGGAAGAAGCACAGACAGATTGGTCAGGAACTGCTCATCCTGCGGAACTCCGGGGAAAAATTGCGTGAACAGCCTGGCGATCGTGACTTCTTCTCCGACTTTCAGCGTGTGCAGCTTCTCAGCGATTGCGGTGGCGTATTCCTGGGCCATGGCTCTGTTCTTCATCATAATCCCTCCGTACACATCATGTTTGGGTTACGGTTACAGCATATCATGGGGCAAATGAAATTGGTCGTCTGAAAAGCGACAAAATCACGGGAAAAAGATGGTACAATACAAGCATAAGACTAATAGAGGAGGAATGCGTTGTGGCAAATTATTTTGACGCTGTGGGACTTGGAAAGATGGGGGAAGAGGAGC
>CAVEUM010000048.1:0-8967 GCA_963618735.1 bacterium | reverse complement strand
GCAAAAAGGGAACACCCCTCAGGCATTCCCCTTTTGCAAGCTTTTCTTCATGCAGGAGCCGTCCGTTTTCCACAATGTTTACACATTCATTGCACGCTGTTCAAGGAAAAGACGAGCTGCCTCGGCATTGTCGGGCTTGGTGTTTTCAAGGGTCATCTGCACATGAGGCTTCCGCTCATTGCAGAAGCGCAGCACAGCATCATAGTTCATTTCGCCAAGGCCAGGCGCGCAGGCTTCCAGCTTTTCCGGCTTCGCATGGTAGTCTTTCAGATGAACGATTGCAATCTCGTCCCCCAGCAAGTCCATGGCTTCCTCCAGCACCGCGTCACGACGCTGAAGATTGTCCGGATGCAGAAGATTCACGGGGTCGAAAATGATCTTCAGATTGGGCGAATGAATGGCGTCCAGCACCTTGCGGGCACGCTTGCCGTCCGACACGATGTGGGTGTACACAGGCTCAATAGCAATCGTCGCGCCGATCTTTTCCGCTGCATCCACCACGGGATGCAGACGGTCAATGAACAGCGACAGCGCCGCATCGGTGTGGCTGGCCACAGGATCGTAGCGATACTCCGCATTGGGATTGCCCGTTTCCGTGCCAACCACCGACGCATTCATCCAACGGCAAAGCTGCAGATGAGCCACATACTTCTTCAGGATTTCCTGATACTTCTTTTCGTCTGGATGAGCGAGATTCAGATAGCACCCCAGCACAGCCGTATCAAGCCCCTTTAGTGCCTTGTTCAGATAGGACGCAAGACCGGGCGTGGCCATCGCAGGATCCATATACTTAGGGTCAATCACCTTGCTCATTGCCAGATGCACGCAGGTGAATCCCTGCTGCTTCACAAACTCAGCACGTTCCTCCAGGGTGCCTGCCGCCGTATCATGCAAACGAATGCCAATGTTCATGTTCAGGCCTCCTCTTCCACGTGAGCCACCTGCTCGCAATCCAGCTTTTCTCCCTTTTGACCCGCAAAGTGCACATTCTTCATCACAACATGATCTACATACTTGGCGATCAGGCCGCGATTCAGGCAGGGTTCTACATTTTCCGCCATAGCAGGTGCCATAGCTTTTCCCTGCGGATCAAAGGTAAAGGTGACGTTCTCCAGCTCCACCCGTTCGATAGGCTGTTCGGGCAGGCCGAGGAAATATCCGGCGCAGGCACCGCAGTCCTCCGCCTGAACATCACGGAAGATCACCGTCCCCACCCGAGGCGTTGTTTCGTCCACAGGATACTTTTCGCGGGATTGCACCCATGCCGTGTGTCCATCCGGGTCGCAGAAATACAGGCAATTTACCACAAACGGCGCGCCCACGTGCTCCATCTTCACATGCTCGAAGACGATTTCGTCAATCACGCCGTCCTTGCCACGCCCGCGGCGAGTCTTCACGCGAAGGCCGCGGTCGGTGTTGCGCATCAGGCAATCATGCACGCGAACGTGATTCACGCCGCCAGCCATTTCGCTGCCGACCGTCACGCCGCCATGGCCATTTTCCATCAGGCAGTGGGTGATTTCGATGTTCTCGCAGGGCGTTTTATAGGTGCTTCCCATGTAGATTTTGCCTGCTTTGATAGCAATGCAGTCATCTCCCAGGGAGAAGTGTGCCCCTGCCAGAAGCACGTTCTTGCAGCTTTCAGGATCGAAGCCATCCGTATTGGGACTATCCGCAGGTGCAGTGACCGTGATGCCGATAAACTTCAGATCTTCGCTGAAGTAAGGATGCAGGTTCCACGAGGGACTGTTGCATACCTTGACGCCCTGCAGCGTCACCTGCTTGCAGCGGCACAGGAACACCATGCGGCCGCGCCACGCGATGTTCTTCTGCTTACGGTTTACCCACCAGTCTGCCTGATCGGCCTGACCATTCAGCGTGCCCGGGCCATAGACGCAGACATCCTCCACCTCTACGCCAGTGATCAGGGATGCAAAGGCGTCCAGCGGGTTGCCCTCCCAGCTGCCAAGGTTATACTCGCCCTTTTCATCCGTGCTTTCCGTCATGCCAGGCAGAATCGGGAAGCAATGCCGATCCTTGCAGAGGCACAGCTCCGCACCTTCTGCCAGTTCAAGGGACATATGACTTTTCAGGAACAGCGGTGTTACCGAGTATTTGCCTGCAGGGATCAGCACACGGCCATGTGCAGGGCAGCAGAGAATCGCTGCCTGAATCGCTGCCGTATCATCGTGCACCCCATCGCCAATCGCACCAAAGCGGCGAACGTTCAGGGAGACGCTCTCATAGGCCGTGTGGAAGGTCAGGGACGCAATCTTCTCTTCCCCATCCGCGATTTCTACGGTATAATCCGTGTCCGGCCACAATCCATACAGATTGGTCACCACACGGTCAGTGACCATCGCTTTCTCCCCGTTCAGGAAAACGGTGTAAGGCTTCTGCGTGTGATACAGTCCGCCATCCGCCAACTGAAGTGCGGCACTTCGACCAGATACAAACAGACAAGACAGTTCCATCGTATTCCTCCTGTCAGGCATGCTTTTCAGCATTCAGGTATTCGGCATAAGCCATCATGAAGGGACCAACACCCTTGCTGTCATCGTTAACCTTGGGCTCAGAAAGGTAGTAAGCCACCGAGCCATCGCGCTTTTCGCCAGGGCCAAGGCCTGCCACCCAGCAGATATCCGTCAGGTGCATATCGCCGTTTTCATCCGCAAGGAGCTTGTCGCTGACCAGATGCTCAAAGGCCTTGCGTCCCAGCTTCTCGTATTTTTCCGCATCCAGCACGCCCAGGCGAACCGCCTTCAGCACGGCGTAGGCCACCATGGCGGAACCAGACGTCTCCAGGTAATTGTTCTCCACTTCGCCGTGGTCAATCACCTGATAGAACAGGCCGGTTTCTGCATCCTGATACTGCAGAATGCCGCGAATGGTCTCGCGGAAAAGATCCGCCAGTGCCTTATAGTGCTCGTACAGCTTGTCCGGGCCCAGGATGCCGATGCAGTCAATCATAGCCATCAGGTACCAGCCCATAGAGCGGAGCCAGAAATTCTTCGAGCAGCCCGTTTCCTTATTGGCCCAGGGCTGTTCCTTGGCCATATCACATGCGTGATAGCTAAGCTTCTTTTCCTCGTCGTACAGGTACTTCCGAACATTTTTGAACTGATTGGTGATGTCTGACACGTTAGCGAGGCCATCGAACTGGGTCTCATAGGCCATGTAGAAGGGCTGCGCCATGTACAGACCATCCAGCCAAATCTGCTCGGGATAAATGGCCTTATGCCAGAAGTTTCCGCACTGGCAGCGAGGATGCTGGCGGAGACGATCCATATGGAATTCAATCGCCTTGCGATAGCGCTCATCACCCGTTTCCTTCCATGCGAAGAAAAGTGCCTTGCCGCTGTTGATGGAGTCAATGTTGAACTTCTTTTCAAAGGTAGGAATAGAGCCATCCGCTTCTACCCGTGCAGCCAAATAATCCAGCACGAACTGACGATAATCCGCATCCCCCGTTGCCTCATACAGGTCAATGCAGCCGATGAGCACGCAGCCATCCTCGTAATTCCAGTATTCCTTGTAGTTCTTATAGCTCTTCAAAAAACTCTTGACGTACTTCCGGACATCCTTCATACTTGATCGCTCCTTTTCATGGCAATGTAAGTATTATCATATTAGGTTCATTATACGACGGGTTGAACGTGGTGTCAACGGTCAAAAGGAGAATCGTTCATTCCCGTGCATGACCGTTTTCTGATTCCGCCTGGGAAAGAATAATTTCTGTAAACGCTTTCTTTTTTCCTCATACAGGTGTATAATTGTTCCATTCCTTTTTGAATGTGAGGTGCTGCAGCACGAAACGCCTTGCTCGTGGAAATACAGAGCTGATTCTCCATGGGAACCTTCTGAAAGCAATTCTTTCCATTGCAGTTCCCGTTATCATCAACAGTTTCCTGCAGACCATGTACAATCTGACGGACACGTACTGGCTGGGACGCATCGGCACAGCACCTTTGGCAGCCATCAGCCTTGTTACGCCTGTGCAAAACATGGTCATCAACTTTGGCAGCGGCCTTACCGTAGCCGGTTCTGTGCTGATTTCCCAGTACGTCGGCGCCGGACGGAAGGAAGACGCGGAGCGCATGGCCAATCAGATTTTCTTCTGCTCCATGTGCTTCTGCCTGGTGTGTGTCAGCCTGATGGAGCTTTTCACGCCATTCATTGTCACATGGCTGGGCTCCGATGGTGAAACCTGGCAGCACGCTGTCACCTATCTTCGTGTGGTGGCCTGCGATATGCCGTTCCTCTTTACGGTGAACATCTTCCAGGCCATTCGTCAGGCTCACGGCGACACGGTGCGTCCCATGCTGATGAATCTGCTGGGCATCCTTGTCAACATGATTCTTGACCCCCTGCTGATGGTCGTTATTCATTGGGGTGCGGGCGGTGCTGCACTGGCAACCGTGCTGGCCAAGGCCATTCCTGCCATGTTGGTGCTCTTCTTCCTCACCCGCCCCACTGCAGAGGTGCGCCTGCATCCTTCCAAGATGAAGCCCGAAAAAGACAAGCTGAAGGACATTCTCCGCATTGGCTTGCCTACCGCCCTCGGCAGCAGTGCCATGCAGTTCGGCTTTTTGCTCATGAGCCGCAATGTGTATGCCTACGGTGTGAATGCCATGGCAGCTTACGGCATCGGCAACAAGGTCAATGGCCTGATTTCTCTGCCTTCCAACGGCATCGGTTCTGCAGTCGCCACCATCACGGGACAGAACATGGGCGCCAATCAGCCCGACCGTGCAGAGAAGGGCTACAGGATTTCCATGGTTGCCGCTGTGACTTTCCTGCTAGTCGGCGGTATCATTCTTTCCCGCCCTGCTATTTCCACCGCGATTGTCAGCATTTTCAGCACCGACGCAGATGTTATCGCGATGTCGGCAGACTTCCTGAGCATTCTTGCGCTCTGGTGTTTCTCCAATGGTGTTTACAACGCCACTTCCGGCTTGTTCCAGGGAGCAGGTCACACCGAGATTACCATGTCCATCGAAGCAGCCAGATTGTGGGTGTTCCGCTTCGCTTCCCTTTACATCTTTGACAACGTGATGCACATGGGTGTCAGAAGCATCTGGTACTCCGTGGTTGTCTCCAATGGCATCAGTGCCTTGATTCTCTTCGGTTTCTACCTGTCAGGCATATGGCGGAAGAACCGAGTCAGGCTGGACAAATAAAGTATTGATTTACCGGGGCGGTTGGCCGTGAAAAAGCCAGCCGCCCCTTATTTTACCGATCGTAGGGATAATCCTTTGCAGGAAGAACCTTGACCGCATCAAAAACAGCATAGCCGGCATCCTCGCCATCATGCAGAGGCATGGCGAACAGGGATGGTCTCGCACCTACCCAAGTGCCGCGTTCCGGGCTAAACGGCTTGCCGATGGTCTCGTAGTCCTGCCCGTCTGTGCTCCAGCTGAACACTGCTTCCGCCTGATTATATCCCGTGGGGTTCAGCGTCATTTTCAGCCACACATGATGTGTGTTCTTGGCCAGATAGACTGCTTCGCGGATGGTTTCCGTCTTGTTGACACCCGAAGAATGAACGTAATCCATGTGCACGCCATCCGACGTCACGCGTAGCGCAACGCCAGCGTACTGGCCGCCAATGAGCGCCAGACCAGCCTGTGCGCCCTCGTGAAGATTCCCCACATCTACGCCAGTCTCGAATGTAAAAGCCGGGCAAACGATCTTCTGGGTCAATGTCTGCGGACAGTCCCACAAAGTATCGCCGCCAGAGGGCAGCTTGCGTGCATACAGCTTCAGCTTTCCCTGCTCAAGCGCAAAGAAATCTTCCCGCCAGTTGCCCATGAACTGCCACTGCAGTCCAAGGTGTTCCCCTGCAAAGTCATCGGAAGCCTGCTCCGATGTTCTGGGCATTTGGGGCGCCTTAGGCTTCGGATAACGCATGGCAGGCACGCCGCAATCCGTTGCCGCCGCTGCAAGGGATGCTTTTCCCGCATCCTCGCCAGCCTCGACCGACGCAGGATCAACAGGATGTTCATCCTTCACGCCCATGGTCGGCCAGCCATCTTCCTGCCACTGCATCGGCTGAAGGTGAAGAATGCGGCCGTACAGTCCACGGCTCTGGAAATGCAGGAACCAGTCTTCGCCGCTGGGGGTAGTGACCCATCCGCCCTGATGAGGGCCGTTCACCACGGTTCCGCCCTGCTTGAGCACAATCTTCTCCTCATAGGGGCCATGGATGTCCTTGCTGCGCAGCACAGTCTGCCAGCCTGTCGCCACGCCGCCAGCCGGGGCAAAGATGTAATACATACCATCGCGCTTGTACATTTTCGGACCTTCGATGGTAGGCTGCGTCGCTTGTCCATCGTAAATCAGGTGGTCATCTCCGATGGCATGGGTGCCGTCCGCGCTCATGGGGAACAAGCCAAGAATCGACTTAAATCCAATGCGGCTCTTGGCATAGCCATGCACCACCCACGCCGTGCCATCTTCATCCCAGAAGGGGCAGGGATCAATGAGACCCTTGCCAGGCAGCACGCACACAGGAGCATCCCATGCGCCCAGTGCGTCCTCCGCACTTACCATGAAGATGCCTTCATCCGGCATGCCATAGTAAATGTAGAATCTTCCATTATGATGGCGGATTGCAGGCGCCCACACACCTTGCGCATGACGCGGCGTTGCATAGCGCGCCTCGGGAATATTGGGCAGAGCATAGTTGGCCAGCGTCCAGTTCACCAGATCCTTTGAAGTAAGAATCGGCAGACCCGGCACATAGTTGAAGGTAGAAGCTGTGAGATAGTACGTATCCCCTACACGGATCACATCAGGATCAGAGTAGTCACACATCAGCACCGGATTGCGATACGTGCCGTCATCGCAGTCAGCGCACCACAGCATATCACTCATTGCTGAGCCTCCATCCATTCGTCAAATTCATCGCAGAGAAGATCGGCGTAAATGCCGCCCAGTGCCTTTAATCCTTTGGCAATCAGGCCTGCGTAAACCATCGCGCCTTCCGGCTGCAGATGGGTGTTGTCATTCTTTCCTTCCGGATAGTGCTTATACATGCCTGCAGGGAAGATCATATACAGTTTGGCACTTTCCTCGTCCGACAAGCTGTCAATCAGCTCTTCGCTCATGCGGGTCAGGTCAATCACGGGAACGTTCAGCTTTGCACCGGTTCTGCGCATGGCATCCGCCCAGCGGTCATGACTGAAGGCGGCCGTCTCCCGCTTTCTGCGGGTCAGGGGCGTGATGAACACAGGATGGGCGCCCTTGTTGCGCGCCACGTTCACGAATTTCTCCAGGTTGACGCAAAAGTCCGTATCAGGATCGGTATAGCGAGCAGGATCCGCAACCTTTTCATCATTGTGGCCGAACTGGATAAAGAGGAAATCATCCTTTTTGATTTGATCATAAATGGGCGCCATGCGGCCTTCATCGATAAACTGCTTGGTGGAGCGGCCATTCTCCGCCATGTTGGCGATCATCACCTCATACCGCTTGGTATAACGATCAAACACCTGTCCAATGCCCGTCTGCGGAAAGGTCAGGATGCTATTCTGCTTTACGGTAGAGTCTCCCGCCCAGAAAATTGTTTTCATCTTCTTGCTTCTCCTTTTTTCATCATGCGAAATTTGCAAAGAAAAGAGCCTGCGCTTCACATTCGACACAGGCTCTTGTTGTTCCTGCCTGAGTTACTCCTTCACAGCACCAATGTTGATGCCCTTAACGAAGTACTTCTGCAGGAAAGGATACAGGATCATGAAAGGCAGGATGGCCACAATCACGGCGGCGTTCTGCACAGTGTTTTCCGTTGCGCTGCCAAGTGCGGTAGGCAAGTTGGAACCCATCATCATGGAGCGGAGCTTCATCTGGAAGTTGTAAAGTTCCGACTTGGTGATGTACAGCTTGTAGTTGGTGTAGTCGTTCCAGTAGGTCACGGCGAACATCAAACCGATGGAAGCCAGAGCAGCCTTGGAAAGGGGCAGGGCGATCTTGTAGAAGGTCTGCATGGGGGTGCAGCCATCCAGTGTCGCACTTTCAAACAGGCTGTTCGGGATGCCCTCGAAGAAGTTGCGCATGAGCACCAGATTGTACACGTTGATAGCCGGCAGGAGGATGACCACCCACAGGGTGTTGGTCAGGCCCAGGTTACGCATGACGATGTAGCTGGGAATCATGCCGCCGGAGAAAATCATCGTGAACAGCAGCAGGCCAGCGAACAGGCCGCGGCCAGGCATGTCAAACTGGATCAGCACGTAGGCACCCAAGGTGGACAGCAGCAGGCCGAGAACCGTGCCGCTGATGGTGGTGATGACGCTGTTCCACAGAGGAGTTACCAGCGTGGGGTTAGTCAGCACCGTGGCGTAACCTTCGATACCAAACTTTTCAGGGAAAAGCTTCATGCCGTAACCAGTGGTCAGGTCAAAGGAGTCCACCAGAACCTTCCACAGAGGAACCAGAATGATGAGACACACGATGACAAAGAGGATGCCGTTCACCACAGGGAAAACACCCATGTGCTTGTGGCTCTTCTTGACATGAGGAACATAATTTGTTTTTTCCATCTTTCGCTCCTCCTTCCTTACACAATGCCGCGGCCGCGAACCTTCTTGCTGGCATAGTTGCAGACAAGCATCAGCACCATGCCCACCAGAGAACGGAACAGGCCGATGGCTGTGGTATAGCCGTAGTCAGGGATGCCGCCGCTATTGAAGGTCTGATAGTATACGTAGGTCTGCAGAACCTGAGAAACGTCCATGACGGCGTCATTCTGCAGAACGAAAACGCTCTCGAACAGGTTCATGATCTTGGCCAGGTTCAGGATCAGCACCGTGATGATGGTGTTGGCCAGAGCAGGCAAGGTCACGTACCACATCTTCTTCCAGCGTCCGGCGCCGTCAATGGAAGCGGCCTCGTAAACGCCGGGATCGATACCCGTCAGGGTTGCCATGAAGATGATGGTGCCCCAGCCGGTATCATGCCAGATGTTAA
>CAVEUM010000047.1:0-9174 GCA_963618735.1 bacterium | reverse complement strand
AACGGTCAAATTCCCCTCAACACCCTTGAGCAGGGTTCGAAATCGTGATAAGCTTTTTCTTGGCAGCAAAGGATGATTCCTGCACAGAAAAGGAGGCAATCATGGTTGCAGGACATCTGCAGGAGAAGAACGGTTACTTTTATGCCGTTCTCAGTTACAAGGATGCGCAGGGTAAGCGCAAAACCAAATGGATTCCGACAGGGTACGCGGTGAGAGCCAATAAAAAGAAGGCGGAGGCTTTCCTGATGGAAAAGCGCAAAACCTTCGAAATTCCCAAAGAAGATGCGCAAACGACGGAAGAAAGCGAGCTGTTTGCAGACTATCTGGTTCGCTGGCTGGAAATTGCAAAGAGCACCATCGCCATCACAACCTACAGCTCCTACAGCGGGTTGATGAAGAGTTCCATTCTGCCATGGTTTCGCAAGAAAGGCACAACGCTTGCAAAGCTGACGGCGAAGGACATTCAGGACTTCTACACGGTGCAATTGCAGCGGGTAAAGCCAAACACCGTCATTCACTACCATGCCATCATTCATCGGGCGCTGAAATACGCGATGAAGACCGACCTGATTGCGGTGAATCCGGCGGATAAGGTGGACCGTCCGAAGAAGAACAGCTTCCAGCCGAGCTTCTGTGATAAGGACGAAATCAATCATCTGCTGGAATGTGTTAAGGGAACAACCGTTGAGACGCCGGTTATCCTGGCGGCATTTTACGGCTTGCGGCGAAGTGAGGCAGTTGGGCTAAAGTGGAACGCCATTGACTTTGAGCAGAACACCATCACCATTCGGCACACAGTTACAGCGGTTCCGCTGGACGGCAAGTATCAGGTGATTGCCAGGGACGCCACCAAGACAAAATCGAGCAGGCGAACCCTGCCGCTTACGCCGCCCATCCGCAAATATCTGCTGGAATTGCAGGCGCGTCAGGCGGAGAATCGGCGGTTGTGCGGCAACTGCTACTGTCACGATTATGACGGGTACCTTTGCATCAACGAAATGGGATATCTGCTGAATCCGAATCAGATTTCCAAAACCTTTGAATCGATTCTGAGAAAGCACCATCTCCGCCCGATTCGCTTCCATGACCTTCGTCACAGCAGCGCCAGCCTTCTTTTGGCAAACCATGTGCCGCTGAAGCAAATTCAGGAGTGGCTGGGGCACAGCGATTTCAGCACGACGGCCAACATTTACGCGCACCTGGATGCTACAGCAAAACAGCAAACCGCAGAGGCAATGCTCCACGGTTTGGGGCTTGATGAGGCGCAAGATTCGAACCCAAATAAAAAATCGGCAAAATGACAAGTACAAGACATGTCATTTTGCCGAATCATGTGCGGAGAGTTAGGGATTTGAACCCTAGAAGCCTTTCGGCTTACAGCATTTCGAGTGCTGCACCTTCGACCACTCGGACAACTCTCCACGAGATTTTCTGCTTTTTCACCGCTTTGGAAATTGGAGAGAAAAGCAGGAGAGAACAGGCTGTTCAATTCGAGCCGCCGCAGCCTTCAAACCCTTGTGGGGCAAGGAAGTCAGGCGAGCAAGGTTCCATGATGGAGAGTTGATTTCGAGAAGCCAGTCCCGTTATGACCGCTTCGATTCATCTCCATATTGCCATGCAACAAGCCTATTTTATCACAAGATGACGAGATTCGCAAGCAGAGAATTCACCGCCGGCATCATCACCGTGCCTTCCTGTTATTGCAGCAAAACGCGTCTGTCCTTTTTCGTGAAAAAAGCCCGCTTTTTTGACCAAATTTGCAGTCTTGCAAGGACGTGATTCTTATGATATAACCAGTTGACATTGTGCGAGAGCACAGAAGGATTTGAGGTGAATCTCGATGGCGCGTTCCGCCGTCCGTGACCTAACTGTAGGGTCGCCCATGAAGCTTGTGCTTGGTTTTGCCACGCCGCTTCTGTTTGGTTTCATTTTTCAGCAGCTGTACAACATTGTGGATACGGCCATCGTGGGTCAATTCCTGGGAGCCAATGCACTGGCGGCTGTGGGGTCGACCGGCTCCATCAACTTCCTGATTTTGGGCTTCTGCATGGGCATCTGCTCAGGCTTTTCCATCCCCATCGCCCAATCCTTTGGCGCAAGGCAGGAGAGCGAGATGCGCTGCTATGTGGTCAATTCCGCTTATCTTTCTGCTTTCTTCGGCATTGTGCTGGCCGTTCTCACCGGCTTCCTTTGCCCGCAGATGCTCCAATGGATGAACACCCCCGCTGACATTATCAGCGATGCGGTTGCTTATATCCAGATCATCTTCTTCGGCATTCCTGCCACCATGCTCTACAACATGACAGGCGGCATTCTCCGTGCCCTTGGCGACAGCAAGACCCCTGTGTACTTCCTGGTGGTGGCCTCCATTGTCAACATCGTGCTGGACCTTGTGCTGATTCTGGTGATCCCCATGGGCGTGGCGGGCGCCGCCATTGCCACGGTCGTCAGCCAGATTGTTTCCGGCGTTGGCTGCCTGCTTGTTATGAAGAAGCGTTTCCCCATCCTGCATTGCTCGGCGGAGGAGCGCCGTTTCCGCACGCTTCACGCAAAGAAGCTGACCAACATCGGCATCCCCATGGGACTTCAGTATTCCATCACCGCCATCGGTTCGGTGGTGGTGCAGGTCGCCGTGAACGGACTGGGAACCATCGCTGTGGCTGCTGTATCCGCCGCAGGACGGCTGAATAACTTCTTCTGCTGCATCTTTGATGCTCTGGCAACCACCATGGCCACCTTTGCCGGGCAGAATATCGGCGCGCGAAAGGTGCGCCGCATCAATGAGGGCTTGAAGGCATCCAGCATTCTGGGCATTATCTACTGCGTGCTGGCCTTTGTGATTATTTTCTTCTTCGGCAAGCCGATGATCGGCCTGTTTGTTTCTGCCACGGATGCAAACGCGGCCAGCGTTACCGACCTGGCGCAGCAGTACATGGTCATCAGTGCTGCATTCTACATTCCGCTGCTGTTTGTGAACATCGTCCGATTGTCCATCCAGGGCATGGGCTATACGCAAATCGCGGTATGCGCCGGCATTTGCGAAATGATTGCCCGCACGCTGGTAGGCTGGCTGCTGGTGCCTGCTTTCGGCTTCACTGCTGCATGCTTTGCCAGCCCTGTGGCCTGGCTTGCCGCGGATGCGTTCCTGTTCCCCTGCTACTTCCGCATCATTAAAAAACTGCGGGCACGATTGGGCGACGAGAAAGAATAAAGCTGAAAACGAAATGGGCTGCTGCACAAATTGCAGCAGCCTTGTTCTTTTATGGTCGGCAAAAATTTAACGTAAAAAATTTAACAATATTTTTGTGCTATTTTTCTTCGTTAAAAATGTATTTAGCGGTGCATCATGTCCTATCCCGCCAAATTCTTGGACATATTTGCAATATTGTACCGATTTTTGTTGCTTCCAGAATTGACACTATGTGATGAAAGTTCTATAATGGTAAAGAAGAGGACATACCAATTCTTTTCGCGTGCCCTTCCGATGCAGGAGTTGGCACTTCTTCGTGTCCGCTCTTTTCCGCAAGGGAAAAAAGAGGGTCTGTCCTGAGCAGTCAGCAGCCTGGCTGTTGCCCGCTCAAATACGTCAAGGAGGTACATCCATGGCAACGAAAATGACTGTCGATGGCAATACTGCTGTCAGCCATATCGCCTACGCGTTCAGCGATGTGGCCGCCATTTACCCCATCACGCCTTCTTCCCCTATGGCAGAAGTTGCTGATGAATGGTCTGCCCAGAAGCGTGAAAACCTTTTCGGCCAGACTGTGAAGATCGCTGAAATGCAGTCCGAGGCAGGTGCCGCCGGTGCTGTGCACGGCTCTTTGGCCGCCGGTGCACTGACCACCACGTTCACCGCATCTCAGGGTCTGCTGCTGATGATCCCCAACATGTACAAGATCGCTGGTGAGCTGACCCCCGCGGTGTTCCACGTGAGCGCCCGTGCTCTGGCTTATCATGCCCTGTCCATCTTCGGTGACCACAGTGACGTTATGGCTTGCCGTCAGACCGGCTTCGCCATGCTGGCCAGCAACTCCGTTCAGGAAGCTTGCGATATGGCTCTGGTGGCTCATCTGTCTACCCTGAAGAGCTCCGTGCCTTTCCTGCACTTCTTCGATGGTTTCCGCACCAGCCACGAAATCCAGAAGATCGAAGCTCCCACCTACGATGAGATTCGTCCCCTCGTGCCCTGGGATAAGGTTGAGGAATTCCGTGCCCGCGCACTGAATCCTGAGCATCCTCATCAGGCCGGCACCGCACAGAACCCTGACATTTACTTCCAGGGTCGTGAAGCTGGCAACAAGTTCTACCTGGCTGTGCCGGAAATCGTAGAAGAGAGCATGAAGCAGGTCGGCGAGCTGACCGGCCGTCACTACAAGCTGTTCGACTACGTTGGCGCACCCGATGCTGACAAGGTCATCATCGCCATGGGTTCCGGCTGCGACGTGGCCGACGAAACCGTGACCAAGATGAACGAAATGGGCGAAAAGGTCGGCGTGATCAAGTGCCACCTGTATCGTCCTTTCTCCGTGAAGCACTTCGTTGCTGCCATTCCCGCAACCTGCAAGAAGATTGCAGTGCTGGATCGCACGAAGGAATCCGGCTCCCTGGGCGAGCCTCTGTACCTGGACGTCTGCGCTGCGCTGGCTGAAGCCGGCATGAAGGACATTCAGGTGGTGGGCGGCCGCTATGGTCTGGGTTCCAAGGAATTCACCCCCACCCATGTGAAGGCCGTGTTCGCTAACCTGGACGGCGAGATGAAGAACCACTTCACCGTTGGCATCAACGATGACGTGACCGGCACCTCCCTGCCCCTGGGCGAGCTGTTCAACGCCGCACCCGCCGGCGCCATCAGCTGCAAGTTCTATGGTCTGGGTTCCGATGGTACCGTTGGTGCTAACAAGAACTCCATCAAGATCATCGGCGACCACACTGATATGTACGCACAGGCTTACTTCGCCTACGACTCCAAGAAGTCCGGCGGCCTGACTGTAAGCCACCTGCGTTTCGGCAAGAGCCCCATCAAGTCTCCGTATCAGATCGATGCTGCTGACTTTGTGGCCTGCCACAACCCCGCTTACGTCACCATGTATGACATGGTTTCTTCCCTGAAGGACGGCGGCGTATTCCTGCTGAACTGCCAGTGGAAGCCTGAAGAGCTGGATGCTCGCCTGCCCGCTTCCATGAAGCAGCTGCTGAGCAAGAAGCATGCCCGCTTCTACATCATCGATGCCATTGACCTGGCCGCCAAGGTGGGTATGGGCAACCGTATCAACACCATCATGCAGGCTGCCTTCTTCAAGCTGGCTGACGTGATCCCCTACGAGCAGGCCGACGAGTACATGAAGGCCTATGCCAAGAAGACCTACGGCAAGAAGGGCGACGCCGTTGTTCAGAAGAACTGGGACGCTATCGACATCGCTATTTCCGGCCTGCAGGAAGTGAAGATCCCCGCCGACTGGGCCACCACCACCACGGGTGCTGAAGCTCGCAAGGTCAATGGCACCACCGAGTACTTCGACACCTTCGTGCATCCCATCCTGGCACAGGAAGGCGACAAGCTGCCCGTCAGCGCGCTGGATCCTCGCGGCATGGTGCCCACCGGTACCACCAAGTTCGAGAAGCGCGGCATTGCCGTGAAGGTTCCCGAATGGCAGCCTGACAACTGCGTACAGTGCGGCAACTGCTCTCTGGTCTGCCCTCACGCCTGCATCCGTCCTATCTATGTGGAAGACGGCGCTCAGGTTCCCGAAGGCTATGTGACCAAGAAGGCCACCGGCAAGGAATTCGCCGGCATGCAGTATCGTATGCAGATTTCTCCTCTGGACTGCACGGGCTGCGGCAACTGCGTTGAAGTCTGCCCCGCCAAGGAGAAGGCTCTGGTTATGAAGCCCCTGGAATCCCAGATGAAGGAAGAAACCAACTGGGAGTATGCTATGACCGTGCCCGAAGTGGCCGATCGCATCACCAACAAGGCTTCCGTGAAGAACAGCCAGGCTCTGAAGCCCCTGTTCGAGTTCTCCGGCGCCTGCGCAGGCTGCGGCGAGACTCCTTATGTGAAGCTGGTTACCCAGCTGTTCGGCGATCGCATGATCGTTGCTAACGCTACGGGCTGCTCTTCCATCTACGGCGGTTCCGCTCCTACCTGCCCCTACACCACCAACAACGAGGGTCATGGTCCCGCATGGGCAAACAGCCTGTTCGAGGACAACGCTGAGTTCGGCTTCGGCATGAACCTGGCTGTGACCCAGCGCCGCGCTAAGCTGGCTGACAACGTGCGTGCACTGATGGCCGCTGAAGGCGTCAGCGAGGACGTGAAGGCTGCTGGTCAGGAATGGCTGGACAACATGGACGAAGCTGAGGCTTCCAAGGCCGCCGGCAAGAAGCTGCTGGCCGCCTGCGAGACCGTTTCCGGCGCTGCTGCCGACCTGGCCAACGCTGTGAAGGAGAACGCTGACCTGCTGACCAAGAAGTCCATCTGGATCTTCGGTGGTGACGGCTGGGCATACGACATCGGCTACGGCGGCGTGGATCACGTGCTGGCACAGAACCAGGACGTCAACATCCTCGTGCTGGATACCGAAGTGTACTCCAACACCGGCGGACAGGCTTCCAAGTCCACGCCTACCGGCTCTGTGGCAAAGTTCGCCGCAGCTGGCAAGCGCACCAAGAAGAAGGATCTGGGCATGATGGCCATGAGCTATGGCTACGTGTACGTGGCCACCGTGGCTATGAGTGCTAATCCCGCTCAGCTGCTGAAGGCCATGACCGAAGCAGAAGCTTACCATGGTCCGTCCCTGATCATTGCCTATGCGCCCTGCATTAACCACGGCATCAACATGGGCAAGTCTCAGGAAGAGATCAAGAAGGCTGTGGCCTGCGGCTACTGGCCTCTGTATCGCTACAATCCTGCAAAGGCCGAAGCGGGTGAGAACCCGATGACCCTGGACAGCAAGGATCCGACCGAAAGCTATCAGGACTTCCTGAAGGGCGAGGTTCGGTACACCTCTCTGGCCAAGCTCTTCCCGACCGTTGCCGAGACGCTGTTCACCCATTCTGAAGAGGATGCAAAGCTGCGTCGCGAAAACTATAAGAAGATGGCTGGTCTGGAGTAATCCTCACCGCTGTGCCCCCTGCTCCCCAGGAGCAGGGGGCATTTTGTGCAGATGGGTCAAGGGTCGAAGACCATAAGGGGTCAAGGGTCGAAGACCCTTGCGGGGTTCAGGGGCAGCGCCCCTGATAGGGCGTGGGGCAACGCCCCAACAAACCAGCGCAGTCGCGCAGCGTTACTGCGCGTAGTAACAGCGGATTGTTCTTTTCGAAGCTTTATAGGCCAGCTTCCTCATAATAGACAAGTTTCGATCCGTATTCCAGAGGGCTTTGCGGTCGTTCCGCAACCTCAATCGTCGCGGCATTTCGCCGTTCGTTTCAGTCGATGCGTTTGCGGCTATAACACGCGCCACTGGCACGTAGCCGCTCTCTTACCTCCGGACTCCTTCGCAGTCCCTTCTCTTGAAGTAGATTTGCATTGAAACTATAAAGTTTCTTAGCAGCATACTTTCAAAGGAGTGCACCGAAGGTTTCCAAAGGGCGATCGGAAAGCCCTTTGGATCTTTCACAGCAAAGCAAGTTGGAAAAAGTGCACTGCGAAGGGGTTCGGGGGCGACCGCAAAGCCCCCGAAAGCAGGAGCAGTAATCGCTTAAAAAAAGAAAACAATCCTCTATTGCGGCTTGACTCCAAAAACGCCTCGCTGTTTACATGCATCGAGTGCTTCACCACGCGCAGTAACGCTTCGCGACTGCGCTGGCTGTTGGGGCTTCGCCCCATACCCTACCAGGGGCGCCGCCCCTGGACCCTGCAAGGGTCTTCGACCCTTGACCCCTTATGGGCTTCGCCCTTTATCACATTCTTTTTTCATGAATTGACCCCAGTCGGGATGAACCTTCCTTCTTTTAACGTTTCATATGTGAAACCACTAATTCCTTCCATGAAAGGATGCATGTTATGAGTTCTCTTCGCAAGATTGGTATCATCGGTATGGGACATGTAGGTGCCCACGTTGCCAACAGTCTGCTTCTGCAGGGCATTGGTGATGAACTCTACCTCTGTGGTCTTCATGACCAGAAGGTTATCTCCGAAGCGCAGGATCTTCACGACTCCCTGAGCTTTGTCCCTTATAACACCCGTATTGTTAACTGCAGCAGCCATTACGAAGAGCTTGCTGGTTGTGACATTATCATCAACTGTGCCGGTCACGTGGCAAACAGCGCCACCAGCCGCGACGGCGAGCTTTTCACCGCTACAGAGTCTGCCCGCACCTTTGCAAACCAGATTGTTGACGCTGGCTTCAATGGCATTCTGATTTCTGTGGCAAACCCCTGCGACGTCATCTGCACGCAGATTTGGCGCTTGACGGGATACGACCCCAGGAAGATCATCGGCACGGGCTGCGGCCTGGATTCCGCCCGACTGCGGTCTGAGATTTCCCGCGTTACAGGCATCAGCCCCAAGTCCATTGACGCCTACATGATTGGCGAGCATGGCTTCTCCCAGGTTGCCGCGTGGAAGGCTGCGTCCATTGCCGGCAAGAGCCTGAACGAGCTTGCGAAGGAATTCCCCGAGCAATACGGCTTTGACCAGGCCGTGGTGGAAGAAGCCGCGCGCAAGGGCGGCTATGTGACCTTTGCTGGCAAGGGTTGCACGGAGTACGCCGTATCCAACTGCACGGCTCGCATTTGCGCCGCCATTTTCCACAATGAGCACGCAGTTCTGTCTATATCCACCCTGATGACGGGTCAGTACGGTGAGGAAGGCGTTTTCACCTCGCTGCCCTGCGTCATTGGTGCCAACGGTGTGGAGCAGGTCTTTACACTGGATCTCTCCGAAGCAGAAGAAGAAGGCTTCCACAAGAGCTGCCAGCACATCCGCGACAATTTCTCCCGAATTGATGTGTAAGCAGGCGTGTATATGCGAGAGGAGGGCAACCGCTTTGAAAAGCGGTTATCCCCCCTCTCGCGCTCTCCCCTCTTCCCGAAACTTTCATTGGGAAGAGGGTTTTTTGTAACTTAATGATAAGGGGCGAGGGTCTTCGACCCATCTAGCTACCCCAACAGCAAGAAAATTCAACCTCATCGAAGAGAGCATGCGAAGGGTCCAGGGGCGACCGCAAAGCCCCT
>CAVEUM010000046.1:0-9995 GCA_963618735.1 bacterium | reverse complement strand
ACAAATTTTTCATAAAATCGCAAAGGAGAAATCCATCATGCTCAGACTTGGCATTATCGGCATTGGCAACATGGGCACAAACCATACCAAAAATATTCTTGCAGGCAAGTGCCCTGAAATCCAACTCACCGCTATGGCAGACCGCAAAGAAAGCCGCCGCGCGTGGAGCCGCGAAAACGTCCCCGACGCGCAAATTTTCACCGAGGGCAGTGACCTCATCGCCAGCGGTGCCTGTGATGCGGTGCTCATCGCCGTGCCCCACTACCAGCATCCTGCCCTGGCCATGGACGCCTTCGACCACGGCCTCCACGTCATGTGCGAAAAGCCCGCAGGCGTGTACACCCTGCAGGTGCGGGAAATGAACGCCGCGGCAGACAAGCATCCCGAGCTGGTTTTCGGCATGATGTTCAACCAGCGCTCCAACTGCCTGTACCGCAAGATGAAGGAAATGATCGATGGCGGCATCATCGGCGAAATGAAGCGCATGAACTGGATTGTGACTGACTGGTACCGCACCCAGTTCTACTATGATTCAGGCGCATGGCGTGCCACCTGGGACGGTGAGGGCGGCGGTGTGCTGCTGAATCAGTGTCCCCACCAGCTGGATCTTCTCCAGTGGCTGTGCGGCCTGCCTGTGAAGGTTCACGCTTTCACCCACGAAGGCAAGTGGCACGACATTGAGGTGGAAGACGACGTCACCGCCTACCTGGAGTTTGAAAACGGCGCCACGGGTGTGTTCATCACCACCACTGGCGACGCCCCCGGCACGAACCGCCTGGAAATCACCGGCACCAAGGGACGCCTGATTTGCGAGAATGACGAGCTGGTCTTCGACAAATTGGGTATGGACGAACGGGAATGGTGCGTCACCTGCGACAAGGGCTTTGAAAAGCCGCCTGTGGAGCGCGTCCCCGTGGAAACCGACGGCAAGAACGAGCAGCACGTAGCCGTGCTGAACGCCTTCGCGGGGAAGATTCTCCATGGCACGCCCCTCATCGCCGATGGACGGGAGGGCATCCGCGGCCTGATGCTGTCCAACGCCATTCATCTTTCCGGCTGGACAAAAGAAACCGTGTCCCTGCCCATTGATGAGGAGAAGTTCCTGCGCCTGCTCAACGAGCGCCGTGCCACCTCCCGCGCCAAGGAAGACAAGGATATTGTGTCCGACACCTCGAACAGCTTCGGAAGCAAGGCAACGAAATAACGAATCCATCAAAAACAGCCCCTGTCTGAGTGACAGAGGCTGTTTTTTTCGTTGTGCAGGGAAGTTTATTCCACATCCTGCAAGGCGTCATAGCCTTCTTCCCCGGTGCGAACCTTGATGACGTTCTCCACATCGTACACGAAGATTTTGCCATCACCGATATGACCCGTATACAGTACCTTTTTCGCGGCATCAATCACCGTGCGCACAGGAATCTTGCACACCACAATATCCACCTGAACCTTGCGGAGCAGGTTCATTTCCACCGCAACGCCGCGATAATACTCAGGCTGACCCTTCTGCATACCGCAGCCAAGCACCTGAGAAACGGTCATGCCGGTAACGCCAATCTGCTCCATAGCACCCTTGAGCTCTTCAAATTTGTTCTGCCGGCACAGAATAGAAATTTTGGTCATCTTCACATCGGAAGCAGGGGTTGCGGCCTTGCTGCGCAGCACCACCGGGATGGCATCATCCGCAGGAACATCAGCAGCAGGTGCTTCCACACCGGCAGAGGTCAGGAGCGAGGTGGCAGGCATGAAGTCCGCATAGCCAGAGCTGAGGCCATGCTCGGTCACGTCCAGGCCAAGCTCCTCTTCCTCTTTGGAAACGCGCAGACCAAAGATTGCCTTAATGAGCAGGAAGGCCAGGGTGATGGTGACAGCCGTCCAGGCGCACACGCTGACAACACCTGTGAGCTGGAGACCAAGCTGGGTGAATCCGCCGCCGTAGAACAGGCCTGCGCCCACGCCTTCCGGATAATCAGGGGTTGTGCCGGTCGCCAGAAGACCCACGGCAATGGTTCCCCACAGGCCATTGAAGAAGTGCACAGCCACTGCACCCACAGGGTCATCCACGTGGAGCTTGTTGTCCAGCAGCCACACGCCGAAGACCACCAGCAGGCCGGAAACCGTGCCAACCACAATGGCGCCTGTGCAGTCCAGCACATCGCATCCAGCGGTAATGCCTACCAGGCCGGCCAGGGAAGCGTTCAGGCACATGGACACATCGGGCTTGCCGTAACGTACCCAGGTGAAGATCATGCACACCACCGTAGCCACGGAAGGAGCCACGGTTGTGGTCAGGAAGATGGAGCCCAGGGATTCGATGCTCTTGGCAGCGGCACCGTTAAAGCCGTACCAGCCCAGCCACAGGATGAACACGCCCAGGCAGCCGAGCGGAATGTTATGGCCGGGGAAAGCATTGACGTGCGTCTTGCCGCTCTTGTCCTTCACAAACTTGCCGATACGGGGGCCGACCATCTTTGCACCGATGAAGGCGCACAGGCCGCCCACCATGTGGATGGCGCAGGAACCGGCGTAATCATGGAAGCCCAGCTGCGACAGCCAGCCGCCGCCCCAAATCCAGTGCGCTTCAATGGGATAAATCAGTGCGGAAATGATGGCGGAGTACACGCAGTAGGAAAGGAACTTCGTGCGCTCTGCCATAGCGCCGGACACAATGGTCGCCGTTGTGGCGCAGAACACCAGATTGAAAACGAAGTTTGAAAAATCGAAGGTTGGATATGCGGTAAAGATATCAAAGCCAGGCTTGCCAATGAAGCCCAGAAGGTCTTCACCCAGCAGCAGAGAGAAACCAATGAGAATGAACATGACCGTACCAATGCAGAAGTCCATCAGGTTCTTCATGAGGATGTTGCCTGTGTTCTTTGCACGGGTGAAGCCCGTTTCCACCATGGCGAAGCCTGCCTGCATCCAGAATACCAATGCGGCACCGATGAGGAACCATACACCAAAGACTTCACTGTTGACGGATGACATGATTTCTGATAATTCCATGTTCCCGCGCCTCCTTTAGTTGTCTGACAAAGCGAACGCTTCATCAAATAAAAAAACGCGCAGACGGGGTGTCCTTCTGTCTGCACGTCTTTGTCAGAATATAAAGCGAAGCAACGGCGCGGATTATCCGTCCGAGCACCGTTGCTTCTTCCTTAGGATAACGGGAACAGCAATCTTTGTCAACACCATTTTCCTTTGTTTTCTGTATTTTTGCGGTATTTACGGCATGCAAAACCGCAGGAGGCATTCCCCCTGCGGCGCTCTTCTGCCACGCCTTTGTGACAGAGGATTTTCTCATAACATAACAGGGAATTTGCTGCATCCCTTACTGCAGGTTTGCGTTCATGGAGAAGCTGCCAACCTTCATGTCGTCATCGTAAAGGATGATGGTGATGGTGTGATTCTCAGTTTCCTCTTCGTCTTCCTCTTCGGAGGCTTCCTCAGCGGTGTCGTCCCCGGCGATGGCGGCAGCTTCCGTCTTCAGGGTGAAGGTGCAAACCCAGTTGGCGGAAGTGACAGGCTCAGGAATGCCGCCCACATTGCGAATCACGGACACATAGTAGTCATCCATGTTCAGGCCGCATGCGGTGAAGATTTCCTGCAGCTTTGCATCCAGCGCGGCATCGGAGGAATAGTCTGCGTCATTGGCATCATAATAGCCGGTGAGAATGGCGTGCAGGTCATCCGCAGAGGCGATATTGTAGATGCGCTGACGGCTGGCCAGAGAGTCTTCGGAATCGAAGTGCATCATGCCGATGGCATCGTACACCTTGTTCATGAAATTCTTCTCGCTGTCGGACAGCTGGTCGGCGTACTGGGTGCATGCTTCTTCAAAGCGATCCTTGTAGACATCTTCAATGGCGTCATCCATCACAGCGCCGGAAACAGAGTCGGTTTCTTCTGCCATGGCAGGCAGGGTCATGCTCAAAAGCATCATCATGGCAAAAACGAGGGTTGCAAGCTTCTTAACAAAATTCTTCATAGTTGTTCATCCTTTCTTTTTCGCGCAAGTGCGCGGCATGTTCAGAAGGAATTTCCTCTGACATAATGATTATACACTGAAAAAGTAAAATTTATGTAAACGAGTTGTAAATCATGGGTCAAATGTCACAGCAGGCAAGACAAACATGTGTTCTTTTATCTATGTCGTTCGTGAAACGCCTGTACGTTACGAGCATAACGCAGAAAACGAAAAAGGCAGGAAGCTGCAGGCACAGAGGTCATGCAGTTCCCTGCTTGCACTTGACGCCGCCTTTCATCTGCACTTTCCTTCCTTCTCTCCCTGTGACTTTACCTTGACATAATCCCTGCAAACAGGTACAATAGAAATGATCGGCTAATGGATGCAATTTGCGTTCTGGCTGTTTTCGATAGACATCTCTTGTTGCTTTAACGTTTCTGCCCCTTTCGGCAGATCGCTTATGCTATTTTGACGGCTGCCTTTTCGCAGTCGGCTGCATGGAAATGACCGCACCTATCCGGCGGGGGACAGGCGTCTCCTTGCCCTGGTTGGTATTTTTATGAAGCGCAGGTGTGCCCTTTTTCTTCACGGGGTTCGTCTGCCATGATGACGCACAACACAGATCGCTCCATCCAAAGCAGTCTGCCGCGTAGACCAATGGTCTGGGCGGCTTTTGTCGAGCCAAAAATTGAAATGAAAATTTTTGAGAAAAAGGAGGGGATCACAGAACATGTGGATATGGAACATTCTCATCGCTCTGGTGATAGGCGCCGTGTGCGCACTGGGCGGATACGCCTATCGCAAGAACGAAGCTGAAAAGAAAATCGGCCGCACGGAAGAGTACGCCAAGCGTCTGTATGACGATGCTGTTCGCAAGGCTGATGAGTACAAGAAAGAAAAAGTCCTGGAAGCTAAAGAAGAAATTCTGAAGGCCAAGACCGAGAACGACCGCGAAAAAGCCGAAAATGACAAGGAAATCCGCGACCGCCGCGCCGAAGTGCAGCGCACTGAGCGCCGCCTGCTGCAGCGTGAGGAAACCCTGGACAAGAAGGCTGACAACCTGGAAGCACGGGAAAACGGCCTGAACAAGAAGGCCGCCGAGATCCAGAAGATGCAGGAAGACGCGGAAGCCCTGACGGAAAAGCAGAATGCCGAACTGGAGCGCATTGCCTCCATGACGCAGGATGAAGCCCGCCAGATCATTGTGGAGCGTGTCCAGAAGGACGCGTATCACGATGCCGCCGCCATGGTGCGTGAAATCGAAACCCGCGCCAAGGAAGAGGGCGAAAAGAAGGCCCGCAACATCATCGCGCTGGCCATTCAGAAGTGCGCTGCCGACCATGTGGCAGAAAGCACGGTATCCGTTATCTCCCTGCCCAATGACGACATGAAGGGCCGCATCATCGGCCGTGAAGGCCGCAACATCCGCGCTCTGGAATCTGCCACGGGTGTGGATCTCATCATTGACGACACCCCCGAGGCCATCATCGTATCCGCTTTCGACCCTGTCCGCCGTGAGATTGCCCGCATCGCTGTGGAGAAGCTCATCATGGACGGCCGCATCCATCCCGCCCGCATTGAGGAAACGGTGGATAAGGCTCGCAAGGAAGTCGAAAATCAGATCCGCGAAGCCGGCGAGAACGCTGTGTTTGAAACCAATCAGCACGGCATTCACCACGAGCTGGTCAAGCTGCTGGGTCGCCTGAAGTACCGCACCAGCTACGGTCAGAACGTGCTGAAGCACTCCATCGAGGTCAGCCACCTGGCTGGCATGATGGCCGCCGAGCTGGGCGCTGATGTTCAGCTGGCCAAGCGTGCAGGTCTGCTGCACGATATCGGCAAGGCCGTTGACCACGAGGCAGAGGGTACCCACGTGACCCTGGGTGCCGAGCTGGCACGGAAGTATCACGAAAGCCCCGATGTGGTGCACGCCATTCTGGCTCACCACAACGATGTGGAGCCCCAGACCGTGGAAGCTGTGCTGGTGCAGGCTGCTGACGCAATCTCCGCCGCCCGTCCCGGTGCCCGCCGTGAAAGCCTGGAGAACTACATCAAGCGTCTGGAGAAGCTGGAGGAAATCGCCAACAGCTTCGATGGTGTGGAAAAGTGCTACGCCATCCAGTCCGGCCGCGAGGTGCGCATTATGGTCAAGCCCGACGATGTTACCGACGAGGGCACGAAGATCCTCGCCAAGGAAATCGCCAAGCGCATCGAGAAGGAAATGGAGTATCCCGGCCAGATCCGCGTAAACGTGATCCGCGAAACCCGCAGCACCGAATACGCGAAGTAAAAACAACGCACAATTTCCCCGAGCTGGATGACGGCTCGGGGATTTTTTTAGGGAACAACGTTTTGTTGCCTTTCGCCGTTTGACTTTTGGTACCTTGACGATTATGATATGGAAGGAAGGTTTTCCCTTCCCGGAGGACAACACATTCATGCGAATTCTAGGTATTGACCCCGGCTACGCGCTCATGGGCTGGGGTGTGATTGATGAAGAAAACGGGCGCATGCGCCTTGTGAATTACGGCTGCGTGGAAACCAAGGCTGGTCAGCCCATGCAGCACCGCCTGCGCACCCTGCAATTAGGCGTACAGACCCTGGTGAACACCTACAAGCCCGATGATGTGGCCTTTGAGGAGCTGTTCTTTGCCCGCAATGTGACCACCGCTCTGATGGTCGGCGCGGCGCGCGGTGCGGCCATTATCGCCGCGGCGGAGTACACGGAGAATCTCTACGAGTACACGCCCATGCAGATTAAGCAGGCCGTGACGGGGTACGGCAAGGCGGACAAGAAGCAGGTGCAGCAGATGGTGAAGCTACTGATGCATATGGATGTCATCCCTACGCCGGATGATGCGGCGGATGCTATCGCTGCGGCGATTACGCACGCCCAGACCGGGCCTGCGAAGGTGCAGTTCAAAATGAAATGATTTTCAAAGGACTGTTAAGTGAGTCGAAGACCCTTGACCCCTTCGCAGTCCTCATTTCTGAAGGAGTACTGTTCCGCAGCCTTATAAAAAGTTGCAAAGCAGCTCAAGATTATAGGTAGTGCACCGAAGGAGTCCAGAGGGCGAGGGTCTTCGACCCGCTTAACAGCCCCTGGAACAACAGGCAAAAACATCTTTGCTCCATACAGCAAGCATGCCTGTCTGAAAAGAGATTTCGCTCTGCGGAGCGACAAGGGGGCTTTGCGGTCGCCCCCTTGACCCCTTCGCAGTCCCCATTTCTGAGGAGTACTGTTCCGCAACTTTATAAAAAGTTGCAAAGCAGCTCAAGATTATAGGTAGTGCACCGAAGGAGTCCAGAGGGCGAGGGTCTTCGACCCGCTTAACAGCCCCTGGAACAAAACAATTAACTCGCTTGACCTATAAGTCAAGCTTTCCTGCAAAAATAACTTTTCTGAAAGAGGTCTTTATACATGGAAAAGATCGCGACCTCCCTGCCGGGGGTTTACATCATCGAACCCAAGGTCTTTGGCGATAAGCGCGGATACTTCATGGAAACCTATTCCCAGAAAGCCTTCCACGACATCGGCATTGACAACGTTTTCGTGCAGGACAATCAGTCCTTCACCGCCCAGAAAGGCGTGCTCCGCGGCATCCACTTCCAGAACGACCCCATGGCACAGGCCAAGCTGGTTCGTGTCACCAAAGGCGCTGTGATGGACGTAGCGGTGGATCTGCGCAAGGGAAGCCCCACCTATCGCCAATGGGTGGCGGTGGAGCTTTCTGCGGACAACAAGCGGATGCTCTTCATCCCCCGCGGCTTCGGCCACGGCTTCCGCACCTTGACGGACGATGTAGAATTCTGCTACAAGGTGGACAACCTCTACAGCAAGGAATGTGACCGCGGCATCCGCTTCAACGACCCCGCCATCGGTGTGGAATGGGGCGATGTGATTGAGGAGCTGCTGAGCCAGAAGGACACCACGTCCCCCCTGCTGCAGGACAGCGACTGCAACTTCGTTTACAAGGAGGAACAGGCATGACCATTATCGTCACCGGCGGCGCCGGATTCATTGGCAGCAACTTCATTTACTTCCAGCTGAAGAACCATCCCGAGGATCGAATCGTCTGCCTGGACAGCCTGACCTACGCGGGCAACATGGCCACCCTGGACGAAGCCATGAAGAACGATCACTTCCGCTTCGTGAAGGCCGACATTACCGACAAGGCCGCGGTGGAAAAGCTCTTTGAAGAGGAGCATCCCGACATCATCGTGAATTTCGCCGCCGAGAGTCACGTGGATCGCTCTGTGGAAGACCCGGGGCTGTTCCTGCGCACGAACATTCTCGGCACCCAGACCCTGATGGATGCCTGCCGCAAGTACGGCATCAAGCGTTATCATCAGGTATCCACCGACGAGGTGTACGGTGACCTGCCCCTGGATCGTCCCGACCTGTTCTTCACCGAGGAGACCCCCATCCACACCTCCAGCCCCTACAGCGCCTCCAAGGCGTCTGCCGACCTGCTGGTGCTGGCCTACGCGCGGACGTTCCATCTGCCCATCTCCATCACCCGCTGCTCCAACAACTACGGCCCCTACCATTTCCCGGAAAAGCTGATCCCGCTGATGATCTCCCGCGCCCTGGCAGACGAGAGCCTGCCCGTATACGGCACGGGCGAGAACGTCCGCGACTGGCTGTACGTGGAAGACCACTGCTCCGCCATTGACCTGGTCATCCGCAAGGGTCGCGAGGGAGAAATCTACAACGTGGGCGGCCACAACGAGCGCACCAATCTGGAGGTGGTGAAGACCATCCTCCGCGAGCTGGGCAAGCCGGAAAGCCTCATCACCTACGTGAAGGATCGCCCCGGTCACGACCGCCGCTATGCCATCGACCCCAGCAAGATTCATGCAGAGCTTGGCTGGCTGCCCGCCACCACCTTTGACGAGGGCATCAAGAAGACCATCCGCTGGTATCTGGACAACGAGAAGTGGTGGAAGGACATTCTGGCAGGGGATTATCAGAACTACTACGAAAATATGTACGGAAACAGGGGACAGGCATGAAGGTATTAGTAACCGGCGTCGCCGGACAATTGGGATACGACTGTGTGAAGCGGCTCACCGCCCTGGGCATTGAGTGCAAGGGCGTTGACCGCGAGGAATTTGACCTGACGGACGCGGATGCCGTGATGAACTACGTGAAGGCCTACCAGCCCGACGCCATCATGCACTGCGCTGCCTACACCAATGTGGACAAGGCAGAAACCGAGCCGGAAGTTGCGGCCGCGGTGAACGGCGGCGGCACGCTGAACATGGTGCGTGCGGCGCTGGCGGTGGATGCCAAGCTGATGTACATCTCCACAGACTATGTGTTTTCCGGTGAGGGCACAACGCCCTTCAATGTGAAGGATCCCATTTACCCCCAGAACGTGTACGGCCTGACCAAGGCACAGGGTGAGGAAGCTGTTCGCAGCATGATGCAGAAGTTCTTCATCATCCGCACGGCGTGGGTTTTCGGCCTGAACGGCCGCAATTTTGTGAAGACCATGCTGCGCCTCGGCAGCGAGAAAAGCCAGCTGAACGTGGTGAACGACCAGTTCGGTTCTCCCACCTACACCCCCGACCTGGCGCGGCTCATGTGTCAGATGATTCAGACGAACCGTTATGGTGTGTATCACGCCACCAACGAGGGCTTCTGCTCCTGGGCAGACTTTGCTGCGGAGATTATGCGCCAGGGACGGCGGAATTGCAGGATCGTCCCCGTGACCACGGAGGAGTACAATGCACCCGTTCAGCGCCCCGCCAATTCTCGATTGAGCAAGCAGAGCCTGACCGACGCTGGCTTTGAGCGCCTGCCCGCCTGGCAGGACGCCCTGACCCGTTTCCTGGTGGAAATCGGCGAAAAGTAAGATCAGATATTGCGGGAGGAAAGGAACCGCTTTGAAAAGCGTTTCCTCTCCTCCCGCACCCACCTCTCTTCCCTAAACTTTCATTAGGGAAGAGTTTTTCTTTTTTTCATAAAGATCAAAATGATAGGCAGTGTGCTCCTTCCACGTTCTTGAAACATGCATGTTAGATC
>CAVEUM010000045.1:0-10176 GCA_963618735.1 bacterium | reverse complement strand
GGTACATGCTATGTGATTCCGCGCATGATTTTTAAACGATCTGGTTACATTCCCTATTATGACGGTAGTATGACAGTTGTTTACATAAAAAATGCCGAGAACCGTTATGAAGTAGATGTTTCCGGGTGTTCGAGGTCTTCAAGTAGCAAGTCGAATACTGCCACTGATTCTTCTGTAGAACCTATTCGTGCAGCTGGTTATGTAATGCTGGCTGATTTGGCAAATTCGACAGGGAATAGAATTGTGGTTTCTTTTAACAGCTCTTATTATCCTTATGAGCTTTCTGAAAGTGACAAGGAAGTCATTGCATCCTTCTACAACACTTGTGTTGAAGCTGGCGTGTTTGAACAGGAAGGCTTGTATTCTTATTCGGATGATTATTCTATCATTACTCTTTTCAATGAAGGATCCACTGGCACTGAGGACGCAACGGTGGAAGAAAAAATCAACAATATGAAGTAAAAAGACTTTGGAGGAATGAGAAATATGGAGAAGGCATTAAAGCTGGTTGGGAAGATTATTCCGATTCTTGGTATTATTGTTGCCATTGCAATGATTGTGTTTAGTGCAGCTTATCCTGTACCTGACAAGTATATAAGCGTAAGGAGCGTCTCCTACAGCTATGAATGGTCTGAAAATCGTGGCAATGCGTATGTGGGCGGCGATGCCTACAACTATCAGATGGAGGCCTCTCTAAAGGCAGGCTACATGAGCGGCATACTGGCAATGAAGTCAGTCATGTTTGTCGGCGGCGTGCTGCTGCTGTTCGTGACACTGTATTCTGGTATGAAGCGCAAAGTCATTGAAGAGCAAACAAAGGCATTCTCTGAATGTATGGCAGAACAGACAAAAACTGCTCTGAAAGAAATGTCTGAAAAGGCAGATCAGCTGATTGCACTGAAAGAACAGGACACGACCGAATTCTTTGAATGAATCAGGAACTTCATGGTAAGACAAAGCCATCTCCGAGAAATCGAAGATGGCTTTTCTCTTCACTGCATATAGGAAAGCGGCTCACCGACTAGCTTGACGGTGAGCCGTTCTTTATTCGCCCTTTTACTTCCCCAAAAAAAATACCGCTTGAACAGACCAGCGAAGGCCTTACTGTGGCGGGTTTCATCCTTTGACCAACGTCGGCACGGTGCTGAATGGCCAATATCAGATGCAGGCGGAAACCCTGAGCGCTCTGGAAACTGTCAGCGCGCAGGTTAGCGAGTTGGCAGAACCTGTGGCTTCTTCCATGGAAGGCATTCATAGCGCGCTGGTCGTCATCGTTCGCCTGATGGGTGTCATGATTGCAGCTGCTGGATTGATGATGCTCTGCAAGTCCCTGTGGAAGCTTGGCGAGGCCTTTGAAAAGAAGCCCGCCGCCTCTCCTGCCCAGGAAAGCGAAACGGCTGCTCAGAACTAATTCGTGAATCTCCAATGCCCCGTGTGTTGTGGCTTCCAAGCTGCATCGGTCACTCCGCTGGGGCACAAAGCGCCCAATCGTAAAAGGTTGGGCGCCTTTTTGTCGCCATAACGTGCAAATGTGTGCCTTTCTTTCCTAAAATTCTCTCAAAACCCTTGACACAACCAAAAAATCTTACTCATAATGAAAAATGGTGGAACAAACATCAAATTCATTTCGTCTTATTAGGTGCAAGGAGGTGCTTCATCATGAAGCAACTGGGGAAAAAGGTATTCGTTCTGCTTCTCGTGCTGGTGACGCTCTGCGCGGGTTCTGCTATGGCAGACAGCCTGAACGCTTCCTATGCCGATAATCCGCCGACGGAAGTTCTGCAGCATGTGCAGGCCAATTACGGCGGCTACACGTTGGAAGACTATATCGCCATCAATGGCACGTCCAAGGGCGATTATGGTTTTGCTCTGCTGAATAGCGGCAACAGCCGTATCCTTGTTGGATACCACAAGGTGGACGGCAAGATGGCCTACTGGATGAAAAATACGGACGCTGTGCCTCAGAAGGACGGCTACGTTTGCTTTGAACGCCACGGTGCAGGCATGTACATCAGCTATGGCAACACAAACGCCACCTATAGCAACAGCCTTGGCTTCAATGTCCTCCGCGTGGACAAGACTGCGATGAACAACATTGCCCAGTCCGTGTCCTACCATTGGGAAAACGGTACGTTCCAGCTCTTTGCTTATATGGATCGCTCGGCCGGCACCCAGCAGGCCTATGTGACCGATAGCGGCGTGAGCTTCTACAACCTTTCCACCGGCAAGAGGATTGGCCGCGTGAAGGGCACTCTGCAGCGGAACATCAGCTACATCAGCTACAAGGCGATGCCGAAGACCTACGCTAAGGCTGAAAACAAGCTGACGGTTGCTCCTGAAATCCCTGTGGGCGAAATGTCCGCTGTGAACGTGAAGTTCACCGGCGGCAAGAAGTACGCTGTGTATTCCGCACCGTCTACCGAGTCGCTCCGCGCCAATAACAGCAAGGCCACCGTTTCCACCAACGACTGGATTCAGGTCTTTGGCGAAGAAGACGGCTACATCCTCATCCAGTATGCAATCAACAAGAATCAGATGCGCTTTGGCTACATCAGCGCCGCGTCTCTGCCGAAGAAGACAACCGTGCAGGACTTGACGTGGAGCTACATGGAAACCTACCTGGGACAGGATGCGACCCTGACCGACGACCCGCTGAACAGCCAGAGCTCCCTGATGGCGCTGCCTGCAGGCACGCGGCTGACCCTGCTGAGCACCATGGGCACCTGGGCCTATGTGGAAACCACCGATGGTGTATGGGCGCGCGGCTTTGTGCCGCAGAGCGTGCTGACCTACGGCGTTACCTATGACCTGTCCGACTATGCCGACGGCAAGGCCAGCGGCACGATGTCCGTTAGCGATGATAACCAGATGACCCTCACGATGACTGTGCAGGAAGATTCCAATGCTGCCTACTACCTTGTTGTGGATGAAAGCGGCAACCAGCTCGGCGTGGCTACGAAGCAGGAGGACGGCACCTATCAGATGCAGGGCTCTGTGCCGGAAAGCACCGCTGGTGTGAGCTTCATCCCTGTGAGCGGCAACGGCACCCAGGGCGAAGCACTCTTCAGTGTGGAATGGTAATTGCCTTTGGGGAATCATAAGAAAGAGGAATGGCCGAAAGTGGTCATTCCTCTTTTTGCATGCTGAAAGATGATTCTTAATTCATCCGAACGCTGATGGTCAGCAGATCTTGATCCTTGGAGCTGTGTCCTGCCATGAGGAGGAACTCGCCGGGCTCCACGACCTGCTCGCCCTCGCGGTTGATGAGGGAGAAGCTGTCCCGCGTTAGCTGCAGGGTTACGTTGCTGCTTTCGCCGGGGTCAAGGGTGACTTTGGTAAAGGCAACCAGCTTCTTTACGGGCGTCATCACCGAGGAGACCACGTCCCGCAGATAGACCTGCACCGTCTCCGTCCCTGATGCACTGCCCGTGTTGGTCACCGTGACGGAAAGCGTCAGGGAATCCTTGTCAAAGGCCGCATCCCTGTAGGCAAAGGTTGTGTATCCAAGACCTTCACCGAAGGCGAAGAGCGGCTCCTGCGGCTGATCCACATATTTGCCGCCGTGCCAGCCAGGGAGGCTGTTGTAGTAAACGGGAATCTGACCCGTATGCACGGGGAAGCTGATGGGCAGCCGTCCCACGGGGGAGATTTCCCCTGCCAGCAATTCTGCCACCGCCTGACCGCCCATCATGCCGCCATTGAAGGCCACCACGAGGGCATCCGCCTGAGCAGCTTCCTCAGGGATGCACAGGGGTTTGGAGGTTACAAGCACCACCGTCAGGGGGATGTTCAGCTCTCGGAGCATGCGGAAGAGCTCGTCCTGCTTGCCGGAAAGAGAAAGATCGGCGCGGTCGTGGGTTTCGCCAGCCAACTGAATGGTATCGCCCAGCACCAGCACAATGGCGTCGCTGCCCCTAGCCGTTTCTACAGCAGATGCCAGCATGGACGTGTCATTCGTCCGCACGCTGCATCCCTGATGGTGCACGATCTCCGCATCGTGAAAGACCTTGCGGATGCCTTCCAGCACGGTGACGTAGGGGCGCTGGGGCTCGGTGGCATCGGGATTGTTTTCGGGATGGGTGAAATATGTCCAGTCGCCGTACTGGGCACGAATGTCGTCCGCGTTGGGGCCAATGACGGCGATTTTCTTCGGCTGATGGAGGGGAAGCATGCCGTTGTTCCGCACAAGCACCAGACCCTCGCGGGCGGCCTCCAGCGCCAGTTGACGGTGCTCCTCGCAGCCGATGCGTCCCTTGCGGCAGGGCTTCTCGGGGTGATCCAGCAGCCCCAGAAGCGCCTTTGTGGTGAGAATGTGCATCACCGCAGCGTCCACCTGTTCCATGGGCAAACGGCCATCCTTGCAGGCGGCCACGGCGGCGTCGTAGAATTCGGAGGTGCGCATGATCATATCGTTGCCGGCATTCACGGCCTTGCAGGAGGCGTCCTCCAGATTTTCGCAAACGTGCTGCTTGGTCACCAGACTGCGGACGTTGTCCCAATCCGTTACCACAAAGCCGTCAAAGCCCAGCTCGTTCCGCAGGACGTGCTTCATGGCTTCCTCATGAATGGTCAGCGGCGTGCCGTCCAGGGAACCGTAGGCGGTCATCATGGTGGCACAGCCGGCATCCACCGCCTTTTTGAAGGGCGGCAGGAAGACCTCGCGCACCTTGCGCATGGTGACCTCGGTATCGCAGGCATCCCGCGCGCCGACGGCCTCACCGTAGGCAATGTAGTGCTTGGCGCAGGCGAGAATGCTCTCGGGGTCATCCAGATGATCTCCCTGGAAGCCCTGAATCATGGCGGCGCCCATTTCGCCGGCCAGGTACGTGTCTTCCCCGAAGGTCTCGTCCACACGTCCCCAACGGGGATCTCGTGCAAGGCACAGCACAGGGGCAAACGTCCAGTGCAAACCGTCCTCGGCAACCTCCTCTGCGGTGGCACGGCCGACCTTCCTGGGCAGCTCCGGGTTGAAGCTGCATGCCATGGACAGCTGGGACGGGAAAATGGCGGCGTTTCGATTCAGGCAGTGCCCGTGCACGGCGTCAATGCCGAACAGCACGGGAATGCC
The DNA here is from genome assembly GCA_963618735.1 of bacterium. Taxonomy (GTDB): domain Bacteria; phylum Bacillota; class Clostridia; order Christensenellales; family Aristaeellaceae; genus CAKUFA01. Next base: position 5,108 of record CAVEUM010000045.1, on the reverse strand, counting down.
CAGACGAGTGTGCAGGGCGGCCTGCTGGATTTCCCTTGCGTCATCCCCCAGCACGTGGAGGAAGGAGCCGGCGCCGCGTCTGGCCCACATGAGCGCCTCCTCGCGGGTGCAGCCTGCATAGGAAATCTGCGTCATCTGTGCGATCTTTTCCTCAACGGTCATCTGCGCCAGAAGCGCCGCGGCGCGGGAATGAGCCTCTTGCTTGGTCATGAACGATGCCTCCCACTGAAATCATTGGATTGTGAAAACGCTTGTGGATAAGACGATTATAACGGCAAAAGGGAAGAAGTGTCAATGTATTTTGACGCGGGGGATGCGCACGAAAAAGAGCCGCACACGAAGGTGTACGGCTCAGGGGTGACGGAATGACGGTCGCTTACTTCAGCGTCTCTGCGAAGAACTCGCCCGTGGCGTCCACTGCATTGTACAGAGAGTGGAAATCTTCCTCGCTGAACACATTGAAGGTGTGATCCATGCCATCGATGAAGTAGGTCTTGGAAGCTTCATTGGTGGAGGCGGCAACAATCTTGTTGCTCCACTCAGGGTCAACGGTGGTGTCGTTGCTGCCGGCAATGGCCAGCACGGGGCCGGTGTAGCCGGCGGCAAACTCAGCCAGCACGTCAACGTTCTTCACATCTTCGCACCAGGCCAGGGACACGTTCAGAGAATCGCGCCAGTCAAAGGTCATGGTGAAGTAGCCGTTCTTCTGTGCCTCGGCATACAGCTCATCGGTGAGCAAGCTGCCCAGGTCAGGAGCGCCAGCCCAGGTCACCAGAGACTTAAAGGTGCTGCTTTCACGAGCGGCGCACAGCAGAGCGTCCGTGCCGCCCTGGCTCCAGCCCATGACGCCGATGTTCTCAGCATCGATGTTCTCCAGACCCTGCATGTACTTGGCAGCGGCCAGAGCATCGCTCACAGCGCTGTCGAAGGTGTAGCCCATGTAATCAGCGGTGGAATCGCCGCTGCCCATGAAGTCAATACGGATGGTGGCAATGCCGTACTTTTCAGCCAGCACGGGAGCGGCCATCTTGTAGCCGTTGCCTGCTTCATCGCGGTTGGAACCAGTGCCATGGAGCATCACCACAGCGGGGAAAGTGCCCTCGCCAACAGGCATGCAGATGGTAGCAGGAACCTCGTGGTCGCCATTGGGGATGGAGACAACCGTTTCGGTGTAGCCGGCGTCCTCTGCCATTGCAGGAACGATTGCCAGGCACAGCACCAGAGAAAGAACCAGAACAAGCATCTTTTTCATTTCTGTTTCTCCTTTCACCTGTACAAACATGAAATACCGTGGGAACCTTTGAAATTATAGGACGGAGAGTTGGTTATGTCAAGATAACTGGTACGAAAAGCGGAAACAAGAAAAGCTGTGGTGAGGATGACTGGCCTGCCAACCGTCAATATGCATTCAAAAGGCCGTTGTGTTTCATAAACTCAATGAAGGAAAAGATGATTTTTGACGTGCGCCGGGAGATGTCTGCCTCTGTGAAATCGCCTGCTGTATTCGCCAAATCCACCAGCTCTTTGATCTTTGTTCCTCCCTTGAACTGGTTTCGAGCATTTGAAAAGCCCTTGTAATACTTTGATTTGTCGGCAAAACGATAGTCGGAAGCACGAATGTTGATTTTCTTTTCAAGAAAGGCCTTGTTGCCAAGTGCTAATCATTTGCCCGCAGCAAGGTGGTATCTCTCCTCTTCTTCATATTTCCGAAACATACCGCAAACAAAACACCAACACAACATGGGTATGCTTCTTTTGTCAGCTGGCGAGAGCCGCTGCTGAAGTGTGTGAATGGAGGAAAGAATCATGGAACATACATTGTATTTGCTAACCGGTGCCGCGGGCTTTCTCGGCAGTAATATTTGTGCTCAGCTTCTGGAACGGGGCGACCGTGTTCGTGCCTTTGTGCTTCGCGGCGATCCTTCTGCCAAATACATTCCCGAGGGCGTGGAGCAGTTTGAGGGCAATCTGTGCAGCAAGGATGACTGCATGAAGTACTTCGACGTGGAGCCCGGTACGAAAACCATCTGCATCCACTGTGCCAGCATGGTAACGGTGAATCCCAATTATTCCGAAAAGCTGATGGCCGTGAATGTGGACGGCACGGACAACATCATTGCCGCAGTGAAGAGTCACCCCGAGTGCGAGAAGCTGGTGTACGTCTCCAGCACCGGCGCTATTCCGGAATTGCCCAAGGGGAAGCGCATCAGCGAGGTCAGCCACTTCTACCCCTATGATGAAAACCTGGTGGTGGGCTGGTACAGCCGCACCAAGGCCATTGCCACCCAGCACGTGCTGGACGCGGCAAATGCCGGCATGAATGCCTGTGTGGTGCATCCCAGCGGCATTCTCGGCCCCAATGATATGGCCGTTGGAGAAACGACCAGAACCGTAATCAAGATCATCAAGGGCGAAATGCCCATCGGTATGCAGGGCAGCTTCAACCTGTGCGATGTGCGGGATTTGGCCTTCGGCTGCATCGCGGCCGCCGACAAGGGTCGCAAGGGCGAGTGTTACATCCTTGCCAATGAAGAAGTGACATTGAAGGAATTGTGCACCCTGCTGGATCAGGAACTGCACTGCGGCACCTGCAAGGCGTATCTTCCTCTGGGACTGGCCAAGAAGATTGCCCATGTGCAGGAACGCAAGGCAGCGCGCAGCGGAAAGCAGCCGCTGATGACCACCTTCTCTGTTTATAACCTGGAAAGAAACAATAGCTTTGATTACGCCAAGGCACGGCAAGAACTGGGCTATCATACCCGCCCCTACGCCGAAACGTTGCATGATGAGGCTGCCTGGCTGAAAGAAGCGGGGAAGATCTGATCGAAAGGCTCTTTACGGCTATGACCGTGAAGGGCCTTTCTTTTTTTTCGGACAATGGCTGCAGGTCATTCTGCCGCTTTGGATACGATGATTTCTATGATTCGTCTTTCAGGCTAGCAAAGGCTTCATCCAAGGCTCATGCAAAAAACACACCCGTCCTCTATTTCGAAGACGGGTGTGCTTTCGTTATGCAGGTAACTTACTTGCTCGCGTATTCCGCAGCGGAGGCGCCGGCGATGCGGCCGAACACGATGATGTCGGTCACAGCGGTGCCGCCCAGACGGTTTGCGCCATGCACGCCGCCGGTAACCTCGCCAGCCGCGAACAGGCCGGGGATGACGTTGCCGTTGGTGTCCAGCACCTCAGCGGAGGTGTTGATCTTCAGGCCGCCCATGGTGTGATGGATGCCTGCAGATACCTTGATGGCGTAGTAGGGAGCGGTGTTCAGCTGGTTAGCGAAGCTGGTACGGCCGAAGTCGGGGTCATTCTTAGCCTCAACGTAGCCATTCCAGGTGTTCATGGTCTCGGCAAGGGCAGCAGCGTCTACGCCGATGGCCTCAGCCAGCTCTTCATAGGTGTTGCCGGTGAAGGTGTAGCCCTTCTTAATGTAGCCCTGGATGACGTTGGAAGCATCTGCCATGGCCTGGTCAACGATCAGCCAGCTGTAGGAGCCGGTCTGAGCGATTTCAGCGGCAGAAACCACGTCACGGGTGCCCACTTCATCGATGAAGCGCTTGCCCTCGGCATTCACCAGGATAGCACCGTCGCCGCGGAGGCCTTCGGTGATCAGGGCGGAAGTATCATACTGCACGGTGGGGTGAATCTGAATCTGCTCCATATCCACAGTGTCAGCGCCGATGGCGGTTGCCATCACGATGCCCTGACCCTGAGCGCCTGCAGCGTTGGTGGTCATGAAGCCAGCCAGTTCAGGCTTGTAGGATTCAACCATTTCACTGTTGGCACCGAAACCGCCGGTGGCCAGCAGCACGGCCTTGGCGTTCACGGTAACGGTTTCGCCGTCCTTGCCGGTAGCAACAACGCCCACAGCAGCGCCGTCCTGGGTCAGGATGGTGTTGGCCAGGGTGTTGGTCAGCAGGGTGATGTTCTCATAGGTATTCACGTTGTTCTCCAGCAGGGGAACGATGTAAGCACCAACGGACAGAACCTTGCCGTTTTCGTCCACAGGACGATGGATACGCTTGACGGAAGCACCGCCGGCAGCACCAACGCTGCTCAGGTCGATGCCAATGCTCTTCAGCCAGTCAATGGCGGAAGCGCTGTTTTCGCACAGGGTCTTTACCAGATCGATGTTGTTCACGCCGTAGCCGCCGATCATGGTGTCCAGCTCCATCAGCTCTACAGAGTCGAAGTAGCCTTCGGGGTTGGCCTGATAGGCTTCCCACTGAGCGGTCACGGTTTCAGCCAGAGCAGTGATGTCGGCATTGTCGGCATACTTCTCAGCGGCGTTCTTCAGGGTCTTTTCCACACCGGCGCTCTCATCGAAGGTGTTCTCATCCTGAGCAGCGGTCTTGGAAGCGTTCATGCCGCCGGTAGCGCGGACGCTGTTGCCGCCCACCACGGACTGACCTTCCAGCAGAACAACGCTCTTGCCAGCCTGTGCTGCCGTGATGGCAGCCACCATGCCTGCACCGCCTGCACCAACGATGACCACATCGGCATCATAGGTGGTGTCCTCAGCGGGGGCGCTGGTAACAACGGTCTTGTAAGCTTCAGGATCCACACCTGCGGCTACCAGAGCAGCCTCGGCGGCTTCCTTCAGGCCATTGGAAGAGAAGGTGGCGCCAGACACACCATCCACAGCGATGCTGTTGTTGGCAACCATCTCAGCGGGCATATTCTCGATAGCCTTGGAGCCAATGCCGGCAGTCTCGCTGTCGCCAGTGGCCTGCACGTCGGTGATGACGCCGTCCGTCAGGGTCAGGGTGACGGTGATGTCGCCGCCAAAGCCCTTCGCGGTTCCTTCAAAGGTGCCGCTGACACCCTCTGCCAGGGCAGCGGGAACCATGGTCAGCACCATCATGGCTGCCAGAAGCAGCGCAAGAAAACGCTTTTTCATGTGATGACCTCCTAAAAAGGTTTTTGCTGAATTTTCAGCCCGATTATTATACCATAATGGATAAGACATTTCCATAGTTTTCGACAAATTTTTATCATTTTTCTGAAGACATTTGCATTTTTCTGGTCACATTCGGGAAAAAGTATCTCGCACTAAGCAGCCAATGCCACGTAATTATGCAAATATGACGATTTTCCATCATTTTTCA
>CAVEUM010000044.1:0-10954 GCA_963618735.1 bacterium | reverse complement strand
TGCAAAGACATGTTCCACTTTCGCACGAACGGAAGACTTCTCGTGCTCGCGGCGCTTTCCGCAGATGTTTTTCTTCTTGGCTTCCAGACGCTTGTCTGTACCTAAATAGCCGCTGCCGCCGTAGAGCTCGTTCTCTTCACCGGTCTGTGCATCGTACTCGTTGATACACGTCAACGCTCCTCAGGTTCTCATCGTAAAGTTTTCAAAATCAGCCGCCAGTCTTCTGCCAGTCAAATCTTGGCAGCACAAACCAACCATCGTGCCAGTAAACCAGCCTTCATTGCATGCTTCATCTGAAAGGAAGGATGCGTCTAGCGTTTCACCGAAAGCGTGCCAGACCTCGTCAGCTGTCCAAAAGAAAGAAACATACCCATCCTTTAAGGAAATCTTCATACGAATCGGCTGATTTTCCGGTGCGACCACGTATCCATATGGAGACGTGTAATGATTGTTCTCCGCTTTCAGCAAGGTGATCACCTTGCCTTGATCTTCATCCCTGGTCAGATGCAGATAAAGATAGTTATCGTAGTCGTAGTACAGAATAAGCCCCGCCATCTGCTTGAAGTAGGAAGGCTCAAATACGACGGTCGTCTCTATTTCTGCTGTTGTTTCTGTTAACCGCTGAGCAATAAGGCTTTGCTTAAACCGACTTCCCAATCCATTGCCGCCATAGAGACGCAGATGACCAGGGCAAGCCGTCAGGGAGTAATCCTCTTCGGTTAAGGGTACACGAAGGAACTGCCAGCGAATATCCAACTGTGCATTGCTGAAATCATCATTTTCCTTTGGAGCAGGCCAGGGACATTCAGGCAAGCCCGTATCCGGCAATGTCACATCTGGAACATTCGTACCATTTGCGAGGCGAAGCCAGCCATCATCCGTCCAGTAAACCTTCTGCAGGGCAGTTTCACGGCCAAGCATGTATCGGCGAATGCCAGCAAACCTCAAAGCATCTGCCGGATTGCGCTGTGACAATGGGCGTCCGCAAAGATGCGTGATGTACCAATCTCCCGTTTGCGTCTGCACAAGATCAGCGTGACCTGCTTTTTGCAACGGATGATCTGGGCTATGGCGCGATGTCAGCATCGAGTAGGCCTCTTTGTCACTTGTGCGGCAGGAGAAATCCGGTTTATCCATTTCATATGGACCGAAAACATTGCGCGAACGCAGCATCGACTGCCCATGTCCCTCACCAGTTCCTGTATCCGCACAGAAAAGGTAGTACCATCCATCGTGCTTGAAAAGATGAGGTCCTTCCAGGAAGATGTTCTTTGCCTGATACACCTCATGAAAGTCACCGATCATTTTTTTCTGCACGGGATCGTATTCCTGCACAATCAGTCGACCAGCGTATTTCTTAGGAACACGGTGGTCGGTGACCATCATTACCATATACTTGTGCCCATCATCGTCGTGGAACAGGGATGGATCAAATCCAAAGCTACTGACTTCTGTAGGTTCTGACCACGGTCCCATGATGCTGGATGCGGTAACGATGTAATTGTGGGTATCATACATGTTGCAGTAGAAAGCTGTGACCACCGTGTACACAAGATAATAAGTACCGTTATCATAGGTCAGGCACGGTGCCCATATGCCTAGCGATGCGCCAACGCCCCGCAGGTCAAGCTGACTGATACGGTCCAGCGGACGTGTCAGCAGATGCCAGTTTTTCAGATCGCGGGAGTGGTGTATCTGCACACCAGGGAACCACTCAAAAGTAGATGTGGCAACATAGTAATCATCACCAACGCGGATAATGGACGGGTCAGGATTGAAACCCCGAAGAATAGGATTGCAGATCATAGGAATCCTCCTGCACGACTTTACCAAAATCTGAATGAATCACCTTGCAGTTTCAGCACTGCTTCCATCAAGAAGAAATCCGCATAGTTCATGGCCATGTTGTGATCATTGCCATGCCATGATCCAGTGCATTGGGTTAGGATGGCAGGGTAATCCTCACTCCAGTCAGCACACTTCGTGCACAGTGCCTTCAGCATATTGACTGCTGCATCAAAATATCCCTGCTCTCCTGTAATTTTACTCAATTCGATGAGTCCACTGGCAGCCACTGCACCGGCACAGGCATCCTTCAGCAGATCTCCCTCTGGTTGACGGAAATCACATTTAGGAATCCAATCATCCTGCACTTGGCTGATGAAGTAGTTTGCTACCTTGCGTGCCACATCAAGATATTCCGTTTTCTCGGTATGAAGATAGCTCAAGGTGAAACCGTACAGCGCCCATGCCTGGCCACGACTCCAAGATGATCCAGAAGCGTATCCCTGCCCTGCAGGGATCTCCTTCACTTCCAAATTATCAGGATCAAAAATGACAATGTGGTTGCAGCTGCCATCATCACGAATGAAATACTTCATGGCAGTATCGGCATGGATCATTGCTAGCTTGCGAAAACGCGGATCCCCTGTCCAGTCGCTGGCCCAATACAGGAGATTCAGATTCATCATACAGTCAATGATCGCCCACCCCACGCAATCGCCATTCCATGCGCGGATAAAGCCTGAAGGATTAAACCGACCCGCCAGCAGATTTGCCGCAATCTGCGTACGCTTTCGACTCATGTCATTCCCTGTCATGCGAAAGTTAACGCCTGAGGAGATCAGCCACATGAATCCCACATCATGGTGCAGATGATCGTAATCCTGGAAAGCTGCATCCAGCATAGCTTCTGCCTTTTCGGCCTCAGTTTTATAGACAGCATCACCTGTCATGCGATACATGGCCCACATTTCGGCAGGCCAGAATCCATTCGTCCACCAGCAGATGCCATCACATGGGCCAGGCGCCCACGCACCATTCTTCACCGTATAGGGAATGAAATCCAGCCCCTGCGCCTTTTGTAGGGCGAATGGCATTTTCCTTTTCAGAAGCTCGGTTGCCTGTGCGGTGAAATCTGCACATGACTGCCGCATCACATCAAAATTCATATTCATCAACCTTTCGCGGCACCTGCAGTGATGCCTTTCACAAAGTAGCCTTGCAGGCAGAAGAACACAATCAGAATCGGAACAATGCCGCATACTACGCCGGAGAACACGATATCCCACCGGCTGGAAAGTTCGCCCGCAAAGCGGTAGATTTCCACGTTAATGGTTTTTGCACCTGTGGATGGCAGCACCAGAGAAGGCATCAGATAATCGTTCCAAATGCCCAAGCCATTCAGGATCACCATAGATGCCGTGCAGGGCTTGAGCAAGGGAAAAACAATCTGCCAGAAAGTACGCAGAGCAGAGCAGCCGTCAATCTGTGCCGCCTCTTCAATCTCCCGCGGAATGCCAGACACAAAGGATGTGAACAGCAGCGTGCCAAAGCCTGTGGCGCCAGCAAGATAGATGACCACAGGTCCTGCCAGAGTACCGAAAACGCCAATGGTGTTCAGTTCACGGAACAGTGCCACCATGTAGGATTGGAACGGGATCATCATGCCAGCCAAGAAAAAGGTGTACACTGCAGTGGACAGCTTGTTCTTCGTACGGGCAATGCCATAGGCACCCATGGGAATTACCAGGATGATCAACAGCTCAGAAACAGCCGTCAGGAAAATACTGTTGAAGAATGCACGAGGAAAGTCTGTCTTTGCAAACAGGTACTCAAAGCCACCCGTATAAAAGCCTGTTGGGAACGCAATGGGGTTTTTCAGGATCTCACCATTGCTCTTAAATGCGGACATGAAGCTGATGCACAGCGGTGCAACAAACAACAGTCCTAGTACAACCAGTACAAGAAACAACACAACTTGACCCGGACGCACTCTGTCCTTCTTGAATTTGACCTCTTTGCTTGCGCTTTGCATTACAGCTGCACCTCCCTTTTACGGAGCATTGTGGACTGGAAGCCGCCAAATACCAGAATGATCAGGAAAAGGACAACCGCCATAGCTGTGCCGTATCCCTGTCGCATTTCGCCAAAGGCCACCTTGTACACCATATAGGTGATGGTCTCCGTCGAAAAGCCAGGGCCGCCATCCGTCAGGATCGCAATTTCATCATAAATCTTCAATCCATTGATCAACGCCAGCGTCAGATTGATCGTGAAGGAACCCGCCAACATGGGAATGGTAATGTGCCTAAAGGTTTGACGACTGTTTGCACCATCGATGGCAGCTGCCTCCAGAAGGTCTGTCGAGATACTCTGCAGCGCTGCCAGATAAATGATCATGTAGTAGCCTGCATTTTTCCACAGGAGAACGAAGATAATGGACAGCAGTGCATTAGGCATCGTATCGATAAACTTAATGGAACCGAATCCAATCAAGTTCAGGACGTAATTGATCACACCGAAAGAATAATTGAACATGATGCGCCAGATGAAACCAGCAATAATGCCAGAAATCAGCACAGGAAGGTAGAATCCGGAGCGAAAAATATTCTTGCCCCACCGCACCTTGTCAACTGCGACAGCCAGTGCCAACGCAATGACATTGACCAGCACTGTGAAAGAGGCTGCAATGATCACCGTATTAAGGGTTGCAGAATGAAATCTGGCAGAGCCAAAGATATTAACGAAATTATCAAAGCCAACAAACCGCATGGAGGCTTCCGTAATGCCATCATACGAAGTGAACGCCAGGTAGATACTGGAGATAGCAGGAACAATCACAAAGGACGTGTACATGGTCAGTGCGGGTACAACAAACCACAACAGGCTCTTTTGAAGCACGCCTTTCTTTTCAGGAATCCATTGGATGGCAGCCATCAGCAGCATGCCCGCCATGCCCAGCCATGTCCACACAGTAACCGTCATAGCAGGAACGGTATCATTCTGATACAGCTTTGCTGTTACCTTGCTTAGCGCTTCATCTGTAGAGGCTGCGGCATCACGAATGGTTTGTGCAAAGGTTTGAAAGCAGAACGTGCCAATCAGCAGCAGCACAGCGGAGGTAATGCCTAGCACCGTGAATAGCATCTTGCGATGTTTGCCTACATTCACGCCTAAATTTTCCGCAAAACACATCAGGAACATTAGGAACGCTACAGCTAAGCCAAAGGTTGTGCCAATAGCCGTCATCACAAGGGGCTGAGCCGCTGTACTGACGGGGGTAATGATACCGTCCGCCAGTTTGGCTTTCCGTACAACAGTCTGCAGCTGATTGTTCAGCTGTGATACTGCACCGGGCATGGAAATGCCGTTACCCTGCAAGCCATTCTTCAGGGATACATTTTTCCATGCGCCAATCTGAAACATGGGCATCAGGAAACACAGCACAAGCAACAGTGCCAGTACAAGCCGTACCGCATGCTGCCACGTGCTTTTTTTCTTCGATGAATCAAGGCTTACAGCGCGCATTTCACTGCCTCCTTTAGATAGTAAAGGCCCGCAATGAGGGGTTGTGCTCATTGCGGGCCAAAGAAACAATTATTCAGTCTCAACACCAACGCCGGTCACAGGGTTGAAGGACTGAGCTTCAACATCCCATTCAGCTTGCATTTCGGTCAGACCTTCTTCAATCGTCTTTGCACCGGTGGCCCATTCCTGTGCGATCTTGTAGGCAAAGTTACGGAAGGCAGAGGGAATTTCCTTGTTGCCCCACTGGGTGTTCCAGCCCTGCTCTACCGAGTCAGCTGCTTTCTGAGTAGCAACCATCTTGTTCACGATTTCGCCGAAGTCAATCTCGATATCAGTTACAGGCAGGAAGGACATGCTGGTCAGATAGTAACGATAATTGTCGTCACGCAGCCAGTACTTGATCCACAGCTTTGCAGCCAGTGCCTTGTCTTCATCAGCGGCGCAATCTACAGAATACATCCAGCCGTTCAGGCCAGGGCCGCCCCAGGTGTTCAGCTCGCCATTCTCATTGTAGAGAGGGAACCAGCCGAACTCGAAGTCAGGGTCTGCATCCTGAATATTTGCTACCATGTGAGAGCCAGAGATGAACATGGCAGCCTTCCCCGTCACCAGGAAGGAAGCAATCTGGCTGTCAGAAGTAGACATGAAGCCTTCCTCTACGTAGCCCTTCAGGAAGATGTCCGCATACTTGGTGAAACAATCGGCCACATAGTCATCCGTCCACTTTGCTTCGCCAGTATACAGGTGGGTGATGAAATCAGGATCCGTATGGGTTACATAGTTGATGTACCACTGCTGCCAGGAGAAGCCTACATGCCAGATATCAGCAGCGCCCACAACGATGGGAGCCATCTGACCATCCGCCTTGATTGCTTCGCACAGGTCCAGGAATTCCTGATAGGTCTTGGGCTCTTCAAAGCCCTTCTCCTCGAAGTAAGTCTTGTTGTAGAAGAATCCCAGAGGAGCCGCAGAGTACAGCGGCACGCAGTAATACTTGCCATTGTACGACGGTGCATTGTTGATCAGAGAAATCAATTCTTCAGGGATCTCAGCAATCTTGCCAGCACGTGCCCACAGCGGAACATCGCGAGCTTCAATCAGATCCGGGAACTCACCAACAGCATCCAGGCTCTTCAAACCTTCCAGGTAGGAAGAAGAGGTAGGCGTTACGTTGGTAATCTTAATCATCGGGTATTCTTCTTCAAAACCCGTGATCATGGTTTCCACCACTTCATTGAACTTCACGTCACCATTGCTGCAGAAAAAGGTCAGTTCCACATCTTCACTAGGAACCTCCTCACCTTCCTCGGCCAGTGCAGGCACCGTACTTGCAGCCATCAACAGTGCCATCATGAGAGCAATCAACTTTTTCATGGGGTAACCTCCTTCGTATCAATTGATCGGCACTCCGATCTGTTGATGTTATTATACTTTATTCCATAAAAAATCAGTGAGCGATAAACTTTGGAATTTTGTAGGACGAACTTTGGAATTTCGAAAAATCCATTGATTTTTCCCATTTTGTCCATTATGATAGGAGCAACGAAGGAGGAGGTGACGGCTATGTCTTTCCTGCATCGCATTTTTCCAAAGAAAATCTTCTGGCACTATGTGATGATTTTTGTGCTGGTGGGCATTATCCCCTTTATTGCTGTAACCAGTATCACGCTAAATCGAATGTCTTTGGCGCTGACAGAGGAAGCAACCAGTCGTGTCAATCAGATGATTCACAGCTCCGCGGTCAACTTGGACTCGCAGTTTTATTCTCTGGCAAGTTTAACAAGGCAGATGTACCTGTATCGGGTTTCAGAGAATGGACAGTACAGCAGCCTGGAACAAATCATCAAGTCAAACAACAATACCGTTTCCTATATACAAAACTACATCGCCGTTTTGGAGGATAGCAATACTTATCTGCGAAATGTAATGTTCATTGATGAAGTGAATCAGCACATTTACGGTGTTGGAAAGCCTGCTGTAAAAGCAATCCGCACAAGCTGGGATTATCACACATGGGATCTTTTACAGAAAGCCTCCCAATCGCCGCGGGAACTGACCATTTCTCTTCCACATACAGACTCCTATTTCTACAATGGCAAGGACACCGTGCTAACCTTCTGCCGTCCTTTGTTGTCCTTGAATGATCTGCCAGAAAAAGAGAGCATCCTGGGCTATCTGCTTCTGGACATTGATCAATCTATTTTTGAAGAAACCTTTCAAGCCGAGGACTGGCAAGGTTTTGGCAAACTTTACATTTTGGATAGCAGCGACTTTGTCCTCTATGCCAGCGATGCTGAGAAAATCGGTGCGGTGCTATCTGATGAAGACATTCATAATGCGTCCCTGGTTCAGGAAAATATTCCTACCTGTGGTTGGCGAATTCTCTTTGATCTGAATGAGCAACAGGTTTTGTCTCCAGTGAAGCTATTGCGTAACCGGCTGCTGATTCTCGCAGCCATTGTGCTAGCGATAATGCTGGTTATCACCTGGTTGTCATCGCGCAGAATGTCCATGCCTATCCGCAGGATCCTCAAACAGATGGAGCAGGTACGTCAGGGTAACCTGCAAGTCAGCGTTCCTGTAGAGGGACATGACGAGCTCAGCGAGCTGTCCAGCGGTTTCAATCATATGACCGCCTCCCTTCAGAAGCACATTGAACAAAGCTACATGGCATCCATCCGGCAAAAGGAAGCTGAGTTGGATGCCCTGCGGATGGAAATTCATCCCCACTTTCTTTACAACACGCTTGAGGTCATTCGCATGAGCAGCGTAGCACATCAGGACATGGAGACCGCGCAAATGACCATGTCTTTGGTGCACCAGCTGCAATACGTCATCGGTGAAAGCGATGATCGGGTAACCCTTCAAAAAGAACTGAGCATCGTACGGGATTACATTTCGTTGGTCTCTCTGCGATATGGTCAGATCGAATTAAAGACCAACGTTCCCGCGCCGCTCTTGTCCTGCTCCATTTTGAAGATGACCGTACAGCCCATTGTAGAAAATGCTGTACAGCACGGTCTCCGACCCATGGGCGGCGGTCAAATCAGTATCAGTGCCATACAGAAGGAGAATGACCTGCTTATTACTGTGATGGATAACGGTGTAGGAATGAGTATCGATCAGGTTGCCAAGCTGCGTGAGCAACTGGATAGTGACAGATTGCCAGAGGCAAAGGACGATGGACTGCGCTCCATCGGTACAAAGAATGTACATGATCGTATTCGCCTCTCCTGTGGAAGCGAGTATGGCCTGGAGATTGAAAGCCAGACAGGAATCGGAACGGCGGTTGTGCTCCATCTTCCCTACCGTGCCGCAGAAAGTGAGGGGAAAATTTGAAGCTGCTTATTGTTGACGATGAGCCCGTTATTGTCAAAGGGTTGTCTCAATTGCTTGACTATGCTGCTTTGGGCTTTGACACCCTGTTAAGCGCCACCAAAGGCAGTGATGCGCTGGCACTGCTCCGCACTGAAAAACCGGAGGCCATGTTGAGTGATATCGCCATGCCTGGCCTTTCCGGACTGGAATTGCTTCGCTTGATTCGCGCCGAAAATATTATGACCCAGGTCATTTTTATCAGCGGTTACCGCAGCTTTGAGTATGCGCAGGAAGCAGTGGCTCTGGGTGCAAAAGATTATCTTGTAAAGCCCGTCAGTACAGAAAAGCTCACTGCTGATTTGAAGGCTATCAGTGCTGAACATCAGGAGCGAATGGAGCATAGCTTGCTTCAGCGGCATCTGCAAACCATCACCGGTGAGCAGGAAATCATGCCTTCTTTGGAAACAATGGATGTGCAAAAGCAGCCCTGCTGTTTCATGGCTTTCCACTTAGCCGTTGACAGTGGGCAAAATAGCCTTTCAGCAGGACTGATGCACTTCTCGGCCATCAGCAAGGGAGAAGCTTATTGCACGGAACACGGCGCTATTGCCTTCATGAAAGATGAATACCTTTGCGTCGTCGTTCGTGGACAGAACGATGAAGCATGCCGCGATGCCGCCGAAACTATGGCAAATAGCTGCTCTCATCTGGTAGAAAGAGCGATGTCCCGCCCCTTTAACTACGTTATCGACCGGAAGGTTCTACGCTCAACACAAGAAATTCCCGCCGCATGGCAGCGTTGCCGTGACATGCTGGCTATGCCTCACCACGATCAGCAAACGGCGGATTCATTGATTGATAAGATGAAAGATTACATTGCAGCCCACTATGGTGAAGATCTGACCCTGGATGCTATGAGCGAGCAATTTGCCATGAATTCCTCCTATTTTTCATCCTTTTTCCATCAAAAAACGGGTGCAAAATACAAGGACTACCTTACCCGCGTCCGCATGACTGAGGCAAAGCGTCTGCTAATGCAGACCGACTTGAAAGTGTATGAGATTAGTCAGAGGGTTGGCTACAATGATGTTCGTTATTTTTCCCAGGCATTTTTAAAAGCGACAGGCGTACTGCCGAAGGAATATCGACGCAGGAAATAATACTTTGTGTTTTATCCGACAAGGTATCTATTGCATGTAGGTGGTCATTGTTAAACTGACAACATCAAAATGAGGTGAAGCAATTATGGAAAACCTGTGTCTGAAAATCATGAGCAAAAGCATGGAAGCTCTGGCCGTATCCCGGGGCGAAACAGAGGTCAATTTGGTGTACACTGGAGAGTATCAAGAGGGTGACACGATCATTCTGGAAGTATCGGAAGGCCAACATTATGTGTGGCTGCAATGGGATGATGCCATCGGAAAATCCCTTGTTTATCTGACAGGAAATGTGACTTATCGAATTCCCTTCGGTGACCGGAAAATCAATCTTTCTCCAAAGGCATTCACTGGAAAGAAGCACCTGCTGACCGCAAAAATGGCCAAGGAATTTGAAATTCAGTCATATCGGAACCTGGCCTGCAATGTATGTGACCAGCATGAGATAGAGCATCTTTATCCACACGCCACTGCCAATGTGGAAACCCGTGGTGAGGCTGTATTTGCGGCACAGAATGCTATTGATGGATTCACTGTAAGCGGCTGCCACGGTGAGTGGCCCTATCAGTCTTGGGGCATCAACAGGCAAGATGATGCCAGAATTCGAATCGATTTTGGCAGAGAGGTAACAGTTGATAAGATTGTTATCTATCTTCGGACAGACTTTCCTCACGATAACTGGTGGCAGCAGGTGTCCTTTGAATTTTCCGATGGCAGTCAATTCGATGCTAATTTGCAACGAAAGGAAGGACCGCAAGAAATTCCCGTCAAGCCCAGGGTGATTCGCTGGCTAGACATGTGCAACATGATCAAGTCAAAGGAGCCTTCTCCATTCCCCGCGTTGACACAAATCGAAGTTTACGGAACAGAAGCCGCCACTGGAAAGAAATGAGAACTGGTAATAGACCTGCATTTTCCGTGTGCCAACAGAACGAACTGTTCAACGCATGCCGTGTTTGACTTTTGCACGGACAGCAGAACAAGTCCTAAATTATGCAGATTCGCAGCATCAGTTCCGGATCGTAGGGCTTGTTGCTGCACTCTCCTTTGCAATAGCATGGCCTATTGAGTGTGATCCGCTCGTCCCACGGAACAATGCGCTCAATCTGCGCAAGAAACTCCTTCTTCTTCGTCCGTACCTGCGACAGTTCATCATTCAGGGCGGACAG
>CAVEUM010000043.1:0-11002 GCA_963618735.1 bacterium | reverse complement strand
TCTGATCCTGGTCGCATCACGGAAGACTGATATTTACAGAAAGAATTTCACAGGGCCGAAATATTCGTCCATGCAACACTTTAGTCCCCCGCTTTACCCTCACAAACCAATAAGACCTCTGATCTGATTGTTACAAATAACGCTGCTCAGAGATCTTGATTGATCCAGCTTTCAAAATCCTAAACCATTACTTTTCCGCCCCCATGCCCTCCATCATCACTGCAATCATCCGAATGACGTCCATCAACTCATCATCCGCTTTCTCACCGTTTTGGGTCCGTTTGAGTTCAATCAGCACCTCTGCCAACTGTTCCTTCAGCGCCTTATACACTCGCGGATTGCCCTGCACAACCACGTCCTTGCACAGCAATCGTTTGGTGATGTAATCCTGCTTTGTCAGTCCAGACAGCTTGACGAGCGTCTCCAACTGCTGATTTTCTTCCGGCGACATGCGGAACGTGACGTTCTTGCTGCGCCAACGGTTATGCTCGTCTCGAACTTTCTGCGACATGATGTTACCTCCTCGTCAAATCCAGTTGATCAGCGATTTCCGTCTGCTTTGACGGAAACAGGTGCGCGTAGTTGTACGTGATGTCGATGCTCTCATGGCCAACTCGGTCAGCAATCGCTGTGGCCGAGAAACCCATATCAATCAGCAACGACACGTGGCTATGTCGAATATCGTGGATGCGAATGCGCTTGACGCCAGCCGCCTTCGAGCCGCGATCCATCTCGCGATGAAGGAAGCTTCGTGTCACCGGGAATATTCGATCATCCGGCGCAATGCCGTAAAGTTGCTTCAGATAATCCTGCATTTCTTCCGTGAGGAACCTCGGCATTTGAATCACACGATTGCTCTTTTCGGTTTTCGGCGTGGTGATCACGTCCTCCCCTTTCAGTCGCTGATACGATTTTGTGACAGACACCGTTCCTTTTTCAAAGTCGAAATCTGAAGGCGTCAATGCAAGCAGCTCTCCCTCGCGCAAACCGCACCAATACAGCATTTCAAAGGCGTAATAAGCCATCGGCTTATCCATAATCGCTTCGGCAAACTTCTGGTACTCCTCTTTCGTCCAAAACAGCATCTCGCGATTTTTCTTTTTGCCCATGCAGCCAGCCTTTCTGCATGGATTCTCCCGCAGATTGTAATAGCGAACCGCGTGGTTGAAAATTGCGCTGAGCTGGCTGTTCACGGTGCGCAGATACACCGGCGAATACTTTTCGCCATTCTCGCCAACGTGATTCATCAGCTCATTTTGCCAGGTGATGATCTGCTGCGCCGTAATGTTGCACATTTTCAGTTTGCCGAAATAAGGCAGGAGTTTACTGCGTATGATGTGCTCTTTCGTCACCCACGTGTTCTCCTTGGTGCGTGTTCTCATGTCCGCCGTGTACTGCTCGATAAAGCTCGCGAAGGTCATTTCCAAATCGTTATTCACCTTGTTGAGCAGCTCGCGCTCCCATGCCTGCGCCTCGCGCTTTGTTTTGAAGCCTCGCTTTTGGGATTGCTTGCGTTCGCCTGTCCAGTCCGTGTAACGATAAATCACGCGCCACGTGTTGGTTTTCTCTTCCTTGTAGATTGCCATTATGCGTCCGTCCCTTCTGCATTGTAGCATGTTCTCTCTTGAAAATACGCGCGGTTTATCCGACCGGCTATGGTCAGATAGCCTTTTGCGTTCAGCTCCTTGTTGAGCTGCTGAACGATTTTGTAGGCATGCGACTTGGAAATTCCAAGCACCTGTGCCACTTCTTCTACCCTCATGAATGATTGCTGTACCATCGATATCCTCCTTTTGTTAAGCTCATTTGTTTAGCTTGTTTGTATTATACTATGCATTTCTGCTTAAGTCAAATCACATTCTTAAGCGATTTTGTTTTGAATTCCTCTTGCATTTTCTAAGCATTTCTGTTATGCTTTCAACAAAATCAATTTCTTAGGAGTTGACCACCATGGCAATCGGCGAACGAATCCACTTTTTCCGCATCATGCGCGGCATGACACAGAAGTTCCTCGGCATGGCACTCGGCTTCCCCGAAAAATCCGCAGACGTCCGCTTGGCGCAGTATGAAAGCGGCACACGCTCGCCGAAAGCGGACATCACGGCGGCTTTAGCTCAGGCGCTAGACGTGTCGCCGAGAGCACTCGATGTGCCGGACATTGACTCCTATGTCGGGCTCATGCACACGCTGTTCACCCTCGAAGACCGCTACGGGCTGGAAGTCTGTGAAAGTGATGGTGAGCCTCATCTGCGCGTCAACGTCCGCAAGAGCCGCGAAGCCGACCAGCTTCACGAGATGCTTGCTGCCTGGCAGGAACAATCATCCAAACTGAGATCCGGTGAAATCAGCCGCGAAGCGTACGACCGCTGGCGCTATCACTATCCCGAATTCGACACCTCCCATCCCTGGCACAAGGTTACGCCTTCGCAGGAATTGAACGATCTGCTTTCTGACAACTCGCATAGCAAATAAAGAAAGAGCTATCTGACTTCGTTTGAAATCAGATAGCTCTTTCTGCGAATTTCAAAATAATGTTGCCAAATCGTTGCCACGAGGTGGGTTAGTACTCCTGAAAGCCAGTGTTTTCAAGGCTTTCAGAGTTTTCGGAATTATTCCCACTCAATACTGGCCGGGGGCTTGGTGGTCACATCGAGAACCACGCGGTTCACGTGCTTGACCTCATTCACGATGCGGGCGGAGATAATACGCACCACATCGTAGGGAATGCGTGCCCAGTCAGCAGTCATGAAGTCGTCCGTGGTAACGGCGCGAAGGGCAACGGTGTAGTCATAGGTACGCTCATCACCCATAACGCCCACACTGCGAACACCCGTCAGCACGGTAAAGTACTGGTGGATGTCAGTATCCAGGCCGGCGTTCTTGATCTCCTCACGAAGGATTGCATCGGACGCACGAACGATGGCAACCTTTTCGGGATCCACCGCGCCCATGACGCGGATGGCCAGACCAGGACCCGGGAAAGGCTGACGCCAAACCAGATCATGCGGGAGGCCCAGGGTTTCGCCCAGTGCGCGAACCTCGTCCTTGAAGAGCATGCGCAGGGGCTCAATCAGCTCCGTAAAGCCAAGCTCCTTGGGCAGACCGCCCACGTTGTGGTGGCTCTTAATCACAGCGGCGCCCGTTGCCTGGCCGCTCTCAATCACATCGGGATAAATGGTGCCCTGGGCAAAATAATCCAGCTTGCCCAGCTTTTCTGCTTCACGCTTGAACACGCGGATGAAATCGCGGCCGATGATCTTGCGCTTCTGCTCAGGATCGGTCACGCCTTCAAGGTCTGCGAAGAATTCTGCAGAGGCATCCACGGGGATAAAACGCACAGGGAAGAGCTTGCTGAAGACTTCCGTCACCTGCTCGCTTTCGCCCTGACGCATAAAGCCATGATCCACGTACACGCAGGTCAGGCGCTGACCGATGGCCTTGTAGATCAGTGCAGCAGCAACAGAGGAATCCACGCCGCCAGACAATGCCAGCAGCACGGTGCCCTTCTCCCCCACCGTTTCACGGATGCGGGCAATCGCCGTCTGCGCATAAGCAGCCATGGTCCAGTCGCCAACGCAGCCACAGATATTCAGGAAATTGCTGATGATGGTGCGGCCTTCCTCAGAGTGGGTCACTTCAGGATGGAACTGCACACCGTAAATGTGACGTTCGTCATTGGCCATGGCGGCAATGGGGCAA
Source organism: bacterium (assembly GCA_963618735.1). Taxonomy (GTDB): domain Bacteria; phylum Bacillota; class Clostridia; order Christensenellales; family Aristaeellaceae; genus CAKUFA01. The sequence goes on along the minus strand of CAVEUM010000043.1, from coordinate 7,303 downwards.
TTTTCTGTATGAGCAATCGGATGGAACCCTTCGGGGCATACCTTCACCTGATAGGTATGGCTCATCCAGTTGCTGGATGTATCGGACATTTCCTTCAGGATGGACGTCTTATCATCCATGGTCACAGCAATGCGGCCATATTCGCGCTGCTTGGCTGCCTCCACCGTGCCGCCCAGCAGATGTGCCGTCAGCTGCATGCCGTAGCAAATGCCCAGCACGGGCACGCCAAGGGTATACACGGCAGGATCGCACTGCGGCGCATCCTCCGCCAGAACGCTGGCAGGTCCGCCGCTGAGAATCACGCCCATGGGATGAATAGCCTTGATCTGTTCAGCTGATGCATGATACGGAAGCACCTCGGAGTACACCTTGCACTCACGCACGCGGCGTGCAATAAGCTGAGTATACTGTCCGCCAAAGTCCAGAATAACGATCTTCTGCGTCTCCGACATATCGTTTCCTCCTTGGGATCTATTGCCTTTCTATTGTGCCATAATCTTGCATTTTCTGCAAGTCAAAAATAGCGAAGGTTGCCTTTCTAAAATGAATTTATTTCAGAAAAAACATCTGTTCCAGCTTGGGCTGAGCGCCTGTGACGGGATCCATCTCCAATTCCAGCACGTCCTGCATATAATCATTCCAGCGGTCGACCACCGCACTTTCCGCCTGGGTCTTTTCTGCGAACGCGATGCCCTTTTCGCACTCGTAGTAGCCGAAAAGCCGATCCCCGTCTGACCAGATGGTATAGTTGCATATGCCCGCGTTCTTCAGCACCTCCACCATTTCAGGCCAGATTTCCGCATGACGACGCTTGTATTCGTCCTTCATGCCGGGCTTGATGCGTCCCATCCACGCAAACCGTTCCATGGCAAATCCTCCTTATGCTTTTCCGATTCTCTCTGTTGATGATACCACTTATCCCGCCCATTTTGCAAGTGCTATTGCCATATTGTTGCATTTTTGCTTGTCTATTTTTTCGCATAGGTTGACACCATATCTTATGATATGCTATCATTTTCTTTGGCCTTCAGGAGCCGCAGTAATGTGTTCTCTGGCTGTCGGACGGGATTCCGTCTACCCTGATGACCTGTCAGCCAGAAGCGGTTGCATTTTGCAGGAGGATATATGGAAGGAACTGAACAGGCAAAATCTAAAATGCTTGGCACGGTGCCGATGAGGACACTGGTGCCCAAGGTATCTGTGCCCATCATGATCAGCATGCTGGTGCAGGCACTGTACAACGTGGTGGACAGTATTTTCGTGGCACAATATGATGCCAATGCTTTGACAGCTGTGTCACTGGCCTATCCCATTCAGATGCTGATGATTGCTGTTTCCACCGGTCTTGGTGTGGGCATCAATAGCATGATTTCCCGTAAACTTGGCGAAAAGCGTGATCAGGAAGCCAAGGACGCCGCACGCAACGGCATTTTCCTCGAGCTGATTGGCTACGTGATCTTCCTGGTGTTTGGCTTGTTCTTCACCCGTGCCTTTTTCGGCATGATGACAAACGATGCCACGCTGCAGGATCTTGGCGTGCAGTATCTTTCCATCGCCTGCACATGGAGCTTCGGCCTTTTCCTGTCTGTCACCTTTGAGCGACTGGTACAGGCCACAGGCAACACCATGCTGTCCATGGTCATGCAGCTAACGGGCGCCATTGTGAATATCATTCTTGACCCCATTATGATTTTCGGCTACCTGGGCTGCCCCGAAATGGGTATCGCCGGTGCCGCCATCGCCACGGTCATCGGCCAGATTGCCGGCATGCTCCTCGGCTTTGTGCTGAACCAGACCAGAAATCACGAGCTGTTCCTGACGCTGAAGGGATTCCGCGTGGACATGAGCATCATCAAGCCCATTCTGAGCGTTGGCTTCCCCAGCATCATCATGCAGTCCATTTCTTCTGTAATGAGCGTGCTCTTCAACCTGATCCTCATGCCTTTCGGCAACGCCGCTGTCAGCGTGCTGGGTGTATACTTCAAGCTGCAGTCCTTCGTGTTCATGCCCGTGTTCGGCCTGAGCAACGGCATGGTGGCCATTGTTGGCTACAACTTTGGTGCACGGCTGAAAAAGCGTGTATATGAAGGCGTCAAGGTATCCTTGATCTATGCAGTGGTCATTATGGCCATCGGCGCGCTGCTGTTCCTGCTCATTCCCGATACACTGATGGGTCTGTTTGAGCAGAGCGGCAGCACCGAGCTGTCCGATATTGGCTGCCGCGCCTTGCGCATCATCTGCAGCCACTTTATCATCGCGGCTGTTGGCATTACGCTTTCCACGGTGTTCCAGGCCGTTGGCAAAGGCGTCTACAGCCTGATTATGAGCCTGTGCCGTCAGCTGATCGTGCTGATTCCCGCAGCTTGGCTCCTGAGCAAGGTTAGTCTGGATGCCACCTGGTGGTCCTTCCCCATTGCTGAAATTGTGTCCGTCGCCATCTGCCTGACGCTTTACCGCAAAGTCGACCGTGAAATGTTGAGCAAGCTGGACGCTAAGTAATCGCTTTTTGAGACGATCCTTCGGGGTCGTCCTTTTTCATATGTAAAAAGAGCAGGCGCTGATGCCTGCTTTTTTCATAGAATGATGAAAGGGATGCTGCTGAATCTTACTTTTTCGGCATGATGACCAGTACATAAACAGCAAATGCGATCATGAGCGCAATGCAGGCGATGATGAAAATCAGTGAAGCCGCGTTGCCGGCTTTTCTCCACTTGGGATCCACATGCTTTTTCTTGCGCGTGTAGGTATCGCTGCGGATTGCGCCACCAATGGTGTGAGTGACGGTGACAACGTCTTCATCCTTGCCATGCACTACATGCTTGGCATAAACATGGGGCGTTCTCGGCGCGGGATGATGACCATAGCGCCTATCCTCGGGTGGGCGTCGGTTCTGCATCATGATTCCTCCCTTTTTTCATGCACACGGAGCCATTCTTACTTTTCCACATTCTATCACATTCCGCTTAAAAAGTACATCCATCATCCGAAAAATTGACATCTCAAAGGCAGCAAAAACGGGAGAGCCGTTTCCAGCTCTCCCGCAAAGACTCCGGTGAAATTACTTGTTGTCCTCGTTCACAGCCTGAGCTGCCACACGACCGGACACGATGATCTCGGTAACAGCGTTGCCGCCCAGACGGTTGCCTGCGTGGATGCCGCCGGTCACCTCGCCAGCCGCATACAGGCCGGAGATGATGTTGCCGTTGGTGTCCAGCACGTGACGGTTGGTATCAACCATCACGCCGCCCATGGTGTGGTGGGTGGAAGGAGCCATGAAACGTACGCGGATGTTGGACAGAGAGTAGGTCTCAGGCAGATAGTTGCCGTTTTCGTCCTGCTCAACGTCGCCCACGGTGCCGCGGACAGACAGCTTCTCAACCTCGAGGCTGTCCTTGGTGCCCATGACATAAGCGTCATAGTCTTCAATGGTCTGACGCAGGGTTGCAGCATCGCAGCCCAGCTTCTCAGCCAGCTCTTCCACGGTCATGAAGTACATACGGCCTTCAACGTCTTCCTTAGCGGTGTTGAATCCGCCTGCACCAGCGGTAACGCCAGTGTTGGAAACTTCCACGTAGATGCCGGGCACATACTTCAGGCCCAGGCTCTCAGCCACTTCCTGGCTCATGCTGTTCTCGAAAGCACCCTCGGACAGCACGTCGCGCTCAGCGGACTCGTCCACATAGCGCTTGCCGGTAGAAGCATTGATGAAGATAACATTCTCGCCAGCGCCGCCGGAGAGGTTGCCGTTGTCAACCCAGCCCAGAGGCATCATCTGCGTCCAGCCTTCGCCTTCGGTAGCAGCGCCCACAGCCGCAGCCATGTTGATGCCGTCGCCGGTCAGAGAAGAACGGTTGGTGGTGCCGATGTTGTCAGCAATGAAGCTCTCGTCCCAGTAAGTGTTGGTTTCCTGCACCATTTCGATGTTGGCTGCATAGCCGCCGGTGGCCAGGATAACGCCCTTGGTGGCGTGCATGGTCACTTCGGTGCCATCATACATGGTGGCCTTCACGCCGGTCACCTTGCCGTTTTCAACGATCAGCTCGTTGGCGGTGGTGCGCAGCATGACCTTGTTGTTCTCGTTAGCGGTTACCATGGTGTTGTAAGGCACTGCAAAGTAAGCGCCCCACTTGCCAGTGTACTCAACGCCGTCCACAACGCCGCCGATAGGAGCGTTTTCGCGCTGCCACAGGCAACCGATCAAAGTGGACTGCTTGGTGTAGTCGAATTCAGCACCCTGAGCAACCAGCCACTCCTTGATTTCCTGGCCGCCCTCGATGAACTGGCTCACCAGGTCATAACGGCCATACACCCAGTCGGTCTTGTCCGCGGTGGGACGCAGGCCGCCGTAGTAGGTCTGGAAGATGTGCAGGTTAATGGTGGAGAACAGGGTCAGCTGGGTCTCGTTCACGCCAGCGTCCAGCTGGGGCTGTGCCCAATCCAGGTAAGCCTGAATTTCCTGCTTCAGAGCCTGCAGGGTAGGCAGATACTCCTCATGCACGCCGCGAACAGCGTTCAGAGCAATGTTGCCTGCCACGAAGGGATGATCGTCATCCAGCGTGCCGTCAAAGGGCTCCTCGGACCAGGTCAGGATGGTCTTCAGGGTGTCGATACGGCCTGCGTCGTTCTTCACCTTGTCGTAGGTCTGGCCGTCCAGGGGATTCACACCCGTGGTAGCATCGGGATCAGAAGCATCCCACACCAGATAAGACATCACAGACTGGAAAGCACCGCCGGAAACCAGCGTGTTGCCGCCCATTTCTGCGTTCTTCTCCAGCACGACAACAGTGTTGCCGTCCTGTGCAGCCTGTGCAGCAGCGGTCATGCCAGCGCCGCCGGCACCAACAATAACCACGTCATAGGTCTCTTCAATGGGATCCTGAGCGGTGTGCTTCACGGTGTTGGCCTTGAAAGCGCTCAGGTTGGTGCACTGAGCCTGCTCAGCAGCAGCGTTCACAGCATTGCGCAGGGCAGCGCTGGAGAACGTAGCGCCGGACACGCTGTCCACGCCGGAGCCGTTTGCTGCCAGCATGTCGGTGATCATGGGCTCGAAAGCCACGTCGCCCACGTGAGCGGTCTCAGAAGAAGCGGTAACTTTGATATCGGTCACAGCGGTATCAGAGAAGGTGACATCCACCGTCACATCGCCATTGTAGCCCTTAGCAGAAGCGGTATAAGTACCAGCGGTGAACGCGATGGGCGCATCGTTGGTGGTTGCTTCGCCCTTAGCCTGAGCCAGAGCAGAAGCGAAAGCTTCCTTCACAGCAGTGCTGGTGACGGTTGCGCCAGAGGTGACTTCAACGCTGTCAGCATCGGTCACACCCACCAGAGAGGTGTTGTAGCCTTCGATTGCAGCGCCGCCCAGTGCAGGCGTTTCGCCCTCGCCGGTTACCTGCACAGCAGTAACCGTGTCGCTGTCCACAGTGATCTTCACCGTGACATTGCCGCCGAAACCAGTCGCAGTCGCTTCATATTCGCCTGCGGTGAAGGTTTCAGCAGAGCCGAAGGTCATCGGTGCTACTGCGAGCATCGCGGCCAGACCCAAAGAAACAACCTTCTTGTTCATGGTTTATCCCCTTTCCTCCGCAGCAATATCGCTATTGCCGCAGGTTATGGCTTCATTGTAAGGGGTAAAGCTGCTTTACTGTCAATCATTTCGTTAAAATTTTGTTCAAATTTTGTTCACAAAGACTTTTTTGCAATCTTCAAAAAAATTTGAAAATACGCTTGACAATCCGTCAAACCAGTGCTATAATAATCATCGTTCGCTGATGACATCGGCTGAACGAACCGAATATCTGGGTGTAGCGCAGCTTGGTAGCGTGCTTGAATGGGGTTCAAGAGGCCGAGAGTTCGAATCTCTCCACCCAGACGCTTGAGACGATCGAAAGATCGCCTCTTTTTTTGCGTTTTTGGGTGAAATTCGACATCTTCGGTCATATATTTGACCATATTATCAATCTTTTGAAAGCACATCTTTTTCTCACTTCAGGTTCTCCTACTCCAAGCCGAACTGCTTTTTACGCAATTTTACGCATTTTCACGCATCAAAACGGTTCAAAAACGGTTCAGAAAAATCAGCCGTCTAACGCAGGAAAATCAACGGTTTCAGGCACTTGCATGCGTGCTGGATGCCGTCATGAAATTCGCCAGCTTGATGGCATCATTCGCCTCCTGTTCTTTCGTCAGCTTGCTGTAGATTTCAAGGATCATCTGCGCATCGCTGTGACCCATCCAGCTCTGCAGCGTCTTCAGCGGCACCTGCGCGTAGTAGGCACGGGTGCAGAATTCCACGCGAAAGTCGTGACAGCGGATGGTGATATCTTTCCATGGCGGCAGCTTTCCTTCCGCAAGGAGCTTCTTCTGTTCCTTGCTCTTGCCATACCATCGCTTGCACGAGCCGTTCAGTTTCGTCTCCAGGAACGTAATGTACGAATCGTACTTCCGCGCAAAGGCCGACTGGGACATGATACCGCCGTCCTCCTTGGGACATACGAGACCATGCCGTCCCTTCAGTGCCTCTTCCAGCGGCGGGAATAACGGTACTGTGCGGATGGCGGCATCCGTCTTGCCCTTGGTGAGTGAAGGCTGGTTACCGTCGCTGAAGGACACGGCACCGCGTACAGTGATGGTCTTGTTGACGAAATCCACGTCCCGATCGATGTCCAAATGAAGCATCTCACCGCGGCGGAATCCGGTGTAGAGCATGACCATGGCTGCAAGGCCGAAGTCGTGCTCCTGCCACGTACTGCGGATGAGCTCACGTTCCCAGGGCTCCAGGCAGCGATGGCCGCCGTTTTTCTTGCATCTGGGACGCTGGACACCGTCCATGGGATTGCGTACCATAGCGCCGTTGGACACGGCGTTGCGGAAAATGCCGTTCATGAGCGAGGCAAACTTGCTTACGTAGGACGAGGAGTAAACCTTCAGCTTGTTGAAGATCGCCTGCAAATCATTGACGGTAATATCGCAGATGAATTTCTTTCGCATGTGCTCGGCGGCAAAGCGGATCATGCCGGCGTACTGCTTCTGAAGCGGAATGCTGCAGTCAGAGCGGTAGATTTCCAGCCAGTTCAAGCCGTATTCCAGGAAAGTAATGCCTTCCAGATCATGACTGAGTCCCATCTGCTCTTTCTGCTTGTAATCATCACGAGCCTTCAAGGCTTCAGCCTGAGTTTTGCCGTAGAACTCCTTGCCGTGGTATTTGACACGGAAATATCCATCTGAACGTTGGGTTATCCCGCACACGGGGCACGCCATCCCAGGTAAGGCTGTTCAGCTTTTCCCGCACGGGATGAAAGGCGTG
>CAVEUM010000042.1:0-11391 GCA_963618735.1 bacterium | reverse complement strand
CGGATCCCTTTTCCCTCGAAGATTTTCCTTCGAGGGGTTTTCTTTTGCTTTTGGGGAAACAGAGAGAAGCTCCCATTTGCAGGTTCTTGATATACACAAACCATGATCCTACCACAAAAGTGTTGGAAACCACGGCTTTGTGACAGAATAACGCGCACAGTAGAAAGCTAAGCGCAGTTGCTGGAGAATGATTCTCATAGTGTGTCGCTTAAAGCGAGGGATCGCATCAAGCTCTCCTATGGTTGCGTAGCGTTAGCCTACCACCTTAGCATTGGCGTGCGTGTAGTGCGCTTCTGTTTATAAGTGCAGGGCATCTTCTCAAACTGGGTCAAACAGGTCAACGAAGCGTCAAAAAAAGCACCACCTCCGCATTGGAGAATGGTGCTCTTTTGTATGTGCAAGATTATTCTTTTACCGTTGCCGTTACAGGAACGTCGTACGTGTTAACCAGCGACTGGGAACTGGTTTCCGGATCCACTTCATACAGCTGAATGGTGAAATTGAGCTGTATGCCGGTGTCATTCAGGGCGCCGTCGCAGAAGCTGATCAGCAGGGGAGTGCTGTCTGCCAGCTGCAGGTGATCCATGGCGTAGGAGCCTTCCTCTTCAAATTCCTTCGGGTATGCGTAAACGCGAATCAGCCGCTTGCCGTCTTCCTTGGCGGCTTCCGGGAAGGTGCGGGTATCCGTGTTCAGGTTTTCACCATAGTTGCCGCAGACGTTGTCGCCGCTGTCTGCATCGTCAGGGACGATCATCACATCATCAGAAGCGGGGACTGCGGTAACAGCCGCGTATAGGGTGCCCATTTCGGTATCGTAAAGGACTTCCTTTTCCAGGGCAGACATCCGTGCAATGCGGTTCAGCTCCTACGCAAAGGTTTCCGCATTGATAACCTTGTTGGCATCCTGCTCCTCAAGGGACTGCAACTGTGTGGTTGCTTCCGTGCTGGAATTGAACGCATTCGTAGTTTCAAAGAAGAAATAGGGCTCTTTTTCACGGTAACTGGCCAGCTTCGCATCAGAAATGAGATATTCATATCATCGGATTCATCCTTCTCAGGATTCATCTCCTGTTAACGTTATACTAAAACAGCTGAGAAGGGCATACAACGATACCCTTCTCAGCAACTTTAAGCAATTCGTTAATTATGGATATGAACTTGGCATTTCTACTCGGGCAGCTCTGCTTTTATGATCGTTCATTCAGAAACAGGTTATACCGCCAATTCACCGTTTACGTACACGCGGCGGGCACGTGCCTGGATGTCCCGCAGAGGATTGCCTTCAAAGATCACCACATCGGCGTCCTTGCCAGCTTCCAGCGAACCCACACGGTCTGCAATGCCTGCTACCTTGGCAGGATTCAGGGTGATGGCACGCCATGCGGATTCTTCCTTCATGCCGTCCTTGATGGCAAGGCCGGCACACAGAGGAAGATACTCCAGCGGGATGACGGGTGCATCGGTGATGATGCACACCTGCAGGCCTGCCTCGTCCAGCACGCCGGGGGTGGTGAAGGACTTGTTCTTCAGCTCGAACTTGGACTTGGAGCCAAGGCTGGGACCTACCAGAACGGGCTTACCAGCTTTCAGCAATTCGGGGATAATCAGCTGACCATCTGTGCAGTGATCCAAGGAAATGTCCAGGTCAAATTCCTTGGCAATGCGAATGGCCGTGAGAATGTCATTGGCCTGATGGGCGTGCGCTTTCAGGGGAATTTGATGGCGCACAACGGGAAGCAAGGCTTCCAGCTTGGGATCATAAGGACGCTTCTTGGTGGAATCGGCTTCCGCTTCGTCTACTTCCTTGGCGTAGTTGAAGGCCTTCACCAGCGTCGTGCGAAGCAGAGCGGCCACACCCATACGGGTCATGGGCTCCTTGCCCTTCTGACCATAGCAGCCCTTCGGGTTCTCGCCGAAAGCAATCTTCATGGCCACGGGGTCACGGACGATCATATCATCCACACAGGTGCCCTTGAGCTTCAGTGCGCAGAAGGTGCCGCCGATGACGTTGGCAGAACCAGGGCCTGTGACGGCGGTGGTCACGCCGCCCATGAGGGCATTGTGCACGCCTTCATCCTGGGGATAGAAGCCATCAGAGCCGCGCATTTCGGGCGTGATGGGATCAACGATTTCGTTCACATCTTCGCCTTCCCAGCGAACCGTTTCGCCGATGAGGCCAATGTGGCAGTGCGCGTCCACAAAGCCAGGAGTGACCAGGCAACCTGTGGCGTCTACCACTTCGGTGCCTTCCGGTACGGGGAGATTCTTGCCGACAGCGACGATTTTGCCGCCATCCATCAGCACTTCGCCGTTTTCAATATCAGGGGAGGAAATCGGCTTGACTGTGCCGCCTTTGATGAGAATCATGAAAATCAGCTCCTTCTTATTTATTCCATCGTGAAGCATCCGTCTTCAGTAAAAGTCACCTTGGTTTCGTAGAACGTCCGCAGGGCATCGGTCATGTAGGTCAGATCCTTCGTGCCGGCGGTTTCATAGGTGGAATGCATGGCCAGCTGTGCCAGACCAATATCCACCGTATTCATGGCGGCATGGGCATTGACGAACTTGCCAAGAGTGGAGCCGCCAGCCAGGTTGGACAGGTTGGTGAAATGCTGAACAGGCACGTTGGCCTTTTCGCAAATGCAGGTGAACACCGCGTCAGACACGGCATCAGTGGTGTAGGACTGGCTGGCGTTGTGCTTGATGACCACGCCGCCGTTCATCCATGTGCGGTTATCCGCATCATATTTTTCGGGATGGTTGGGATGCACCGCATGGGCGTTGTCTGCTGAAATGGCAAAGCTGCCTGCAATCAGGGCACGGGTCCTGGCATCATCTGCCCCAAGTGCTGCGGACACGCGGAAGAGCACATCGGTAAGGAAAGTGCTGTCTGCGCCCTGCTTGGTGCGGCTGCCCACTTCCTCGTTATCGAAAAGGGCGTACACGGCGGTGTTCGCGCACTCCTTTGCCTCGATGAAGGCTTCCAGAGAAGTGTAGGCACACTCCAGGTCATCAATGCGGGGACAGGAGATAAATTCACCCTTGGCGCCCCAAACAGTGCCGGGCATCCGATTGTACAGGAACAGATCGCTCGCCACCACATCCTCAGCCTTCACGCCGCACAGCCGGGCAATTTCCTGAGCCAATCCGCCTTCGGAGGATTCATCGCCATACAGGGGAAGCAGATCCACCTGCGGGTCAAACTTGAAGCCGTCGTTCATGTCACGGCAGAAGTGGATGGGCATGTTGGGGATCATCACTGCGTCGCGGTCGAGGTTGACCAGGCGGGTTTCCACCCCATGGGCTGTTTTCACCAGCGCGCGTCCAGCGATGGACAGGGGACGATCCAGCCAGGTGGCCATAATCATGCCGCCGTACTTTTCTACATTCAACCGAACATAATGCCCGAGCTTCGTTTCCTCGGCAAGCGGCTTGAGCTTGAAGAAAGGGGAATCGCTGTGGGATGCAACGATCTGGAACGGTGCCAAACCTGTTTGGGGCACACGGAAGGCAATCACCGAGGAGCAATTGCGGGTGACATAATATTTCCCGCCGGGAGCAAGCACCCATGCGTCAAATTCATTCAGCGCCTGATAGCCTGCTGCCTGCAGACGTGCGCAAGCCTGCTCACAGGCGTGGAAAGCGCTGGGGGATGCAGCGACAAAATCAAAAAAAGGTTTTACATCCATGGAAAGACCTCCTTTGTTCTCTTTTCAGTATACCGCACATTGACAACAGGTGCAAGGTGAAATCATTCTGAAGAAAAGGGATTCTGTTTACGAAAAAATGACGATGCCTTTTGCAGACATCGCCATTTCAGAAGCGGATATTAGCCGTGCAGACCCTGCTCCTGACGTTCCATGTTCTCGACCACAATGTCGTAGATCTCGCCCAGAGAGGCGCAATACTCCAGCACTTTCCAGGGCTCATTGGTATGATAATGAATCTTGATCAGTTCATCATCGCCAACGGCCAGCAGGCAATCGCCCTTGAAGTTCTTGGTGAAGTATTCGTTGATCACATCCTCGTCCAGGTCATGACCCTCGATGAGCAGCTGTGTGTCAAACTTGAATTCCAGCATCGTTTTCTCCCTCTTTTCATAAGATAGAAAATGAAACCATATAGTACTTTCGCCGCAGAGAAGAAAATTCCTGCTGAAGTGCACAAGGTAGGGCACACTAACCTTTGAAATGGGTTTCCCTTTTTGGATAACCTTGTGCTATAATAAAGTTGTTGCCCAAAATGACGGAAGAAGGGAAGCGTGCATCACGGACAAGCTGGAAACGCTGAAGTATTACTTTGGCCATGATGGATTCCGCCCAGGTCAGGAAACACTGGTGGATGCACTGCTTGCTGGGCGTGACGCGTTGGGTATTATGCCCACAGGGGCAGGAAAAAGCATGTGCTACCAGATTCCTGCACTGATGACGCCAGGCATCACACTGGTGGTTTCACCATTGATTTCCCTGATGAAGGATCAGGTCATGAGTCTGATTGCCGCTGGCGTTCCTGCTGCGTATCTCAACAGCAGCCTGACGCCAAAGCAGTTGGATTTGGCCACGGAGCGTGCCTGTCAGGGGACATATCGCATCATTTATGTAGCGCCTGAGCGGCTGGATACGATGTCCTTCCGCCGCTTTGCCATGAATGCGCCCATTAGCTTTGTGGCGGTGGATGAGGCACACTGTGTTTCCCAGTGGGGGCAGGATTTCCGCCCAAGCTATCTGAAGATTGCTGATTTTATTGAATCACTGCCGCAGCGTCCGCCTGTAGGAGCGTTTACTGCCACCGCAACGCGGCGTGTACGGGATGACATTGTTCGCTTGCTGCGCTTGCAGCAGCCTGTGGAGGCTGTCACGGGCTTTGATCGTCCCAATCTGTTTTTTGAGGTGCTGCATCCGGAACATAAGGATGAAGCCCTGCTGTCGCTCCTGAGGAAACGGAAGAATGAGAGCGGCATTATCTACTGCAGCACCCGCAAGAACGTGGAGAGTGTGGCTGACAAGCTGGAAAAGGCGGGCTACGATGTGGGAACCTATCATGCGGGCATGAGTGACCAGGATCGGCAAAGAAATCAGGAAAACTTTCAGAACGACACCATTCGAGTGATGGTGGCCACGAATGCCTTTGGCATGGGCATTGATAAATCAAACGTGAATTACGTGATCCATTACAACATGCCAAGATCCATGGAAGCGTACTATCAGGAGGCCGGCCGCGCGGGACGTGACGGAAGCAAGGCATCCTGTACGCTGCTCTACAGCGGAGCCGACATTTTCACCGCCAAATGGATGATTGACCATGCGGAACCCAATGAGGAGCTGACGCCCGATGAACGGAAGGCCGTGCATGATGAGGACATTCGACGCATGGAAGCCATGATTTCCTACTGCACAGGGGGCAAGTGCCTCAGAGGCTTCATCCTGCACTACTTTGGCGAAACGGCGCCTGACAAGTGTTCTGCCTGCGGCAATTGCGTGAACAGCCATCTCCCGGATATTCTGTCGGTGGTCAAGCCGCCGAAAAAACGCACACCCACTGTTCAGCGCGCAAAGACGGAGCAGGAAGAGCCGCCTGTGGATCCGGACAATCTGTTCGAATTGCTGCGGCGCTGCCGATTGGATCTTGCAAAACGCAACCATGTGCCGCCCTACATCATCTGCACAGATAAGACCCTGGAGGACATGGTGCGCAAACGTCCGCAGAACCTGAATTCTCTTCTGAAGGTGGAGGGCATGGGCATAGCGAAGGTGAACAAATACGGTTCTGACTTTTTGCAGGTCATCCGCCGCTATGCCGCTACGCATCCGAGGGGTTGAAATATTGCGGGCAATTTGTTAAAATAGAGTGTATTTTCTCCACTTTATTTGCAATCATCCTAGGAGGAAGAACACATGCGTATTTTCCTGGACGCCATGGGCGGCGACAATGCCCCTCAGGCTCCTGTCGAAGGTGCTATCGAGGCCCTTCGGCGCTTCCCCAATCTGGAAATTTCTCTGGCTGGCAAGCTGGATGAAGTCACCCCGCTGCTGATCGGTGCCGATGATGTGCGCAGCCGCATCACGCTGGTGGATGCCCCTGAGGTCATCACCAATGATGAAAGCCCCGTCATGGGCGTGCGCACGAAGAAGAATTCGGCCACGGTGATTGGCATGCTCCAGCTCCGTGATCGGCAGGTGGACGGCTTTGTGTCCGCAGGCTCTACAGGCGCTGTGCTGGCAGGCGGCATGTTCCGCCTGGGACGCATCCCCGGGGTGGAACGTCCTGCACTGGCTCCTCTCATGCCCAATGGCAAGAGCCACTTCCTGCTCATTGACTGCGGCGCCAATGTGGACTGCCAGAGTGACTGGCTGGTGCAGTTCGGCATCATGGGCAACGCCTACATGAAGGGCGTCATGGGTCTCAAGGAGCCCCGTGTGGGTCTGATTAACATCGGCGCGGAGTCTGAGAAGGGCAACAAGCTGGTGAAGGAAACCTATCCCAAGATGGAAACAGCGCCCTATCACTTCGTGGGCAACGTGGAAGCTCGTGACATCACGGGTGATGTAGCTGACGTGCTGGTGTGCGACGGCTTTAGCGGCAACCTGATTCTGAAGTTTATGGAAGGCGTGGCCGGCACGCTGATGGGTATCATCAAGCGTGAAATGCTGGCTGATACTCGGGGCAAGATTGCGGGTCTCATTGCGAAGCCTGCTTTCCGCCGCGTGAAGAAGACCATGGACTACACCGAGATTGGCGGTGCACCTCTTCTGGGCGTTAATGGTGCGGTGGCCAAGGCGCACGGCTCCTCCAATGGTCACGCCATTGCCTGCGCCATTGCACAGTGCATGAAGATGGTGGACGGCCATGTGGTGGACATTATCCGCGAGGGTATGGAAAAGCTTGCCCCCGAAGAAAACTAACGGCATTTTCCCCGCGCATGCGGGGTATGCATACATTGCTTTTACATGAAAGGAGTTTTGAACATGATTTTTGATACGGTGAAAAAGATGATCGCTGCTCAGCTGAAGGCTGACGAAAGCAGCATTACCCGTGAGTCCCGCCTGGTGGAAGACCTGCACGCTGACTCTGCCAACGTGATGGTTATGATCATGGACCTGGAAGACAAGTTCGGCATCATGGTGGAGGATGACCAGATCATGAAGCTGAAGACTGTTGGCGATGTGGTTGACTACATCGAGAAGAACAAGTAATGCACTTGGCGGATCCGGCGGTGTATGCCAGCTGGATCCGCTTCTTTATTGCTGATGCTCTGCATGGAGAAAATCACGAGCGGTTTTTTCCCTCCAAAGCATCGCCTTGAAAGCGAGGATGACAATGGAAACAATCACCATGGCGCAGCTGATGGAGAATATTGGCTACAAGTTTCACAATCCCAAACTGTTGTATCAGGCATTGACCCATCCATCGATGGGGGAAAACGACAACCAACGCCTGGAATTTCTGGGAGACGCGGTGCTGGAGTTTATTCTCAGCGACAATCTGTATCTGAGCAATCCCAGAGATCAGGAAGGCGCGCTGACCCACAAGCGGGCGCTGCTGGCCTGTGAGGCGGCACTTAGTCAGGTGGCGCAGGGACTGGGCATTGGTCAGGCACTGATGATGGATCGCGGAGAAGAACTGACGGGGGGCCGCGAAAAGCCCAGCGTGCTCTGCGATGCCATGGAAGCCGTGCTGGCGGCTGTGTATCTGGATGGCGGACTGGAGCCCGTGCGAGGCATGATTCAGCGGTTCTGGCCAAAGCCGGAGGAAGTGAAACGTCCCCTGCAGGATAGCAAGAGCGCCCTGCAGGAGCTGCTGCAGGCAGACGGCTCAGAAGCACCAACCTACGCGATTGTGGATCAGTACGGTCCCGACCATGCCCGTACCTTTGTGGCCGTGGTGAGCCGCTATGGGAAGGTGCTTGCGCAGGGAACAGGCCACAGCAAGAAGCAGGCTGAGCAGGCCGCCGCGCTTGCCGCCCTGGAAGCCATTGAAGAAAAAAGCAAGAAACAGCAAACTGAAACGATGTAATGTAAAGGGTGACGATCCTTCCGGAGTCGTTGCCCTTTTCTTTATGGTGCATCCGGCTTATCACTTGCAGTCAGAACGAGGGCACACTTGCATAGCAGCAGGCTCGATAGCTCAAGACAGCATGTTTCTGTAAACAAACTTATGTGCACACGCCTTGCAACCTTGCCCAAACTGTGGCATAATATCTTCATGAGCGCAAAGGAGGTATGTACATGGCGACAGCACTGTGGGTGCGAACCATCCGCCATCATAAAATTGATCGGCAGGCCACGGCACCCTGCACACGGGATGATCCCAAGGATGCACTGGAGGAGGCTTGCCGCCAGTTGGACTTGCCCAGACCGCTGTGGCTGGATAAAAATCAGCGCGAGTGGGATGAATTCGGGCAGACACGCTTCCTGAAAAGCGCCTTCTTCGAGAGTGTCCCCTTCGATCATCTGGAGATTGAATTTATTGACCCGGATGCGAAGAAGAAACGCTCACAGGATCCCCGAAATGCATAAAGGAGGTTGCAAGATATGTTGGATACAAAGGTAGCATCCAGGCTGGATGCGATGGAACCCCTTATGATTGAACTGCTGACCAGGTGGGTGCAGACCCCTTCTGTGAAGGATGAGCCCGCGCCGAACGCTCCCTTTGGCAAGGATGTCCGCAAGATGCTGGATGTTGCCATGGCAGATGCGAAGGCCATGGGTTTTGCCGTGCGTGACTTTGATGGATACGCCTGCGACATCACCTTGGGAGATCAACCGGAGGCTGTTGCCGTGCTTGGTCACCTGGATGTTGTTCCTGTGGGCGATGGCTGGCGTGTGCCGCCCTTCTCCGCAACCCGTGAAGGGGATAAGATCCTTGGCCGCGGCACCAATGACGACAAGGGTCCGAGCATTGCCGCGCTGCTGGCCATGAAGGCAATCAAGGATGCCGGTGTGCCGCTGAAGCGCTCCATCCGCATGGTACTTGGCTGCGATGAGGAAAGCGGCTGGGAAGATATGGCTTACTACACCACGCATACCGAGATGCCTGAGCTGGGCTTCTCTCCCGATGCGTCTTTCCCGCTGATCAATACGGAAAAGGGCATGTTCCATGCAACCATTCAGGCACCTGTCGCCAAGACGGGTCTGCAGGTGAAGGAAATGTTCACGGGCGAGCGGATGAATGTGATTCCCGGCGAGTCTGTGGCTGTGCTGGACGGCGGCGAAGAACTTGCTGATGCCGTGAAGGCCTATGCGAAAAAGACTGGCTTGCCTTACACGGCGGAAGTGACCGCCGACGGTGTCCGCGTGACGGCAGAAGGCATCCCCGGCCATGCAGCTTATCCTGAAGGACGGCGGAACGCCATTGGTATGATGCTGCTTCTGCTGAAGGAGCTTGGCGTGGAAGGCGCTTTCCGCACCCTTGCAGATGCGGTTGGCATGGAAAGCGACGGCAAATCCCTCGGCTGTGCCTGCGAAGATGAAGTTTCCGGTGCACTGACGTGCAACATGGGCGTTCTGCATTTGGAAAACGGCGTGATTACCGCAACGCTGGACATGCGTTGCCCTGTGAAGGCTGACCTGAACGCCATTGAGGCTTCTGCTAAGGCTCATCTGCCTGAGTTTGACTTCGTGACGGAAGAACTGAAGGCACCTCACCATGTGCCTGCGGATACCGAACTGGTGTCTAACCTGCTGGCTGCCTATCATGAAGAAACTGGCCTGCCTGCGGAGGCACAGTCCACTGGCGGCGGCACTTATGCCAAGGTGCTCAAGCAGGGTGTTGCCTTTGGTGCGGCCTTCCCTGATGAGGAGGATCTTGCACACCAGGCTAACGAGTATGCTTCCATCAGCCACCTGATGAAGGCAGCCCGCATCTACGCCAACGCGCTGATGCGCCTGTGCGCAGAGTGACGGCAGGAAGCGGAAATACCGCTGCTGTGAATCAGTGAGCAATAGAAAACAGCGGATGGGCGAGAAAAAGTCCATCCGCTGTTGATGTTTTTGGGGAAAGAAACGCAAATCTTGCATTGTACAGCGATGCTGCATCGGCTTCCTCACGCAGGATCGAAATAAGGAATCCTGTGCGGGGAAAAAACATTCCGCTCAGAGGCTGTGCTTCACACGGTCGTGCTCTTCGGCGCGCTTGGCGTTGTTGAAGCGGTCAAGGGTGCCGACGAGGTAGCCGGTGATGCGGCGAATGCGCTGGAAGGGCGCAGTGCCGAAATCGTAAGACAGGTCAACATAGTCTCCGTCTACGTGAATATCAATGCCGAAGGGTTCGCGGCCAAACTTTGCCTTGGCGCGCGCAATATAAGCGTTAATTTCCTCCTGGGGCAGGGTGCCGCCCGTAACATTGACATTGCATGCCATAAAGAATCGCCTCCTTAGTGTTTACGATTCTATTATACCACCAAATGTAGTGGGTGAAACAATAATTTGAGGGGAAGTTTCTGGTTACTCATCGGTGAAGAAATCGGAATCGATTCGCTTAATGGCATACGTGGCCACGGTGGAAACGCCAAGGTCGTACTCGATCATGAGTTTCATCAGCATTGCCCCGTCTACAAGAACAATCTTATGGGTCATGGTTTTGCTTACAAATTCCTTTGCATGGGCAGAAAATTTCGCAGTTGTGATGAAGATACCCTTCGATGCACCCTGACCTGCCAATGCGCCAAGAAATTGCTGTATATCAGGCTGGCCAACGGTGGAATCAGGCTTCCATTGCTTGGCCTGAGTATAAATGATATCAAAACCGAAGCGGTCGGCGGTAACAAATCCATCAACCCCATCGTCACCAGACTTTGGGGTTACCCTGTTTGTAGAAACATCTGCTGAACCGTAGCCCATTTTTACTAACAGCTTGACGACGAGAGCTTCAAAGGAATAAGGATTCATTTCTAATACTTTTTCCAGCAATTGATCTGCAAGGGAGTCGTTCAGTTGCTGCATTGCATCTTCAATGGAATCCTGTGGACTTTTTGGCTCAATGGGTGGTTCGATGCTTCCACCATCCTTTTTATGCACCTTGAATTCAATATAAGAAGGAAATTGTTCAAGGTATTTTAGTGTTACGCACTCAGCACCTTTTGCCAAAGCTCTTTTTCCTTCATCAGTAATTATGAATTTACCCTTGGCAGGACTGTCAATCAAACCTGCCTTCTTCAAAAAGGTGCGTGCCCAGCTGACGCGATCACTGGCAATGAGAACTTTACTATTCTCGTACTGCGTCTGGCAATCTTCTGCAGTCAGGTTCATATCGGTGACACAGAAAGCGTAAATTTCCTTCGAGGAATGCACAGCACCATCGTGAAGACAGCGAATAATGGAGGGAAAAAACTCATTGAATTTCGGCACTGCCATGGGATCGTCTCCTCTATATTGAATTGTGAAAGTTTAGGGA
>CAVEUM010000041.1:0-11496 GCA_963618735.1 bacterium | reverse complement strand
GCTGCAAGGCGCACATCGGCGTTGACAGAGACACCGGCGTGGTTCGCACCCCAGAAAGCCGCGGCCGCCAGCGAGCATGACGCTACGGTAACAGTGCGGCACAGGCGGGGATTATGGACGGATAATCACATTTGGAGGAGATTTGCATTGCACGGCATTGCCGCAAATTTGAAAAACGGGGTTTTACTTCGGGGAAGTATTGTGCTGTATACCTTTGGGTATACAGGTGTCAACCAAAAGTCGCTTCCTTTGCAGAAATGAGATTGCTATACTATTAACAAACGTGAAGCACGTTTACGCAATGCACATTCGGCCGGATGTGCGACATTTGGGAGGATTATATGATGAAGGCAAAGCAGATCAGTCTGGTCTTGGCTTGTGCACTGCTGATGAACAGTGCGGCATTAGCGGAGAGCAGCTATACAGGTACGGCACGGGGCTTTGGTGGCGACGTGACGGCGGAAGTTGGCCTGGATGATGCTGGCAAGGTCGTATCCCTGAAGGTCACGGCGGACAGTGAAACGCCAACCGTTGGCGGCGCGGCGATTGAACCATTGGTTGCTGCTATTCTGGAAAAAGGCGATGCAGATGTGGATGTCATCACCGGTGCAACACTTACCAGCAACGCGGTGATTTCCATTGTCAAAGACGCAATCGCCGGCGGCGCTGCCGATTACTCGAACGTGGAGATCACCTACACGCCCGGAACCTATACAGGTACGGCACACGGCCGCAACGGCGACGTCAGTGTGGAGGTCACCTTCAGCGCAGATAAGATTGAAAGCATTCAGGTGCTCGAAAATGCAGAAACTGCAGGAATCTCCGACCTGCCTCAGAAGCAGATTCCGGAAGATATTCTCACTTATCAGTCACTGGATGTGGACAGCATTACGGGCGCAACGCTGACCAGCAATGCTGTTATTGCGGCAGTTGCTGATGCAGCACAGCAGGCTGGCGCAAACGTGGATGCGCTGCGTGCCGTGCCGGTTGACAAGCCGGTTGCTCCTGTGCAGGACATGACGACCCAGATTGTTGTTGTCGGCGCAGGCTCTGCAGGCTTGACCGCTGCCTCCAAGGCCGCGGACGAGGGCGCGCAGGTTATTCTGGTTGAAAAGATGCCGTATGTTGGCGGCAGTCTGCTTCTTTCTGCTGGCGGCCATGCAACAGCCACTGCCAATGAATTTGGCAAGCAAAACAATGTGACAGTGGACATTCAGGATACCATGGACTGGGTTCGCACTGTGAACGCAACTGCCAATCACCAGCCTGACTATGACTGGATTGAATATTTGCTTAGCGAAACTGGCGAAACCATGGATTATTACACGCAGGATCTGGGAATTCAGGGCTTCATGACTCAGCAGGATGCGACCCGTCGCTACGGTAACACGCTGCTCGGCGGTTCCCGTTTCGGCGCGGGCGTGGTTGACGTGCTCGCAGCGCATCTGGCTGAAAAGGGCGTGACCGTTGTTCTGAATGCCACTGCAAACGAAATCGTTATGGAGGATGGCAAGGCTGTCGGCATTAAGGCAACTGCCCCGGGCGGAGAATTCACCGTTCATGCAGATAAGGTGATCCTTGCAACCGGCGGCGCAAACTACAACAGCGAATTGATGACCAGCGTTACCCCGTCCATGAACTACATGACCATCGACCACCAGCCCCTGGTTGGCAACACTGGCGATGGCTGGGCAATGCTGCGCGCTGTGAACGCAAAGGAAGGCGACGGTCCGTTCCTGAAGCCTGCGTCCACGCCGTCTTATGCAGCCGTGTTTGGCTATACCTGGCTCAATACACCGAACGTTTACAGTCAGCTGATCTTTGATGCCAATGGTGTCCGCTACGTCCGCGAGGATCAGGGAGTCGAGCTGAACATGGCTTCCGGCCTGGCAGTTGAAATGCTGCGGCATGGCAGCCCCGCCAGCTATGCACTGTTCGATGCGCACAACATCGATGAAGGCTTGCTCGCTAAGTTCAAGGAGCAGCAGGATAATCCGAATGTTGTGGTCTACGGCAAGAACATTGAGGAGATCGCTGAAAAACTTGGCATTGATGCAAAGGTACTGAGCGATACCTACAATCGCTATCAGCATCTGTGCGAGGTGGGCGAGGACACCAATTATGGCAAGGATGCACGTTACCTCGTATCGTACAACGACGATGAAGGACTGTACGCTGCGTTTATCCAGCCGGGCTCTTATGGTACGATCGGCGGTTTCCTGACGGATCGGCAGTTCCATGCACTGGATCAGAATGATCAGGTGATTGAGAACCTGTTTGTCATTGGTGAACTGTCCACATCCGAGCTCTTTGGCGATTACTACATGGGCGCTTTCTCGCTGGGCTACTACTCGACCGAGGGACGCCTTGCAGCTGAAACTGCCGTCAGCGAAATCAACGCGGCAAAGTAATTTCATAAATATCCATTGCGGTGCTGCTGCAGAGTCGGTATTCTGCAGCAGCACCCTTCATCTTTTTGGCCGGAAGATGCAAAGCACAGCCGTCACCTTTGCCATGCACTGATGAACTGTGCTGCTTTTTTGACACAATGCCGAAATGTCAAAAAAGGTATGATAAATGAATAACAAATACAAAAAACGTTTGACATTTGTTGGTTTTGCATTATAATAAAATTAACACACAAGAAACAGAGTGCTTTTGAGGAGGGCGCAGATTTCTTGTGTATTAAATTTCGAGGAGGGTGACCTATGCTTAAGAGAATCATCTCCACAGCACTTAGCGCTGCAATGGTTGCGACCATGGCCGTAATGCCTGCCAGCGCTGAAACGACCACCTACTACACTTCAGAGTTTTCTTCCAAGGCAGAAGCTTTGGAAGCAGGTCTGGAGCTGAACAAGCAGATTGCTGAAGAAGGCATTGTGCTTGCGAAGAATAACGACAATGTGCTTCCTTTGGCCAAGGGCTCCAAGGTCACGATGCTGGGCTACAACGCCTATCATCCCAACGCTGGTGCCAGCATGAATGGCGGCGATGCCTCTGCAGGCGCAGCTATTGCACAGGCTACCATCATTTCCAGCATGGAGGATGCAGGCTTTGTACTGAATCCTGCCGTGAAGGCGACCTATGATGGTCTGGCAGAAAATGAAAACACCAAGGGCTTGAGCTCCGATATGGATCTGGCTGGTGCTTATGAAGCCGTCTATCCTTATTGGAAGGAATCCCTCGGCGAATACGGCGATGCTGCCATCGTTGTGCTTGCTGCCGGCGAAGGCGAAGTTCACAATCTGCAGCTGGATGCTGTGCAGCTTGGCCTGATTGACTATGCTGCTGAGAACTTTGAAAAGGTTATCGTGCTGGTTAACAGCTGCACCCCCATTGAACTGAAGGCTATTCAGGACAATGAGAAGGTTGACGCTGTCGTGATGATCGGCGAGGGCGGCGACAATGGCTTCGTTGCTGTTGGTGAAGTGCTGTGCGGCGATGTGAATCCCTCCGGCCGTACGGTGGACACCTGGGCTGCTGATTTCACGAAGGCACCTTCCTACATGAACTTCAACGTCAATACCGCTTCTGACGCACACAGTGTGGACGGCAACGGCACTGAGGTTGGCTACACCCAGTACACCGTGAATGGTGAGGCTGTCAACACCTGGTCCGTTGGTTACGAAGAAGGCATTTATGTCGGCTATCGTTACTATGAGACCCGTGCTTATGAAGAAGCCAAGGCTGGCAACGAGGGCTGGTGGGCCGAGAACGTGGTTTATCCCTTCGGCTATGGCCTGAGCTACACCAACTTTGACTGGAAGGTTGAACCCGCTACTGCAGATGGTTCGACCATCACCGCCGCAGATACCCTGACCTTCAACGTGACCGTGACCAACACGGGCGCTGTTGCCGGCAAGGATGTCGTTGAGCTGTACTACACCGCTCCCTATGGCGATGAAACCACCAACGAAACCAAGATCGAAAAGGCTTACACCGTGCTGGCAGACTATGCCAAGACGGGCGTCCTCCAGCCTGGCGAAAGCGAGACTGTGACGGTGACCGTGGATGTCTCCGACATGGCTTCCTACGACAATGTTACCGACCGCACCTACGTGCTGGATGACGGCAACTACGGTCTGAAGCTCTGCCGCAATGCACATGACGTTGTGAGCGAAGTTACCTACAACGTTGCTGCAAAGGAACTGTGCAACACCGCTGTGACCGGCGCAACCGTCACCAACGTGCTGGACGATGTGACCGAAGGCTTCACCACCGAGGGCTACACCGCTCTGTCCCGTGCTGATTTCGAAGGTACCTGGCCCGATGCCTACACCAAGTACAAGGAAATCACCGAAGAAGAATACGCAACCTGGGCTTATGATGATGCTGCTTTCAACGCCTATTATGACGCGGCAGCCATTGGTACGCCGGTTGTGGGCGACGAATCTGCCCGTACCACCGATACCTACAGCATCGTGCTGAGCGACCTGGTCGGCGCTGACGCCAACGATCCTCGCTACGATGAACTGGTGCAGCAGCTGACGCTGGACGAGCTGATCCTCCTGGTCAACCGCGGCGGCTTCAACAGCTATGCAATCGACTACATCGGCAAGCCTTACTCTCGCGATACCGACGGCCCGAAGGGCTGGACCGGCAACTACACCGACTCCAATGATCGCTTCAACTACTTCTCCTCTGAGCCTCTGATTGCTTCCACCTGGAACAAGGATCTGCTCTATCGCATGGGTCAGATCATTGGTGAGCAGGGTCTGTGGGGCAACTCCACGGTTTCCGGCGGCAAGGTGTACAGCTACACTGGCTGGTATGCACCTGGCATGAACATCCATCGTTCTCC
This sequence comes from bacterium, assembly GCA_963618735.1. GTDB lineage: Bacteria > Bacillota > Clostridia > Christensenellales > Aristaeellaceae > CAKUFA01. The sequence continues at coordinate 6,695 of CAVEUM010000041.1, read as the reverse complement.
CTTCGACAGCCGCTACACGGAGTATTACTCTGAGGATCCTGTGCTGACCGGCAAGCTGGCTGCTGAGGTTTCTAAGGGCGCTCTGAGCAAGGGCTGCTACGTCACCATGAAGCACTTCGCCTTCCACAACGACGGCGGCGGAGCTTCTACCTACCGTATGGGCGCTATCGGCAGCGGCAGCGCAAATGACGGCCTGTCTGCCTGGATGACCGAGCAGACTGCCCGCGAAATTTACCTGAAGGGCTATCAGATTGCTGTTGAAGACGGTGATGTCCGCTTCGGCATGGGCTCCTTCACCCGTATTGGTAAGACCTGGTGCGGCGGCAGCTATGCCATCAACCAGCAGATTACCCGTGATGAGTGGGGATTCAAGGGCGCTATTTGCACCGACATTTCCCTGTACTGGGCTTGCAACGCTTACCAGCTGATCAAGGCTGGCTCCAACATGATGCTGGATGCTGTTGTGTACGGCTTGGACTTCGGCGTGTTCCTGGATAAGGATACCATCCTGGCCATGGATGAGGATGCTAAGAACATCACCATCTATTGCATGCAGCGTGCCGCTAAGGAAATTCTGTACATGGTTGCTAACTCCAACGCCATGCAGATTCCTACCGGCGCCAAGGTTGTCTACACGGGCAAGACGGTTGTGGATGACGAGGATGTTGACATCAAGCTGAGCAATGCGAAGGCTGGCGAGGCATACACCTCTGTGGCAATCAACACGGCATCCCTCAACACCTACTACGCCTACTCTGATGTCACCTACACGGTGGATGGCCTGCCTGAGGGCATGACCTATGACGCCGAGCAGGGTGTGATCACCGGCACTGCAAGCACCGCTGGCGAGTACACTGTTACCGTCACCGCTGCTGCAGATGGCTATGAGTCTGCTACCGTGACTTATCCCCTGGTTGTCGAGTAAGAAATTCTTCAATCCGCACCGGAGCAATCCTCCGGTGCGGGTTTACCTGCATTCGCGGAAAAATTTGTTGAAAGGAAAATGAAACGATGAAGAAGCTTTCTCTGATTCTGGCAACTGTGCTCTGCCTGTCTTTGCTGTGCCCCGTATTTGCTGAAGATGCAACTGGCACGGAATATGTTTTTGAAGCTGAACTGACGGAGCTGGAAGGCCTGGAAGGTCTGGGTGTATCCGGCTCTCCCACCGGCATTGGTCTGGCATCTGAATCCTCTACGGCCAGCGGCGAATTCTATGTGGGCAACCTGGGCGTGAACAGCCCGATTACCTTCAAGATCACCTCCGACAAGGCTTGCACTGCTACGCTGAAGATCCGCGTTGGCACGAACGTGCTGGGCACGGTAAGCTGGGATCCCACTTCCTTCGTCATTAAGGTGAACGATGTGGCAGTGGAGTATGAAGCCTTTGAAACTGCACCCGGCGAGGATGTGTCTGACCAGCAGAACTTCAAGTGGAAGACCATTGGTGACATCGAGCTGGTTGAGGGTGAGAATACCATCGTGCTGGTTGCAGGCGAGAATACCTATCGCAGCAACATGTCCAGCGCTCCTTCCCTTGACTGCATCAAGCTGATCACCGATGCTGCACTGACCATGGAAGAGTATCCTGAAAACATCGAGTAATGAACTTGATGACACCATGTAAGTCCGCAGTACATTGCTGTTGCCTTGCATGGTGTCTTTCTATTTCATGCAAGTGACACCATCCTGACAGAAAGAGGTCAACAAAGACATGAAATTTCTCTTTTCTCATAAAGGAACGAAGGTATGGACGATCACAACAGCCATTGTGCTGGTGCTTGCCATTGTCGTTAACTGCGTCTTGTTGAATGTTCCTATCGTTACCAACACGTTAAACATCCTCTTTGGCGGTGAGCGTCCCGTTGTTGCTGAAACAACGAACACTGCCACGAAGGAAGAAGTTCTTACTGCTGCGGAGAATTTCGTTGTTGAGGTTGAAAAAGAGGGCATTACGCTGCTGAAAAACAACAATGCAGTGTTGCCGTTCAGCGCCTCTGCCAAGGTCAGCGTATTCGGCAAGAATGCAAACAATCTTGTTTACTCCGGCTCTGGTTCCGCAGGCAATTCTTCTTCTACGGTGAATACCCTGTATGAAAGCCTGACGGCTGCCGGCATTGAATACAATCCGACGCTGAAGGCATTCTATGATGATAATTCCCGCTCCGGCGAAGGACGCTCTTCCAATCCTTCCATGACCTCCGGCCAGCGTCTGTCCGGCTTTGCTACGGGTGAAACGCCGATTTCCTCCTACAACAGTGATCTTGAATCCAGCTATGCTGACTATTCAGATGCTGCTGTGGTGGTTATTTCGCGTATCGGCGGCGAGGGCTTTGACCTGCCCCGCACCATGGCAACCGATTTCAGCCTGACTTCCGCTGTCACCGGCGCAGAATCCGCCACGGATCATTACCTTCAGCTGGATGCCAATGAAAAGGCACTGCTCTCCTACGTGAAGGAGCATTTCGAACACGTGGTGGTGGTGCTGAACATTGGCTCTACCATGGAGATCAACGAGCTGGCACAGGATGACGACATCGATGCCATTTTGTGGATGGGCTTCCCTGGCTCTACGGGTGTTATGGCATTGGGTCAGATCCTTGTCGGCAAGGACTCCGCAGGCAATCAGATCAGCCCTTCCGGCCATACGGTGGACACTTGGGCGGTTGATTACACGAAGGATCCTTCCTGGTACAACACGGGCGTATATGGCAGCGAGTACGGCAACCGTTATCTGTATAACGGTGAATCCACTGAGTATGCCTTTGTCAACTACATGGAAGGCATCTATGTCGGCTATCGCTATTATGAGACCCGCGGCTACGAGGAAACGCGCGCGGATGCCGCATCTACCTGGTATCAGGACAATGTAACGTATCCTTTCGGCTACGGCTTGAGCTACACCACCTTTGACTGGGAAGTAACCTTCGATAAGGCGGACGGCAGCGACATCACCGCTGATGATACCATTAAGGCTACCGTGAAGGTCACCAATACGGGCAATTATTCCGGCAAGGATGTTGTGGAACTGTACTACAGCGCACCGTACGATTACGACAATCCTGCCATTGAAAAGTCCTACGTTGTTCTGGGCGACTTCGCAAAAACGAAGCTCCTTGCGCCCGGCGAGTCTGATACGGTTGAGCTGACGCTTTCTGTGAAGGACATGAAGTCCTATGACTATGCAGATGCCAATGAGAACGGCTTCGCTGGTTATGAACTGGATGCCGGCACCTACACACTGATGGTTAGCGCCAATGCCCATGAAGCAAAGTCTTCTGCTTCCTACAATCTGCAGAGCGGCGTTCAGCTGGCGACAGTGGCCAACGCACAGGGCGAGGAAGTAACGGTTGAGAACCGCTTTGATGATGTCAGCGCAGGCATCTTTGGCACCAATACCTACGCGTCCTATACCACTCGTAAGGATTTCGCAGGAACGGTTCCCTCTGCATACCTGAGCGATGAAGAACGCACCCTGACGGACGACCTGAAGACGGCGCTGGATGCTTCCAAGAAGCGTAAGTACACAACGCCCGATGATGGTCAGCCCTGGGAAGTTACCGGTGAAGCACCGTCTACCACTGCTGTCAACAACGGCCTGTCCCTCAAGGATATGCTGACGGATGAAGACGGTCACATCACCACGTCTGTATCCTACGATGATCCTCGCTGGGATACGCTGCTGGATGAGATCACCCTGGATGAAATGAAGAATCTGGTGGGCTTCGGCGCATTCCGCACGAACGCTGTTTCCGGCGTTGACGGCGTGGTGGATAAGCCCATGACCACGGATTCCGATGGTCCTTCCGGCTTTACGAGCTTCCTGTCTGAAGCAGATGTCTATGGCACTTGCCTGTATCAGGCTGAAGCTGTTATGGGTGCTACCTGGAACGTGGATTTGGCCTATGAAATGGGTCAGGTCGTTGGCGATGAAGGACTCGTTGGCAATGAAAACAGCGGTGTTCCTTATTCCGGATGGTATGCACCTGCTGTAAACATTCACCGTACTCCTTTCGGCGGACGTAACTGGGAGTACTACAGCGAAGACGGCCTCCTGTCCGGCAAGTTTGCAGCAAAGGTTGTTGCAGGCGCGGCTGAAAAGGGCGTCTACTGCTACGTGAAGCATTTTGCTGTCAATGATCAGGAAACCGACCGCGAGTATAATGGCATCCTGGTTTGGGCAAATGAGCAGGCCATGCGTGAAATCTACCTGAAGCCCTTTGAACTGGCCGTGAAAGAGGGCGGTGCCTCCGGCATCATGTCTTCCTTCAATCGCATTGGCATGAAGTGGGCAGGCGGCAGCTACGCGCTGCTGACGCAGATTCTTCGCCAGGAGTGGGGCTTCCATGGCATGGTCATCACCGACTACAGCCTGAATACCTACACGCATGTGGATGAGATGATCCGCGCCGGCGGTGACCTGTTCCTCACGCAGGATACCAAGACCTTCTATATGGAAGATGATGCAACGCAAATCGCTCTGCTTCGCCAGGCAACAAAGAACATCCTTTACACCGTTGTGAACAGCAACGCTATGGATGTGTCGATCACCGGTTACCTGAAACCCCTGTGGCAGGAAGTAATGATCTATGTTGATATTGCACTGGCAGCCGTCTTCGTTCTCTGGGGCGTGCTGGCCATCTGCAAGGCCAAGCGTCAGGGCAAGAAGCAGCCTGAATAATTCAAGTCAGCATATTTCTGCCAAAATTCATTGGTAACACAAAAAATCACTCGGGCAGATGGGCGGGCCAAAAGACCTCTCATCTGCCCGAATCGTAAGGAGCGGCAAGCATGGCAAAGGAACTACAGGAACTGATTCGCAGCATGACGCTGGCGGAAAAAGCATCCTTTCTTTCGGGCGCGGACGAGTGGCATTCCCACGCGATTGAGCGCCTCGGCATTCCTGCCCTGACCCTGTCGGATGGCCCCAGCGGCTTGCGCAAGCAGGCGGGCGCGGGGGATCACCTGGGTCTGAACGCATCCACCAAGGCAACCTGCATTCCTGCCGCGGCGGCACTGGCCAACAGCTGGGATATGGAAGCGGCGGAGGAAGCCGGACGCATTGTGGGCGCAGACGCGCGGGCGCAGGGTGTGCAGGTGCTGCTGGGACCCGGCATCAACACAAAGCGCAGCCCCCTGTGCGGCCGCAGCTTCGAGTATTACTCGGAAGATCCCTACCTGGCAGGCAAATTGTCCGGCGGATTCATCCGCGGTGTGCAGGCAAACGGGATTTCCGCCTGCGTGAAGCACTTCGCGGCCAACAGCCAGGAAATGCTGCGTATGTCCTCGGACAGCGTTATGGACGAGCGTACGCTCAGGGAAATGTACCTGACCAATTTTGAGATTGCCGTGAAGGAAGGCAAGCCCCGCACCCTGATGACCTCCTACAACAAGGTGAACGGCACCTACACCAACGAAAATGCACACCTGCTGAAGGACATCCTCCGCGGCGAGTGGCAGTACGATGGCATGGTGGTTACTGACTGGGGCGGCAGCAACAGCTACGTGGAAGGCGTCCGCGCCGGCATGAACCTGGAAATGCCTGTAGCAGGTGACGACAGCGCCTGTCAGCTGGTGGACGCTGTGAAGAAGGGCGAAATCACCGAAGCGGAAGTTGATGAGCGCGTGGAACAGCTGCTGAAGCTGATCATGAGCATGAAGGATCAGCAGCCGGTGGCGGTGGATCCTGCAAAGCAGCACGCGCATGCGGGAAAAATCGCCGAAAAAACGGTGGTTCTGCTGAAGAATGAAAATCACCTTCTGCCGCTGGCCAAAGAGACCAAAGTGGCGGTCATCGGCGATTTCGCGGAAACACCGCGCTATCAGGGCGCGGGCAGCAGCATGGTGAATGCATACGAAGTGGATAACGCTGCGGGTCTGATGAAAGAATACTTCCCGCAAAATATCGGCTTCAGCAAGGGCTTTGAACGCACGGACACGGAGAATGCAGCACTGCTGGATGAAGCGGTGGCACTGGCGAAACAGGCAGATGTGGCACTGGTTTATCTGGGACTTCCTGAGAGCTTTGAAACGGAAGGCCTGGATCGCACGCACATGCGTCTGCCGAAAAATCAGCAGGAGCTGCTTCATCGCGTGCACGAGGTCAATGCGCACGTGGTGGTGGTGCTGTCCTGCGGCAGTGCGGTGGAAATGCCCTGGATTGATGACTGCGAGGCGCTGGTGTATGCCTGCCTGGGCGGCGAAGCAGGAGCCTCCGCGGTGCTGAAGGTGCTCACTGGTGAGGTGAACCCTGGCGGCAAGCTGGCAGAAACCTTCGCCCTCACGTATGAGGATGATCCGGTCAGCCGCTATTATCCCGGCCTGGAAAAGACCAGCGAATACCGCGAAGGCCTGTACGTCCGTTATCGCTATTTTGCTACGGCGGAAAAGCCTGTGCGTTTCCCCTTCGGCTTCGGCCTGAGCTACACGACGTTCCGCTATGATAACCTGACGGTGACGGACACGGGCGTCAGCTTTACGCTGACCAACACGGGCGCATGTGACGGCGATGAGATTGCGCAGATGTACGTCTCCCTGCCCAATGCGAAAATTTTCCGTCCCGCGCTGGAATTGAAGGGATTCACCCGCGTGCACTTGAAGGCTGGCGAAAGCAAGCAAATCACCCTGCCCTTTGACGCGTACACCTTCCGCTACTTCAACGAAAAGACCAACCATTGGGAAGTTGAGGGCGGTGACTA
>CAVEUM010000040.1:0-11639 GCA_963618735.1 bacterium | reverse complement strand
GTCGTTCAGCACCTTTGCGAGCTTCGTGCGGGGACAATTGATTCAGGCACTGATTCTGGGCATTATGTGCTTCATCGGCATGTTGATTTTCGGCTTCCCCTATGCGGCAGTGGTTTCGCTGCTGGTGGGCGTGACTTCCTTGATTCCCATGATTGGCGCGTGGATAGGCGGCGCAATTTCCGTCATTCTTGTGGCGGCTGTTGAACCCTTCAGGGGACTGATGCTGGCCATCTTCATTGCGGTGCTGCAACAGTTTGCCGGCAGCGTCATTTACCCTCGCGTGGTGGGCTCGACGATTGGCCTTCCCGGATTGCTGGTGATGGCCGCCATCATTGTGGGACAGGGCCTTGCAGGCTTTGCAGGCATTTTGATTGCGGTGCCTCTGTGCGCGGTGTGCTACACGCTGCTCAAACAGAAAATCAATGAATCCCCTGAAGAAAAAAGCAACGAAGAAGGGGAGAAAGGGCAGCCGCAAGTCATTCCGCCTATTGAATAACCTTACGGGATTTTCATCACGAGTGCACAGAAAATACAGCGTTGCCCTTGACGCTTGTTCGGCAAAACCTGTATAATGTGCAACGTGGTGAACAATGGCGTTCATTCCTTCTATTTTTGGCGCTTGCCGAAGGGAAGGAATGAACGTTTTTCTATAGCGCGGCTCGGCCGCATGAAACAGGAGGCATGTGCATGAATACCGAACAGGAGGTCTTGGCCTTTGTTCAGGAAAATGACGTGAAGTTTATTCGCCTGGCTTTTGTGGATCTTTTCGGCACACTGAAGAACATCGCCATCATGCCATCGGAATTGCCCAGGGCGCTCCGCGGCGGAATTTCCTTTGATGCGTCTTCCGTAAAGGGATTTTGTGACATTGATCACAGTGAGCTTTTTCTTCGGCCTGATCCCCGCACGCTGACGGTTTTGCCCTGGCGTCCGCAGACGGGACGTGTGGTGCGTATGCTCTGCGACTGCATCACCCCGGAAGGTTCGCTGTTTTCCGACTATAGCCGAACCATCCTGCGCCGCATGGATGAGCGGGCACTGGAAGCAGGGTGCTTCTTCCGATTCGGCACAGAGTATGAGTTCTATCTTTTTGAAAAGGATGACCAGGGACGACCCACCATGAATCCTCACGATGAGGCTGGCTATATGGACGTATTCCCTTTGGATAAGGGCGAGAATGTCCGTCGGGAAATCTGCCTGACGCTGGAAGCAATGGGCATCCAGCCGGAATCCTCCCACCATGAGACTGGCCCCGGCCAGAATGAAATCGATTTCCGTCACGCAGCACCGCTGACAACGGCAGATTCCGCCGTGACCTTTAAGGGCGTTGTGCGAACCATCGCGGCACAGTATGGCCTGCATGCATCCTTCATGCCCAAGCCTCTGGCGGAGGAGAGCGGAAATGGCCTGCATCTGAACCTGTCCATCGAAAAGGGCGGACGCAACATTTTCGCACCGCTGCCCGATGGCACACTGGAAGAAGAGGCACAGTATGCGGTGGCAGGCATCCTGCGCCGCATCCGCGAGATGAGCCTGTTCCTGAATCCCATTCCGTCCAGCTACGAACGCCTGGGCTATTACGAGGCACCGAAGAAGGTCAACTGGTCTTATGGAAACCGCAGCCAGCTGATTCGCATTCCGGCGGCCACAGCGGAAACAGGACGCATGGAGCTCCGCTCACCGGACCCGGCGTGCAATCCCTACATGGCGTTTTCCCTTGTGATGGCTGCCGCGCTGGAGGGCATGGCGGAAAAGCTTCCGCTGCAGGCACCTCTCACGGAAAGCGGCGAACTGCCTGACACGCTGGAGGAGGCCATCACCCTGGCGGAAAACAGCGCCTTCCTTCGGACGGTGCTTCCTTCGGACATGCTGGAAAAGTATCTGCATGAGAAGCACATCACCGCGGAAAAGCATAAGCAGGACGCAGAAGCGTTGAAAACGCTGCACTGGAAGACTATTTAACGGGAGGCGGGAAATATGTCACAGGAAAAAGTTCTTCTGGTGGGCAGCACTGAGAAGAGCCGTGCATTGCTGCTGACTCTCCTGCCGCCGGAAAGCTCGGACGACACGAAAATGTGCGTTAGCGGCAGTGAAGCACGCCGCAGCGCCATGTCGGCGACCTATGATCTCGTGGTGATTAACACGCCCCTGAGCGATGAAAGCGGCCTGGATTTGGCACTGGAATTTTCCAGGCAGTCCACGACCTCCGTAATGCTGCTGGTAAAGGCGGATTTGGCAGAAACCGTGGCTACCCGCATGGAGGAATACGGAGTGATTGTGCTGGCAAAGCCTGTGGCGAAGCCGCTGTTTGACCAGGCACTGCGCTTTTCAAGGATGTCCCATGGACGCATGGCGGCATTGCAGAAGGAAAATGAACAGCTGGAAAAGAAGATTGCTGAATTAAAGCTGGTGGATCGTGCCAAGTGCGTGCTGATCCAGTACCTCGGCATGTCGGAAGAGCAGGCACACCGCCATATTGAAAAGCAGGCCATGGATTCGCGGCAGACCAAGGGAGCAGTGGCCAGATCCATTTTGGCGACCTATGAGATGTAAGAAATGGGATTTGCCGCGGATTTACGTTTTTTTTGAGAAAAGCCTTGCTTTTTTTCAAAAGCCATGATACAATGATAGGCGACAATCTTGATCCCTGATTAAGGAGGTGAACAGAGTTGCCGAATATCCAGTCCGCTAAGAAGCGCGTCAAGGTTAGCGAGAAGAAGAATCTCCGCAACCGGATGGTGAAGAGTGCCGTGCGTACTTCCGAAAAGAAGTTTGTGGCCGCGCTGAATGCCGATCCTACGACCGCCAATGTGCAGTTGACCGCGACCACCTCCGCGATTGATAAGGCTGCGTCTAAGGGTATTATCCATAAGAACGCCGCAAATCGTAAGAAGGCTCGCCTGGCTAAGCAGCTGAACAAGGCTGCTGCCGTGTGATCCTGTGAGGAAAACGCGTCCAGATAAACCTCGTCCCGCTGTGGACAGAGGTTTTTCTTTTTACTGTCGTAAATTTTTATGAGATGCAAGAAAACACTTTTCTTGCGCGTTATATGGGTGTAAAACAAGTCGATCGCTCGCTCTTTAATGCGATCAGGGAGGTTATCGTAGCATGCTTAAGAAGAGAAACGGCCTGGCAGTGCTCCTGGCAATGATGCTTGCACTATGCGGCTTAATTCCTTGCGCTCAGGCTGATGATTTGAACGCAATAACGCCTTTGGTGGATCTTACAGCAGCCGCGGCTATGCGGGTGGGGGAAACTCCTGAAACCATCACCGAGGATGGCACCCTGTCGGAAGCATTTGTCTATAACTTCTTCCTGCTGGGACAGAACATGGACGTTCCGCTTGGAATCGGCAGCAATCTTCTGTCCGATACAGCTGCACAGGAAGCTTATCTGAAGGAGAGCTTTGCCTGCGGTATTCCCGCGCTGAGCGGCATCATTGCCACCGATGAAAGCTATGATTACATCGGCGTTCAGGTTATGAGTGCGGAAATGGCCTCTGACGGGCAGAGCGTGAGCATCATCGGCAACCTGTATGAGGCGAGCGACCGACTGAGCCAGCTGACAGAGGAAGAATACGCGAAGGTTCGCTGGCTGGACAAGCGCGCTGTGATCACCTTTGTGAAGAATGACAACGCGCCTCTGGGCTGGAAGGTCAACACCTTCTCTGTGAACGCGGAGCTGGATATGGAAGCCAGCACCCAGACGTATTTTAACGAGACCATGTCGGAATATGTCAACACCAACCTTGGCTTCTCCATTCAGTATCCTGCTGTGTTCACGGAGGATACGCTGACGGAAACTGCCGATGGCATCAGCGGTCAGCTGGCGGACGGTACGGCTTCCTTCTTCGCAAAGAAGTCGAGCAACACTTCCTCCTGGACGCTGGACAAGCTCATTTCTGCCTGGCAGGAGCATGACGCCTCTGCAGAAACCAGCATTAACGAAGCCGGCGGAATTGGCCGCGTGACCATCCAGCAGGACGGCATGACCGTTGTGAACATTTATGTTGTAACGGAGCAGTGGGTTTATCAGGCACAGCTGAGCTATGCGTCCAGCCTTGCGGCAGAGTTCTCAATCTACGGCGATTATATGATGAATTCCTTCAGCGCAGATGAACTTGGCATCGGCTGACCGAGCAACTTTGGAGGGATAGGAAATGAAACGTTTTCTCGCAATCTGCCTGACATTGACACTTTTGCTGGGCGTACTTCCGCTTGGCGCTGCCAGCGCTGATACGACCATGCAGGTTACAGGCGGTTGGCTGCGTCTCCGCTCGGCACCGAGCTTCAGCGCTACCACACTGGCCAGTTACTTTACCGGCACGGTGGTTACTGTGCTGGGCACCTCGAATGACGGCAACTGGTATAAGGTCAGCACGCAGGACGGTTTGACCGGCTATATGTACTGCAAGTACCTGACGTCTTCCTCTTCCGGCTCTTCTACCAGCGACACGGCAACGGTGGTCAGCAGCAACGGACTGGGCGTCCGCCTGCGTACAGGCCCCAGCGTTGCCTACGGCATCCTGCAGGTGGTTCCTGTGGGCACCACGGTGAAGATTCTGGCTCGGGGCTCCTATTGGTGCTTTGTCCGCGTTGGTACGCAGACAGGTTACATGATGAGCCAGTTCCTTTCCGATGGCTCTGTAACGCCTACGCCGTCTTCCAGCTATCAGGCACGGGTTACCAGCAGCAATGGCCTGGGTGTTCGTCTCCGCAATGGTGCCGGCACGAATTACAGCGTGCTGGGCGTATACAGCGTTGGCACGGAAGTGACGGTGCTGAAGCACGGCACCACTTGGGACTATATCCGCATCGGAAGCCGCACGGGCTACATGATGACCAAGTTCCTGACCACCTCCAGCAGCGTGATTACGAAGGTTACCCTGAACAATACGTCTCCTCGCGTGGGCGATACCCTGTACGCGGTGGTATATCCCGGCGCAGCCGTCGCTTCTGTGACCTATCGCTGGACCTACAGCAACGGCACCCTGGTGGGCACGGGTTCCTCTTACGTTCCTACTTCCGCTGATATTGGCAAGAAGCTGCGGGTGACGGTGACGGGCAGCGGCCTGTACACCGGCTCGGCGGCCAGCAGCCTGACAAGCGCGGTAACCTATGCAGGTTCCAATCTGCTGGGTGTGACGCTGAATAACTACGCACCCTCTGTTGGCCAGACGCTGTATGCCAGCGTGACGCCTGCTGCTGCAACGGCAAGCTACGTCTGGTATCGCAGCGATGGCACGGCAGTTGGCGCAGGCCAGAGCTATACCGCGAAGAGCAGCGATGTGGGCAAGACCCTCTATTGTGTGGCAGTTGGCACGGGCTCTTACAGCGGCACGGCTTACTCCACGAACACGTCCGCTGTTACGTCCACGGTTTCCAACGTGCTGAGCGGTTCCTTGTCCATCTCCGGTTTCACCACTGCTGGCAGCACCGTGACGGTGATTGCAAACCTGAACACCACTGCGGTTGACTACAGCTGGTATCTGGACGGCTGGAAGATGTCCTCTGGCGCAAGCTCTGTACAGGTGCCTAACAACGTGGGAAGCAAGCTGAAGGTTCGTGCTACCGCAAAGTCTGGCAGCGGCTATACGGGCTATGTGGAATCCGGCGAAATGACCATTACCGGTTCCTCTGCCAAGCAGCAGCTTTCGGGTGAAATTGTACTTCCGTCCACCGCATCGGTGGGCAGCGTCGTGTATGCCGCACCTTCTCTGAGTTCTGCCAGCGTGTCCTATTCCTGGACACTGAATGGTTCCACGATTGTGGGTGCAACGGGTTCCACCATTACGGTGAGCGAGTCCATGGCGGGCGGCGTACTGACGGTAACGGCTACGGCGAACGGTACGGATGGCTACACGGGCTCTGTAACCAGCAATTCCTGCGCGGTGGCGTCTCTGCCGGTGACTGAGAGCTATACGGGTATTGCAAGCTTGCCCAGCACGGCTGTGGCAGGTGAAGTGCTTTACGTAACCCTGACCAACAATAATTCTGCCAACCTGACCTATGACTGGTATGCGGATGGGTCGAACGTGCAGTCTGGCAATGGCGACTATCTGATTTTGACGGACTATTATGCCGGCAGAACCATCACGGTACGCGTGACCTCTACGGATTCCACCGTGGTTGGAAGCACCACTAGCAACGGCTGCAGCGTGCAGGCGAGAACCGTCACGCAGGATGAGTCCTCCTCTACGACGGACATCCAATAAGGTATATTGAAAATTCACAACACCTGCTGTGCAAAGAAAAACGCATGGCAGGTGTTTTTTTGCGCCATCTGTGCTATAATGGCTGCGAGGTAGGAAATTCATTAACAGGAGAAATGGCATATGGCATGGACTCTATTTCTGGCATTCATCATGATGGCAGGCCTGTTCCTTCTACTTTTCGCCGGTGTGGCTTTCATTCAGGATAAGAAACTCTTTACCTCGGCTCCAAAGGATGTGTGGGAGGCAATTCAGCCTCATCCGGAGCGCTTCCGCGGCGCGCATGCGCTGGGTTGGACGCTGGGCGTTGCGGCGCTGATGATGATGGTGGGTGCCGTGGTGTACGGCGGCGCAAACGGCGTGCAGAATCACTTTGGCTACTGGCAGTTCTTCGGTCGGTTTGCGGTTATGTTCCTTCTGCTGGAAGCTTTTGATGTGCTTTTTTTCGATCTTTTCTTACTGACACATTCCCATTTTTATCAGCATTATTATCCTGAAACGGAAGGCTGCAGGGGATTTCATCAGTTTGGCTATAACTGGATGGATCACGTGAAGACAACGGTGATGGCAATCGTGGCGGCGTTTGCCTTGGCGGCAATCTGTCTGCTGTTTTGATTGACAATTTTACTACAAAAACATATAATGAAGAGGAAATATTCTTATAAGGAGCGACCCAGCTGCATGAAATATGTATTAGGCATTGATTTGGGAACATCGGGAACAAAGACCGTGCTGTTTGATCAGCAGGGCAAGGCCATGGCTTCTGCTTTGGTGGAATATCCGTTGTATCAGCCGCAGAATGGCTGGGCAGAGCAGGATCCTGAAGACTGGTGGAACGCCGCAGCGCAGACCATCCACACTGTGCTGGAAAAGAGCAAGGTTGACCCCGCAGATGTGGTGTCCTTGGGCATTTCCGGCCAGATGCATGGCCTGGTGATGCTGGACGAAGCAGGCAAGGTGCTTCGCCGTTCCATTATCTGGTGTGACCAACGTACCCAGCAGGAGTGCGATGAGATCACCGAAAAGGTGGGTTATGAAAACCTGATCCGCATTACGGCCAATCCCGCCTTGTGCGGCTTTACCCTGTCCAAGGTGATGTGGGTGCGCAAGCATGAGCCTGAGCTGTACGCCAAGTGCCGCCACATCCTTTTGCCGAAGGATTATGTGCGCTACATGCTTACGGGCGACTTTGCCACCGAGGTGTCGGATGCCAGCGGTATGCAGATGCTGGATGTGCCGAACCGTTGCTGGTCCGACGAGCTGCTGAACATTCTGGATATTGATAAGAGCCTGCTGGCCAAGGTTTATGAGTCCTGCGAGGTTACGGGACATATTTCTGCCGAGGCTGCAAAGCTGACGGGACTTACCGAGGCAACGCTGGTAGTGGGCGGCGCTGGCGACAACGCGGCGGCGGCTGTAGGCACCGGCGTGGTGGAGGACGGCAAGGCTTTTACCACCATCGGTACCAGCGGCGTGGTCTTTGCTCACACAGACAAGCTCTCCATTGACCCCAAGGGTCGTGTGCATACCTTCTGCTGTGCTGTGCCTGGCGCGTGGCACGTGATGGGCGTGACCCAGGCAGCTGGATTGTCCCTCAAGTGGTTCCGCGATCAGTTCTGTGATGCAGAAAAGGTTGCTGCAGCCTCCATGGGCGTTGATCCCTACGATTTGATGAACAAGGAAGCGGCACTGTCGCCCATTGGCGCCAACAAGCTGCTGTATGCTCCGTACCTGATGGGCGAACGTACTCCCCACCTGGACGCGGACTGCCGCGGCATGTTCTTCGGCCTGAGTGCCATGCATCAGCGCCGTGACCTGCTCCGCGCTGTGATGGAAGGCGTCAGCTATTCCCTGAAGGATTGCCTGGGCATCCTGGAAGGCATGGGCGTTGCGCCTGAGCAGATGCTGGCTTGCGGCGGCGGCGGCAAGAGCCCTCTGTGGCGGCAGATGCTGGCCGACGTATTCAACTGCCCTGTGGCCACCACGGTGAACACGGAAGGCCCTGCACTGGGCGTTGCCATCCTGGCAGGCGTTGGCGCGGGACTGTATCCCTCTGTGCAGGAGGCTTGCCGCGCTATGATTCATCTGAATCCCGCGCAGGATCCTATTGCAGAGAATGTGCCGAAGTACGCCAAAGTGTATAAGGTGTATACGAAGCTGTATGAAGCCAATAAGCAGGTCTTCAAGGATCTGAAGGAAATGGCGTAATCATCGATTCCATCGGCAGGGGAGAGAAATCTTCCCTGCTGTTTTTTATAACAAAAGAGGACGGCCTTTTGCAGGTCGTCCTCTTGCTTGTGATGAGGAAGAAAAAGTCTTATTCCGCTGTTTCAGCAGGCTGAGCTTGAGGAATGATCTTCTCAGGGTGCTCCATGATTTCCATGAACTCATCACCTGTGATGGTTTCCTTCTCATACAGGTGCTTGGCCAGTGCGTCCAGCAGAGGCTTGTTGGTGCGAAGCAGCTCCAGAGCCTTTTCGTGTTGGGTTTTTACGACTTCCACCACCTGCCTGTCAATCATGGTCTGGGTTTCCATGGAGCATGCCAGGGAAGCGTCACCGCCCAAGTACTGGTTGGTTACGGTTTCCAGCGCGACCATGCCGAAATCATCAGACATGCCGTAGCGGGTGATCATAGCGCGGGCAAGCTTGGTGGCCTGCTCGATGTCGTTGGAAGCGCCTGTGGTGACTGAGTTGAAGATCAGTTCTTCAGCCGCACGGCCGCCTGTCAGGGTGGCAATCTTGTTAACGATCTCTTCCTTGGTCATCAGGTAATGGTTGCCCTCGTCCACCTGCATGGTGTAGCCCAAAGCACCCGAAGTGCGGGGGATAATGGTGATTTTCTGCACGGGCGCGGAATGATTCTGCAGTGCCGCCACCAGCGCGTGGCCGACTTCGTGATAGCTGACGATGAGCTTTTCCTTGTCGGTAAGGATGGCGTTCTTCTTCTGATAACCTGCGATAACGACTTCGATGGATTCTTCCAGGTCAGCCTGGTTGGCCTCGCTGCGGCCGTCACGCACGGCACGAAGGGCAGCCTCGTTTACGATATTGGCCAGCTCAGCACCGGAAGCGCCAGAGGCCATGCGGGCAATGCGATTGAAGTCTACATTGCTGGAAAGCTTGATTTTCTTAGCGTGCACGCGGAGGATTTCTTCACGACCCTTCAGGTCAGGAAGCTCCACGGGAACGCGGCGGTCGAAACGACCGGGACGCGTCAGAGCGGGGTCAAGAGATTCAGGACGGTTCGTGGCCGCCAGAATGATGACGCCGTTGTTGCCCTCAAAGCCGTCCATTTCGGTCAGCAACTGGTTCAGGGTCTGTTCGCGTTCATCATTGCCGCCCAGGTTGCCGCCCTCGCGCTTCTTGCCGATGGCATCAATTTCATCGATGAAGACGATGCAGGGAGCCTTTTCCTTGGCCTGCTTGAACAGGTCACGAACCTTGCTGGCACCCATGCCAACGAACATTTCCACGAATTCAGAACCGCTCATGGAGAAGAAAGGAACATTGGCCTCGCCGGCAACGGCCTTAGCCAGCATGGTTTTACCGGTGCCGGGAGGGCCAACAAGGAGCACGCCCTTGGGCATGGAAGCACCAATGTCCTTGTACTTGTTGGGGTTGTGCAGGTAGTCCACAATTTCCTTCAGGTTTTCCTTGGCTTCATCTTCGCCTGCAACATCACTGAATTTGATGCCGTCAGAGGATTTTACATAAACCTTGGCGTTGCTCTTGCCCATGCCAAACATCATGGAGCCTGAGCCGCCGCCCATCTTGTTCATCATTTTCTTGGTCAGCCAGTTGCCGAGAAGCACGAAAACGGCAATCGGAATGACGTAGCTCAGCAGAATGCTGACAATCGGCGATGCCTGTTCGGAAATCTCGGATGCGAAGGTGACACCGTAATTGTACAGACGCTCAGTCAGGTAAGGATCTTCCACGCGACCGGTTTTGTAGATCTGCGAGTTGTTCTTGTTGGTGAAGAGGATTTGATTATCCTCAATCTGCACCTGACCAACCTGATTGTCCGATGTCATCTTGATGAAGGTATCGTAGCTGACCTCCGTCACGCTCTGATTGGAAATGCTGGGCATAACCAACATGTTGAAAACCAGAATCACAGCGATGACGATCAAATAGTAAAATATGATTGGTTTCTTTGGGGGCTTCACTTCATTCATGTGTTTCACCTCTCCTTATCCACATGCCAGATTCGGAAAATCATTTCCGATGGGGCAATGTAACCGTTGACAGTATAAAGAAGACTCCGGCGATTACATCGTCCTGTCCTTTATACTACCACAAACATTACGTTCTTTCAATGAAGTGAACGTGAACAAAGCATGAAAAAATGTGCACATATTGCGATTTTGTCCCGATGGTCGAACGATGCTTCGATGAACCCTAAAAATATTTCCACACGAAATGTCAAAATTTTTTCAAATTTTTATGAATTTATGCTTGACACAGTGCTGAACATATGTTATCTTATTCATGCGTTAGTCAAAGCTAACGTACCATGATGTTCCTCCGGGCAGGTGTGGGTTCCTACCTCCCCACACAGCCGGAAGCGCACGGGTTGCGCGGCCCGTGCGCTTTTCTGCCCGCGAAGGTTAGTCATACTTAACCGAAGGAGGATGTTCCCATGCTGGAACAGTTGCTCATTGAACATGGCGCCCCGACTTTGGCAAAATTGAAAGTGGGAAACCTGATTCAGACAGCTGTTCTCGATGACGCTGCTTTTGAGGAAGAACGGCATCGCCTGGCTCGAATGCTGGCAAGCAAAGGTGTATCCATTACCATCCTTCGAAAGAAAGAGGGTCACGCGCTGATTTATCTGTACCGCCCCGAGGTGCTGAAACAGTTGCTGGCATGCCCGATGATTCAGGCATTTTTGGAAAAAGAAGGCTATGAACGGTGCACTTTGGGTTCAGCCATTGCTACATTAAAAAGGCGGCTGGACGGCACAGGAGAATTTCCCCACGAAATTGGCATTTTCCTTGGCTATCCGTTGGAAGATGTGACATCCTTCATTGACCAGGGAGGCAAAAATTGCGCCCTGTGTGGATGTTGGAAGGTCTATCACAATGTATGCCGGGCACAGAAAATTTTCCGACAGTTTGACCATTGTCGGGAAGTGTATACACGGCTCTATCGCAGCGGATGGAGCATGGAACGATTGACCGTAGCAGCCTGAAAGCGGCTGTTATGGCGGCACCGACGCGCGGTGTCTGCTTATAAATAGGAACATAAGGAGCGATGAAATCATGGAAATGGCAGTTGTATATTGGAGCGGCACGGGCAACACGGAAGCAATGGCCAAGGCTGTTGCAGAGGCAGCTGGTGCAACGCTGTATACCCCTGATGAATTTACCCCCGCCAAGGCCGCTGAAGTGACCAAGGTTGCTATGGGCTGCCCTGCAATGGGC
>CAVEUM010000039.1:0-11959 GCA_963618735.1 bacterium | reverse complement strand
CAGCTACAATCCTTCCTACAGAAGCACCTACGCCTGTAGCTAAGAGTACCACTGCGCCTGTAGCCAGCCTTAGTTCAACACAACGAAACTCAATAAACATGTTGAACTGGCTTGCATACCTGACCCAGGAAATCAATTCTGAGAGTAACAACCGTGTATTCATTGAAAGCATCTATTCCCTAATTGTTAACGAAACTTATCCTAATGCTGTCGATACTCATACACAAGATCGCTTGAAGGGGATTCGCCAGGCATTGGTCCGATATCGAATGGTCGATGTCAAGCGTGAAAGGATTGAGTTCCTTTATGAGCAAAACAAAGCCCAAGCAATCAAGGCAGCCATTCCCAGTCCGTTAGCACTAATGACCGCCGTTCAATCTGGTAGCCTAGCAAAAGTTGCGACCAGCGTAGTATATATGGCAATCAACTCAATTAGCAGTTATCATTCTGCCGTATCCCAAGCAGAACTTCAATACCTGCAAGAGGGCTGGGATTTGGACGATGAAGCGACAGAGGTGTTCTATAATCTGCGTTCCGATGCATTCGACTATATGATTGACATTGTCCGTGAATACGACCTTCCAGGTTATCTTGCCCTTAATGAGAAAGCTGTTGAGGAATTTGTGTATTGGAAGGGCAAATCAGATGTTAATCGCAGGATTCTGTTCCTTGAAAATAATGTCGAAACTTACCAGGCATTCGGCAGCTATTGGCTTTTACTCGCTGAAAGCTACTACTCCATTGGAGATTACACAAAATGCCTCGATGCGATTCATTCTTACGAAGCGTTAAGCACTCGAATTTTTCGTAAGGACAATGAATATGCTAAGGTTCTTCCGTTAGCTATTGTTGCGGCTGAAAATACACTTTCTCAGGATGAGTTCATCCCTATTGCCGAACAATACGCAAAGGATATCCTCAATAATATCAGCACAGAGGATTGGGCGCTGAGATACTATGCAGCTCAAACATATGTCAACCTATATGCGAAGACAAGGGATACATCCTATCTTTGGAATGCCCATGACGCATTGCTGAATAATGTCAATTACTTGGTTGATGAGCAAACAGCAATGAACTTTACATATATCGCTAAAGTTCAGGAAGAGACTGTTCCTGCTGGTTCAACCAAGGATGAAGAAGCGCAGATCAAGAGCTACAATAATTTGCTCAAGGAAAAGAGGAAGACAGAGCTCCCTCCTGTTTCTGAGCCATTGTTGTTAAACTGTGATCTCCTGTTTGCGGTTGGTAATCAACTTGGCTTATCAAGCAGCGAGCAGAAAAAAATCGACAATGTCCTTCATGCGAATGGAGAACAGCTTTTCCTAATCAATGAGCTTGATAACCAATATCGGTATAATGGGAAAATTGATATTGACTCAAATGATTTTGATCATGTTGAGTATAACGGCAAGGAACTTAAGATTCCGGTGTCATTTGTTTCCGACAATGCTTCCATTTCTGTTAAGGTTACAGACTCTGAAGGAGCAGAGACCGTGTTCGATGATTGGACAATCTCTGCAGTTAACCGTCAAACGGAAGGTAGCGTTTCTACCTACATTGCTGTTTTCAAGATCACTACTGCGGAAAAGTATGCCTACAAGCCTGGTGATCATGTGTGCGTGTCTGTTATTCCACACCAAGAGTATGTGACAACACCCACCGTCATCGACTTTGAAGCGGTAAATAACAAGCCAAACTGGTATGATCATATCAGTTTTTGGAACAGCGACCTTGCTTTCGAAAAGGTGGATTAAATGCGGAAACTCTATTCATCCTTTCTGCTGCTTCTTGCACTGTTGTTTATTCCACAGTCAGGACTCGCTCATCCTTTTGACACTCAAAAGAAAGATGTGCAGTTAGTTCTCTTCGGAAGAGATAATTACTATGCCAGCCAACCCAAAGACCAACGAAACGCGATTGTTGCGCTTGCCTATGCGCAAAATCTTGTTTTGGATGAATTCAACGGCAATAGTAATTCGGTCTTCGGTGAAAGATTGCAGTTTTTGAAAGAGTATGGCGTACATGGACTTCCATCAAGTACTGCGGACATTGACTTTACGTGTAACTCTGGTCACGAAACATATGTAAATATACGCTGGGAAAATGGAAAAGTCCCTGATCGTGGTAACTGGCCCATTCGTAAAAACATTTTGCTTTCAACAGTCAACCGCGTTTTTAATTTTGGTATAGGTACAGACATTTATCTTTTTAGTAATGAGCCAGTGCTTTCCTATACAGAGCAATGTAACGCATTTGCGGCACTGCTTTTCTATCTTCATCAGATCGGCGACATTCAAACAACTACCTATAAAGCCACGGTATTTCCACTAGCTCGTGCTCACCCAGGAGACAGTAACCCAGACATCCTGTGGGACTTAATGGAAATTTACCTGCCACAGCTTTTTCCAGGGCAAACGAATTCAGATGAATACAGGAATCTCATTTCTGAACTACAAGACGTTGCTGTTGATGTGCGTTCTCTTGTGGGAAGCACAGGTGGCATCAACTCTACGGACAAGCAAGAGCAATACAAGGGCTATGCCTCAAGAGTAAAAGAAATTCTTTCCGAACATATTCCAAAGTTGCTTCACAACGAGAGCTTTTTCACTGAGGTATTTCCAGAAATCTGACAGTCATACGTGTTGTAATTCAACGTAACGAGTAGGTCCACCACAGGCCTACTCGTTACGTTGCTCTCTATCACGTTCCTATGCAATTATAATTTTCGTTAGCTGTAACATCTACATAACATATCCGATTTTGTTGACGCCGATAATACCACGCCGAAGGGTAGTAAGTTCAATAGTTTCACATTCAGTTCTATCAATATCTATTGTTGGAATCTGTATTCTTGGAATTTCAATATGCTCGACTTGTGTTCTTGGAACAGGAATGGTCTCTATACCAAGTTCATGTAGAGCCTCATCCGGCAATTCATAATTCTGCTCTACAAGTCCGAAACAAGTGAAGCCTGTATCCACGCAGAATGATATGAGTCTCTTTTTGCCAATGTTATAAATAGCGCAGACGGAACTGCCAATCAAACTACCAAGAAGATATCCCACAACAGGAAGTTCAAACCCAAGTGCTTGACCGATAATACCAACGATATGCACGCCAAGTAGGTAACCGCCCGAAATGACAACAGTATCCATAAAGGCTGCCCCCATCTCCTGCGAGCTCATCTTACCTGCCGCGACAAGAATGCTGTTTTTTACCGTCTGCATAACGACGGCAACAACCGTACCAAGGACAGAAGGGTTGATACCTTTAAATGCCTCACCAAGAACACCTTTTTCGAAATTCATCAGAAGAAAAGATGATACAGAGCCACAAAGAAATCCTTCTGCTCCTGCGGAGAGGCCTTTGATTCCCATCCTTTTTACCTGTTGAATGTCGATTTCTCCATGCTTGACAAGAAAATCTATCGCTTCGTATATTTCAGGTGCGAGCTGAAAGGCTGCAGTAATTGCCGCTGTAGTATACCCAGCCTTCAATGCCTGTTTCAGCATATATTCCGTTTTGATTGCGCTGTCTAAGGTTATGTCATGTTCCTTTGCTTCAAACTTCTGTTCCTTGCTTTCTTGGGCGATCTTCTCCAGTTCTTTTCTGGATACGCTTCGTGAACTGATGCCTTCTTCATTTTTTATTGTGTCTGTCAGTCTTGATTCAGTTTCAGCATATGCGTCAGAAACATTGGAACGAATCGACTGATTCCTTAACGCCTCACGATGAGCAGCTGCTTTGGCGTCTAAAAGTTGATCGGATGGGACGAGTCTTTCCTGACCATAATAGCTCGCTTTACCAGTTTCCGGATTTAACTTTGCCTGCGCCTTTGCCGTCATTTCTGCTGTAGTGTAGGATTTCGCACTATAAGCTTCACCCGAGCTCAATTGGATATCTACCGAGTCCTTTGCAGTGCTGTGCAAAACAGAAGCACGTTCTATTGAATCAGCCGCAACCGCATCTACATTGAAGGTCCCGGCTCCCCATTCCTCGAGCATGTATCCTTGGAGCTGCTTAATTCCAAGATTTCTATACATGTGGTTGTTAACGTTTCCTTCAAGCTGCTTAATTGCTGCTTCAACCGCTTCTACGTATTCTTTTCCTATATGCGTGGCAACATCCGTACCCATTATTCTAGCAGCAAACTCCCAGCCTTGTTGCATCTCGGACTTTACCTGCATGGATTGTCACCTCACATGTTCATAAACTTTTCAAGCCCATCATTATAGAGATTGATAACTCCGTAGAAAAGCATTTGCCGTTTCATTAGTGCCTTGTTTCTGAAAAGCTCTTCAGACTTTGAGGAAATCTGTGCACCAACTTTTTCGATGGCAACTAACCCCATCGAGAATGCACTTCTGATATTCTTAAGAACGTCAGCCTTTTTATCCTCTACCTTCACAGGAGATACATTCACATTTGCCAAAGCACCTTTTTCGCACTGTTCATCAATACTTCCTGCTTCAGAGCCTGCACTCGTAGTGACACTATTTTCTTTAGTCGCTTTAAGAAAGTTCGGAACCGGCATAGTGGAAAATCTCTCTAAAAACACATCGTAGTCTTTTCGGCTTATCAGTGCATTTGGGTCTGCATACACAATTGCTTGATCACCAGCCCACCCAAACTTTACACCATATTTGTCGAACATCACATCAATAACAGGAATTAGGTTCTCTGTTCCTTTTACATTCCCAAGAAAAAGGATCTTTCCTTTCGTTGTTCCCTGTTTTTTATTGCTAAGCCATACATCTTCCGTCCAGGAAACGATGTTAATAGTGTCATCCTTTGTACCGACAACACCTTCCTCTGTATCATCGTCTGTTTCCACCATTTTCTTGAGTTGATTCAATAACAACTCATCCTTATAAACAACGATGAGCGTCTTCTTAATTTCAAACATTGTATTTTCTCCTTTGCCCTATTCCAGTGTTTTGCGAAAAAAGCAACTTTCAACGTTTTTAGTATATCACACTCATCATGAAAATGCGATAAGTCTTTTCATTCCCTTTCGCTTCCCATGGAAAAATTTGAACAACTGTCAAAGAAAATGGCAATGGTAAGTATTGCAGTCATGCCTTCGACAACCCTTATCTTTCTTCAGGGAGGATCAAAATGCTGATCCATAATTGACAGAGCCTCCTTGTAAAAACGATACACAGTTCGTGCAGAAAGATGACGTTTTTTTGCTATATCCGTTACGCGTTCTTTATTGACGAAGAAATCAATAGCTACCATTCGGCGTTCTTCACCATCCACGAAATTGATCAAGTTGATGACTTCATCAACAATTTGGAAATACGCAATGCAAACAGCATCATACTTTTTCTCCGCCTCCATCAGCCGAATGATCGCATCCTCATGGGCCGTGAGCGTGCTGCTGCCGGACACCCTGTCACCGCTCAGGGACGCAGTCGTCCTCTCAGCAATGCTCTTGTACACGGCGACCTTCGTTTTGGCAGCTTCCATGCGATTCTCGGTGTCACGAAGCTTCTGAATCAATTCCAGTGCTTTCAATATTTCGCCTCCCGATTCAGCTGCTCAAGAATGGCATATCCATCCAGGTCACACAACGTTGTGAACAAGTCGGAGAAGAAGAAATCACCGATGTCATCCTGAAGCTTGGCAAAATCCTCAAACCGCTGCTGCAGGCAGGCTTTTTCGTCATCAGTGAGTGCCTTCTTCTTCAGTTGACTGCTGATGCGATTCATCATGTGCGTGACGTTTCGGTAATCCTTGATTGCCTGAAAGATGACCGCGTTAGCCAGTGCCTGCCAGGGGTTCTCCTCGTTATTCATCGCATTTACCATGCTCTTCGTCAAAGCCATCCCTTGCTTCTCCTCCTTCACTCCTGCATCATGGGATTCGGTTGCCGTGATGTATTGCTCCCGCAGCCACTCGCAATCGTTCTTTCGGATGAGCGGATTCTCATCGCCAAACAATCCTCGGATTTGCTGACACCGCTGACGCTTTTTTGCCCACTCCGTCCACGCTTGCTTGCGGAGCTGCTCCCGCACCACACGGGTCATTGCCAGTCCTGCCGTTGGGTCAGGGTAATGCTCACTGTTTCTGTAATACATCGTTGCCACGCTCCTTTTTATCGCCATTCCGGCGGCAGCTCATCATTGCTGACAATCGTGAATCCCTGCATAATCAGCTGCTCTATTTTCTCTGACCATGCATGCTGGGGCGGAAGTCCCTTCACGTCCGACATAGTTTTGCTGCGCTTGTCGAAATACAGGGGAATCAGCTCGTCCACCACGCCGAGATCACGATTTTTCATGATTTCAATAACATTGCCCACATCGGGCATGATCTCAATTCTTGGGTAAACCGACTTGTAGCGCATCATAAAATCCGCGTTGACCCGATGCACCATCATCACGTTGTCTGCAACGTTGGTGATGTCCGCCGTTCCACTGATGTCGCCCTTTCTTGGGAATGCCTCTGTCTTGCGGGGATGACAGATGAAGTGAACATGCACGTTCAGCTCCTTGGCCATGGCCGAAAAACGTTTGGCGATGCGGGACTGGAGGTCGTACTTGTCCATGGTGCCATTCGGAATGTCCAGCGCCATCAGGTTGTCGATGATGACTACCGCCGACTCATTCTGCTTGACCCAGTCGCAAATCGTGTTGGTAACAAGCTCCCAGTCGGTGCCGAAGTCGTTATCATAAATGGACAGCTTGCCCGTCAGTGCCGCATCCAGCTTTTCCTCAATGCCGTGCTGAAGGCAGAAATGATTGGGATTCAGCGGGTCAGGCATGACGTTATCCGGTCCTGCGGCCTGCAGGAGAATCCATTCACGGACACGGGACGCGGTCATTTCACCGGAGAACATGGCCACCTTGTGACCTGCGCTGATGGCTGCCAGCCCAATCTGACCGACAAGCGTTGACTTGCCCGAAGCGTTGCCGCCGCTCCACACCGTCATTTCACCCCGATTGAAGCCGCCGATTTTGTCATCAAGGCTCCTGATGCGAGAGTGAATAACGACAATCTTGCTGCGGTCGTAGTTGGGAATCGCGGCGAAATCCAGCATGCGGGGCTTATCGGTCTGCATTGCAGCAGGAGCCTGTATCGGCTGCGCCACAGCCTGATGAATCGCATAAGGGGTATTGGCATACGCTTGCGGGTCAATCTTTTCCCGAAACTCGTGCCAGTGGTAGCTGCTGCAGCTGTTGTGAAAGCAGTGGAATCCAAAGCTCCCGTTGCTGTAGGCGAATACTGCGGCGTCACCGTTCTTGTGCGTGCTGTCAAAGGGGCATTCAGCCAGCGGATACTTGATGCCGCTGCTGATAGCCACCTTGTTCAGCGTCCGAACACCGTGCTCTTGCAGAAACTTCTCAAGGTCAAAGGCTGCGGATGAACCACGCTTTGCTGAAGCGTTTTCCATCGGAACAGCCTTCTGTTGCAGCTCGGCTGCGATGTTCCGCACCAGCACCATGGAGGTTTCCTCAATTTTTTCAGGGTAGCGGATGATTTTGCTCTGACGGTGCGGACGTTCAGGCGTGTTAGCACCTTTCGCGGCAACTGTTCCGTACAGCTTTGTGATTCTCGCCGGATTGAACACCGCCGTATCAATCTTCACGGCTTCCGTGCTGAACCACATATCCAGCACGGTGAGGAAATCTGCCAGCGTCTGACGCTCCTCAAGGCCTGCATGAATCCGAAACAGCAGGTGATATCCGTTTCCGCTGTCGCCGACGACCGGCTCACTGAAGCCCATAGCCATGAGCTTCTTCATCGTCATCCCTGCCACACGGCGTGCGGCTTCCTTCTCCGCACCCGAGGAACTGACCCCGCTGGGACGAACGGGGTCGGCATCAATGAGAAGCCACTGGTAGCCGACAATGTCATTGTCCGAGGTGGTTTCCTTCGGACGTTCCACCAGACGCTCATGCTGCCCACGAGCGTAGCAGGCATCCTTCACACGGTTCATGGTCTGATAGAACGTGCGGTTCGGGTACTTCGCCAGCTCGGTCTCAATCCTGGGGCTATCCGCACGGAAGTAGCCGCTGATAACGGGCTTCGGGTCAATGCTTCGGATTTCGATGATTTCATCGGGTTCGTGCAGCAGATGCAGCCAGTTCATCGTGATACCCAATGCTCTTCATCCTCCTTGGGCGGCTCTGTGCGCAGGTAGTCGTGCCAGGTTTCCTTCTGCAGCCACTTAACAATGCCGGGAATATATTTCCCATCATCAGCCAGCCACTGCGTGGAGCGTTTGTCCGCCTCAAGGGCTTCCAGCATGGATTCAAGCGTGGCACCTTCACTGAACGCTTTGCTGACCAGTGCAGATGCCTGTTCTCTCTGATTCCTGCGATTGGCGGGGTAAGCAAACCAGATTTTTGCGAAACCATCTGGCTCCAAAATGTTGCCTATAAGATTACTATTATTATTTATATATATGTTATGCCTCATCATGGAGCCAGTTTCACTCGTTTTGGCATCGTCGTGAGTCCAGTTTTGCCTGAAAGCGGCTTCATTTTGGAAACGCTGTGGTTCCACATCGAGGCCATCTTGCTGAGGGGTGGCTCCAATCTGATACCATGAAAGATCACGATCATGATCCCCAATGGTTTCGTTTTGAGGCCAGTTTTGAACATGCACAATCGTGCCTTTCTGCTGAATCGAAGTTATGGAGATGAGTCCGCTTTCATTCAGCAGCTTGAGCTTTCGGTCAAGCTTATTTCGTGACCAACCAAGGCTGGCTGCCGCTTTTCTCTCTGACAAGGGCAAATCCCCAGGTTGCAACACGATTCCATGCCATTCGTAAACATTTCGGCTTGCCTTCGCAGCGCAATAAAGGTACAGCTTCAGCATGCCGTCATCACGCCAGGCACTGCTGTTCATGAAGAAATCAAGATTTTCAGCCATTGCTGCAAGTTTTCTCAGCATCTCTCGTCACCTCCATTGTTGGGCTTCCTGCAAGAGCTATGTTCAGGAAGCCCAACAAGTTCGCTCAGATATTCTCCGCCCTCGTAATCATCTTGAACCGATAGAACGCTTCTTCCTGAAGCGCATGGTAGTTGAACGCTTCTGCATAGCTGCTTTCATCATCGTCTTGATCGTCGTCATCCCACGCTTCGTGTTCGTCGTCAGAGTCCTCATCCTGCCCGCATTCCTCGTCTTCGTAGACATCCGGATCATCCTCCGTTTCGTCATCGTCGTCGTCATCGCGATCGAAAATGTCCAAATCGTCGAAATCACTCATCAGTGCAGCGCAACAGGCCGGGCAAATGTAGCAGCCAAGGAGCAAAGACTCGATGTTTTCGATCACATCACGCTGGAAGATATGCACCTCTTCACCGCAGCAGCTGCAAAAGGCAAACATGTTGGAGGCGGTTGCTCTGACCATTTTCGGGTGGTCGCTGCCTCGGAAACCGGCTTTCAAAAAGAACATTGGGGCACCTCACTTTCTATCAATCGGATCTGCAGGATCGGAAAAAATTCCGTTCACTTATGAACTGTCTTTTTTGAACCGTTTTGCGACACTTTCAAAAAATTTTTTCTTTCTGTGCTTGCAAAGTCTGCAGAATCTTCTTCAGATGACGGTCTACGCTTCGACTGTTAACGCCAAGCCTCTCGGCGATTTTTCTATTCGAGATACCATCGATCACAGAAAGGTGAAGCATCAGCGCACCATGTTCCGCAACAGAATCTGCAAGGCGGTCGATTTCAGACCACATGACGCTGTTCAGGACAGTGCTCTCAACATCCTCAGGACTGACAAGGACGGTATTTGAGCCGCTCTCCGTCCACTGCTCAAGGCTCTCAAAAATGCCGCTCCTGCACCAACGGCAGGAATCACAATCACCGCTGCATCGAAGGAAATCTGCCTGGGCGCATCGCCCTTCTGCCCGCATTCTTCTGCGCATTTGGGCATTCATCCGATGCAGCTCTTTCTTCACGGATTTTGCAACAACAACTTTCGTGTGGCAGATGGAAATGAAGCTGGTATCATCCTTCAAAAAAAGCCCTCCATTCAGTGCACACCGAATGGAGGGCTCAAAACTGCCGGCACAAAAGCACAACAGCCGTATGAAGAAAGTCTCCATTCGGCTGCAGCTGCACTTCCAATGCCGGCTGCGTCGTATTCTGTTCAGGAAGCATCGTGTGGAAGCGGCCTTGATCAGGAGCCATCACTTTGCTTTCCTGCGGTCATTGTTCCTGACCGCAAAAAAAGCATAGCACATCGCTCTGAAAATCAGTTTCAGATTTTGGGAACAGAAAACCCTTGATTTTCAAAGGCTTGCGGACTTCGGGCAATTTTGCGTTTTTTGAAAGCGTTGATTTTTCTATGTTTGGCGAAGTCCCGTGTTTCAGAAATTGGGAAAACTTTTTTTGCAAAGAAAAAAGCCGCTTGTTAGCGGCCTCGGATTATCGCTTAAAATCTTTTTTCGGAAAGTGTCGCAAAACGGTTCAAAAAAGACAGTTCATTAATAGGGGGGATTTTCATCACCCTTTGGGAAACGAGGAGACGTCAGGAGGAATGACCATGGGTTTAAGCATCAAGGAAGCATATGGCGTGATGCTGAAGGAATATCCCGATGTGATGAATATTGAGGAAATGTGCGACGCTTTGGGCGTAAGCACCAAGACAGGCTATCGCTTGCTGAAAAGCGGCAAAATCACCTGCATGAAAGTCGGGCGTGCGTATCGAATTCCTAAGGTGCATTTGCTGGCCTACATGAAGATACTGAGCATCGAATAAAAGGAGGATGACCCATGGTTGCAGGACATTTGCAGGAAAAGAAAGGCTACTATTACGCCGTGCTGAGCTACAAGGACGAGCATCAAAAACGCAAAACAAAGTGGATTGCCACAGGGCTTCAGGTGAAGGGCAACAAGAAAAAAGCGGAGGCCTTCCTGATGGAACAGCGGCGAACCTTTGAGCCGCCGACGGCCATTCAATCGGCAGAAGCGGGCGCGGATGAGCTTTTTGCGGATTACCTTCAGCGCTGGCTTCAGATTGCTCGAACAACCATTGCGCCAACCACCTACGGCTCCTACAGCAATCTGGTTCGGAATCCCATCGACCCATGGTTTCGCAAAAAGCGCATTACCCTGAGAAAATTGACTGCCTGCGATATTCAGAGCTTTTATGTGGAGCAGGGAAAAAGGGTGAAGCCAAACACCGTCATTCACTACCACGCCGTGATTCATCGGGCACTCAAGTATGCGGTGAAAACCGACCTGATTGCGGTGAACCCGGCGGATAAAGTCGACCGTCCCCGCAAGGTTGGGTATCAGGCAAGCTACTATACGGAAGAGGAGTTTGCCGCCTTGTTTGACGCAGTGGCAGGCACGCTGATTGAAGTGCCTGTGAAGCTGGCGGCGTTCTACGGCTTGCGCAGAAGCGAAGTGATGGGCCTGCGTTGGGATGCCATCGATTTTGAGAGAAACACCATTTCCATTCGGCATACGGTGACCAGTTGCACCATCGACGGGCAGTATCAGATTATCGCCTCCGATACCACCAAGACACGCTCCAGTCGGCGCACCCTGCCGCTGGTCGCCCCTGTGCGTGAAATGCTGCTCCAGCTAAAGGAGAAGCAGAATCAGAATCGGCGGATTGCCGGAAATTCTTACAGCAAGGAATACACAGACTACATTTGCGTCAACGCCCTGGGAGAAAGAATCCGCCCTGCTTATTTATCCAACCATTTCAGCAAAGCCCTGGAACAAAAGAATTTACGGCATATTCGTTTTCATGATTTGCGGCACAGCTGTGCCTCGCTGCTGCTTGCGCACGGTGTTATGCTGAAGCAGATTCAGGAGTGGCTGGGGCACAGCGATTTCAGCACGACAGCTAACATCTACGCGCACCTGGATGCGGCATCGAAAGAAAAGTCCGCTGAGACAATGGAAACGTGCCTGAAACTGTGATTGCGAAACGGTCAAATTCCCCTCAACACCCTTGAGCAGGGTTCGAAATCGTGATAAGCTT
>CAVEUM010000038.1:0-12862 GCA_963618735.1 bacterium | reverse complement strand
CCACATCCCAGAACCGCGCAATCAGATTGCACAGGGTGGATTTGCCGCTGCCGGAAGGGCCGACAATGGCGGTGGTTGTCTTTTGCGGAATGGTGAGGGATACGTCGTCAATAATCTTTTTCTTATCGTAGGAGAAGGAAACGTGAGAAAGCCGGATGTCGTGGTTTTCGGGGGTGATGTCCCTGCCGTCAATGTCCATGGTATCCAGCGCGAGGATGGCATTGGCTTTGTCCACGCATACGCTGACGGTGTGCAGCAGGGCGGAGCAGTTGCCGGCACTTTCAAGGCTTGCGTACAGCATGAAGGCCACAATGGTCATGCCGATGGCATAAATGGCGCTCAGGGTGCCGTTTGCATAGAAATACGCGCTGCAGCCCACAATCAGGGCACCTGTGATTTTTGTGATGACGGACTGCAAAAACTGATAGGGAATGAAGGACATTTCCATTTTGGTATTGGCTTTGGCGCAAGCTTCATTGGCATCATTCAGCCGCTTTGCATGGGCGCCCTGCAGCTGGTAGGACTTCACTTCGGTAATGCCCTGCAGGTATTCCATGATCTGGTTGATTAAGGCCACATCGCAGGAAACCTTCGCTTCAGAATCCTGCTGGCCTGCTTTCTGCATTTTACTGTTTACCAGCAGGAAGACCAGCACGCCGAGGGCGGCAATGAGTCCGATGCGCCAGTCGAAAAAGAACACCATCAGCAGAATCATGGATGTTTCCAGAAGACCCTTGGTGGTCTGCATCACCACACGGGTGGCGATGTCGCCGAGAGACTCCATGGTGTTGGTGGTTACGGAGGAAATCTCGCCGATGCTGTTGTTGTTGAAATAGCCCATGGGCAGATAGCGCAGGTGCTCGGCAATCTTAATGCGGGTAAAGGCGCTGGCGTTGTAGCCGCCTTTTGTTTGCAGCATGGTGGAAAGCCGCTTGCACACAATGCTGATGATAACGGAAACAGCCATGATGGCCACCGATCCACCAATGTACTTGCCCATAGCTTCCCCGCTGGTAAGCCCCATCAGGATATACATGACGGCGGGAATCTTCATGGCGGTGACAAGGGCGTCTACAAGGCCGACGACCACGGAAAGCCTGAACTTGCGTGCATTTTCCTTCCCGGAGAATTTGAAGAATTTTGACAGAACCTCAAACATGTTCCGCGTCCTCCTTTGCAGTGTCTTTGGCGGAAATATGGGCTTCCCACATGTCCTTGTACAGGGGGCAGGAGGACAAGAGCTCCGCGTGGGTGCCGCGTCCTGCAATCTGTCCCTGGCTGACCACAAAAATCTGATCGCTGTCCTTTACGGTGGAAAGACGATGGGCGATGACAATCAGGGTCTTCCCTGCTACGAGCTTTGCAATGGAGGATTGCAGGAGGGCTTCGTTTTCGGGGTCGGTATAGGCGGTTGCCTCGTCCAGAATAACAATGGGCGCATCCTTCAGCATGGCACGGGCGATGGAGATTCGCTGGCGTTCGCCGCCGGAAAGATGTCCGCCTGCACCGCCAACGATGGTGTCAAAGCCGTTTTCCAGCTGCATAATGAAATCGTAGCAGCCGCTTTTCTTTGTGACCTCAATGATTTCCGCATCGGTAGCGGACGGCTTGCCGTGGCGGATATTTTCCATCACGGTTTCGTTGAAAAGGTAGTTGTCCTGAGAAACATAAGCGACACGGCTGCTGAAATCTGCCATGGACAGATGACGGATGTCCGCACCGCCGATGCTGATGCTGCCGGAATTTGCATCCCAGAAGGAGGCAATCAGTTTAGCAATGGTGGACTTGCCGCTGCCGGAAGGACCGACAATGGCATTGACGCTGCCGGCCTTCATGTTCATGCTGATGCCATGCAGCACTTCCTGGTCATGATAGGCAAAGTGTACATCCTTCAGCACAACGGAATTGTCTTTGGGCGTTTCGGTGCTTTGCTCCGGGCGCTCCAGCTCGCGCTGCTGCAGAATGTCTGCCACCTCGCCCACAACCACGTCGATTTTCCCAAGGTCATCCACAAAGGAGCCGACGGTAATCAGCGGCCCGACAATGCCCAGCGACAGAATAACGCAGAGGATGAAGCCTGACATGGTCAGCGTTCCGTTGGCGACATAGTGGGCGCCAAAGGGAAGAATCGTCAGCAGGGTGTAGGGCGTCAGACCCATTGTGATTGCGTGGAAAGTCGAGCACTTCTGCATCCAGGTGATGAAAGAACTCGCGTTCTCCCGGGCTGCCGCGGTGAATTTGGCATAGGAGCTTTCCGTTTTGCCGAAAGCCTTGATGACCTCAATGCCGTCAATGTACTCCACCGCGGCGTCGTTCAGGTCTTTGGTGGTTTTCACTGTGCGTTCGAAGTTGGGCTTGTAGTCAATCATCATGCCGGCGGAGGATATGAGACCAATCACAACAGGCAGCAGCGACCAGAGTGCCAGCCGCCAGTCGGTGATAAAGAAGTAAACAAGGATGATGACGGGCGCCAGCAGATTGGAGGTGAATTCCGGCACGATATGTGCCAGGGTGGTTTCAATGCTGTCAATCCGCTCCATGATGATGTTCTTGAATGAGCCGGAGGCAGTGTCCTTTACGTATCCCAGGGGCACCCGTGCCAGCTTGTCACAGCACATCTTGCGGATGCTGGCAAGCACGGAGAAGGTTGCCTTGTGGGAAATGGCGGTTGACAGGGAATGGCAGGCCTCTGCCAGGACAAAGGACAGGGTGATGAACAGTGTTTTGATGATGTAGCTGCTCAGGTCTTTTTCACCGCTCAGGTACATCCGCACGATGTCTGCAATGAAAAAATACGGAACGATCTTCAGCAGCACGTTCCCCACTGCCAGCAGTACACTTTTCATGTACATGCCCTTTTGCGGCGCTGCCCATTGGGTCAGCCAGCCTGCCCAGGATTGTTTTTGCTCCTTCATATGTTGGTCTCCCTCCTGTGAATTATTAGTTAGATTTAGCTAACTATCAACCAAAAAGCAAGCGGCGGTGAGGCCGCTTTGATTGATCATCATGCCCCGGGAAATTCCACTTGAAACAGGCGCTCCCATCCGCCGGTCTGGAATTCCTTCAATTGCTGAATGTGTTTCAGGGCAGATTCCTTGTCCATATGGTGCTCGATGATCTGGAACACCCCGGAGAAAAAGCCCGTGTAGATCATGTGAATCAGCACATCATCAATCTTCGGAAGATTCACGCCTGCGCTGCGCATGGCCTCTATGTAGTGGGCGGTAGAGTTGATTTCCCGCTGAACCATGCCGTGGATGAAGGATTCGTACTTGCCTGTATCACCGCACTTGTAGAGCAGGCGAAAATGATCGTAGTTCTCATAGATGTAATCGATCATTTGCGTGATGCCGTCACCCGATGAGTCTGACATGTTCTGCGTCTGCTCGGCAGCGGAGAGGTTCTCAAAATTGGCCAGCATCGTGTCGTAAATTTCATAGATGTGATTGACATACGGATCAACCAGGGCATCAAGAAGGCTTTCCTTGGTGGGATAATACTTGTAGAAGGCGCCTGTGGTTAACCCGCAATCCTTAACGATATTCCGCAGGGAAGCGCCGGAAAAGCCATCCCGAAGGAAGTGCTCCAGGGCGGTATCCAGAATATCATGATGCGTGCGCTCTGCTTTCAGGGACATGGAAGAGTCTCCTTCTTGACCGTTTGTGAATGCCACAAAAGATAATGCTGTTATCTTTTATAACACTGTTATATTATAGACACGCGTCCTGTATGTGTCAAGGGGTGCAGAAAAAAATATGTGCTGCGCTGCAGGAAGAATTCAGGCACAAATTTTTCTTGCCTTCATCGCCTGTTTGCCGCCTGAAAGCCTTGACAAGCCCGCCGTTCCCGTTCTAAAATAACTAGTTGGCTTTTTCTTTATCGAGGATGAGGGAGGGATTGCATGGCGCTGAAGGACAACCGGTTGCCCACGCCGCTTCGGCATATGCTGCGCACACGTCGCCGCAGATCGCGCCCTCCTGCACTCCATCGCCTCTGGGCGTGCGCCACGGGAAAGTAACGGCGCCTTAGCAACGATGAAGCTCCCAATCCCGACATATATGGAGGATATACATGCTGCCCGCACGTGATACACAGGCTTTCCGCGACATGCTCCACGAGCAGGTGGAAAAGCGGAGAACCTTTGCCATTATTTCTCACCCTGACGCAGGCAAAACAACCCTGACGGAAAAGCTTCTGCTCTACGGCGGTGCCATTCGTTCCGCCGGCAGTGTGAAGGCACGCAAGAGCGATAAGCACGCCACCTCTGACTGGATGGACATTGAGAAGCAGCGCGGCATTTCTGTCACGTCTTCCGCCATGCAGTTTGAGTATGACGGTTTCCGCATTAATATTCTGGATACCCCTGGCCACCAGGACTTCTCTGAGGATACCTACCGTGTGCTGGTGGCAGCGGACGCAGCCGTGATGCTGATTGACGCTGCCAAGGGCGTGGAGGCGCAGACCATCAAGCTCTTCAAGGTATGCCGCATGCGGAACATCCCGATTTTCACCTTCGTGAACAAGATGGACCGCGCTGCCAAGGATCCCTTCGCCCTCATGGAGGAGCTGGAGCAGGTGCTGGGCATCCGTTCCTGCCCCATCAACTGGCCTATCGGTGTGGATGGCGATTTCCAGGGCGTGTACCATCGCGACACGAAGATGGTTGAGCTGTACACCGGCGGCGACCACGGCAAGAAGATGGTGGAAAAGACCGACATCTCCGTGGATGATCCCATGCTGGAAACGCTGCTGGACAAGCACTACCGCGACCGTCTGCATGAAGAGATTGAGCTGCTGGATGAGGCGGGTGACGCCTTTGACCTGGAGGCTGTGCGCCGCGGTGAGCTGACGCCTATGTTCTTCGGTTCTGCCGTTACGAACTTCGGCGTGGAGCCCTTCCTGGATCGCTTCCTGCAGTATACGCCGCCGCCCCTGCCCCGTCAGAGCGACGCCGGCATGATCGGCCCGGAGGAGCCTTACTTCTCTGGCTTTGTCTTCAAGATTCAGGCCAACATGAACCCTGCCCACCGCGACCGTCTGGCTTTCATGCGCATTGTCAGCGGTGCGTTCGAGAAGGGCATGGAGGTCTGGCACTCCGGCACCAACAAGGCTGTGGCGCTCAAGCAGCCCCAGCAGTTCATGGCAGACGAGCGCGAAGCCGTGGAGGAAGCCTGGGCAGGCGACATCATCGGCCTGTTTGACCCCGGCATCTATCAACTGGGCGACACCCTTTCCGGCGGCCCCAAGCTGCACTATGAGAACATCCCCGTCTTTGCTCCTGAATTTTTCAATCGCGTCCGCCCCATGGACAGCATGAAGCGCAAGCAGTTCCAGAAGGGCATCAGCCAGCTGGCTGAGGAAGGCGCCATTCAGACCTTCATCCGCACGGAAACCGGCCGTGAGGAATTCATGGTCGGCGTAGTCGGCGTGCTGCAGTTTGAAGTGCTGGAGCATCGGCTGAAGACGGAATACCAGACGGATATTGTGATGGAGGGCATGCCTTTCCACTATGTTCGCTGGGTGGTGAAGACGCCCAAGCCCGTGGAGGAGCTGAAGCTCACATCCACCTCCGGACGCGCAAAAGACAGCCGCGGCCGCGATGTGCTCCTGTTCGAGAATGAATGGAGCGTCCGCCTGGCCTGCGAAAACAACGAGGGTCTGGAGCTGGCGGAAACCGCCAACAGACTGTAAGAAACCTTGGAGGATGAAAAGAATATGATTCGTGAAGATATTCGCAACATTGCTATTATTGCCCACGTTGACCACGGCAAGACCACCCTGGTGGACCAGATGCTCAAGCAGGGCGGTGTGTACCGTGAAAATCAGCAGACCGTTGACCGCGTGATGGACTCCAACGACATCGAGCGTGAACGCGGCATTACCATCCTGTCGAAGAACACCGCTGTGCACTATCAGGGTCACAAGATCAACATCGTTGACACGCCCGGCCACGCTGACTTCGGCGGCGAGGTGGAACGCGTGCTGAAGATGGTAGACGGCGTGCTGCTGCTGGTGGACAGCTTTGAAGGTCCCATGCCTCAGACCCGTTTCGTGCTGAAGAAGGCGCTGGAGCTGAAGCTGAAGGTGCTGATCGTGATCAACAAGATCGACCGTCCTGACGCTCGCTGCGATGAAGTGGTGGGCGAAATTCTGGATCTGCTCATTGACCTGGAGGCCGATGAGAGCACCATCGAAAACCCCATCCTGTATGTCAGCGCCCGTAAGGGTACCGCAACGTTGGATCTGGAGCAGCCCGGCACCGATCTGCGTCCCCTGTTCGACGCTATCCTGAAGTACATCCCTGCCCCCGAAGGCGATCCCGAAGGCCCTGCACAGGTGCTGATTTCCACCATCGACTACAGCGAGTATGTGGGTCGTATCGGCGTGGGTCGTATCACCCGCGGCAGCTTCAAGTCCGGCATGATGGTGGTGCATACCAACCTGGAAACCGGCGTGACCAGCCCCCAGTGGCGCCTGAGCGGTCTGTTCCAGTATGACGGACTGAAGCGTATCCCCGCTGAATCTGTCAGCATGGGCGACATCGTTGCCCTGTGCGGCATGGAGGATATCTCCATCGGCGACACGGTGTGCGACCCCACAACCCCCGAAGGTCTGCCTTTCGTGAAGATTTCCGAGCCTACCGTGAGCATGACTTTCCGCGTTAACGACAGCCCCTTCGCCGGCCGTGAAGGCACCTATGTGACCAGCCGTCACCTCCGTGCCCGCCTGATGCGTGAATTGCAGACGGACGTGAGCCTGCGTGTCAATGACACCGATTCCACCGATGCTTTCGAGGTCTGCGGCCGTGGCGAGCTGCATCTGTCCATCCTGATTGAGAACATGCGCCGTCAGGGCTACGAGTTCGCCGTCAGCAAGCCTCAGGTGATTTACAAGGTCATCGATGGCGTGAAGTGCGAGCCTATCGAGCGCCTGGTGGTGGATACCCCTCAGGCCAGCGCTGGCGCCGTGATTGAGAAGATCGGCCGTCGCCGCGGCACCCTGGAGCACATGAGCGGACTGGATCGTGTCCGTCTGGAGTTCCTGGTACCTTCCCGCGGCCTGTTCGGCTACCGCAGCGAATTCATGACCGACACCCGCGGCGAGGGCATCATGTCCGCCACCTTCGAGCGCTATGAGCCCATGAAGGGCGACATCCCCCACCGTAACGTGGGCGCACTGGTGGCGCACGAGACGGGTGTCAGCACCTCCTATGGCCTGTTCTATGCACAGGAGCGCGGCACGCTGTTCATCGGCGCGCAGCAGAACGTGTATGAAGGCATGATCGTTGGCCAGAACGCCCGTCCGGATGACCTGGTGGTGAACGTGTGCAAGCAGAAGCACGTGACCAACATGCGTAACGCCTCCGCTTCTGAGGATGCCATGCGCCTGATTTCTGTGCATCCCATGACGCTGGAAGAGTGCATGGAGTTCATCGATGATGACGAGCTGCTGGAGATTACCCCCAAGACCCTCCGCATGCGCAAGAAGATCCTCTCTGCCGGTGACCGTGCCCGTCAGTGGCGGTATAACAACTAATCGACCATGTGAGCGTAAAGGAGCAGTTCATGTCCGCCAGTTTCCATCCTGTGCAGAAAAAAGTTCATATCGCCCTGAATGCCCTGGTTGTCATTCTGGGCATTACGGCTTTCATCTACAAGGCAAACTACGAAGGGAGCGCCGTTTCCTGCTTCCGTGAAATGACCTGTGACGGCACCCTCTTCGCAGTGCTGGCGGCCGTGGCGGCCTCTGTTCAGCGGCTAATGGAGTTAAAGCGTGGCAGAAACATTCCATCACGATGGGGATACTTCCTGCACCTGTCCTCCGCGGTAACGGAGGTGCTGATCCTGCTGGTGGTGCTCATTGGCCTGTTGCCCATCGTGAAGGATCACCCCGTGTTCGCACGGTATGATATGATTAACATGCACGTGATCATTCCGCTGATCACCATGTTCACCTTTGTGCGATACGCTGTCTGCCCTGAGGGTGTGAAGACAATCGACCGCCTGAACGGCCTGATCTTTATCATCCTCTACGCTGTCACCATGATCACCTTGATCCTCCTCAATGTGGTTCCTGAGGAGAAAATCCCGTATTCCTTCCTGAACGTGCGGAAGGCCGCTGTCTGGTATCTGGCGCTGGCGGCTGTCGCTGCGGTGACCATCAGCCTGTTCTTCTCCAATCTATTTATGGAAATGAACCAGCGGATGAGCCGAAAGGTGAAGGCAAAGGAAGAAAACTAAGCCATCAATAAAAGGTGCTGCTGCAGAACATCGATTTTGCAACAGCACCTTTTTCATGCTCATTTTGCGCCGGGATTTTGTTTACAGGTAGTGCTTCATGGTTTTCTCAATCCAGTACATGTATTGGGGACCTTGCACTTCCAGCCTCTTCAGATGCTGATACATCGGCAGACCGTCCGAAACATCGTGCCAAAGGTCAGCAAACACCGTGTCGTAAGCGATGCCGGGGGCAACGTTTGCCGCGTAATCGAAGGCATCTGCTTCCACAAGCGTCAAAGCCTCCTTGCGGGGAAACATGGGAAGCAAAGCGTCACGGAAAAGGTTGATAACGTCCCGGGAGCGCTCCGCCACGGTGATGGAAGTCACAGCGGGATTCATTAGCGCATGAAAAACAAAGTAGCCCATGCCAAGGCCATAACACAGCACCTTGCCGCGGGCGCTCTCGGCGCAGGGGCGAATGGTGTTGATTTCGTTGGGGGTCACCGTCATCCACACACGGCCGTTTTCCTTCAGGGCAGGGTAACAAACCTCCTCGGCAAACCAGCCAAGCTGGGGAAGCACCAGCTCGCCCGCGTCAAGGAAGTCATCACAGACGAAAATTTCTGCAGGGGTGTAGACATCCTCTTCCAGCGTGACGCTGCCATGGCAGAAGGAATGGGTACGCAGTGCCCTCGTGTAAGGATCATCGGTGATGATGGCAGGCGTCAGCTTATGCAGCATTTTCGGGAAGCAGCGGTGATACAGTGCGGCGTCCTCCTGCCGATCAAGATCCAATCCGCAATGGGCGGCCAGCATCAGGGAAACGCTCTCCTCAAGGGAAATGCCGCACTCTTTGGCGATGGACTGCGCATCGGCAAAGTCAATGGCTCTGGGATCGTTGTTCAGAAACGCAGCGATCATCAGCATAAGCCGTTCATTCATGTTGCTTCCTCCTGTTAGGCCTGATAAAAATGCGCACGATAAGAAAGAAGGGAGAAACACGGTGTGCGTTTCTCCCTAAAATTGCTTTCACACGGGAACATGTTCCCTTGCTTACGCATCAACACCAAAGGCGTAGATGGTCGTGGTGTCGTAGACTTCGCCGGGACGGAGCACCGTAGAAGGCCACTGAGGATTGTGGGGGGCATCGGGATAATGCTGCGTTTCCAGGCACAGCGCGGCATGATTGCCGTAGTGTGCGCCGCCCTTGCCGCCTTCAAAATCACCCGTGTTATCGGTGTACAGCTGCACGCCGGGCTGGTCAGTGATGACCTCCATGGTGCGGCCGGAGGCTTCATCGTGCAGGCAGGCAGCCAGACCCATGGCGCAGCCCTTCCGCAGGACGTAGTTATGATCGTAGCCATTGCCGGCCAGCACCATCTGCGGCACCTGAGAAGCCATGTCCAGACCGTCGCCGACCAGCTCGCCCTCACGCAGGTCAAAGGGCGTTCCGTTCACGGGCATATAGCCGCCCGTGGGAATCAGGCCTGCATCCACAGGGGTGATGGTATCTGCGTCAATATACAGTGCCTGGTCACGGATGGTGCCATGATCATGTCCTGCCAGGTTGAAGTAGGCGTGGTTCGTCATGTTGCACAGGGTGGGCTTGTCGGTGGTGGCACGGTAGCGGATGATCAGCGCATTGCTGTCCGTCCAGGTGTAGGTGACGGTCACGTCCAGCGTGCCGGGATAATTTTCTTCACCATCGGGGCTAATCATGTGGAAAATCAGCGTATCCTGATCCTGCTCTTCCAGGGTGGAAGTTTCCCACATCTTCACGCCAAAGCCAACCTTGCCGCCGTGCAGGTGATTCTCACCGTTATTCTTGGCAAGCTGATAGGTGACGCCGTCCAGCGTGAATTCGCCGTGACCGATGCGGTTGCCGTAG
The DNA here is from genome assembly GCA_963618735.1 of bacterium. GTDB lineage: Bacteria > Bacillota > Clostridia > Christensenellales > Aristaeellaceae > CAKUFA01. The sequence goes on along the minus strand of CAVEUM010000038.1, from coordinate 2,755 downwards.
CGGCCGATGGTTTCGCCCATGTGGCCGTGGCTCTTCAAATAGCCCGTCATGTCATCAAAGCCGAGAACGACGTCCGCCAGCACGCCGTCCTTATCCGGGACACAGATGGAGGTGATGGTGGCGCCGTAGTCAATCATCTTGACGGAGGCACCGCTGTGATTGGTCATGGTGTATTGGGTGACAGAGGCACCCTCTGCGTTTTTGCCAAATTCTTTTGAGGTGATCGCCATGGGAAGATCCTCCTTGATTGAATGATTTCTTACCTCTATTTTACCCCCTGCGGCTGCATTGTCAATCCCTTGCTTTCTTCAGTGGAAAGTGTTATCATGTGTTTACTACAAGAATGAAGGGATGCGCGGAATCATGCGGTGCAGCTGCAAGGAATGCGGAACGTACATGGTACAGGCGGAGAGCGATCATTTGGGGTGCGTCTGCCCGGATTGCGGCTATCGCTGCAACGATTGCCTGGGCACGAATACCGTGGTGTCCAAGGAGGCACTGCGGGCACTGGCCTTTGATCCTCGTTTCAGCCCTGAAGCACTGGCATCCTCCTTTGAAGACCGTGAGGATGACGGCTATGACGATGGCTACGATGATGGCTATTGACCGTCCGGGCCGCACCATCCTGCATTGCGACTGCAATAATTTCTTCGCCTCCGTGGAATTGCTGGAGCATCCCGAATTAAAGGATGTACCTGTGGCTGTGGCGGGAGACCCCGAGGGGCGGCACGGTATCATTCTCGCAAAAAATATGCCCGCGAAAAAGCGCGGCGTGCAAACGGCGGAAACCATCTGGCAGGCCAGACAGAAGTGTCCTGACCTGGTGCTTTTGCCTCCGCATCATGAAAAATATGCGGCCATGAGCCGCCGCATTAACGCCATCTACCTGGACGTGACCGATCAGGTGGAGCCTTTTTCTGTGGATGAAAGCTGGCTGGATGTGACAGGCTCCCGCAATCTTTTCGGCACAGGGGTGCAGATTGCAGACATGCTGCGCAAGCGCGTGCGGGAGGAGACGGGGATCACCATTTCGGCAGGCGTCAGCGATAACAAGACCTGGGCCAAAATGGGCAGCGACTATAAGAAGCCTGACGCCACAACCTTGATTACCAGAGAGAACGTGCGCGAGATTTTGTATCCCCTGCCTGTGGGCGACTTGCTTTTTGTGGGAAAATCCACGGCGGCGGCGCTGACACGGCTGGGAATCGTGACCATTGGTCAGCTGGCGGCACTGGATGAAGAGACACTGATTCGCAAACTGGGCAAGCAGGGCGAAAGTCTGTGGCGCATGGCAAACGGGCTGGATGACAGTCCTGTGCGCCATTGGGGCGAGCACGATCCTGCGCGGAGCATCGGCCGGGGAGAAACCTTCCCGCGGGATTTGACGGGCCGCGAAGAATGCCGCGCGGGCTTGCTGCCTCTGTGCAACCAGGTGGGGTATCAGCTTCGGCGGCAGGGACTGAAGGCACGAACAGTCACCCTACAAATTAAGGATCCGCAGCTTAAGGTTATTTCCCGCCAGAAAACGCTGGACATGCCAACGTCTCTGGGGCGGACAATCTACCAAACTGCCTGCGCCATTTTGGAGGAGTGCTGGCGGGAGGATGCGCCCGTGCGGCTCATGACGGTGACTGCCTCGGGTCTCACCCCGGAGGATGAGGCGGTTCCTGCACAGCTGTCTTTCCTGGATGAACCCAAGGAGGACGATCCGCGGCACATCAGGTTGGAGGCCGCCCTTGACCGCGTGCGGGATAAGTGGGGGAAAGACGCGGTAAAGCCTGCTACGCCAAAGATCAAGTGAAAAGGGCAATTCGGTTTTTTTATAAACTTTCGCGGAAAAGTACGAAAACCCTCTTGACAAATCCGCAAAAATCGAGTATCATATGAAAGTCGCCGCGGTGAGTGACAGAACCGCGCCCTACAAGCTGTAAGGGAGACACTTGGGAGCATAGCTCAGCTGGGAGAGCATCTGCCTTACAAGCAGAGGGTCACAGGTTCGAGCCCTGTTGTTCCCACCAGATAATGGCCCGGTAGCTCAGTTGGTTAGAGCGCCAGCCTGTCACGTTGGAGGTCGAGGGTTCGAGCCCCTTCCGGGTCGCCATATCTGCCTTGGTAGCTCAGTCGGTAGAGCAGCAGACTGAAAATCTGCGTGTCGGTGGTTCGATTCCGCCCCAAGGCACCAGGAACATGCGGTAGTAGCTCAGTTGGTAGAGCGCCACCTTGCCAAGGTGGAGGTCGCGGGTCCGAGCCCCGTCTACCGCTCCATTTTTTCATGGTGCCATAGCCAAGTGGTAAGGCGCAGGTCTGCAAAACCTTTATTCCCCGGTTCAAATCCGGGTGGCACCTCTCAGAGAAAGATCGGCGTTGCCGGTCTTTTTTCATATCACTGGCAGGAACGGCATACATTGACGGTAACCCTGGAAAATGCTATAATGATAACGTGCGCTGATGTGGTGGAATGGCAGACACCAGGGACTTAAAATCCCTTGCTGAAAGGCGTGCGGGTTCGAGTCCCGCCATCAGCACAGAGACCCCCGAGTCGGAAATGACTCGGGGGTTTTGTTTTTGTCCAATGGGGCGGTAAAGCGGGTCGAAGACCCTCGAAGTTGCGGAAGAAGATTTCCTCAAAGTAGTGCACTCCGAAGGTTTCCAAAGGGCGATCGGAAAGCCCTTTGGTCGCTCCGCAGAGCGAAATCTTCTTGTTGGCAAGTGAGCAAGCTAGTCTTATAGGTCAAACAAGTTAAGGATTGTTGTT
>CAVEUM010000037.1:0-13011 GCA_963618735.1 bacterium | reverse complement strand
CGAAAACCAGTGTGAAGGTGATGATTCTTTGCGGAGTCATCGCCTTTTTATTAATGCAAAAAGAGCGAGACCTCATTGTGAGATCTCGCTCTTTCAAGTGAATGAATCTTACTGAACCTTCCGCCAGTCGCTGAAGGGAAAGACAATCTGCTGCACGTGACCAACAATCATCTCACGGGAGATGGCGCCGATAATGTGGCTATCGTTGGAGTTAGAACGGTTATCGCCCAGCACGAAGTAGCAGCCATCCGGCACCACCGTAGCGGCCATTGCGTAATTGGGGCGGTACGTCAGGTACTCTTCCTCATACTTTTCACCATTCACATACAGGTAGCCGCCGGTAATCTCCACCGTGTCTCCGGGCAGGCCGACCACGCGCTTCACAAAGTTCGTATCTCCGCGTCCGGGATAGTGGCAAATGACCACATCAAACCGCTGAGGATCGCCAAAGATGGCGTAGCTATTGCCGAAGAGGTTCAGGGTGGTGTACTCCGTCTTGGTCACCAGCATAATCTCGCCATCGGCCAGGGTCGTATCCATTGAGTGACCGTCCACCTTCACAGGCTCAAACAGGAAGGTGCGAATGACCAACGCGATGACCAGTGCCGCCGCAATGGTGACAACCCACTCAAGAATCTCACGGCCAACAGACTTTTTCGGCTTCTGCGGCGTATTCTCTGCAGGTGCCTCGCTCAATTGTACTTGTTGATTTTCCTCCATGGATCAATACCTGCCTTTCTATCGGCGCATAATCTGTGCCGACCTGCTTTATAGTGCCTTCAGTCTTGCAACCTCTGCTTCCACTTCCGCCTTGGTCACCTTATTCAGCGGTGAGAAACGGCTGCTCAGCGCCTTTTCCAGCTTGGCGATGGCGGCGGCATAGTCGCCCTTCTCCACGTCGTAGCGGCTAAGGAACCAGAGGGTGTCAATCTGGTTTTCCTTCAGGGCAATTGCCTTTCGGAACCATTCCAGTGCCTTTTCCTTGTCACCAATGACACGATAATAGGTTTGTGCCAAATTGTCAAGGGACACAGAGTCTTCATCGTCATATTCTACAGCTTCCTGGTTGAACGCCAGCGCCTTCTGCTTGCCTTCTTCCCAGGCCTTTTCAGGATCGATCTCCTCGGCTTCATCGCCGAAGCGTTCATCCACCTCCACCGTGTGAGGCTCTGCCATGAAGGCCGCCTTGTTGCTCTCGTCGAACTGCTCCGCATACAGGTAGCCCAACGTCTCATAAACCAGGCCGGAGGGCTGGCGGCGATGCTGCTTTTCGAGCAGGTCCACTGCCTTGCTCAGGTTGCCCAGCTTATAGCAGCACACGGCATAGTCCATGAACATCTGACTGGTCTGATCCGCGGACATGGGCTGCTTTTGGAGCTTCACCAGCATATCCTTTGCCTTCTGAAATTCATTGTCCCGAATGAGCAGCACCGCGTAGGCGAGCACCAGTCGAGGCTGATCCATGCCTTCCGCATAGGCTTCAGCATACTTTGCCTTCGCCTCTTCGATTTTCTTCTTGCCCTGCAGTGCCAGTGCCTGCTGTCCTTTCAGATTTGCCATAAAACCCATGAAATGTCACTCCTTCTGTGCTTTCTTCTTTAATCGGTCATATCGGCGGCGGAGGGCATTGCGCTTCTCCGTCGTATCCGTGGTATCAAAGAGGGTCGGTTCAGCCATCAGCATCATGGCGCGGCGGGTCATCTCCATGGCTTTGGGGATATCCCGCTCAATATGCTCATAGTGCTTGGCCATTTCCACATAAGGGACAATGCCGCCTTCATGCCTGGCGATCATCCCCTGCCATACAGCGGTGGCCTCCTGCCGCTGCCCCGAGCGGCGCCAGCTCTGTGCCAGACGCAATTGACCTTTGGTGCGGGTAACGCCGCGGCTGGCCAGGTGATAGCAGCGTCTTGCCTCCTCGGGATGGTGGAATTTTTCCAGCGCCACCCCCATGGAGAAGAGATCCTCTTCATAAGGATGCTTTTCGGGATGCTCATAGAGATCCGTCATGGCGCTGAGCAGAATGCACAGGCTCGCAATGTCCTGGGCATTATGGGTGATGACCTCATCCAGCAGGCAAAACTGTCCTGTCTTCAGGAAGGAGAAATACCGCTTGGGTGCTTCACTGCCCGGCAAATCGCCCATGCGAGGCTTTCCCAGCACAGCTTCCTCCAAATGGGACAGATTGCACCGCTTCAGCCGCATCTTCCACACGCGGCGTGCTATGTGGAGCAAATCGATGTGAGGCTTATCAAAGCAGGACGGCGGCATGCGGTTCATCAGGAACCGATCCCTTAGCAGCGGCACGTCGAAGGTGCGTCCGTTAAAGGTGCAGATGACATCACAATCCTCCAGTGCTTCCCGCACCTTTTCCAGCACAAAGCGCTCCTCGGGATAATCCCGCATCACGAATTGCTGAATGCGAAAGCCCTCCATGGTAAGTCTGCCAACGCCCACCAAAAAGGCCACCGTGCCCGTGCCCCCTGCCAGTCCCGTGGTCTCCGTATCCAGATACAGGATGCGCATAGGATCAAGGATTTCGGGCAGCGACGGCTCCATTTCGCCGCACATCATATCGACGGTTGCACGCTTCAGGCCAAAGGCATCCGCATAATCCTCCACATTTCTGAGCTCTTCCTTGCTCCAGCAGGAGGTGCAGCGCTTTTCCATCGGGATGGGATCGGTCTTCTTCGGCGCGGTTTCAATGGCACGGAGCTTCTCTCGCAGGTTCATCGCGTCAGCTCCTTCAGAAGCACCATAGCCGTGCGCTTGCCGTCCTCGCCGATTTCCCCAACAGGCCCCGTGCAGGAGGGACAGCCGCACTCGCAGGTGCAGTCCTGAGCAATTTGCAGTGCCTTCTCCAGCAGAAGCTTCTGCATGCCATAGGCTTTCTGCGCCAGACCAACGCCGCCAGGGCAGTTATCATACAGGATGACGGTGGGCTGATCCGTAAAGGGGCTCTTCACCTGATACAGCACGGACACATCCTGGGGCGAGCACATCAGGTACAGCGGTGCCACAATGCGCAGGAGGTTGGTCACCGCCAGCATGCCGTTTTTCAGCGTATCACTAGGGAAACGGCTGGATAGCGCGTCCGGCAGCGTCCACCACATGGCGGTGGTATGCATGTCTGTTTCCGGGAGGCGCACATGGCCGAAGCCAAGCGTCTCGTGGGTATCAAAGCGAATCTTCTTGAACATGGTCACCAGGGTGGTCACCTTGACCTCGCCCAAGGCGCACACGCCGCCGCCGGGGGCATCCTGCTGCTGCTCAATATCCAGCAGCGACAGGGAAATGTTCAAATCCGCATCGGTATAATAGCCCACGTCCACCTTGCGAATGAAGGCCTTGCAGGCATCGAAGTCCAGCTTTTCCACCTGATACTGCTGCGCCTCGTGCATGTAGATGGCGTTTTCGTGCAGCAGCATGGGCACCGTGTAGCGATCCATTTCGCCAATCACCCGATGGTGCGCAGGATCCGTAATATCAATGATCACAAAGTTTTCGCTGGCGGCAGAGCGCAGAGAAATCTCCGATGCGGGGAAATCCTCTGCAGACCAGTGATACCGCCCCTCCACGTGACGAAGGATGTCGCTTTCCGTCAGGTACTCCAGCAGCTCCTCGGGTGCAGGAGCGTTGCCGAAGCCCTCGCCATCCTCAAAAGGAAGCTCGAAAGCAGAGCACTTGAAATGGCTGAGCAAAATATACAGGTTATCAGGATTCAGCAGCGCATTTTCCGGGGACTGGCGCAGGAAATAATCCGGATGGGACACGATGTATTGGTCAATCGCCGCCGAGGATGCGACAAAGAACACAATGCTTGTACTCTTCCGCCGTCCGGCGCGTCCAGCCTGCTGCCACGCACTGGCAATGGTTCCCGGATAGCCGCAAAGCACGCAGGCATCCAGTGCGCCAATATCAATGCCAAGCTCCAGGGCATTGGTGGAAACCACCGCGTCCACCTTGCCTGCGCGCAATCCGCGCTCAATCTCCCGCCGCTCTGTCGGCAGATAGCCGCCGCGATAGCCGCGTACCCTGCCCGAGTTCCCCAGAGGATCACGCACAAGATCCTTCAAATATTTGGTCAGCACTTCCACCGTCAGGCGGCTTTTGGCGAAGGTAATGGTCTGAATGCCGCACTTGAGCAGCATACCGGCAATGTCCCTGGTTACAGGAATCACGCCCTTGCGAATGCCCAGCTGACGGTTGACCACAGGCGGGTTGTAGAACACAAAGTGCCGCTTGCCCATGGGAGCACCGTTATCATCAATCAATTCCACGGGGCGGCCGATGAGCGTTTCTGCCAGCTCTTTGGGATTGGCAATGGTCGCGCTGCACAAAATAAACTGCGGATGACTGCCGTAGAACGCGCACAGGCGCATCAATCTGCGCAGCACATTGGCCAGATTGGAGCCGAACACGCCGCGATAGGTGTGAATTTCATCGATCACAATATAGCGGAGATTCTCAAAGAGCTTGACCCATTTGGTGTGGTGGGGCAAAATCCCGCTGTGGAGCATATCCGGATTCGTCACCACAATATGCCCTGCCTGGCGGACGGCCTTTCTTGCGGCCCCAGGCGTATCGCCGTCATAGGTGTAGGTTTTGATGTCCACACCCATTTCCTCAATCAGCTCATACAGTTCACTGACCTGGTCGGCTGACAGCGCCTTGGTCGGGAAAAGATACAGTGCCCGCGCGTCATTGTTCTGCAGAATGGAAGACAGCACAGGCAGATTGTAGCACATGGTTTTGCCGGAAGCCGTGGGCGTAACCACCACCACGTCCTTCCCCTGCGCTGTCGCCGCAATGCTGTGCGCCTGATGGCTATACAGCTGGTAGATGCCGCGCTTCTGCAGCACGGGAATCAGCCGCTCATCAAGGCATGCAGGAAAGGGAGCAAACTGAGCCGGACGTGCAGGCATCTCTTCCCAACGGACGACATTCTCCATAAAAGCGCTGTCACGCCGCAGTTGATCCGCTAATTGATCCACATTCATGCTCAGCCCTCCCTCCTGATTTCAATATGAATAATCATATCACCTTGTGGGCAGAATGTCCAGTAAAGGTTACTGGCGCAAGTATTTTCGCGCGTTCTGCCGATGCCGTAAAAAGAAGTTTTGACCCTCGGGGAAGAAAACGGCACGATCCTCCGTTGAATAGGTGAGGTGAGACCATGGCAAAGATCTTGATTTTGGCGTCGGAAGACCGACTGAGTGACAAGGTGTGCAAGACCCTGACCCATGCAGGCTACGAATGCATGGTGGCAGAAACTGCTGCAGATGGTCTTGCTCTGGTAACGTCTATCAGCGACAAGGTGCTGACCATCATCAGCTCCGGAACCAACTGGGCAGACAGCCACGCCCTGCTGAATGAGCTGCAGCAGCGCAATTGGCCTGTGCTGTTCATCGCCCGCCGCATCAGCAATGCGGATCATCTGAAATCCCTGTACCGTGCGGATTGCGCCGTACTTTCCGCTTCTGCAAACAGCAAGGAGCTGGTTGCCTGCGTCGCTGAACTTCTTCGCAATATTGAAACCAAGCTGACCGTTGGCACCCTGCAAATGGACGTAGCCGAGCATCAGGCCACCCTGGACGGCAAGGCGCTGACCCTGACAGCCCAGGAATTTTCCCTGCTCCGCGCACTGATGGAGGCTCCCAACGCGACCCTGACCCGTGAGCAGCTGCTGCGCACCGCCTGGGGCTACCTGTGCGTCGGTGAAACCCGAACGGTGGACGTGCATATTCAGCGTCTCCGCAAAAAGATTGGCATTGACAGCATCGAAACCATCTACAAGCTTGGCTATCGCCTGGCCATTGTGTAAAGGCAACCGACAGACAAATACCGTATCCACAGCAGATGGATACGGCATTTTTTTATTCGCGATTCCGAACCTTGGTGCATCGGCTGACCAGGATGCCAACCTCATACAGCACGCACATGGGAACGCCAAGTGCAACCTGCGACACAACATCCGGCGGCGTCAGGATCGCCGCAAGGATGAAGATGCCAAGAATCACGTACTTCCGCTTATTGGCGAGCATCTGCGGCGTGGTCAGGCCGACCCGCGTGGTCAGATACAGCGCCACAGGCAGCTGGAACGCAATTCCAAAAGGCACCAGGAAGCCGAAAAGGATCAGTGTCAGTACGACAATCAGGAGAATTTCATTCCTCCCTGCGCGCATTTTCTTTTGTGCTTGCGCCATGGGGCAAGGTGTGGTATAATCTTTTTTCACGAAGGAGGTGCTGATATGCGCAGTATGACCGGTTGCGGACGCAGTCAACAGTCTGATGGGCAAGTGGAGATGACCCTGGAACTCAAGTGTGTCAATCATCGCTTTCTCGATGTTTCCTGCCGTTTGCCCCGTTCTCTTTCCTTCCTGGAAGAAACGCTGCGCAAGGGCATTTCCGCATCCCTCAAGCGTGGCCATGTGGATGTCTTCCTCGCGGTGAAAACCGTGGGAGAGGGCAATAAACGTGTCACCATCAATGAGGATTTGGCCAGAGCCTACTTTGAAGCCGGGCAAAGCATTTCCGCGCTCACCGGCTGCGGCAACGATCTTTCCCTTTCCCATCTGATGCAGATGGAGGGGGTGCTGGAGGTTGCGGAGGATGTCATGGATGAAGACGCCATGACCGCGCTGTGTGAGCGTGTCACTGCCGAGGCCGTCCGGCAGGTTGTTACCATGCGTGAGCGGGAAGGAAACGCCCTGAAAAGCGATCTGACCGCGCATCTGGATGCCGCCTGCCAGCTGAGGGAGAAGATTCTCCGGCGTGCCCCTCAGGTTCCTGAGGAGTATCGCCAAAGGCTGCAGGAGCGGCTCAGCAAGCTTCCCATCGAGCCTGTTGACCCCGCGCGTCTGGCGCAGGAGGTCGCGCTGATGGCGGATCATTGTGCCATTGATGAGGAGCTTTCCCGTCTGGAAAGTCACATTGCCCAGCTGCGGAGCTACCTGGAAAAGCACGGTGAAATCGGCAAGAAGATGGACTTCCTGATTCAGGAAATGAATCGGGAGGCGAACACCATTGGCTCCAAGGCCAACGATGCCGTCATTGCACAGCTGGTGGTGGATCTGAAAAGCGAGATCGAAAAGCTCCGCGAGCAGATTCAGAATGTGGAGTAACGGCGCATGAAACTTGTCAACGTAGGATTCGGCAATCTGGTATCCGTCCGGCGCATGGTGGCTGTGGTAGCCCCCGACTCCGCCCCTGTGAAACGCATGGTGCAGGAGGCTCGGGATCAGTTTCGTCTGATCGATGCCACCAGTGGGCGGCGAACCCGCGCAGTCATTGTGATGGATTCCGGGCACATCGTTCTGTCCCCTCTTCAGCCTGAGACTGTCGGCAGTCGGCTGGAGGAAAAGGACAGCGAACCATTAGAGGAGGACGAGGCATGAAGGAAACGCGCAAGGGTATGCTGATGGTGATCTCCGGTCCCTCAGGCACAGGCAAAGGAACCCTGGCCGCCCGACTTTTGCAGGAGGATCCCAGCTTTACGTTTTCAGTGAGCGTAACCACCAGGGCACGCCGTTTTAACGAGATTGATGATGTTCACTATCATTTCATCTCTGAGGAAAAATACGACGAGCTTTTGGCGCAGGATGCTTTTCTGGAACATGCCACCGTGCACGGTCACCGCTACGGAACGCTGAAAAGCGAGGTTTACGAGCGCATTGAGCGCGGCCAGAACGTTCTGCTGGACATCGATCCTCAGGGCGCACGAAACGTCATGGCTCAGGAGCCTTCCTGCGTGAGCGTGTTCATTCTTCCCCCCAGCTACGAGGCCCTTCGTGTCCGCCTGCACACCCGCAACACGGATGATCCTGTGGAGATTGAGCGTCGTCTGCGCAATGCGCGCGGCGAACTGGAGCAGGTCAACCGCTACCAGTATGCCGTGGTCAATGACGATCTCGATCTCGCCTATGCCCAGCTTTCCGCCATCGCCCGTGCTGAAAAGCAACGCACCGTTCGATATTTTCCCGTGGTAGAGGATTAAGCCCCCTGCCTGTCGAATAGAATCTTGTGACCCATTGTGAAGGAGGAAACCCAATGTCTATTGTTGATCCTTGCGTACTGGAACTGCTCAAGCATGCTGATTCTCGCTACACCCTGGTGGTGGAAGCTTCCAAGCGCGGCCGTCAGATCGTAGGCGGCAGCCAGCCTTACTTTGATGCGAAGGACCTGAAGCCCCTGAAGACCGCCGTTGAGGAAATCAACCGCGACCTGGTCACCTATGACCGTCCCGTGGAAGAAGAAGAGGAGCATGTTGAAGCATGAACCTGAAGGGTAAGGAGGTCGTGCTGGGCGTCACAGGCGGCATCGCCGTGTATAAAAGTGTGGAGCTTGTGTCCCGCCTTGTAAAGGCCGGCGCGAATGTTCACGTCATTATGACGAAGAACGCCACCGAATTTGTGACCCCCCTGACCTTCGAAACCATGAGCCGCAATCCCGTGGTGACGGACACCTTTGCCCGTCCCGATAAATGGGAAGTGGAGCACATTGCGCTGGCCAAGCGTGCGGAGCTGTTTGTGATTGCCCCTGTTACTGCCAATGTGATGGCCAAAATGGCCGCCGGCATTGCGGATGACATGCTCACCACCACCGTGCTGGCCACCAAGGCGCCCATTTTGCTGGCTCCTGCCATGAATACCGGCATGTGGACAGCCGCCGCCACCCAAGCGAATCTTGCCGTGCTGAAAAGCCGCGGTGTGCAATTCATTGGGCCTGCTGGCGGCTATTTGGCGTGTGGTGACAATGGTGCGGGCCGCATGAGCGAGCCTGCGGAAATTGCCGAAGCCATTGCGCAGCTGCTCAACCCCAAACAGGATCTTGCAGGGCTGAAGGTGATGGTCACCGCCGGTGCCACCCGTGAGCGGCTGGACCCTGTCCGCTACCTGACCAACGATTCTTCCGGCAAAATGGGCTTTGCTATTGCAGAGGCCGCTGCCAGGCGCGGTGCTGAGGTGACGTTGGTATGCGGTGCTGTGACCGCCGCTCGCCCCGAGGGAATCCCCGTGGTGCAGGTAGAATCCACCCGTGACCTCTACCAGGCCGTGACAGAACGTGCGCCGCAAATGGATGTGGTGATTCAAGCCGCTGCCCCTGCGGACTATCGCTTTGCGCAAACCTGGAATCAGAAGATGAAGAAGGCCGATGGTGAGCCGCTGACGCTGACCCTTGTGGAAAATCCCGATATTGCCGCCGCTGTGGGACAGATGAAGCACGAAGGTCAGATTCTTGTGGGCTTTGCCGCCGAAACAGAGCATCTGCTGGAGAATGCCCAGAAGAAGCTGAAAAAGAAGAATCTTGACCTGATTGTGGCCAATGATGTTTCCAAGCCCGGTGCTGGTTTCAATGTGGATACCAACATTGCTACCCTGATTACATCCGCCGGCGCCGTTGAGTATCCCCTGCGCACCAAAAAGCAGCTGGCTGAGGACATTTTGGACACGGTTGCATCGCTGAGAAAGGCGTAATATTTCGAGTGACGGCTTCTGAGTCAGAAGACTCCCGTTGCGCTCTCCTCGAAAACCGAATGACAGTATGTCGTTCTTTCGCGGTCGCCCAGAAAAGCAGCAAATGTTTCCATACGAGAAAAGAGAGGTTTGCACCTCTCTTTTTCATTGCCTGTTTTCCTTACAATTCGTCAATGAGTCTTCCATAGGCATCGTACAGCATGGCAACGTCCTCTTTTTTATCGTTCCACACATTCTCATCCGGCCAAATCAGGTCGGTGTCGCCTTCCGTGCTCAGGGTGCCGATGTTCAGTGCCTCGCCTGCTGCCAGTGTCGTGCCCTCGGGCAGCACGAAGATTTCCTTGCCCTTGTCGGAATACACGTACCAACCGGAAAGATCCGCCGTGTCCTCCCCCTGGTTGCCAATGGAAACCGTGTCCTGTGCATTGGAACGGTCGCTTAGGACAATGCCCGTGGTCTGCGGCGGCAATTCCGCGGCGGGAAGCATGGTCGCCTCCGCTGTTCCCGCTGTCAGGGTCACGAAAATGCCTTCCCCAGCATCCTGGGTGACAACGACTTGCGCACCGTTGTCTTCCAATAGAGATACCACCGATGCACTAGGGGTGCTTTCTCTTTCTGCCGTGCTGGTGGAAATCACCGCCACTTGCGGCGTTACATGCTTCACTAGCGCTGCCGATGTGGCGTCATCGCCGCCATGATGGGCAACCTTCAGCACATCTGCGTGGGTCAGTAAGCCTAAGGATAACAGCGCTCGCTCTTCTCCGAATTCCATGTCCCCTGTCAATAGCATCGTTCCATCGCTCGTTTGCACATACAGGACGAGGGAGTTGTTGTTTTCATCATCGTCGTCTTCCTGCATGGGCGCAAGCACGGAAATCAGACCATCCGCCAAAGGCAGCGTGTCCCCCTGCCTGAGCCAACGCACTTCTTCCCCTCGCAAATTAGCCGCCAGGATCATGGGATGCTTGGACTTCTTCACGTCCGTAAAATACGCGGAAGCATACCAGCTGTCCACCTCAATGGAGGAAGTCGCCAATGCCCACATGCCGCCTGCGTGATCCTTGTCGGTGTGGGTGAGAATCACGCCATCCAGGTGTGTAATGCCGCGGGTTCGCAGCGCTGCAGAGATGGTGCCCCAGCTTTCCGCCGTTCCTGCATCTATCAGGTATCGTGTCTCTCCGCTTTCCAGCAAGAGGCAGTCCGCCTTCCCCACATTCAGCGCCAATAGGGACGTTTCAGCTTCCGCGCAGGAAAAAAGCATCAGGCTCAGCACAAGCAGGCAAATTAACCATCCAAGCTTCTTCAGCAACAATTCCACCTCCTCAAAATACCTGTCGGTAACGTAACGTTTCGCATTCTTGTTTTCTTCCTCAGAAGCAAAGAATCCTTCTTTTCATTGCGTGCCGAATGTGCTATGATGCATGGTGTGATTGTTTTTATCAACAGGGCATCCAGGAGGAACCATGAACAAATTCGTATTGAAAGCCCCCTATCAGGCCAGCGGTGATCAGCCGCAAGCCATCGAGGCACTTAGCCGCGGCGTCGCGGAAGGGATGCAGAGTCAGGTATTGCTGGGCGTTACCGGTTCCGGTAAGACCTTCACCATGGCATCGGTCATCGAGAAGGTGCAGAAGCCCACACTCGTGATCGCCCATAATAAAACCCTGGCGGCGCAGCTGTGCAGTGAGCTGAAGGCTTTCTTCCCCGATAGTCGTGTCGAATATTTCGTATCTTATTACGATTATTACCAGCCGGAAGCCTATATCGCCTCTTCCGATACCTACATCGAAAAGGACGCCTCCATCAATGAGGAAATTGACCGCCTGCGGCATAGCGCCACCGCCGCCCTGCGGGAGCGGAAGGACGTCATCATCGTGGCATCGGTGAGCTGCATTTACTCTATGGGCGACCCCAGCGAGTACGAGGGGCAAATGATTTCCCTGCGCCCCGGCATGCAGGTCAGCCACGAGAAACTGCTCCGAAATCTCATCGACATCCAGTATGAACGGAATGACATCGAGTTTGCCCGCGGTACCTTCCGCGTACGCGGCGATACGGTGGAAATCATCCCTGCAGGCGAGCATGAGCACGCCCTTCGAATCGAATTTTTCGGGGATGAAATTGACCGCATTAGTGAGATTGACGTCGTCAGCGGTCACGTGCTTTCTGTGCTGGAGCACGCCAGCATCTTCCCTGCCACCCACTACGCCACCGACCGCAGTCACATGGAGGAAAATCTCTCCGTCATCGAGCACGACCTGCAACAGCGCATCGCTGAATTCGAGAAGGATGGTAAGCTGCTGGAGGCTCAGCGCATTGCACAACGCACGAATTACGATATGGAAATGATGCGGGAAATCGGCTATTGCCAGGGCATTGAGAATTATTCCCGCTACTTTGATGGGCGAAAACCCGGGGATGCTCCCTATTCCCTGCTGGACTATTTCCCGAAAGATTTTCTCTGCTTCATCGACGAAAGCCACGTCACCGTGCCCCAGATTCGCGCCATGTATAACGGCGACCGCGCCCGCAAAACAACCCTGATTGACTACGGATTCCGCCTTCCCTCGGCCTACGATAATCGTCCCCTGCTTTTTCAGGAGTTTGAGCAGCGCATTCACCAGACAATTTACGTTTCCGCTACGCCCGGCCCTTATGAAATGGGCAAGGCTCAGCAGGTTGTGGAGCAGATTATTCGTCCTACAGGCCTGCTGGATCCTGAAATTGTGCTGAAGAAAGCCACCGGACAGGTGGATGACCTGGTGGGCGAAATTCGTAAGACCGTTGCGAAAAAGGAACGTGTACTGGTGACCACCCTGACCAAGCGCATGGCCGAAAGCCTGACGGATTACCTGAAAGAACTGGAGATCCGCGTGCGTTACCTGCATAGCGACATCCAGACCATTGAACGAATGCAGCTCATCCGTGACCTGCGCTTGGGCGAATATGACGTGCTGGTGGGCATTAACCTTTTGCGCGAAGGTCTCGACCTGCCTGAAGTGTCTCTTGTCGCTATTTTGGACGCCGATAAGGAAGGCTTCCTGCGCAGTGAAACTTCCCTGGTGCAGACCATCGGCCGCGCTGCCCGTAATGTGGATGGACGGGTTATCATGTATGGCGATATCATGACGGAAAGCATGGAGAAGGCCATCACGGAAACAAACCGCCGCCGCGCCATTCAGCAGGCCTATAACGAGGAGCACGGTATTACGCCTGAAAGCGTGCGTAACGCCATCCATGATGTGCTGGAAATCACGAAGCAGGTGGAAGACACCTCTTCTAAGCCGCTCAATGAGGATGAACGTGCAGCTCTCATGCACCAGATTGAGGAGCAGATGCTCTCCGCTGCTAAGAACCTGGAATTCGAGCAGGCCGCTAAACTTCGTGACCAGTTGCTGGAACTCCGTGGTGAAGCACCTATGAAACCCGATGTTCAGCAACGCCGCTCCCGCGCACCCAGAAGCCGTAAAAGTACCCACTAAGGACAGGACCAAAAAATGGGTCAAGGGTCGAAGACCCTTGCAGGGTCCAGGGG
>CAVEUM010000036.1:0-13830 GCA_963618735.1 bacterium | reverse complement strand
TGCATCCCCGAAGGGTGCAGGGGCGATCGCAGACTTCGTCTGTTTTAACAGCCCCTTGAAATTCTCTCAAAGAAAATGAAAAAGTGGGAAGCCATTCAGCACGGCTTCCCACGTGAATCCTTGTAATGGCTATTAGGCGCGGCCGTCACGACGGGGAGGACGGGGACGCGCGCCACCCTCAGGCCGACGGGCGGGGGCGGTGTTCTCGTACACCATATCGTTGCGGATCAGGTTGATGCGGCCCTGAGCGTCGATCTCATTGACCTTCACTTCCAGCTCATCGCCGATCTTCACGACGTCTTCCACCTTCTCCACGCGGTGGTTGGCCAGCTTGGAGATGTGGATCATGCCGTCCTTGCCGGGGGCAAGCTCCACAAAGGCGCCGAAGTTCATGATGCGAACCACCTTGCCGGTGAACACATCGCCCACTTCGATGTCCTTTGCAATGCCTTCGATGATCTTGCGAGCCTTGTTGGCGGCATCCTCATCGGGGGTGGAGATGAACACGCGGCCATCGTCCTCGATGTCGATCTTCACGCCGGTTTCAGCAATGATCTTGTTGATCATCTTTCCGCCAGGTCCAATAACCTCACGGATCTTCTCAGGATTGATGGTGAAGCGGACGATCTTGGGAGCATACTTGCTCAGGTGCTCGCGGGGCTGACCCAGGGTCTCCAGCATGATGCCCAGGATGTGCAGACGACCCTGCAGTGCCTGTGCCAGAGCCTGCTGCAGGATGGCGCGGTCAATGCCGGCGATCTTAATATCCATCTGGATAGCGGTGATACCGTTCATGGTACCAGCTACCTTGAAGTCCATGTCGCCCAGGAAGTCTTCCAGACCCTGAATGTCGGTCAGCACAGCCACCTTGCCGGTCTCAGCGTCCTTAATCAGACCCATAGCCACGCCGGCCACAGGGGCATGAATCGGAACGCCTGCATCCATCAGGCTCAGGGTAGAACCGCAGACGGAAGCCATGGAGGAAGAACCGTTGGAGGACAGAATCTCGCTCACCAGACGCATCGCGTAGGGGAACTCTTCCTCGGTGGGGATCACGGGCAGCAGAGCACGCTCTGCCAGAGCGCCGTGGCCAATCTCGCGGCGGCCAGGGCTCTTCAGGCGTCCGGCCTCGCCGGTGGCATAGGGGGGCATGTTGTAGTGGTGGATGTAGCGCTTGAAGTCATCGTTGCTCAGGCCATCCAGCACCTGACCCTCGTTGGTGGAGCCCAGGGTGGTCACGGTCAGAGCCTGCGTCTGGCCACGGGTGAACACGGCGGAACCATGCACGCGGGGCAGAACGCCGACATCGCACCAGATGGGGCGAATCTCGGTGACCTTACGGCCGTCGGGACGGATGCCCTGCTCCAGAATCTTCTTGCGCATAACTTCCTTGTTCAGGTAGTACAGCGCATCAGCGATTTCTTCTTCACGCTCGGGGAAGGTCTCAGCCAAAGCGGCGATGGTTTCTTCCTTCACCTGAGCCTCGCGCTGCTGACGCTCCTGACGGTTGAAGGTGTCGAACACCCACACGCACTTGTCATAAGCGAACTCGCGCACAGCGGCCTTCACATCGTCGCCCGTCACATTCAGCGGCACGACAGCCTTTTCCTTGCCGATTTCGGCAACGATCTGCTCCTGGAAGGCAACCAGCTTCTTGATTTCTTCATGGGCGAAGAGGATAGCGTCCAGCATAGCGTCCTCGGACACTTCGTTGGCACCGGCTTCCACCATCATGATGGCTTCCTTCGTGCCGGCAACATACACGTGCATGTCGCTCTGAGCGCGCTGCTCTTCATCGGGGTTGATGACATACTGACCGTTCACGCGGCCAACCACCACCGCACCGGTGGGGCCATTCCACGGAATGTCGCTGACAGCGATGGCGATAGAGGAACCGATCATGGCGGGGATTTCCGGAGGAACATCCTGCTCCACGCTCAGCACGGTCACAACCACCTGCACGTCGTTGCGCATGCCCTTGTTGAACAGGGGGCGCAGGGGACGGTCAATCAGGCGGCAGGTCAGGGTCGCCTTTTCAGTGGGGCGGCCTTCGCGCTTGATGAAACCACCGGGGATCTTGCCCACGGAGTACTGCTTTTCTTCAACGTCCACAGCCAGAGGGAAGAAGTCCACGCCGGGACGGGGGGTGGGAGCCATGGTGGCGTTGACCATCACCACAGTGTCGCCCAGATGAACCCATACGCTGCCGGCAGCCTGCTCGCAGTACTTGCCGAATTCCAGCGTCAGCGGGCGGCCTGCCAGATCCATGGTATATACCTTGTGATCCATTGTTGCTATTCTCCTTTCACATCTCACAACAGCAGGTGAACCCTCACCTGCTCCGCCCGACGGATGCTATCATATGAAAACCCCATGGGGATTTTCAAGGGATAACACCCCTCAGGCGTACCGCAGCTTTTCAAACACCTGTCCAAAGAAGGCCTGAAAAGCGTCAAGCCTTGTAAAAAGCCGCCGCGATACAGGCGCTTTGCCCGATTCGCGACGGCCTTAAACAGCTTTTTTCCTTCGGCATGCTTCATGCCGGAAAGGCCGATGAGCCGATGAGCCTTTGCTTACTTGCGCAGGTTCAGCTTGGCGATCAGGGCACGATAGCGCTCGATATCGGTCTTCTTCAGGTACTCCAGCAGACCGCGGCGATGGCCAACCATCAGCAGCAGGCCACGATTGGAGTGGTGGTCGTTACGGTTGGTCTTCAGGTGCTCGTTCAGGTGATTGATGCGGTCGGTCAGCAGAGCGATCTGCACTTCAGGGGAGCCAGTGTCGCCTTCATGCTGGGCATAGGCTGCAATGATTTCTGCCTTAGTCATGGTTCGTTCCTCCATTAATATGTTCGTCAGGTTCATCGCCGTGAGCGAAGCCGCCGTCGGAGTGATCGCGCGACCGCGCTGCGGTTCCCAAAAACCTGCGCATTCCATTCTATCAGATGAAGCCCCTTTTGTAAACGGGTTCAGCGAGAAATTTTTGTGAAGTGCGGGCAAAAAGAGAATCCCTTCACGGATGATCGTCCGTCCCCTGCATTTCCAGCTCAAACCAGAAGCAGGTACCTTCCCCTTGCTTGGAGGTGACCCCGTACAGGGCGCCGTGATTCTCCAGAATGGTGCGGACGATGCTCAGCCCAAGCCCCGAGCCCTGCACGGCACGCTTGTGGGATTCTTTGGCGCGGTAGTAGCGATTCCAGATGAGGGGCAGCTCCTCCTCGGAGATGCCCTTGCCGCTGTCGTGCACCTCCAGACGGGCGCGTCCATCGTGCACGGACTGAATCAGACGCACGGTCTTGTCCTCACCGGTGTAGGTCAGGGCATTGTTGACCAGGTTGTACACCACTTGCTCGATGCGGCCTTCGTCCGCCATGACGAACAGCTCCTCCTGCGGCTCGAAAACGATGGTGTAGCCGTCCTTCTCCATGAGGGTGGAGCAGCGGGACACGATCCCCCTCACCGTTTCCGTCAGGGAGAAACGCTGCTTGTTCAGCGTCGTCATGCCAGCCTCCATGCGGCTGAAATCCAGCAATTCATTCACCAGGGTGGACAGGCGGCCTGTTTCATCAATAATGACCTGCATGTTTTCCGACGTGACCTCGCCCGGCAAATCCCGCATGATTTCCGCATAGCCGCCAATCATGGTCAGGGGCGTCCGCAGGTCGTGGGAAATGTTGGCGATCAGCTCGTGCTGCAGATGTTCCACCTGGCTCAGATCCTGCGCCGCTTTTTCCAGCGTGTCGTTCAGCTCACGGATTTCCGTGTAGCTGTTGGCGTGCCCGGCGCGGGTGAATCGGCTGCGGGAAAGCTCGCGGGCGTTGGTGGTGGTTTCAATGATAGGACGGGAGAACGTGCGGGACAAAAGGAAGGCCAGCAACACGGCGCCTGCCAGCACGATTACCGTGATGATGATTAGCTGGGATTTCAGCGTGCTCACCGTGGCATCCACGGGGGAAATGACGGAATTCAGCAGAAGATAACCTGTGCTGCCGCCGGAAAGGGTCACGCGGCGGATGTAAAGCAGCACCTGCGCGTCATTGCCGCGGCTGAATCTGCGGTCAGAAAACCGATCATTAAACTGATTGGGTCCCTGATCAAAGGGAGTGGTCATGTCAAATTGATCCAGACGCGCAGTGCCGTCCTCGGGCGCCAGATTGCACCACCAGCGCAGGTCGTGATTGCGCACGGCGTGAATCATGCAGAAGCTCTGCCCCTCGGCGGAGTACAGCGTGTTCATGTTCTCATCCAGCACCATAATGCACAGGCTGTTTTGCAGTGCCAGCTGCTGTACGATGGAATCCAGGTCGTCATCGCCCAAATTGTCAACCACCGCATCTGCGGTGCGCTTGGCGTCCTGCGTCTTGAAAAAACGGTAAAAATCGTCCAGCAGGAAGATCTGGCAAATCCACAGCATGGCCAGAATTGCGCATACGAAAATCACCAGAAAGAACATCATCCTCTGGCGAATTCCGTGACCCTTGGGCGCATTCAGCGCCTTTTCATTCTTTTTCAAAGCGATAGCCAACTCCTCTGAGGGTGGTGATTTTGTCGGCGTACTCTCCTAATTGCCTGCGGAGAAGCTTGATGTGGGTGTCCAGCGTGCGGTCGTCTCCGAAGAAATCATAGCCCCAAACCTCGCTGAGAAGCTTCTCACGGGTCAGCGCCAGGCCGCGATTGCGCACCATGTAAAACAGCAGGTCGTATTCCTTGGGACTCAGCTCCAGCGCCTGTCCGTTCAGCGTTACGCGGCGGGCGGAAAAATCGACAACCAGGTTGCCCATGATCACCCGATCCTGCTCGGGCTGCTCGGTTGTGCCGCTGCGCTTGAGAATGGCGCCCACCCGCATAATCAATTCGCGGGGAGAAAAGGGCTTCACCACATAGTCGTCAATCCCCAGCTCGAAGCCGTGAATGCGGTCGTATTCCTCACCGCGGGCGGAAAGCATCAGCACGGGAGTTTGGCTGAATCGGCGGATTTCACGCACGGCGGAGAAGCCGTCCAGCTCGGGCATCATTACATCCATAATGATGAGATTATATGTGTTGGCGCGGCACTTTTCCACGGCTTCCATGCCATTGCCTGCCTCTTCCACGGTGTAACCTTCAAATACCGCGTACTTGCGGATAATATCGCGAATGCGCTCTTCGTCATCGACCACCAACAGATTCATAGCACGAGCCTCCTTTGATTGCCCTCAGTATAGCAGAAAAAAACGCTCCGTTCAAGGCAAAGTGACGCTGATTTCCACCTCTGCGCCGTAGCGAAGAACGGTGAAGGTTGTGGTATCTTCGCGGCCGACGGACAGAATGTCATCCAGGCTGTCCGCGGTGGTAATCTCCTGCCCGTCAACGCTTTGCAGATAATCACCTGAGCGGATGCCTGCCAGGGCGGCCAGGCTGTTTTCCCGCACGGCGAGGATGTACAGCCCTTCGTCTGTGTCCTGCACCACCAGCCCCAAAGCAGCGGCGGAATGCTCATCGGCTTCTGAACGCGTAACCTCGGACGTAACCTGCAGGGAGGGATGAACGAAGATCATGCACACGATGGCCGCTGCAACGGCAACCAGCCCGATGATGAAAACCCGCTTCTGCGCCTTGCGAACCATGTCCGTCACCTCCCAGGCAGGAATATCCTGCACATTTGATGAGAAAATAGTACCCGCTGCAGGTGATGAACAGGTGAAACGGGACTGAATACGGCATGAAAGAAAATGAACAGGGGCAAGTGATAGCGGTCACGAACTGGTTACATGGCGGAAATATGTAAAAACTGATACAAGAAAGCACCCTCAAATTGTCGAAAAGATGAAGAAAGTTTTTCGAATTGTCATTGTAGTGAAACATATTTATGTTATAATCCTACGGCAATCTGCGAAGATTGCCATTTTCAAGGCTGGGGAGTCCCACTTGTTACAGAAATGTAACCGAAAATATCCCTCAGGTTCATAAATCCATTTCCTGCAAGTTGTGCCTGACTGCATCATCCGCAGAACTGCGCAAAAATATCAGGAATATGACTTGCCGAGGAAATGAAATAGCCCTTGCCTGGTTACCACAATATCTTGTGCACAAATGAAGAGACACCACAATTTGAGCGCGGAGGAGCTGTCCCCCAGCGCATTCGTTGCGAAAAAGTCTCAAAAAGTTTGTAAATTTTCTTGCACAAGGCCTATTTGTAACCGTGCGCGTAACCACTATGGTGTATCATTATAGTGGAAACCAAAAATGGGTAAGGACTACCCTGCTTGCAGGGTTATGAAACACTAGGAGGACGATATCATGAAGAAGTTTCTCACCATCCTTGCAGCTGCGATGATGATTTCTACGGTGGCCATGGCTGATGGCACCACCGCTACCGACCTGGGCGCTACGCCCTTCGCAGGCGTGACCGAGACCCCTGCTGTGACCGAAGAAGCCACGGAAACCCCTGCTGCTGAGGCAGAAGCAACTGCCGCTCCTGTGGCAGAAGGCACCGTGCGTATTGTGGCCTTTGGCGATGAAGAGAATTTCACCGTGGGCGACCGCGTGGGTCTGTTCGCTGAGCTGGAAGGCTATGAAGGCCTGACCGTTGCCCTGCAGTGGCAGCGCTGGAATCCCATTGATGAAGTTTGGGAAGACATCGAAGGTGCTACCGGCTACTCCCTGTGGATTGACACGGAAGAGGGCATGGACGGCTCCATGTGGCAGGTTGTTGTGACCGTCCTGTAAGAGGGGCACACACAACACCCTATATAATAAGGAAGAAACTCATTCCAAACGGAAAATTCCGAGGAACGGAACACCGCCGAAAGGCACGGCTCCTCCGCTCCTGACAACATAGCAAGTAAGACAAACATGGTAAGGAGGCAATCACATGAGCAACACAATGAA
The DNA here is from genome assembly GCA_963618735.1 of bacterium. Classification (GTDB taxonomy): domain Bacteria; phylum Bacillota; class Clostridia; order Christensenellales; family Aristaeellaceae; genus CAKUFA01. The sequence goes on along the minus strand of CAVEUM010000036.1, from coordinate 6,961 downwards.
GAAGGTTGCTGCCCTGGTGCTGACGCTGGCGCTGGTGCTGGCCGTCATGCCCACGGCCATGGCTGGCTCCGCGGTGTATGTCCTGCACCTGAAGCCCCGTGTTATGGCAACCGAGGCTCCCGCGGCAGAAGCAACCGCAGCGCCTGATACCACCGTGGCTGAAACCGTGACCACCACGGCAGCAGTCACCTGGCAGAAGGACGAGAACGGCAACCTGGTGCTGGATGAAAACGGCAACCCCGTGGCCAATGTTCCCGCCGGACAGGAAACCCCTGTCGCCTACGAAAAGGATGAGAACGGCAACCTGGTGCTGGATGAGAATGGCAACCCCATTGTCACCGACACCATCCCTGCCGACTCTGATAAGATCTCTACCCTGGTGGACGAGCTCGACCCCAACCGCACCATTGACATCTACGTGTCCTGGAACGGCGGGGAAGCCAAGTTCGGCAACACCGCCACCCTGATTGCTGTGCTGAACGGCTACGGCAACAACCAGTGCAGCATCCAGTGGCAGACCAGCCCCGACGATGCCACCTGGACTGATGTGGCAGATGGCAACGGCACCCACTTGGATGTTGTGGTCACCGAGGATAACTACCTGGATTACTGGCGCGTGGTCGTAACGGTCGCTGACGCTGAGTAACCCCTTCCCCCTTTTCCCCCTTTAGACCATCGCACAAATGGAGGATGCAAACATGAGAAACAGCATGCGGAGAGCACTGGCATTGCTGACAGCGGTCATGATGATCGTCAGCTGCATGCCAATGACTGCATTGGCCGATGTCATCGACATCAGCCGCTCGAAGCAGCCCTTCGCTACGATGCTGACCGCGCTCGATCCTGAGAATTCGGATGTGTACGTTACCTTCCGATTCCTCGATGGTGACACCGTGGTAGGCACGCAGATCGTCAACCAGAGCAATGGCGAGAGCGTCTATGTGCCCGAGACCCCCAACGCTGCTGAAGGCAAGCGCTTCGAGGGTTGGTATGTGGGTGACACCGAATTCACCTTCGGCGTTGTCTCCGGCTACACCGCTTCCACCACTGTTGACGTGCAGGCGAAGTACAGCGACGTGTACTACGTGTATTTCATGACCGCCGATGAAGACGGCTATGTGCACGCTACCAAGGAAGCTACCACCGCCAACGGCTACATGGTGGATGTTCCCACCGACTATGAGCCCAAGGACGCTTTGGTGGATCGTTGGGTGTTCCGCGGCACCAACACGGAATTCACCAGCAGCACCGTGGTGACTGCCGATACCTACGTGACCCCCGTGACCACGCCTGCTTACTGGGTGACCTTCAACACCGATGGCGGCAACCAGGTGAACAGCCAGTACGTGGAGCATGGCAAGTCCATCAACCTGAACAACGTTGCAACTCCCACCCGTCTGGGCTACACCTTCGGCGGCTGGCAGGATCCCAACGGCAACACCGTCTCCGGCAACTACACCCCCTCCGCCAGCGTTGTGCTGACGGCGAAGTGGAACGCCGCTACGGTGAACTACACGATCGTGTACTGGGGCGAGAATGCTGACGATGAGAACTACTCCGTTCTGACCACCAGCACTGGCAAAGCCACCACTGGCAGCGAAGTGACGCTGACCTCTTCTTCCGCCACGCTGCCTACGACCCTGACGGATCGCAGCTACTTCAACTTTGATCACTCCGAAACCGTGACCATCGCAGCTGACGGTTCTTCCGTGCTGAATGTGTACTTCAGCCGTAAGAGCTATACGCTGACGTTCAAGGCGAGTAGTCAAACTGTAGCTACTATCAAAGCCAAGTACAATCAGGAGATTTCCGGCAAGTTCCTGGAAGCTCCCTTCAACACCACCTATAACGGTCGTGCATGGGAGTGCACGGAGTCCAGCAAGTACAGCTATGCACTGCAGACCCTGGACCGTATGCCTGGTTTCGATGCTACGTTCAATCTGTACAACCAGTCTTCTCGAACTAAGAAGACGATGTACTACTATCTGCAGAGCGTAGGATCCACGATTAGCACTTCTAAGTGGCCGAGCAGTACTACGGGTTTCACCTTGCTGAAGACCGTCGATACGTATTTTAATTATGCCACCTATGAAGAAGAGTACCATGAGATTCAGGGCTTCACTCGTTATACTAAAAGTGTTGCCGGATTTAGCAACAGCCGGAAGAATTTCAGCAACAATGCGCTGTCCTTCTACTATATCCGCAACAGTTACAATCTGATTCTGAACAACTACGGCGCAGAAGAAACGCATGTTGTGCAGTATCAGGCACCCCTTTCTTCCTATAATACCACTCCTTCCATTCCTGCAGGCTTCTCTTCCAACGCCGTGTTTATGGGTTGGTACGAGGTTGAGCCTCAGAACGTGACGGATTCCACCGCCAAGTTTGACTTTAGCAACGCCACCATGCCTGTGGGCGACAAGATTCTGTACGCCTACTGGAAAGAGCCTGAGCTGAACATCACCATCAAGGTTGTTGTGAACAGCGAGGTTGGTTTCCAGGCAAATGAAGACGTGACCATGGGCACCACCATTGGCACGACCGATGTGTATGCACAGGCCAACTCCTTCATCAGCAACCAGGGTCTCACCCTGCTGAAGTGGGTGAACGAAGATGGTCAGCGCATTGACGTGAACCAGCCTCTGTATGAGGACGTCACCATCACCCCCATCTTTGTAGGCCAGACCTATGCCGTGACCTACACCGCTGGCGCGGGCACTGGTGCTGACGTGGTGGATACCCTGGCTTACGGCCCTGACACCAAGGCCCGCATTGCCAACAGCACCTTCACCGCCCCCGAGGGTCAGGTGTTCGTTTACTGGACGGATGCCCAGGGCAACAAGTATTACCCCGGCGCCGATGTGGAGCTGAACAACGACATCACCCTGACGGCTAACTATGCCCCCAAGGCTGCTTCCGTCACCGTGACCTATGACCCCAACGGCGGCAACGGCACCCGCACCACCACCGATGCCATGGTGAACAACAACCTGATTACCGTGGCCACGGCTGAGAGCATGGGCTTCTCCGGCCAGACTGGTTACCACTTCGCTTCCTGGAACACCTCCAAGGACGGCACCGGCACCAGCTTTAAAGCAGGCGCAGCCGCTCGCGTGAACAGCAATGGCGAGAATGTGCTGTACGCCATCTATGCCCCCAACACCGATGTTTCCTACACCGTGCACTATTATAAGGAAGGAACGACCGAAAGCGTTGCGGAAGACAAGACCGTAACCGGCCAGACCTTCAACACCAGCGTGGTCGAGTCTGCTGTGGCTGTCACCGGCTATACCGCCAAGGATCCCACTGCCCAGACCCTGAAGCTGGATGCATACGGCAAGGAAATCACCTTCTACTACACCACCAACGAATACACCTACACCGTGAATTATTACCTGGACGGTAAGGTGGATGACTCCTTGACTGTTAATGGCTCTGCTCCTTATGGCAGCACCATTGACTCTTACAAAGACAAGTGCCCCAATGGCTATGTGCTGGATCATGTGGAAAATCTGCCCATGACCATCAGCAATAACCAGGACAACAACGTGATCAGCGTCTACTATAAGAAGAACGTCTTCGACCTGACCGTGAACTATGTTTACGAGGATGGCACCGAAGCTGCACCTTCTTATACCGACAGCGTCACCTACGGTGCAACCTACTCCGTGAACTCCCCCGCGATTGACGGCTATGTGCCCAGCCAGTCCGTGGTGAGCGGCACCATGCCCGCGGAAGCAACCACCGTAACCGTTACCTACACCAAGCGCAATGACCTGAGCTACACCGTGCACTACTACTGGAACGGCACCACCGAGTCCGTTGCCGGCGACAAGGTTGTAGGCAACCAGACCTTTGATGCCACGGTGACTGAGTCCCCCATCGATGTGAACGGCTGCACGCCTGTTTCCGCCGATGCGAAGAGCACCGTCATCACCACCGGCACCAACGAGATCATTTTCTACTACTATAAGAATGCCACCGTCACCGCTGACAGCATCACCGCCACCTACGACGGCAACGAGCACAGCGTGACCACCTTCACCAGCGACATGCCCGAGGCTGACTTCACCGATGTGGTGACCGTCACCGGCTCCCGCACCGATGCTGGCGAAACCACCGTGGAACTCACCATTGGTGAGAATCCTGTGGATAAGTCCGGCAAGTACATCGTGACCGGTACCGCTGATGGCACCATCACGATTAACAAGAAGGACGTTACCATCTCCACGGAGGATGCCTCCAAGACCTACGACAAGACTCCTCTGACCAACAAGAACTACACCGCTGAAGGCTTCGTGAACGGCGAGGGCGCAACCGTCACCGTGACCGGCAGCCAGACCGAGGTTGGTTCTTCCAAGAACACACTGGAGTATGTTCTGAACGACGGCACCAACGCCGACAACTACAACATCACCGTGAACCCCGGCACCCTGACCGTGACCGAGAACACTGATGAAGTGGTTGTGACCATCACCGTTGACAGCACCACCGTCACCTACGACGGCAAGGAGCACACGGTGACCGGCTATCAGGTGACCATCGATGGCAGCGAACTGTACACCGAGGATGACTTCATCTTCACAGGCGATGCCACCATGTCCGGCACCAATGCTGGCACGTACAGCATGGGTCTGACCGCTGACATGTTCACCAACACCAACAGCAACTTCACCAATGTCAAGTTTGTGGTGAACGATGGCACCATGACCATCGAACCCCGCAAGGTGACCATCACCAGCGCTGACGCCAGCAAGGAATATGACGGCACGCCCCTGACCAAGGAAGACTACACCGTTTCCGGCGAAGGCTTCGTGGGCGATGAGAACGTGAACGTCACCTTCACCGGCAGCCAGACTGACGCTGGCGAAAGCGACAACACCTTCACCTACGAGTTTGCGGACGGCACCCTGGCTGCAAACTACGCCATCACCACCGTGTTCGGCACCCTGTCCGTTGCAAAGCGCGGCAGCGGCGACGACAAGGTTTACATCAAGGCCAACGACAACCTGGGTGTGACCTATGACGGCAACGAGCACGGCAAGAATGAAACCGATCCCTACACCGCAATCCGCCTGGCCGACGGCCACAGCGTGAAGACGGTGGATATCGACTTCACTGCAACCGAGGTTGGTACCTACACGGACAAGCTGGTTCCTGAAAACGCCATCATCGTGGATGCCGAAGGCAACGATGTGACGAAGAACTACGTCCTCACCTACCAGACCGGTTCTCTGGAGATCGTTTCTCCTGATACTGTGGTGGTAACCATCGCCGGCAACACCACCACCGTGGTATACGACGGCGAAGAGCATACCGTGACCGACTATCAGGTCGTGAGCATCTCCGATCCTCTGTACACCACCGCGGACTTCAGCCTGAAGGACGGCGTCATCACCTCCGTAACCGGTAAGGATGCCGGCACCTACACCATGGGCCTGACCTCCGACAGCTTCGTGAACAACAACGACAACTTCGCTAAGGTGCAGTTTGTTGTGACCGATGGTTCCCTGACGGTGAACCAGAAGCCCCTGACCATCACGGCTCATAGCGATTACCGTGAGTACAATGGTCAGCCTCTGACCAACAGCGAATATGATGCCACCGAGCTGGCTTCCGGCGACAAGATTGATTCTGTCACCGTGACCGGCAGCATCACCAATGTTGGCACCACCAACAACATGCCTTCCGATGCTAAGCTGAGCAACGCGAACGGCACCGACGTCACCGCCAACTATGCCATCACCTATGTGTACGGCAAGCTGGAAGTTGTGGGCAACACCACCCCTGTGACCATCACCACCAACAGCGACAGCTGGGAGTATGACGGTCAGGAACACAGCAATGGCGGCTACACCGTGACCTACGGCGATCAGACCTACACCGTGAACGCAGGCGACAGCATCACGCTGCCCACCGGCGATGTGGTGAAGGTTGTCATCACCAAGACGGTGACCAACGTCAGCGAGAGCGGCAACAACGAAATCGCTGAGCTGGTGTTCGAAAATCAGGATCAGTACAATGACGTGACCGTGACCGAAGGCACCGTGACGGTGAACAAGCGCGAGCTGTCCATCACCGCCAACGGCAACACCGCCAAGTATGACGGCGAGAGCCACGGCGCTAACGAGAACCCTGTGACCGCTGACCGTCTGGTGGACGGCGAGACGATCTACAGCGTTACCGTTGATTTCACCGCTAAGAATGCAGGCACCTACACGGATGCCCTGCAGCCCAAGGACGCCATCATCGTTGACGCCGAAGGCATGGATGTCACCAGCAACTACAACATCACCTACGTCCCTGAGACCCTGGTGATCGAGCAGCGCAATGTGACCCTGACCTCCGACAGCGATACCAAGGAATACGACGGCACGCCCCTGACCAACGACTCTGTCAAGGTCTCCGGCGAAGGCTTCGTTGAAGGCGAGGGCTTTGAAGCTGATGTGACCGGTACCCAGACCAATGTGGGCGAAAGCGATAACACCTTCACCTACACCCTGGCCGAAGGCACTGTCACCGGCAACTACCTCATCACCGTGGTGTACGGCAAGCTGACCGTGACCGGTGATAAGGTCATCCCCGAGAAGACCACCCCTGATGTGACCAGCAACTACAAGCTGGGCGATGCAATCCCCTTCACCATTACCATTAAGAACGTCAGCGATGTTGCAGTTCTGAATGTGGTGGTTGAGGATGCCAACGCCGTGATCACCGAGGGCGAAGGCTACACGGTGGACGGCGACCACAAGGCTACCATTGCGGTTCTGGCTGTGGGCGCAACCATCACCGTGAATGCAAACCACGTGGTTACCTCCGATGATATCCTGGCTGGCACCGTTGGCAACACCGCTACGGTAACGTGGGATGACACCACCCGCACCGTGACGGCAGACACCGACAAGATTGACGACGTTGACACCACCCTGACGGTTGTGAAGACCTCCGACAAGGACGGCCA
>CAVEUM010000035.1:0-14220 GCA_963618735.1 bacterium | reverse complement strand
TCGCCCCTGGACCCTTCGCATCGCCACTTATTATGGCTTTGGGTATTGCAGCACTCCTTATAAAAAGCGCACTCCGAAGGGTGCAGGGGCAAGGGTCTTCGATCCGCTAAATAGCCCCTGCGCTTATCTAACTTATATTCGTGGCAAACGAAAAGGAGGCTCCCACCCATTTGGGCAAGAGTCTCCTTCCTATTATGCAGTTTGTCCTGCGTCCAGCACCTTTTCCACAATAGCACCGCCGAGGCAAACATCGCCCTGATACAGCACTGCAGACTGTCCAGGCGTTACGGCACGCTGCGGCGTCAGGGAATGCAGTAGGAGCTTGTCTCCCTGCAGCGTCGCCTCCACGGGCTGATCGGCCTGGCGATAGCGATATTTGCAGGTGCACTGCAGCGTTTCGCCCTCACGAATCGGTGCTTCCCCGATCCATGTCACGTCCGTGCCCAGGCAGTGATTGGAATACAGCATGGGATGATCCTCCCCCTGTGCCACCAGCAGACGATTCTTCTCCAGATCCTTGCCGATGACGAACCAGGAGCGCCCATCGCCGCAACCGCCGATGCCCAGGCCGCGCCGCTGACCCAGGGTGTAATACATCAAGCCGTCATGGCGTCCCACTTCATGCCCTTCGGGATCCACCATGGCGCCAGGCTGCGCCGGCAAATATTCAGACAGGAACTTCTTGAAATTTCTCTCGCCGATAAAGCACACGCCTGTGGAATCCTTCTTCTGGCTGACAGGCAGGCCTTTCGCCTCCGCATAGGCACGAACTTCTGCTTTCGTCATGCCCCCCACGGGAAAAATAGCTTTCTTCAGCTGCGCACATTTGAGCATGTAGAGGAAGTAGCTCTGATCCTTTCCCGGGTCAACACCTCGCAAAAGTCTGCCTTCCCCGTCCGTGCGGACGAAGTGACCAGTGGCCATTTTCGCTGCGCCAAGCTCCATGGCAAAGTCCAGGAATGCACGGAATTTAATCTCGCGATTGCACAGCACATCAGGATTCGGCGTGCGTCCGGCCTTGTATTCTGCGAGGAAATAGCTGAATACCCGATCCCAATACTCCCTGGCAAAGTTCACGGAATAATACGGGATGCCAATGAGATCACACACGTCCCGTACATCCCGCCAGTCACTTTCTGCCGTGCAGGCACCGCCGTCTTCCTCTTCCCAATTTTTCATGAAAACGCCGATAACATCGTACCCCTGCTCTTTCAGCAGCAGGGCCGTCACAGATGAATCGACGCCGCCAGACATGCCGACAACGACTCTTTCCTTCATGCCTCCGCCTCCGTCAGCTTGTCCAGCACTTTTTCCAGCACATCGCAGGCGATTTCATCCGGCGTACGGGACGCATCCACCACTACAAATCGGGCAGGATCGCGGGCAATCAAATCGTGATACGCCTGCTCCACCCGCGCGTGGAACTGCTCCGCTTCCATTTCGATGCGATCCGGCTCCGTGGCCTTGCATCTGCGCATGAGCGCCGTTACGTGATCCAGTTCCAGATAGACTGTTGCCGTAGGCAGGGTGCCATCCACCGCCGATGCGTTGATGCTTAGCACCTGATCCACGCCAAGCTCCCGTCCGCCGCCCTGATAGGCCACGGAGGAATCCACAAAGCGGTCGCACAAAAGGAGCCTGCCTGCTTCAAGGGCAGGGCGAATTACCTGCCGTACATGCTGCGCACGGGACGCGGCATACAGATACGCTTCCGCCACAGGCTCCATGTCCACGTTTTTGCGATCCAGAATCACGCCGCGGATGACCTCCGCCACGGGACATCCGCCTGGTTCGCGGCTGTGCTGAACCTCAAAACCGTAGCGTTCCAGTCCTTCCGACAGCTTTTCAATTTGCGTGGTTTTGCCTGAGCCATCCAGCCCTTCCATGGACACGAAATAGCCATACGGCGCGTCAGATTCGGGGCAAAGGGTATCGATCACATCCTGCACGGTGGGCGCATAAACCTCGCATCCTGCGCAGCGCAGCTCTTCCTCTGTGCCGTAGCCATAGCCGACGCCGATGGTATGAATGCCCACCGCCCGTCCGCCTTCAATATCAAACTTGCGGTCGCCGACCATCCATGCGGTATCCCATTTTTCCGGCAGAGCCGCGCGAATCAGCTGATCTTTTTCCGCGCCCATGTGCTCGCCCGTGCCTACAATGCGGTCAAAATATTTTTCCAGGCGGAAATATTTCATAATGCGCTTGGCAGGAACTTCCGGCTTGCCTGTCGCGATGGCCACATACCAGCCCTGCTGCTTTAGCGTGCGCAGCAGTCGGCGAATGCCCGCATACACCCGATTTTCAAACAGCCCCACGTCATTATAGCGGACGCGATAGAGCTTTAGTGCGCGGTCGGATTCTTCCTCCGACATGCCGCAATATTCCTGAAAAGACCAGCCCAGCGGCGGTCCGACAAACTTTCGCAGCGTTTGATGATCCAGCTTCGGAAGATTCATATTTTCCAGCGCGTACTGAACACAGTTGAAGATGCCTTCTTCCGATTCAGTCAGTGTCCCGTCCAGGTCAAAAATCGCGCACTTCACTTCACACATAAAATCGTATCTCCTTCTACGCCAAAGCGTCTTTGCGGGGATGCCTGTTTCAGCATTGTCGCTGCTTCCTCAGTGATCATTTCGCCAGGGCACACCAGGGGGATTCCCGGGGGATACAACCCTGCCGATACTGCTGACACCCGTTCTGCCGCATTTTCCAGCAGGACACATTCATTTTCCGCCATGACGGCTTTTCTGGGAGACATTTTCTGCAGGGGAAGTGCTGTTTCCCCCGGCATGAAAAATGTTCCTGCTTCCTCCCTCGACAGGGAGGTCAGCACGTCCCCCAAATGGCGGATATCCTCTGCCGTATCCATGCAGGTCAAAATGATCACTACGCGCCACGGGTCATACATTTCCGCTTCAATGCCTTTTTCCCGCAAACGTCCTGCCAGACGCTCACCGCCTTCGGGCGCGTCAATAACCAATCGGGTAGGATCAAACTGCATCCCCGTTTCCTGCCACATTTCGTGGGCATCACGGTAAGGCGTTTGCTTCAATCGCTCCCGAAGCAGATGCGCTGCATCCGCAGTTTGCTTCAGACGTTCACGCCCGTGGATGTTCATCCACGCCCGCGCGTCATCGATGGACATCATCATCAGAAAGCTCGGGGAGGATGTCTGCTCCCGCCGCAGAAGACGCAGTGCCTTTTCCCGCCAGGCTTTATCTTTCAAGTGAAGCACCGCAGAGGATGTGAACCCCGCCAGCGTCTTGTGAACAGACTGGGTCCATGCATCCACGCCCGCTTCGCCGGCGGACGGGACTCCTTCCATCCATGGTAAATGGGCGCCGTGGGCTTCATCCACCACCACACGCATCCCTTGTGCGTGCGCCGCCTCCACGATTTCCGCCAGCGGCATGAGACCGCCGTAATAATCCGGGCGGGTCAGGAGCAGCGTTTTCGCTTCGGGATGATCATGAATCGCCTTCAGCACATCGGGTGCCTGCACGTAGCAGTAGCCGTCTGCTCGGCGGGTAACGTTGATCCATGCGGGCACCAAACCGCCTAAAATGCACGCATTCATGGCGGACAAATGGGCATTTCTCGGCATAAGCACCGTTTCGCCTTCCCGTGCCCACAGCTGCAGCATCACATGAATGCCGGAGGTGGAACCATTGTGCAAAAAGAGGGTCGTTCCCGCCCCTGCGGACGCGGCGTAAAGCATTTCCGCCTCGGCAATGCCGCGCTCCGGCGTGTACAGATCATCCGTCGATGGAAGCTCTGTGGTATCCAGTCGATACAAATCTTCAGCCCCGAAAGGAGCCCTTCCCTTGTGCCCAGGCATGTGCCCGCTTCTGAATGACGCCGCGGCGGTCAGCATGTCGTGCATGGGACGACGCACCGAATTTTCCTTCTTCATAGGCCGCATCAATCCAGCACGATCAGTCCCAGCTGATCGCACAAGTCCTGCAGGCGCAGATCATGCCGCGTCCCTGTCACTGCGTTGCAGCCCTGCTTTTTCGCACTTTGCAGGGCCAAAAGAGCTGCGTCCAACGTGCAGGCTGCGTCCAGCGAAACGGTCTGCAGTTTCTGCTCCTCGCCGTTCACCGTCAGGCACTCCTCCTTGGTTTCCACCGTGCGGAAACACACGCGGCTGCGCAGGTCATCGATGGGTTCACCATCGCACCAGAGCACAATTTCGGCAGCCATCTGCCTGGGATGATCCATCGTCCACGGCTTTGCCCCCGGTACAGGCAGCGTGCCCGTCATGGTTACCTCGCCATTTCCGGGCAGGACGCGATTTTTCCAGTGCATGGTTGCCGATGCCACCTTCACATCCGCGTCCACGGTTTTTTCTTCGGCCGTCATGTTTTTCACGGTCACCGTGACGGACGCAACAGTTGCTTTTCCCTGCTTTCCGGTCGTCACATCCATGGCGGTCACCAGTGCACAGCCCAGCTGCTCCATTGTCACCGTTCCCATGGATTTTGCGCCAGCGTCCAGTTGCACCGTCAGCTGATGCGCCTCGTAAGGCAAATCCTTGCGGTATGCGTCAAACGGACGTCCGTCCATGCTTTCGCCCAGCAGCTCGCCATCCAAATAGGCACGCATGCCCGCATTGCTTCCGCCAAACACGAACCGCACCGTGCCTGCGCAGGTTACGGTCTTGACGTACGTCACTTCTTCTGCCGAATCCATCGGCACCGTGCCGGGCACAAGACCCAGCGTCTTTTCAGGTGAAACAATCTGCCACAGCGGGGCAGGCTCGCAAACCTTGCGCAAAGCATGTTCTGTATACAGTCGTTGCATATTTCTTCTCCTTATTGTACGTCCTCAAGCAACCACGGCATCAGGGAATTTTTCAGATTCGCTCCTTTTGCAGCCAGTGGTCCAGGCCGACAGGGAAAGTGTATCATAGCCAGTGAAAAAAGGCAATGCAGATTCGTTGTTATCATCGTTTCTGCGGTCATTCTTGAACCCTGGCAAAATTTCTGCTATACTGGAAGCAGACGAATGAAAGCATCCGATGTTCAAATTTCAGGAGGTGTTCTTATGCTGACCATCCGCCGTGCCTGCAGAGAATTTATGCCCTTTCGCCAGGCACTGATGAACGACCCCGAAACCATGTCCTATAATGCGCCCTGGGCGCCGCCAAACGGCTGCATCGACTTTCCCGAATCGGAATGGGATGCGTGGCTGGAGGTTCAGCAGTCCAACTTTCCTGAGTGCGGCTGTTTTTATCTTCTGAACGATGACGGCAAGCCTGTGGGCGAAGTCAGCTGGCATGGCTACGGCATTGGGATTCACGTGTTGATTCACGCAGACGAGCGCGGCAAGGGATACGGCCGTGAGGGTCTGCATTTGCTGGCAGAAGAAGCCTTCCGCTATCCTGAAATCAGCGAGCTGATGAACGCTTTCGAGCCTGCTCGCGCCGCCGCACTGAAAATTCACCTGCAGGAGGGTTTCGTTCCCCTACGGGAAGAAAACGGCGTCCTGCACCTGCGCCTTACCCGTGAACATCACACCGCCCTGCACCGCCGTGCCATGCTGAACAAACTCATGGACGCCATGTGTGATTTTGATTGCGGTGACGCTCCCCGCATCCATCACTTTGTAAAAGTGCACAATTTTGCCCGTCAGATTGGCATTGCGGAAGGCATGGACGACAGGGCGCTTTTCATTCTGGAAGCCGCCGCTATTACCCACGACATCGGCATTCATCCTGCCGAGGCCAAATATGGCAACTGCAACGGCAAGCACCAGGAGGAGCTTGGTCCCATTGAGGCCGAGCCCATGCTCCGCACGCTGGGCTTTGAGGAAGACGTGATTCAGCGGGTGTGCTTCCTCATTGGCCACCACCATACCACGGTCAACGTGGAGGGTCTTGACTGGCAGATTCTGCTGGAGGCTGACTTCCTCGTCAACATGGTGGAGGGAGCCATGTCAAAGCAGGCTGTGTCTACTGCCGAGCAGAAGCTTTTCCGCACGCAAGAGGGAAAGAGGCTGCTGAGATTTATCATTCCCGAATGATCGGCTCTTCCTGCATTTTGGGTTTCACATTTTGTTGTATAAAAAACGTCTGCCCCATCGCTGAGGCAGACGTTTTTTATTGCGGCAGCTTTTTTCCCTTCTGTTCTTCTTCCAGTTGCTTCACGCGAGCTGTCAGCTTCTTCATCACCTTCACGCCTTCGCGAAGCATATCGCGTTCAGGCAGCTTGGGATCCCTCAGAAGAATGGCAGGCGGTGTCGTATTGTTGGCAACAAGGCGCCTGTCCGTTTCCTGCATGGCCTGCATCAGCAGCATGGGCTCGGGAATGTAGCGGTTATCAACCCGCATGACCAAATCGCCCTTCCGCCATACGACGCTCATCACGCCCAGCGAATTTGCCATAGCACGCAGCTGGGAAATATCCAGCAAAGCATCCACCACCGCAGGGGTTTCGCCAAAGCGATCCAGCAATTCCTCCTCGATGTCTTCCCGATCCACCTGCGTCTGAATGGCGGCAATGCGCTTGTACATCTCCATCCTCTGGCGATCATCATGCACATAGTCGGTAGGCAGATAGGCATCCACCTTGAGATCCACACGGGTTTCCAGGGGCTTGGTGCCCGTGTCCTCGCCCTGCACCTCGTGAAGGGTCTCCTCGATGAGCTTGCAGTACATGTCGTAACCCACAGTGGCCAGATGACCGTGCTGCTCAGGCCCCAGAATGTTGCCCGCACCGCGGATTTCCAGGTCACGCATAGCAATGCGGAAGCCCGCACCGAACTCCGTGAATTCCCGAATGGCGGACAGACGCTGTTCAGCAGTTTCCGAAAGCATCTTATCGGGACGAACCGTGAAGTAGGCGTAAGCCTGACGGTTGCTCCGTCCCACGCGGCCGCGGAGCTGATACAGCTGGCTCAGGCCAAAGCGATCCGCATCGAAAACAATCAGCGTATTCGCCGTCGGCACGTCCAATCCGCTTTCGATAATGGTGGTGCACAGCAGCACATCATAGCTGCCGGCATAGAAGTCCATCATCACATCTTCCAGACCGTGCTCCTTCATTTGACCGTGCGCCACGCCAATTCTGGCCTCAGGTACCAGGGCTCGCAGCCGTGCATAGAACTGCTCGATGGAATTCACTCGGTTATAGAGGAAATATACCTGACCTCCACGGGACAATTCCCGCAGAATCGCATCACGAATCACCGCGTCCGAATAATCTACCACGTGGGTCTGCACGGGAAGACGCTCTTCCGGCGGCGTCTGCAATACGGACATATCGCGAATGCCCACCATCGACATATGCAGCGTTCTCGGGATAGGCGTTGCGGACAGCGTCAGCACGTCTACCTGGGACTTCATATTCTTGATGACTTCCTTGTGCGCCACGCCGAAGCGCTGCTCTTCGTCCACAATGAGCAGGCCAAGGTTCTTGAACTCCACGTCCTTTGCCAGCAGTCGATGGGTACCCACCACAATGTCAATCTGCCCGTCCTTCAGTCGGGTCAGAACATCCTTCTGCTCCTTCGTGCTGCGGAAGCGGCTGATAACATCCGCCGTTACAGGGAAACCATGGAAACGCTTCACCACCGTGTTGTAGTGCTGCTGTGCCAGAATGGTGGTTGGCGCCAGAATCGCCACCTGCTTGCCGTCCATCACTGCCTTGAAGGCTGCGCGGAGGCTAACCTCGGTTTTGCCATAGCCCACATCACCGCACAGCAGGCGATCCATGTTTCGGTCAGACTCCATGTCCCTGGTGATTTCCTTCACGCTCTGTTCCTGGTCAGGGGTCAATTCGTAGGGGAACTGATCCTCAAACTCACGCTGCCAGGGCGTATCGGGACTGAAGGCATATCCCTTATGCTGACTCCGCTGGGCATAAAGCTTCACCAGGTCAAAGGCCAGCTTCTTCAGGCCTTCCTTGACCTTGCTCTTTTGCTTCTGCCACTCGCCGCCGCCAAGGTTATTCAGCTTGGGCGGCTGGTTGGGATTGCCGATGTACCGCTGCACGCGCTCCAGCTGCTCCACGGGCACATAGAGTTTGTCATTGCCCTGATACTGGATCAGCAGATAGTCACGGAAGGTGCCCTCGCTCTGCAGCCTCACCGTGCCCTGGTAGATGCCTACGCCGTGATCCTCGTGCACCACGTAATCGCCCACCTTCAGATCCGTGAAGGCAGCGATCTTTTCACCGGCATTTCTGCGGGACTTGGCCTTTCGGTAGCCCGCACCGTAGATGTCCGTATCGGCGATGAGCACCAGCCCTGCTTCCGGCCAAACAAAGCCGTGGCTCAGCGTCATGGGAAGCACCAGCGTTTCCCCGATGATCAGGTTATGGCACTCTTCCATGAAGGTGGCGGGCGTGCTAAGTTCCGCCAGTGCCTGGGTCAAGCGTTTGCCTCTGGCCACGCCGCCGGAAAGGAGCAGAACACAATTGCCTTCCCTGCGCCATTTTTCGCAGTCTGCCGCCAGATTCTTCATCTGTCCCTGATAGCTGGCAATGCCGCGGCTGCCAAGGTCAATCACATCTTTTGTTTCCACGCCGCCCATGCCGCGCAGGAACTCCGTCATGGAGATCAATGACCGCCTGCTGAGAATGGGCAGAAGTTCTTCCCAGTCCATAAGCAGATTTTCCTGCTCCTGCACCGCCTCGCCGCGCTCCATGGCACTGTGCAGATCTTCCCCAAAGCCGCTCATGCGCTCCTTGGCACGGTCACGCAGCTGATCAGGCTGCCAGAGAAACACCATGTCCGCATCGTACCAATCCAGCAGGGTATAGCAGTGATCGGTCAGCACGGTCAGCCAGGCACGAATGCGGCGGAATGGCATGCCGGATTCCAACAGATCCGCATCCTGCATCAGCAGAGACGTGCGCCGCTCAATCTCCTGCTGACGTGCCGCATCCTGGGCTTTCTTTCGTGCTTTGGGTGCTACCTTGGCATCGAAGATTCCTGCAAGCTCGTCATCATCATCCGGCAGGGGCGGAAGATCCGCAAATAGCTCCGTCTCAGGGAGCGCCTCTGTTTCACGCCCCTGCAGTGCGCGGCGCATCCGCTCGGCGGCCGCCGCACTTTCTTCCTTATTCAACAGAATTTCCCCTGCGGGAGAAATCACCGCCTGCTTGACTTTTTCCTGGCTGCGCTGGCTGATGCAATCAAAGGTGCGGACACTGTCCACCTCATCATCAAAAAATTCCAGACGATAGCCTGCATTGGCCGCAGGCGGATAGCAGTCGATAATGGCACCGCGCATGGCACACTGGCCTTTGCCTTCCACCATTTCCACCCGCTCGTAGCCCATGGCCGTCAGGCGGTTCATCAGCTCCACCGGCTGAATTCGATCCCCCGGAGCCAGCTTCAGGATAGCCATGCGGAAGGCTTCAGGGCTGCCCATGTGCTGCATCAGCGCATCCATGGAGGTGACCAGCAATTTCACCTCGCCGCTGGATACACGATGCAGGGTTTCCAGCCGACGCCATGCACTTTCATGGCTGCTGGCACCACGGGTCAGGTCGATTTCGCCCCCGGGAAGATACGCCGCCCGCTGACCCAACAGCTGCTGGGCGTCTTCTGCCGTTTTACCTGCTTTCAGGTCGTTGGCCTCCACCAGCAGGACGCGTTTGCCCACATGGTCAGCCGCCTTGGCCGCCATGAGCACGCCCTGCAGCTCTGTCATGCCCGTTAATGCGACGGGAACGTGCTCCTCCATATCCTGAAAAAGCCTGCGCATGCTTTCCGTCTGCGCAGTGCTCAATAATGCTTGGATCATAACCCATACTCCCGATCTTACTTCCGATTAAACTTGCACATGGCGGCCTCTGTGCCGCTTTCAATCCAGGTTTCCACGCACTCGGCGGCACGCTGGAAGGCTTCATCCATAGCAGATTGCTCTTCCCGTGTCTGGCACCGTCCCATAACCCAGTGCACCAGATCCCAGCCCTGGGCGGGTGCGCCTACGCCCACACGGATACGCGGAAAATCCTGCCCCGGCACGTTGGCGATAATGGAGCGCATGCCATTATGGGTGCCTGCACTGCCGCTCTTGCGCATGCGAAGCTGGGCAACAGGCAAATCAATATCATCATACACCACCAGCAGGTGATCCAGCGGCACCTTGTACCAGTTCAGCAGCTGAATCACGCATTCGCCGGACAGGTTCATAAACGTCTGGGGCTGGCAGATCACCACCCGCTTCCCTGCATAATTGGTTTCCGTCAGCATGCCGCCAAGCTTCTTTTTCTCCAGGCGGACATTCCAGCGCTTGCACAGCAAATCTGTCACTTCAAAGCCCACATTGTGCCTTGTATGGGCATACTGGCTCCCCGGATTGCCCAAACCCACAACGATCAACGTTTCCATGCTCTTCTCCTCAGTCCGTGATGATGTAGCCCGCGCTTTCAAGCGCTTCCACAGCTCGATCATATTGTTCCTTCTTCGTCAACACATAATCGGTGTTATAGGTAGAAACAGCGAAAATCCCCACCTTCGCTTCTGCCAGCACCGCAGCAATTTTTGCCAGAATGCCAATGAGGGAAAAATCCAGCACTCCCTCGATGCGGAAGGCACGCCAGCCGTCGTCCCGCTGAATGGTATTGGCGGGGACATCCTCCGTCATGCAGACGAGCGATTTCTCTTCATCCGTTTTGCCAACGAAGCAGAAAGGTGCATCCAGTTTCGTCATGGAATAATCTTCCACCTGACACACAGACAGGGCACAAGGAATTTTCTTCAGGGTCATGTGTCTCCCTCACTTATTCCAAAACATCCGAAATCGCGAGAGGAAGCCGAAGCCCCTCTCGCGCAATCTTATTTGCTTTCGCTTTTTCAGTCCAGCTCTTCTGCCAGCCATGCGGCAGGACGAATCACTGCATTGCCATCCTCTTCAGGGGTAATTTCCAGGGTCATCAGCGCCTTTTCGCCGCTGACGCGCTTCTTCTCAGGAGCAATCGTTTCCATAACAAAGGCCATGCCTACCACGGTGACGTTGAATTCATGCATCAAATCCACCATGCCCTTGGCCGTTCCGCCGCCCTTGAGGAAGTCATCCACAATCAGTGCCTTCTGGCCTTCCTGCACCGCGCGGCGGCTCAGGCTCATGGTCTCAATGGAGTGGGAGGAGCCGGACACGTAGTTGATGTTCACCGCGCTGCCCTCATACACACGGGAGGAATGGCGGGCAATCACCAGCGGCACGCCCAGGGCGTTGGCCGTTGCCAGTGCCACGGGAATTCCCTTGGTTTCCATGGTCAGCACGAAATCCGGTGCTTCATGGTAATAGGCCGTGGCCAGAATGGCGCCCATGCGGCGGACAGTCTCCGGGTTGGAAAGGATGTCCGAATAATACAGGAATCCGCCGGGAAGCACACGCTCTTTGCCGCTCAAATCATCGCACAGGGACTGCACGTACTCGATGGCGTTCTTCTTTGTCACCTTCGTACGATAGCGGACGCCGCCTGCCGCGCCCGTCACGGTTTCCAATTCGCCCAGGCCGAAGGTCTTCACCACATCTCGCAGGATGTCAATATCCTCAGACATGGTCGATTTGGCAGCACCGAACATCTCGCAGAAATAAGAAAGCGTAAAGATGTGGTTCGGTGTATCAGCAAGAATCTTCATCATGGCGCTCATGCGCTCATTGCGGCGAATCTTTTCCACGGCGGTCTACTCCTCCAAAAAAATGCTAACAGGCGCATTATAACACATTTTCTCGAATGATGAAAGGGCTTTTTGAAAAAATTGTTCGGTTTTTTCCATGGGCTATTTGGCTTCTTTCTTCCCGCATCTGCCATGCCATCAAGTGTCAGGATGCTTGATGGGAAGAAATCTCGTCTCCCGAACGTTATGATTTTGAGTCCTGTGCACCACAGATGCAGTGCTTTGGTACATGCGGTGTGCAAGTCGCCGCATTTTGTGATATAATGATTCAAAGGAGGGATGACCACGTGTCAGAAGAGCAGAAGACTCCGAGCCGCCCGCGCCAGTTATGGAATAGTGCCCTGAAGGTCGTGAAGGGCGACAGCACGGAGCAGCTGATTGAGGAGTTCACATCAGAAATGACGCTGGTTGCCGAGGGACTGTGCGACGATCAGGGCCGATTGCGCAAGGAGGTTGAGCTTCTCCGCACCGAGCAGGATCAAACAGCACAGCGCCTGCAAAGCGAGCAGGAAGCGCAGGAGACCACCCTGTTGGAAACTCAGCGGGACATAGATCGCCGCCTGGACGACATCAACCGTCGTCTTTCCGCCATGGAGGCGAAGCTGAACGCCAAGCCTTCCAAGGAGAAAGAGCAGAGCAAGAAGCAGCAGAATCTGATCACCCAGTTGACTATTCTTGTATCCATTATTGCAGGGTCATGGGTGTTGGTCACCATTCTGAATCTCTTCAAGTAATAAGGAGCTTTTCCATGAAGACTTATGAAGAAATCGTAGCCGAATACAAAAAGCGTCAGCACGACACGGTCGTAGACTCGCTGGCCGTGGGGCTGACCTATGTGGATGAGTTAGCCGTCGATGTAGGTTTATTGGAAGAAACGGATGTGCTCACCGAACTGACCTCTTCCGCCTGCACCGCCTTGCCCTTTGTGATGATTGCCGCCACCGAAGGCAGCAAAGTGATTCTTGGCCGCAAGAGCGGCAAAAGCGGCGTGAAAGACGGCGCGTACCGCATGGTCAAGAGCGGCGTTGCCATGGGTGTAGGCGGCGCCGTGGCCACCGCGGCAGGCTTCTGGGCAGCGCTCCCCGTAACCATGGGCGTGCGCGCCCTGTTTGATCGTTACCGCTCCCATGCTCTCACCGGACATCGCGTGCAAGGCCGCATCAACCGTCTGAAGGAATTGCAGGCGACGCTGAATGAAAATGCCGATGGATTGACCGTCAGCAGTGAGGTACGGTAAAGTACAAAAAGAATTCCCCTTAAAAAACAGTATTATTGGATGCTCTTAAAAGCCGACCTTGCTCCGGATTGCAAACGGGGCAAGGTCGGTTTTTTTGGGTGATGGACACATTCAATGTCGAGTCATATTTGCTTTACAAATTTTCTTCACTCCCCCAAAGACGCAAAGCAAAAGCGGCCATTGCAAACACGCATTTGCAACAGCCGCTTCTTTTTATCCGATTTTTACGCTTTTTCTTCTTCCGCCTTGCTGGGGAAAATGATCTTGTTCACGAAGAAGAAGATCACCATGGACACGCCGCCGTTGAGGACGGTGGTGCCGATGTTGTACACCCAGTCGGGCACGAACTTGCCGGCAACGGCCACCCAGATGCAGTTGATGGAGTTCACAATGCAGGTGATGATGCAGAAGGCCAGCACATACCAGGCGATTTGCTTGCCCGTGTTGCCCTTGCTGCGGAACACCCAGAACTTCTGGATGGGGAAGTTCATGCACTCGCCGACGATCATGGCCACCATGTAGGCGCACAGGTACGGCAGACCGCCGTGTGCAACGTCGTAGCCGAAAATGTTCCACTTGAAGGTTTCGCCAAAGAGGGTCATGTCAATGCCCGGCCAGCCGAAATCGATGAGGGGCAAGCCCTGGAAAAGGTTGGGCAGGAACTGCAGCATGAAATATTTCAGCACCGTAATGGCGTTGGAGACGATAACGAACAGGCCGCCCTCGCGGATCCACTGGGCGAGCTTGGGATGCTTCGCCGTGAAGTTTTTCCAAAATGTCATAGGTCGATTCCTCTCCTTATTTCAGTTTCGGCCGATGGAAGAAGCCATGAATCAGTCCGCCGACACCCTTGAAGAAATGGCCGTTGGCGATGGTCATGATGCTCCGTGCCATCTTCATGCTGACCATGCCGTTCATCATCTTCGCCATGCCGCGGAAGGGAATGTTGTAGATGAAGAGCATGTTCAAATCAGGCTTGCCGTTGACCACGGACTTATCCACCTGCTTGCCCAGATACCTGGCCACCGCGCGGCAGATGGGATTCTTCGCGTAGACCATTTGGCGGACAGTGTCGTTCATGCCAAGGGGTGCCTTGCGATCCCACATCTTCTGGGGCGGCTTGTGACCCAGCAGCTGCTCGAACTCTGCGTCGGACACGTTCGCAATCTTGCCGCTGCGGTAGGAGGGCAGCTCCTTGCCCGCGTAGGGGTCAGGCGCGTTCGTGCCCTGCACATGGAGGGTTCCCGTCAAGCGGATGTCCTCCGCGCTGGCGGCAATGTGAATCTGGTAGTCACCGCCCTCAACTTCCCAATGGTTGGTCTTTTCGTTGAAGTAGCGGAAGG
>CAVEUM010000034.1:0-15572 GCA_963618735.1 bacterium | reverse complement strand
TATCATGCCAGATGTTAATGATGTAGTAGGCAGTCTTCCACCACTGGGAGCTGCCCAGGAAGTAGATACCCTGATCCGTCACGCCCATGCTGATCAGGATCTGATTCACCAGACCAGCCGTAGAGGGAGAAAGGATCAACTGGAAAACGGATGCGGTAACAACCCAGGACATGAAGTGCGGCAGGTAGATGATGGTCTGCGCCGTCTTCTTGGCGTGGATGTTTACCATTTCGTTCAGCAACAAGGAAAGAATGACAGAGAATGCGGTCGTCAGCAGGAGCTTGACAACACTCAGCTCCAGCGTGTTGTAGAACGCATTCCAGAAATTCGGCATGGAGAAAAGACGTTCAAAGTTCTTCAGCCCCACCCATACAGGATCCCTAATGATCGTATACTTGGTGAAAGCGAAGTAGATGCCAAACATGGGCAGATAGTGGAAAACGATCAGGAACACGAGAACCGGCAGAAACAGCACGTAGAAACCGGCATATTTCTTGATTCGCGGGCCGACGGGCTTCTTGTGAATATCACTGCGTGCAGCGACCATGCGACGACCTCCCCTTTAATGGAATGAAGTACAGACGTCGTTGGAGGGAGGAGCAACGTTTCCATTGCTCCTCCCCAACGAGATACCCGAAGCCAATGAACATCGGCAGGGCGTAATGGATTAGTTCAGGGCGTTCAGGCTGGCAACGATCTTATCAGACCAAGCCTGGCCTTCATTGGCGAAGCGAGTCATGGCCTCTTCATAGGTCAGTTCGCCCATAGCCACCTTTGCGATCAGCTCGTTCTTCAGGGTGGTCAGGTCGCCGTTGTAGGTGCTCATCTCATCCGTAGAAGGAACGATGGTTGCGGGACGGCTGTTTGCTGCAAACAGCTGGTTGGATTCCAGGTTCTCAGGCTGCACGATCTCGTTGATGGGGTTGTAGTAGCCATCAGCAAACTGGCCCAGAGAGCTTACAGGATCGGTGTGATGCTTGGTGTACTGGGTTCCGGGGATCTCCAGGCTCTCCAGCATGTGGAACTGGCCTTCTTCATAGGTGTTGTCGCACACGGTTTCAGCCTTGGTGCTCCAGTGCACATCTTCCACACCATAGGTCCACAGGAACTGCATGTCGCCGCCATCCAGGATGGTGTCGATGAAGTACTTGAAGACGCCTTCAGGATTCTCGCAGGTAGAAGAGATTGCCCAGACGGGAGGCGTACGGTCGATGTAAGCGGGGCAGCCTTCCAGAGGAGCCAGAGCCACCAGTTCGCCGTCCACACCGTTGTTGATCAGGTTCTTCTTCAGGTTGGTTGCCCAGGTGCCGGACCAGTAGGTGAACACACCAGTGGTGTTGTCATAGAACTTGTTGCGGCAATCCTTGGTACCATTGGTCAGGGTGGTAGGATCGATCCAGCCCTTGGTGTAGCCCTCGTTCAGGCGAGCCAGAGCAGCTTCCATAGCGGGTTCGGTGAAGCCATCAACCCACACGCCGTCGGCGTTCTTATAGAAGGAAGGATAAGCATCCTGGTAGAACTCAGGCAGATAGTTGATGTAGGGAGCTTCAGTGCCCACGAAGCCAGCAGCGGTCAGAGCATAAGTGTCCTTCACGCCGTCGCCGTCAGGATCGTTGTTCACGAAAGCATCGCACATAGCGGAATACTCTTCCCAGGTGGTAGGAGCTTCCATGCCAACGGCATCCAGCCAAGCCTTCTTCACGTAGGTCACGGTGCCGCCGCCGCGGGAATCAGCAAAGCCGTACAGACGGCCATCGATCTTCAGACCTTCGATAACGCTGTCGCCAGTGAAGCGGCCGCTGTTCTTGGTCTCGCTGTTTTCCCAAGCATCGGTCATGTCCCACAGCACGCCTTCGGAAGCGTATGCAGAATAGTAGGTAGAAGACAGGATCATGACATCAGGCCAGTCGCCGGATGCGATCTGCTGCTGCAGCACATCATAATAAGCGTCATGGTCGGGCTGGATGATCTCCAGATCGATACCGGTCAGTTCTTCCCAACGGGCTTCGAACTTGTCCTGTGCATTGGCCTCAGTGAAAACCGTGCCATCCACGAAGATGGTGATCTTGCTGGGCTTTTCGACATCAGCACTGGCGCTGGCGAGCGTAGCGGGCACAAGACCCACGCACAGCATCAGAGCCAACATGAGGGAAAGAAATTTTTTCATGATTGGTTCCTCCCTTTTCATTTTACTCGGAGCTTTTCTGCCCCTTCGGATGATTGAATCATACCATGTGCAGCGCCTGAAAACAAGAAACAAGATTTGTCCAAGGCGTCCTTTTCTTTGGATAACAGGCGATTCAAGCGCGCAAGAATTGTACGTTCCCGGTCTGAAGCCCTTGAAATATCGTCATTTTGTGGTAAAATAGGTTAAGAGGAATCCGTTAAAAGATTCCATGTGTGAAGTCGTTCTTTTGAATTGTCAAAGCATGACTGACAAGACTATTGTGTGCTGCTCTGCTTTGGCTGTTTCATCTTCTTTTTTCTCTTTTGATAGAGATTTTGCTCCTCAAGTACCATCACCGAAAGGATGATCCTGAGTTGAAGAAGCAATTCCTGACCGCAAAACCGAAGCAGGGTGAGCAGTCGTCCTCAGCAAAGCTCTACCTTGTGGTGACCTATAGTATTTTTCTGCTGATTTGCCTGGCGCTGGTGTTTTTCTTCTATATGAATACCACCAACAATGCCCGTGAAAATTTCTGGCAGCAGCAGTCTGCCCGTCTGAATGTATCTGTTGGTGATATGGATGACGTGATGGATACTGTGGATATCTATACCCGTCAGCTGTTGACAGACTCTACCTTTGTCCGTTTTGTCAACATGGGCGGAATGGAGGAAAGCGGCTACATCTATACTGCCTATGAGGTTATGAAGTACCTCTCCCCCAGATCGTACCTTCTTTTGAAGGCACCGATCAGTGAAAGTCACATTTACCTGCAAAATTCCGGCTATGTCATTTCCGGCAGTCAGTTCACCGAGGTCAACCAGTATTATGACTCCTACAAGAGCTACACCGCAGGAAATTTTGACTCCTGGATGGATCTCATTTCCACCGCTGGGAAAAACATCAAGGTTGTCTCAACGGCGGACTATACCGGTTTGGCAGGCAGTGCCATTTTCCTGCAGAATATCGACACACTGACCAGCCGCAGCGTTCCTGCCGTCATTTGGTTCGAGCTTGTTCCCTCCAAGGTGGTGCAAACGCTTTTGCCTGGTTGGGATCAGCGTGTGAGCATTTACGTTTCCTCCGCTGACGGTACAGCGCAGTTCAAAATTGAAAATGGAAGCTTCACCGCCTTTGATGGTGCTACAGCCATAAGCGATGTTGTGCCTGAAGAGCTGCATGCTCTGCTCGCTGCTGATCTTTCCAGCGGCAGTATCACTTCTCTGGCCAACTCAAAGGCGCTCTACCAGGAAGGAAGCAACGGCTGGCGCTACACCCTGCTGATTCCTGATGCCCTTTGCAGCGAAACGCTGAGCAATTATGATCTTGCCTTCGCCATTATTTTCACGCTGGCGGTGCTGGGCGGTATCGTCATTGTGATTTTCCTTGTGCGGCGCAACATGGAACCCTATCAGCAGCTTGATACCCAGCTTCGCAAGGCAGAAGGCGACAATGCGGAGCTTCAGCGGGAAATCGACGCGCAGAAGCCTGCCGTTTGCTCGGCCTATGTACGCCAGTTGATGTCTGGTCATGTGCAGTCCGCCGCGGAGTTTGAGTACATCATGTCCTTCCTTGGGCTAACAGGCAATCTGGATTTCTACGTCCTGTACTGCGTGGCAAACGTCCAGTCTGAAAGTGACTTGAACCTTGATACAGCCCATGATCTGCTGACCGAGGGCATTGCAAAGTCGCTTGCCACAACGCATCCTGTCTATTTCTACAACATGTCTGACCGCTCCATTGTGGTGCTGGTAGCCTTTGACCAAAATGCCGAATCCGACCCGTTGATGGATCTGCAGCACCGAGTAGTGGAACTTCATAATGAGCTGGTAGAAAAGTACGGCATCTGGTTCTACGCTGGCGTCGGAGAGAAATGCACGGAATCGCAGAAGTTGTGGGAATCTTATGAGCAGGCGCGTACCGCCGCGCGGTATACGGCCAAGCATCACATCTTCCTCCCCTATGAGATGATCCATAAGGACACTGGTTCCTGGTATTATCCCATCGAGATTTCCGCTAAACTGCAGCACTTCATCACCACCGGCAACAAGCAGCAGGTGACTGAGATGTTCGCGCTGATTCATCGCGAAAATATCGAGGAACGTTCTTTGTCTATGCCGCTGCTGACCCTGCTTCTTTCTGACCTGAAGAATACCCTGCTGAAGTCTCGCTTCCTCATCAATACGGTGCAAAGCGATGAGGAGCAGGAGCAGCTTCGGCAGCTGGATCGGCAGTTGAGTGAGCAACTGAGCTTCCCGCAATTGGAAAGCACTGCGCTGGCACTTTGTGACTTCTTCACCCGTGCGGCAGAGCCGTCCGACCCCGTGCCTGAAATCGAACGTTACCTCACTGAAAATTACACAGACCCGTCCATGTGCCTGGCGAAGCTGTCCGATCGGTTTAACATTTCCGAGAGTTACCTGTCCCACATGTTCAAGAACAAGACGGGACAAAACTTCTCCGTCTATCTGGAAAACCTGCGGCTGAATGAGGCGGCACGCCGTCTGAAAGAGCCTGACTGCAATTTGTCTTCCCTGTACCTGGAGCTTGGATACAACAATTCCACTACCTTCCGCCGTGCTTTCAAGAAGCGTTTCGGCATGGCGCCCAGCGAAATGCGAAGCTAAGGAGGCGTTCCCCATGGTTACCATTTCCGTTGTCCCCAATACAGATATCGATACGCTCAGCAAGGCTATTGCACTTCTTCCTGCAGATGATACGCTGCCTGCCTGCATTCATCTGGCACCCGGAATCTATCGCGAGAAGGTCGTGCTGTCCCGTGCCAACACCATTTTGGAAGGTTCCGGAGCAGAACAGACCAAAGTCGTTTTTGGAGACGGTGCCAAGGAGGTGCTGCCTGACGGCATGAATCGCGGCACTTTCCGCACTGCCACCCTGCTCATTGACGCGCCCCATGTGACGCTTCGCAACCTGACTGTGGAAAACGATGCCGCACCCCGTGAGGCTGTCGGCCAGGCCATAGCGCTTTACGTGGACGCGGATAATTTTCTATCAGAGCATTGCGCGTTGCTTGGGCATCAGGACACCCTGTTCACAGCCCCTCTGCCGCCGAAGGAAATTCAGAAAAACGGCTTTATCGGCCCCAAGCAGTTTACCCCGCGCACGCCCCAGCGTCATGTGTACCGCGACTGTCTGATTGCCGGCGATGTTGACTTTATCTTTGGCGGTGCAGCGGCCTGGTTTGAGCAATGTGAAATCCGCAGTGTAGACGGCCGGGAAGATCGTTCC
The DNA here is from genome assembly GCA_963618735.1 of bacterium. Classification (GTDB taxonomy): domain Bacteria; phylum Bacillota; class Clostridia; order Christensenellales; family Aristaeellaceae; genus CAKUFA01. The sequence continues at coordinate 10,159 of CAVEUM010000034.1, read as the reverse complement.
ATGCCTTACGAGAGCTACCTTTCCGCCGCATCCACGCCCGAAGGCCAGAAATACGGCTACGTATTCCATCATTGCCGCTTAACCGGCGAGGGCATCCCCGAGCACAGCGTGTATCTTGGCCGTCCTTGGCGCAACTACGCAAAGACGGTGTTTATCGAATGCGAAATGGGCTCACACATCAAGCCCGAAGGCTTCCATGACTGGGATAAGCCAGCAGCTCACGAAACCATGTTCTATGGTGAATATCATTCCGCAGGCAGCGGTGCGGAAGGCACGCGGGCAGATTTTGCGCATCACCTGACAGACGAAGAAGCTGCTGCCTACACGCTGGAATCTTTCCTTGCGCATGCATTGGATCACGAATGATTTTCTATCGGCGCGTAATGAAAAAGACGATGACCTCTCATCAGATCATCGTCTTTTTTCATTTGTGAAATGGTGTCCCCTATCCGATGGGCACTCCATCCTGCTTACTTTTCGTACCCCAGCGTGCGAAGGTCATCCATGCGATTACGCCAGTCGGGGCGAACCTTGACCCAGAGCTTCAGGTTCACATGCATGCCCAGGAGCTGTTCAATATCTGCACGGGCTTCGCTGCCAATGGTCTGCAGCATTGCGCCATGCTTGCCGATGATGATGCCCTTGTGCGCCTCACGCTCACAATAAATGGTGGCATGAATTTCCATGAAATCGTCATTTTCCTTGTTCATGGCCATCATCTCAACACCAATGCCATGGGGAACTTCATCACGAAGGTGAAGCAAGGCCTTCTCGCGGATCATCTCAGCGCAAATCTGTCGCTCAGGCTGATCCGTCATCATATCATCCGGGAAATATTTGGGGCCTTCAGGCAGACCCTTTACCAGCGCCTTGGTCAGATCCTCCAGACCATCGCCTGTCTTTGCACTGATTGGCACAATGGCATCGTAGGACAGGTCTGCAAAGGAAGCAATGAGCGTCAGCAGCTTTTCAGGTGCCAGCAAGTCAATCTTGTTCAGCGCCAGCAGCTTCGGCACCTTCTTTTCAGACATTTCCTTCACGATAGCGCGGTCCTGCTCGCCAACCTGCGTGGCATCGACCAGCACCAGCACACCATCCATACCGTCCATGGCATCCTTTACAGACTGCATCATGTACTCGCCCAGGCGGGTTCTGGGATGATGAATGCCAGGGGTATCCAGGAAGACCATCTGCCAATCATCACGGGTCATCACGCCCATGATGCGATTGCGGGTCGTCTGCGGGCGATTGGACACGATGGCCACCTTCTCGCCCACCATAGCGTTCATCAGGGTTGACTTGCCAACATTCGGACGTCCCACGATGGTGATAAACCCCGAATGGAAATGATTCTGTTCCATGTTTTTCCTCCTCAGTATGCCTTGCCATCCAGCTCTGCCGCGCCAAATCCATGGGGCAAAAGCTGCTTCAGGTTCATTTCGTCTTTCTGTCCGTCTCCCCATGTTACAAGAACACGGATGTTCGGAGCGAATTCATTCAGTGCCTGCCTGCACACGCCGCAGGGCCATGGTGCCGCACTTTCTGCCGCAATGGCAATAGCAGTAAACTCCCGCGCGCCCTCGCTCACTGCCTTGAACAGCGCGGTACGTTCTGCGCAGTTCGTTACACCGAAGGAGGCATTTTCAATGTTGCATCCCTGATAAATGCGGCCATCTGCGCACAGCAACGCTGCGCCGACTGCAAAATGTGAATACGGTGAATAGCTACGCTTCATGGCTTCTCTTGCCAGTCCCAACAACGTTTCATCCGTCACGGACTGTTCGCCATCACGGCTCATTCCCACCGCGGAAAGAATTTTTTCTTCCATGGCTCTCATGCTCCTTTGGTCATCCGGCTCAATATGATCATAGCCCATCAGGTGACAAATGCCATGCACCAGCAGATAGGCCGCTTCCCGCATAGGCGAATGACCATATTCCTCCGCCTGAGCATAAATGTGCGGCACGGACAGAATCAAATCGCCCAGCATGCAGGCGTCCACTTCGTCATCCAGTTCCTGTCGAAGAAGCTTATCCGCATGTCCTGCCGTAATTCCTTTGGGATAGTTGATCGTCGGGAAGGACAAAACGTCCGTTGCTCGGTCTACCTGACGATGGTCACGATTGATTTCATGAATTTCTTCATCATCACACAGTCGGACGCTGACTGCGCAAGGTCGGGTCACCCCTTCCTGCAGCAAAGCGCAGTCCGCCGCAGTTTGCATCAGCGTAATCAGCTGAGGATCTACCGATACATCCATCTGCCAGAGCAGAATCATGCTTTTTCCTCCTGTTTTGCTTCTCCGCCCTTAGACGTCTCCTGGACGGCTTCTGTTTTTGCTTCCGCCTTTTCGTTGGCAGGCTTGCTCTCTGCCTGCTGCGTATCCGTCTTTTGCTTCTCTTCCTGCTGAGCAGGATGATCGAAGAAACTGCGCTTCGGCACCTCTACGCTGGGATACTCAATGCGCTCGTGGAACACGCCATTCAGCACCGTGGCAAATGCCTCACAAATACCGTCGATATCCTTAAGGGTTAAAGGAGAATTGTTCAGCTGACCGTCGTCCAGCTTGCCCTGCACCAGTTTGCGAATGAATTTTTCAATCGCCTGCGGCGTAGGATCAGGCATCGAGCGCACAGCCGCCTCAATGGTATCTGCCAGCATAACAATGGCGCTTTCCTTGGTAGACGGACGGGTTCCGTCATAGCGGAAGTCCGCGATATCCACAGGTTTTCCATCCGCCTGTTGTAACGCCTTGTGGTAGAAGAACATAACAGGCGTATCGCCGTGATGTTCCACAATAATCTGCTGAATTTCCAGCGGCAGATGATACTTCTGCGCCAGTTGAAGGCCGTCGCGGGTATGGGTGGTCACAATAGCCGCAGACACGTAGGGATCCGTGCGGTCATGTGGGTTATCCCCCATTTGGTTTTCCTTGAAATAAAGGGGACGCTTCAGCTTGCCGATATCGTGGAAATACGCACCCGTTCTCGCCATCAGCGGATTGGCGCCAATCTTTTCAGCAGCGGCTTCCGCCAGATTGGCCACAATAATTGAATGATGATAGGTACCTGGCGCTTCCAGCAGCAGTCGGCGCAGCAGGGGCTGATTGGGATTGCCAAGCTCCAGCAGCTTGCTGGGTGTAGCCAAATTGAACAGCGTTTCAATCACAGGCTGCAGTCCCACTGCCAGAATGCCGCTGACAATGCCGTTTCCAACGCACATAAGCGTATTTGCTGTAGCGATTGTCATGTTGGTGGACGTCATGAGCCCCACAGCAAACATGATCAGCATATTCAGTAAGGCAACCACAAAGCCGCACAAAATGACCCGAACACGCTGAGGTTTGCCCTTCAGGAAAAATACTGACATGATGCCGCTGACCACTGTGGTCAGCATCACATACACCAGCTCAGTCGTGTAGGATGTGCTGTTGCTAAGAATCAGGGACGAGGCCAGCATGGCAAGCGTCACCGTGCCCACCACGCCCATCGGTGCGCCGAGAAGCGCCGTCAGAAGCATTATTCCCATGGCAACAGGTGCCAGATAAACGCCTATAAACTTAACGGAAATGGCGCACAATCCCGTGGTAACACACAGCACCACCATGAGTACGGACAGTCGCCGCAAATCATGCAGAATGTAGGGCACCAGAAGTTTCATCAGCACGACCATCACGCAAATGGTGATTAGCAGCAGCATTGCTGTGCCCAGATAAATGTTCCAGTCGATGGTGTTGTCGTCCAACAGACCCAGTGCCTCAATCACCGCAACTTCGCTTGCAGTGACGCGTTCACCTTCCAGCACGATGTTCTGTCCTTGCAGATACATGACTGGCTCGACCGATTCTCTGGCCTTTTCCCGAGACTGCTCTGTAGCCTCCTGCTCAATCACCATGTTCGGCTGAACACAGGTGCGCAGAACCGTCGGAACAATATTCTGGTACAGGGACGTTTCCACCCTGTAACCCACAATCTGCAAAATCGTCTGAATCGTCTGGCTGACCTGGCCTTCACGAATGGTTGTATTCAGGGCATTTTCTACAGCTGTTGACACAGTGGTCACCATGGTGTCAAAGTCTTCCGTCGTGGTGCGAAGCAAGGTTGTCAGCTGATAATTGCTCAGGCTGAAGTTTTTCAGCAAGCCTTTGGCATATTCAAGCTCACTGTCCGTGAAGGTACGAGTACGGGTGTCTGTCCCCTCTTCGTCATCCTGTCTGAGTGTCAAGCCATACTGCTGAACTGTACGCATCTCCTCAAAGGTAGACGCAATAGAGACCATGACTCCTTCGCTAACGCCTTCCTGCAAATGATAGGTAGGCTCCACCGCTTCCGCTGCCGCATCACGGCGATCCTCCGTGGTCAGTTCATCTACCACATCTTTGGTTGCAGTGATGGTATAGCGCGAGATCGTTCCCACCTGCACATCATACCGTTCAGGCGCGCTAACTGCAACAAACAACGCATACAATACCAGGCTGCTGATCAGCACTACAAACGTACAGCGCGCATCCACGCTATGCAGCCAGCCATTCAGACTACGCAGTTTGCTCTTCTTGTTGCGATCCTTCCTTCTGCGTTTCACGCTGCTTGCCTCCTTTACGCCGGATTGATCTAATCATAATTCATCATTTCATAGTGCATACTTACCCGAAGTATACTCTTTGATTATATGATGAAGTGCTTTTTCTGTCAATGATTACTGAATAGAAGACAAAATCCATAATGTCCATCCGTCAGGCAAAACGCGTTTCGAAGGCGTTCTGAACCGCAGATAGAGCATTATGGATTTCAGGCAGCAACCACTGCTTGATTGCCGTGCGATCTATTCTTTTATCCGAGTTTTTCGTCCCCATTCATCCTCGCCAGTTCAACCTCCGCCAAGTGGAAATCCAGCGCATCACAGGATACCAGCTGATACCGAATCCCGTTCCAAATGCCGTTAAAGCCTGCGCGGATGCCTGCACCATGAAGGTGTCCGTACACGACCGTGTGCACCGGATACTGCTCAAGCAGCTCCGTCACAGGGGTGCTTTTTTCTGCCTCGAACAAGGGCGGAAAATGGGTCATAACAACCAGTGGCTTGTCCCCTTTGATGGCCATGGCCGCTTCAATAGAGAGCTGCAGACGCATCAGCTCCCGATGGAAGATCTTTTCATCCTCCGGTGTTTGCCCTGCTTCTGCCGTCGGGAGAAGCCATCCGCGGGTGCCACAAATCACTGCCGCATCCGTTTCAATCGCGTCATGCTGAATGGCATACATGCCCTCCGGCAGATGGGCGCGTACCTGACTGATTGCATTCCACCAGTAATCATGGTTGCCCTTCAGCAGCACTTTCCTGCCTGGCAGTTGGCCAATCAATTCCAAATCGGGTACAGCAGCGCGGAGCTGCATGGCCCAGGAGATGTCTCCCGGAATCAGCACCACATCATCCTGCTGTACTTTTTCCCGCCAGTCTTTACTGATGCGCTCCATATGGTTTTCCCACTGCGTCCCAAAGACGTCCATGGGTTTTTCCTCGCCGCCAGGCAAATGCAGATCACCGATAGCAAACAGTCGCATGCATGCTTCCCTTCTTAAAGGCGACCAATAGCTCAGGAATTACCGATCGTCTTCTTCCTCGTCTTCATTCTCCTGGTTTTCCTCATCCTCGCGGACGCTTTCCAGGCTCAACTCATTGGCAATTTCGCCGTACTCCTGAGAAGGAATGTCATCCTCGATCTCCGGAATAATTTCATCCATGCCGCTCACAGAATCCATGGAAGACATGTCGGAAGCATCTGCGCGCTCCTCGCCCTCCGCAGACTCGCTGTTATCATGGCCGTCATCGCCGCCCATCTCACGAAGGCAGAACAGGCAAACATCACGTCCAGGCAGCACAGGAGATTCATTGCAGATGCTGCACAGCTCTACTTCTTCCTTCGGCGTCTCGCCCTTCATTTCGCGAAGGCAGATCTTGCAATACTTCTCACTTTCCGTGATATAATTCAGTTCACAACGCGGGCACTTTACCAGTTTCATGACAGATCCTCCTCAATGATCATTCCGATGCATATGTAATGGCATGATGCACTAGCCTACTTCACGGCATCACCCAGGCAGAGCTTTCCTACGTGCGCTCATCGCTCCGAAAAGCGTATCGAAGCAAAGGCGTTGAGGCGCAGATTGCGTAATTTCCACTGACGCATGCAGTTTTTCCACTTTGCCAGTTGAAAATGGCTGTTAACGGCACTCGAGCCCCACAAAGGTATCAAGCTCCTCCACTGGATGTGTCTCCGCCTCCACACGACGTACCGTTTTCTTCCCTGTGCAAGGGAAAGAAAGCGCAACAGAACCCATTGCCTGCCGCCACGAATCCCTAGCAAGGCAACTTTTCTATAGCCCCTTCCATGGATTGAGATTATACAACCGTTTTCCCTTTGACGCAAGAGAAAAAATCACGGAATATGCCCAATTCCGTGATTTTATCCAATCTTTGCACCGCAAAACTTTCATATTGCCATGCTGATGCTGATTTTACTCTGCCGTTTCTTCGTCTGCAAGGACTTCTTCGATCTTCTGCAGAAGCTCTTCACGACCCGTGCGATCCTCGCTGGAGAAGCAGATCACTTCCCACGGCTGCACCAGCAAATTGCGGCAAATGGGTGCCAGCTGTTTTTGGCGAGCACCTCGACTGATCTTATCCGTCTTGGTCGCAATCACCGTAAACGGGATGTCCATCTGCCGAAGGAACGTGTTCATGGTCTTGTCATCCTCGGTAGGATCATGACGGATGTCCACCAGGCAAAACACATGCTGCAGTTCTTCAGCCTTCTCAAAGTAATCCTGCATCATCTGACCCCAGCGTGCCTTCTCCTGCTTATCAACACGGGCAAAGCCATAGCCGGGCAAATCAATCAGATGAAATCCTTCTTCACCGTTGAGCTGAAAAACGTTAATCAGGCGCGTTTTTCCCGGGGTTGAGCTGGTGCGTGCAAGCTTGTTGCGGCGGCAAAGGCAGTTAATAAGACTGCTCTTACCCACATTGCTCTTGCCAACCACAGCAATCTGCTTCAGACCGCGTCCAGCAAAATCGCCGTAACTTGCCATGGAAGTAATGAATTCTGCCGTTTTAATTTCCACTCTGGTCATTCTCCTTCGCTGGCATTGCCGTCAGCGCAGTCGTCAATACATCTTCAATCTGCTCAGCCGTTACAATGCGGAACCGGCTCAGCACATGGGGTGGAATTTCTTCCAGATCCTTGGTGTTTTCCTTCGGAATCACCAGCGTCTTAATGCCTGCACGGTAAGCGGCCAGGCTCTTTTCCTTCAGGCCGCCAATGGGAAGAACCCGTCCGCGGAGGGTGATTTCTCCCGTCATGGCAACGTCCTGATGGACAGGGATGTTCGTCAGGGTGCTGACCAGCGCAGTCGTCATGGTTACGCCGGCAGACGGGCCATCCTTAGGCACCGCGCCTTCGGGCACGTGGATATGAATGTCCTTATCCTTGTAGAAATCGTCCTTCAGTCCAAGATCCCTGCTATGGGCACGAACCCAGGTGAACGCCGCTTCTGCGGATTCCTTCATCACGCTGCCAAGCTGGCCTGTCAGCTGCAGGGTGCCCTTGCCGGGCATCACAGCGCATTCGACTTCCAGCATTTCGCCGCCAACCGTGGTATAAGCGAGGCCATTCACCACGCCCACACGAGGTTCCTTCTCCGGCTTCTCCCGCATGAAGCGTACAGCTCCCAGATAATCCTTCAGCACGGCGCTGGTCACGGTGACATCCGTCACACCTGTATCCAGCATGGTAACCGCAGCCTTGCGAACCACCTTGGCGATGGTGCGTTCCAGCGTGCGGACGCCTGCCTCACGGGTGTAACCTTCAATCAGTTCGCGGAGCACCTTATCGCTCATGCGGACTGCCTTCGGCTGCATGCCGTGATCCTGAATCTGCTTCGGCAGAAGGTGGCGCTTGGCAATCTGCAGCTTTTCTTCCTCTGTATAGGAAGGAACTTCGATGATTTCCATACGATCCAGCAAGGGTGCAGGGATGGTATCCATCGAGTTAGCAGTCGTGATGAACATAACCTTGCTCAGGTCAAAGGGCAGCTCCATGTAATGATCGCGGAAAGCATCATTCTGCTCCGCATCCAGCACTTCCAGCATAGCGCTGGCAGGATCGCCCCGCATGTCGCTGCTCATCTTATCGATTTCATCAAAGAGGAACACCGGATTCATGGTGCCTGCCTGCTTCATACCTGCGATAATCCGTCCGGGAATGGCACCGATATAGGTGCGGCGATGGCCGCGGATTTCAGCCTCATCCCGCACGCCGCCAAGAGACATCTGGACGAACTTGCGTCCTACAGCCTTGGCAATAGCGCGAACAATGGATGTTTTGCCCACACCAGGCGGGCCTACGAAGCACAGAATCGGCCCCTTCATGTCCTGCTTCATCTTCAGAACCGCAAGATACTCGATAATGCGTTCCTTGACCTTGTCCAGGCCATAGTGATCCTCTGCCAGCACCTTCCGTGCACGCTTCAGATCCAGATTGTCCTCCGTCGTCTTCCCCCAGGGCAAATCGAGGATCCACTCGATGTAGGTTCTGCTGACACCGATTTCCGGCGTGCCGGGCGTCATGCGGCTCAGGCGTTCAATCTCCTTGGCGCACTTCTGACGTGCTTCCTCATTCAGAGGCGTCTTTTCCATGCGTTCCCGCAGATCGTCCACATCGGTTGACTCGGTATCCCCAAGTTCCGTCTGAATGGCCTTGATCTGCTCTCTGAGATAGTAATCCTTCTGGTTCTTCTCAATCTGCTTCTTGATCCGTGCCTGAACCTGCTTTTCGATGCCTGCCAGCTCTGTTTCCCGCGCCAGAATGCCGCACAGCTCCTGCAGACGATTCTTCATATCAATTTGGGACAGAATCTGCATGCGATCTTCCATGCGCACCAGCACATTGGAGGCAATGATGTCTGCCAGCTGTTCAGGCGCATCCAGTTCACGCACAGAGTTCACCGTTTCCTGAGACACACGCTGGCCAGCCGTCGCATATTCCTCGAAATAATCCAGCGTGGTGCGGACGAGAGCGTTCATCTCCACGTCGTTTTCGTCCAGCGGCTTGTCCTCATAGGCCTTAACTTCTGCCTGCAGGAAGGGATCGTCCTGGGCTACTGCAATAATCGCGCCGCGGCTTTCGCCTTCCACCAGCACACGAATGGCATTGCCCGGGAGATTCATAACCTGCTTGATGGATGCCACCGTACCAACGGTATAGAGGTCCTTTACTTCAGGATCTTCCACATCAGCATCCATCTGCGCCACGAGGAAAATCTTCTGATCCTCCATCATGGCCTTCTCCAGGGCAGAAACGGACTTGGGACGTCCAACATCAAAGTGCAGCACCGTGTGCGGGAAAACCATCAACCCGCGCAAAGGCAGCACCGGCAGCAAACTATTCTTTTTCTTTTTTGCTCTTGGCATATTATCCTCCAACCTGACTCGCGGCATTCATCGGCGAATCACAGCAAACCGGCTATATCCATCCAATCCGGCAAGTATACAGTATAATGGATGAAGGGAGATTTTGCAAGGGGAACAGCGAACACAAGTGCGAATTCTCATCACGTTTCTGTTTTCCTTTCCCCGGGCAATCAAAAAAAGGCTGCAAGATTCTTTCTCGCAGCCCTCTACGTATCCAATCAGGAAACGGTTTCTTCGCTTTCCGTTGCACCATGAATCAGTTCCGGCTTGCCGCCATTCACGGTTGCCTCATCGATAAGGCATTCCGTAACGGTTTTATCATTCGGCAATTCAAACATGGTATCCAGCATGATGTCCTCAATAATGGCACGCAGGCCGCGGGCACCGCACTTCCGCTCGATTGCCTGTTTAGCCATGGCTCGCAATGCCTCAGGGGTGAAGGTCAACTTCACGCCATCCATGTCCAGCAACGCCTGATACTGCTTGCACAGTGCGTTCTTCGGCGTGGTGAGGATTTCCACCAGAGCATCGTCGTTAAGCTGATCCAGCGTTACCACAATGGGCAGACGGCCAACAAATTCAGGAATCAGGCCGAATTTGGTCAGATCCTCCGGGCGAAGATCCTTCAGTGCCTTGCCGACATCGGTATCATGCTTGGTCTGCAGTTCCGCGCCAAAGCCCAGCAGCTTCTTAC
>CAVEUM010000033.1:0-15658 GCA_963618735.1 bacterium | reverse complement strand
TCCATCAGCGACGTTACCATTGAAGTGCTGGAAGAGGGAAGCAAGGGCCTGTTCCGCCTGTTTGGTTCCCGTCAGGCTAAGGTTCGCCTGACCATGAAGGATACGGAGGAAGACCTGCTGGCTTCCCTGAGCGATAAGAAGCCCGCTTCTAAGCCCGCCGCACCCGCCAAGCCTGTGGCCGAAGTGAAGCCTGCAGCCGAAGCAAAGCCTGCAACCGAAGTGAAGCCTGCAGCAGAAGTCAAGCCTGCTGCCGAAGCAAAGCCTGCCAATAAGCCTGCTGAGGCCAAAACGACCGCGAAGCCTGCACCGGTGCAGCGCAAGGCTCCTGCTCCGAAGGCTCCCAAGGCTCCCAAGGCAGAAAAGCCTGCCAAGCCCGCCGCCGAGGAAGCACCTAAGGCGGAAAAGAAGCCTTTGCCGCCCAAGGCTCCTGCAAAGCCCATCGAGAAGCCTGTGATTACCATGATCCCCGATGATCAGGTGGACGCAGAATCTCCTGCAGGCCGCGCACAGTCCTTCCTGAAGGAACTGACGCACCTGATGGGCGTGGAAGTGGCTGTGGAAGTTGGCAACGACCAGGATCAGAACGTGTTCGTGAAGATGACGGGCGATACCCTGGGCATCCTGATTGGACGCCGCGGCGAAACGCTGGACGCTCTGCAGTATCTGACCAGCCTGCGCGTTAACCGCGGCCAGGAAGGCTACACCCGCGTGACGCTGGATACAGAGAACTATCGCGCCAAGCGTGAGGACACCCTGATTCGTCTGGCCAACCGCATGGCAAACCGCGCCGTGAAGACTGGCCGCCGCGTGAGCCTGGAGCCCATGAATCCTTACGAGCGCCGCATTATTCACAGCGCCCTGCAGCCTAATGAAAACGTTGATACCCACAGCGAGGGTGAAGAACCGAATCGCCATGTGGTGATCACGCTGCGTAAGTAATCCAAAAGGAAAAGAAAAGATCCTCAGCCGATGATTGCAAAGGCTGAGGATTTTTTTATGATTGTCCGCGCAATCCCTTAGCCAGCACTTCTACCAGCTCAGGTGTCTGCTCGTCGATGGTTCGCGTGGGATCGAAGGCGATGGGTTTGGCAATCTTGAAGGTGTGCTTGCGGTAGTCCAGGTGGACAGGGTAGAACTTCAGCACTTTGCCCGTGGCCTTGTAATACATGGGTGCGATCTGCAAAAAGCCCGTGTTGATCCAATCGTGATGGCTCTGATATCCGCTGGGCTGCTCAGGGAAAATCACCAGATGGTGACCTTCCTTCAAGTGCCGAATGCTTTGCCGCATGGTCGTCATCACTCGCATGTCGTGATACACAGGCACGGTGGGGGCAAGGCGCAAAATGGGCGGAAGCACCGCCGCAGCCATATACGGCAGGGTGGCATTGTACAGCGGCTCCAATTTGCAGCCGGGCTTCCACCAATAATCCTGACGGACGTAAGCCGGCACCAGCTTGGGATCCAGAACATCCGCGTTCATCCAGGTGAAGCACTGATCCCGCAGGGGAAACTTCACGCACATGTCAATGGGGCCGAAGGCACCTGCGTGGTTGCCAACAAAAACGCAAGCCTCGCCGTCAAAGGGTTCCTCCCACGTGGTTTTCATACGCGGTGTCACCGTTCGGATGATGGCGGACAGTACCTTGTACATTTTCTTTGGCATCCAATGATCGCTCCTCTTCTGTAGATAACAAATCCTTTCTATTGTAGCATTTTTTCGGGCGTTATGCAATGCCCCGTGGCGGATTCAAAGCTCAATGACCGCATGATCCCAGGTGCTGTCCCGGCAGCACGCATTCAATGCCGTTAAAGGTGATGGGGATGATGCCGATTTCGGCATAGCCGTGCTTCATGGACATGATTCCTGCGCCGCAGATGCATCCGTCGTTGTTCGGAACGAAGAGGCCATCTCCAAGCTGTAAAAGAATGGAATCATTATACCGCGGAAAAGGAAAAATGCTGCGGGACCTTTGGCGATAGCGTCTGCGGTCTTGAAGAAAAACGGCTTTCTTGCTATAATGAAGAGAAATCTTTAGCAACGGCTGCGCTGGCGGCCTGGAGGGAACGTATGGCATCATTGACGGGCCGCGTGGCCAGCTATATCCATCGAAACGGCATTTGGTATACGGGACGGCGCGGGCTGGAAAAGCTGAAGGATCGCCTTTTGAAGCCGTATGATAAGCTGTGGCGCACCCTGGAGCCTAAGGCGGACGAGCTGGAAAAGCAGAAGATGGACACCGCCGTGCAGGAAGCAGGGCTCATCAGTGTGGCGATTCCTGTGTATAATACCCGCCCTGACCTGCTGAACGCGCTGGCAGATTCACTGCTCAACCAGTCCTATGCCAACTGGGAAGCCTGCCTGTATGACGGTGCCAGCACCTCCGCGGAAACCGAAGCGGCGCTGGACGCACTGGAAAAGCGGGATCAGCGCTTCCGCATCGTGCATGGGAAAGTGAACGAAGGCATCGCGGGCAACAGCAATTTGGCTGTGGCAATGGCGAAGGGCGAATGGATCGCCTTGTGCGATCATGATGACCTTTTGACAGCGGATGCTTTGTATTGTGTAGCCAAAGCAATCACAGAGCATCAGCCGGAGATGATCTTTTCCGATGAGGATAAGGTCAATGAAACAGGCACTTATTTTTACGAACCCAGCTATAAGCCTGATTTCTGCCCCGATGACCTGCGCAGCGGCAATTACATCTGCCATTTGACGGTGGTCAAAAAGAGCCTGATGGACAAAATCGGCGGTTTCCGCACGGGCTTTGACGGCAGTCAGGATCATGAGCTTTTCCTCCGCTGCGCCGAAGCAACAGACAAAATCGTCCATATTCCGAGGGTGCTGTATCACTGGCGGACGGTGGGCGCATCCATGAGCCATCAGCACATTGAAAAATGCCTGGACGCCGAAAAGCGCGCGATTGAGGAACACATGGCGCGCCTGGGCATGAAGGGCACGGTGAGCATTGAGCGGGGTCTCATGCGTCTGAAATATGAAACCAGGCAAGAGCAGAGCATCGAGCTGATTGTCATTGACAACGGTGATCCCAAAACCTGGCCTGAATTTGTGGACAGGATGCGTGGGTGGCACACCCATCCGGTGCATCGCATGGTCATTTCTCCATGGAAGGAGAGCGCTAAGGATCTTGACTGCGACTGGATCCCGTGGCAGGCTGGGGGAAGTGTGTATCCCTGCATCAATCGGGCTGTGGCACGAAGCACGGCGGATGTCATCGTAGTGCTTTATGCGGCCGTTATGATGGGGCGCGATGATCAGTGGCTGGATGAAATGCTCATGTACGCCCAGCGGGACGATGTGGGCGCCGTGACGCCTCTCCTGGTGAATCACGGCGGGCATACCATGCACGCGGGATTCGCAGTGGGTATGGAGCCGCTCGCATGCAGCTGCAGTGTCGGCAAATTCGCCAATGCAGGCGGCTGGCACAATATGCTGAGCAATGTCCACAATGTGGCGGCTGTCAGCGGTGCCTGCTTCATGATTCGGCGCGATCACTTCATTCCTTTTGATGAGGAATACGTGGGCGGCCTTGGCACGGTGGATTGGAGCCTGAAGCTGGCGCAGCAGGGATTTGTGCATGTGTACACGCCCCAAGCCAGGGGAAAAACGGATGACCTGCAGTGCGCCGACTGGCTTTTGCTGCACAAAGCGCCTGAGGGAAAAGACGCTGAACGTTACAGGGCAACCTGGGGCGATCACGTCCACGATTTGAGCTATAGCGTGAACTTTGCACGCCAAAAAGCGAACTATGCACTGCCGAAGTGCAAGAAAGAAGGCTGAGCGGGATGCGGCGGGAATTGACGGTTCTCAGCGTGTTTGGCACGCGTCCTGAAGCAATCAAGATGGCACCGCTGGTGAAGTGCCTTGAAAAGACAGAAGGCATCAGGAGCGTTGTGTGCGTGACGGCTCAGCATCGGCAGATGCTGGACAGCGTCATGGAGCAGTTTGGCATCGACCCGGATTATGACCTGAACCTGATGCATGCGGGGCAGACGCTGACCAGCATTACCACGGGCGTGCTGGAAGGCCTGGACAAGGTGCTGAATGAAGTAAAGCCTGATGTGACCCTGGTGCATGGCGATACGACCACCTCCACGGCGGCGGCACTGGCGTCTTTCTACCACCAGGTGGCTGTGGGTCACGTGGAGGCTGGACTGCGCTCCTTTGATCGGTATTCGCCCTTTCCTGAGGAAATGAACCGCGAAATCACCGGCCGCATTGCAACGCTGCATTTTGCACCAACGGCCAGAAGCAGAGAGAACCTGGCCAGAGAAGGTATTACCCAGGGGGTTCATGTGGTGGGCAACACCGTCATTGACGCCCTGCATCAGATGGTGCATGATCAGTACATCTTCCGCAGTGAAGAGCTGAAGATCCTGCCCTTGCAGGAAGGCCGCTGGATTGTAATGACGGCTCATCGCCGCGAAAACCTGGGCGAGCCGCTGGAAAACATCTGCTGTGCGGTTAAACGTCTGGTGGAAGATGTGCCGGATTTGCATGTGGTCTATCCCGTGCATCCGAATCCTGCAGTGCGCGGCACGGTGGAGCGCATTCTGGGAAAGATGGAGCGTGTGCGGCTTATTGAACCGCTGGAGGTTGAAGATATGCACAACCTCATGAAGCGGTGCTATATGGTGATGACGGACTCCGGCGGATTGCAGGAGGAAGCACCCGCGCTGGGCAAGCCGATTGTGGTTCTGCGCACGGAGACGGAACGTCCCGAGGTGGTAGAGGCAGGACTGGCTTTGCTGGCAGGTGTGGAGGAAGAACAGGTCTATCAGGCAGGAAAGAAGCTGTTGTGCGATCCCGTGCTGTATCATCGCATGGCGCACGCGGTGAACCCGTACGGCGACGGCCACACGTCCGAAAAAATTACGGCCATTCTTTTGGCCTATCGGGAATCCCTGCCAGACTGAACATAAAGGAGGACGATCATGCGGATCTCCATGCTGACCATTGGGTCTACAGGCGATGTTCGCCCATATACGCTGCTGGGACGCGAACTGAATAGGCGCGGTCACGACGTTACCGTGGCCGCTTTTGAACCCTTTCGTGACATGGTCGAAGGCGCAGGATTGCATTTTTTCCCGCTCTCCGGCGATGTGATGAACGTGATGAATAACCTGATGAAGCCTGGTGTGAATGGCACGCGTTTTTTGAACCAGGTGGAGAAGAGCCTGAAAAACATTCTGCCCACGCTGCTGGATGATTTGATGCGCGCGGGCGAGGGCGCAGACGCTATTTGCTGCACCTTCTTCGGCTCCATGTATTATTCCGTTGCGGAAAAGTACAAGATTCCCTGCATCCAGACGCAGTATTTCCCGATGGATCCAAACAGCACCACGCCCATTTCTTCAGCACCCGGCCTGCATATGAACAAGGGATGGAACCTGGCCAGCTATAAGTTGGGATATTTTCTGATCAGTCTGCTGGAAAAGCGCTATCTCACGGACTGGCGGAAGGTCAACGGTCTGTCTGTGCGGAAGGTGAGCACCCAGCCGGATTACGAATTGCAGGGAAATATGATCCCCGTGATTTATGCCGTCAGCCCCATGGTGATGCCGCGCCCGCGGGACTGGGGCGAACACATCCACATGTCCGGTTTCTGGTGGAATGAGGATCCGTGCACCTTTGAGCCCGATGACAAGCTGAAAGAATTCCTTAGCAAAGGGGACAAACCCATCTACATTGGCTTTGGCTCCATGGTTAGCGGCAACATGAGCAAGACCTTCAACACGGTGATCCGCGCGGTGAAGGCGGCAAATCTTCGGGCAATTATCAGCCTGGGATGGAGCGGCGATAAGATGCACATCAAGAACGATGATCGCATTTTCGTTGCGGATTACGTGCCGCATGACTGGCTGTTCCCGAGGGTAAGCGCGGTGGTTCATCACGGCGGCGCAGGCACGACCGCGTCAGGACTCCGTGCAGGCAAGCCGACACTGGTCATTCCCTTCGGCGGCGATCAGCCCTTCTGGGGAAGCCGTGTGCAGGCACTGGGCTGCGGCCCCAAACCTGTTCGCCGTGAAGATCTGACGGTGACCAAATTGACGAAGGCGCTTCTGGACTTGACGGGACACGCAAGCTATCGCGTGGCGGCGGAGGAGTTGGGGGAGTGTCTGCGCATGGAGCACGGCACCCAGCGGGCGGCAGACATCATGGAGCAGGAAATTGCTGCGTGGAAGCGCACGGAGGAATGAGCAGTGGAAGCACTGGAAAAAAGGCTGAAGGAGCTGCCTGGCAAAATTGGTTTCTGCTATTGCTGTCCCGATACGGGTGCACGCTTTGAAATGCAGGGCGATTTGCCCCTTGTGGCGGCCAGCGTCATCAAGCTGCCCATCATGGTGGAGGCCTTCCGCCAAAGAGAAGCAGGCGTGCTGGACTGGCAGAGGGAAGTCACGATTCGCAAGGAAGACAAGCTTCCGTCCTGCGGGGCGCTGACGTATCTTCATGACGGCATTAAGGTGACCGTAGGGGATTTGGTGACGCTGATGATCATCCTCTCGGACAACACGGCCACCAATCTGCTGATTGATTTGCTGGGAGCAGATAACATTAACGCCGCGTGCCGTCATCTTGACCTGAAGGGAACGAAGCTGAACCGCAAGCTGTTCGATGCGGAAAAGTCCGCCCGGGGTATTGAAAATTACGTTACCGCCAATGACATGGCGCGCATTCTGGAACTTCTTTTGAAGGGAAGCGTTGTTTCTCAGGAAGCATCCGATGAAATGCTCACCATCCTTACGCAGCAACGGCTGAATGGAAAGATCCCGTTCTTCCTGCATGGGAAGGACATCACAGTGGCGCACAAAACGGGCGAGGATGACGGCATCACACACGATGTGGGCATCATCTACACAGCGCATCCGCAAATCATGTGTTTCCTGAGCAACGAAACCGATGTCCCTGCGGCAGAACGCTGCATGCAGGATCTTGCGGCGATGCTGGCGCAATAAAGTGTTGCCTGTGTATTGACAGAAATAGTTTCCCATACTATAATGCCTTTTGTTGAGCATTTGACAGAGAAGGAGGGGTCGCACGATGTATGGTTTGATTCGTCTTGCAGAAGATTCGCTGCGCTTTCATTGGCGACCCGGTCTGTCTTGACGCAGAAGTTGGTTGTTTGCCTACCTCTGCTTTGTGAAGGCATGAACATCGGTCGCAGAATGCGTGCCGGTGTTTTTTTATGCGCATGGGGAAGGAAGGAGAAATGTATGAAGAAGAAAAAGCCAGCTGCCGCGATGCTGGAGCTGATGCGTGAAAACATCGGCAGTTTCATCGGCGCTATGCTTTCCACGGTGATGGTGGTAATTATTGGCTTCATCACACCGCTGATGCTGGCAGAAATCATCGACAGCGTGCTTGGTGCGGCACCGTCCACACTGCCGTCGTGGCTTCTATCACCCATCGAAGCCCTGGGTGGACGGGAATTCCTGGTGAATCATCTATGGATTCTCGCAGTGGCTTTGGTGGTGCTGAATCTGATTAACGGCGTGTTCACCTACCTGAAGGGACGGTTGACCTCCGTGGCCAGCGAAAATATCGCCTACAAGCTGCGGACGAGCTTGTACGAGCACCTTCAGCGCCTGCCCTTTTCCTATCACGTGAAGGCGGAAACAGGCGACCTGATTCAGCGCTGCACCAGCGATGTGGACACCATTCGGCGCTTCCTGTCGGTGCAGGTGATGCAGGTGGTAAACACGATTCTTATGGTGGTGATTGCGCTCACGATTATGATGGGGCGCAATGTGAAGCTGACACTGTATTCCATGATTCTCGTGCCGCTTCTGTTCGGGTTTGCCATGTGGTTCTTCCGCAAGGTGCACAAGGGCTTCCGCTTTGCCGATGAGGCAGAAGGCAAGATGAGCGCGGTGCTGCAGGAGAATCTTTCCGGCGTGCGTGTCGTGCGTGCTTTCGGCCAGCAGCAAAGGGAAGTTGAAAAGTTTGAGAAGGTGAATCACGACTACTTCCGCAAGGCTCGCCATCTGAATGACCTGCTGGCAGTGTACTGGAGCGGCGGCGACTTGCTGAGCATGTCTCAGTCCTTTGTGACGCTGCTGGTGTGCATTATCGCCGCCTGCCGCGGGGAAATCTCCGTTGGCACTCTGGTTATCTTTACAAACTACGTCAGTCAGCTGCTGTTTCCCATTCGTCAGCTGGGACGAACCCTCAGCGATGCCGGCAAGAGCCTGATTGCCATGGAACGCATTCAGGGCATCCTGTATGAGGAGCCGGAACCTGAGGAGCCCAATGCGAAGAAGCCGCCGCTGAAGGGCGATATCAAGTTCGACCATGTGTCCTTCCACTATGCGGATGACGATACCCCCGTGCTCAGTGACATCACCTGCACCATTCCTGCGGGCAAAACGGTTGCCATTCTGGGCAGCACAGGCAGCGGCAAGAGCACGATGATGTATCTTCTGCAGCGCCTGTACGAGCCGACAGGCGGCGAAATCTCCATTGGCGGCGTTCCGCTGAAGGACATTGACCGCGAGTATCTCCGCAGCCATGTGGGCTTGATTCTGCAGGAGCCCTTCCTTTACAGCAAG
Source organism: bacterium (assembly GCA_963618735.1). Taxonomy (GTDB): domain Bacteria; phylum Bacillota; class Clostridia; order Christensenellales; family Aristaeellaceae; genus CAKUFA01. Next base: position 7,090 of record CAVEUM010000033.1, on the reverse strand, counting down.
TCCATCCGTGATAACGTGGGCATTGCACTTCGGAATGCCTCCATGGATGACATCAATGGCGCGGCGGAAACGGCCAGCGCAAGGAATTTCATTGAGCATGCGGACAAGGGCTACGATACCCTGGTGGGTGAGCGCGGTGTTACCCTGTCCGGCGGCCAGAAGCAGCGCATTGCCATTGCACGCACACTGCTGAAGGAGAACGACATTCTGATCTTTGACGATTCCCTTTCCGCGGTGGATACTGAAACGGACGCGCAGATTCGTGCCGCCCTGCAGAAACGTTCTTCCGGCATGACGACCCTGATTATCAGCCATCGCATCACAACCCTCAGCCAGGCGGATTTGATCCTTGTGCTGGAAAATGGCAAGATCACCCAGCAGGGCACCCATGAGGAGCTGTGCAAGGTGCCGGGTCTGTACCGCAGAATCAACAATATCCAGAATGCGCTGGAAGAAGAACTGAATCAGGCCAAGGCAGAGGAGGTGACCGAGTAATGCAGGCATTTCAGGAACAGGAATATACCAAACGAATTGACTTCAACATCTGGAAGAAAATTTTTCAGGTGGCGAAGGATTACCATAAGAATCTTGCCCTGATTGTGATTTTCATGGCAGTGTCGGCGGTCATTGATGTGATTCTGCCCATGATGAATTCCTATGCCATCGATACCATCATTGGCGAAGGTCACACGGAGCAGCTGCCTCAGTTCGGCGCGGTGTATGTTGGTCTGCTGCTGGTGCAGGTGGCCATGATTTTCATGTTCATCTATCAGAGCGGCCGCGTGGAGACGGGCGTGTGCTACACCATCCGCAAGCAGGGCTTTCAGAAGCTGCAGGAGCTGCCCTTCTCCTATTATGACCGTATGCCTGTAGGCTACCTGATGAGCCGATTGACATCGGATACCCAGCGCATGGGCGACACCATCGGCTGGTCTCTGGTGGACCTTTGCTGGGGCGCTGTGTTCCTGGTAGCATGCTCTGTTCAGATGCTGATTCTGAACTGGAAGCTGGCACTGGTGGTGATGCTGGTTCTTCCGCCGCTGGCAGTAATCAGCTGGAAATTCCAGCGGGAAATCCTCAGCGCGTACCGCAGCGTGCGCAAGCGTTCCAGTCAGATTACCGCTGGATTCAATGAAGGCATCAACGGCGCCAAAACGACCAAAACCCTCGTGCGGGAAGAGATGAACATCGAGGAGTTTGACGAGGTGGCGCAGGATATGCGCAAATCCTCTGTGCGCGCAGCAACGCTGTCTGCACTGTTCCTGCCCATCGTGGTGTCGCTGGGATCGCTGGCTACGGCTTACGCCCTGTATCGCGGCGGCTATGACGTGCTGGGCGGTGTCATGTCCCTGGGCGTGATGCAGGTGTTCATTAACTACACGGTGCAGTTCTTCCAGCCTGTGCGCGATATCGCAAACATTTTCGCGGAGCTCCAGTCCTCTCAGGCAGCGGCGGAACGTGTTGTTTCCCTGCTGGAAACGGAGCCTGATATTGTGGATTCTCCCGAGGTGGAGGCCGTATTCGGCGACAATTTCCACCCGAAGAAGGAGAACTGGCCCAAGCTGGTGGGCGATATCGAATTCAAGGATGTGACCTTCCGCTACAAGGAAGGCGAGAAGGTGCTGGAACATTTCAACCTGAAGGTTGAGCATGGCCAGACCATTGCCCTGGTGGGCGAGACAGGCAGCGGCAAGAGCACCATCGTCAACCTGATTTGCCGCTTCTACGAGCCTACAGAGGGTCAGATTCTCATTGACGGCGCGGACTACCGCACACGAAGCCAGCTGTGGCTCCAGTCCAACCTGGGCTACGTCTTGCAGTCTCCGCATCTGTTCAGCGGCACGGTGGCGGACAACATCCGCTACGGACGTCCTGATGCCTCCGATGAGGAAGTGCAGCGTGCGGCACGTCTGGTGGGCGCGGAAGAGTTTATCCTGAAGATGCCCGAAGGCTTCAACGCCAATGTCGGCGAGGGCGGCAACCGCCTTTCCACAGGCCAGAAGCAGCTGATTTCCTTTGCACGCGCCATCCTGTGCAATCCTGCTATCTTTGTGCTGGACGAGGCGACTTCCTCCGTGGATACGGAAACGGAACAGCTGATTCAGAACGCCATCCAGAAGGTGCTCAGCGGCCGCACAAGCTTCATCATTGCGCACCGCCTGTCTACGATTCGCTCGGCAGACCGCATTCTGGTGATTCAGCATGGCAAGATTACCGAGGAAGGCACCCACAAGCAGCTGATTGCCAAGCAGGGCTATTACTACCAGCTGTACACCAATCAGTTCCAGGAAGAGCAAGGCATGAACATCCTGGCGGGGAAAGAATAAAATTGAAAAAGGAGGACTTGCGGGAAAAGCAGGTCCTCCTTTTTCATGCCTTTGTATTGAATGACATAGAAAAAAGCCGCCCCCGCGCATGAAACGCAAGAGGCGACTCTTTCATGGAATACTTTTCTCAGAACATCAGCAGGTTGCTGGTCTCGATGGAGAGCACTTCGCAATCGATGGTGTAGGAGGACAGCTTGGTGTCAGAGCCGGAGTAGTGCTTGTCGAACTCACCGGCGTTGTAAGCTTCGTCGGAATACACCTGCTCGTCGGAGTTCAGCACCTTCAGGTGCACGATGTACCAGGTGCCGTCAACGCTCACCAGCAGGGTGCCGCGGGCGCCGTCTTCGGACAGGTTCAGGGCGTTCTGGCCATAGGTCAGCTCCACGGTAACGGTAGCAGCAGCGCCGTCAGCGGCGGGGGTCAGCTTCCACTCGGAAATGGTGGACAGGCCAACGCTGCCATCGGGGTTCACGGACATGATCTGTGCGTACACAGCGTCAGCAGGGGCAGTGTAGCCTTCTGCAGCAGCCTCGGCCTTGGTGGCCAGGTCGGAGCAGTGAGCGGCCAGCAGCTCTTCAGCAGCGGTCAGGTCATCGCCAGCCAGCAGGGTCTTGGTGGTGGAAGCAGAGGTGTAAGCGTCCACGGTTTCGGCGGATGCGCAGGCAACAGCCAGCAGCATCATCAGAGAGACAAGAACACAAAGGAACTTCTTCATCGTGAAAAACCTACTTTCAAAAAAATTCACAGGAGCAGTACAGAATCGGTGCTGCCCTGTGAAGGGAATTATAGGCCAATGACAAAAGTTAGTCAATAGAAACTTTTTGAGCCTTTACAAGCCGCACCACGTTCCAGCTCAGGGCAGGAAGGGTGATGGTGAGATGGCCGCCGTCCATGGTGCCGCCGGGACCCTGAACAGGGGCGACCTGATGGGGGTCAGTTTCTGTGTTCACCGCGTGTACGTCGTCATGATGGAGCAGAATGTGCTCGGCAATCTTCAGGTCGCCAAAGGCGCGCAGGTCGGCAGAAAGCTGCACATCTTCTTTCTGATCGCGATTGACCATGAAGAGGGTGACGCTGCCGTCCTCCTCCAGGGTGGCGGCGGTGGACACGACCGGCACATCATCGTAATCGACAGAGGAATAGACGGGGCTGTGCACAATGGGACGAAGCGCCGTGCCGCGTCCGTAGCGGGAGGCATGCATCAGGGGATAGAAAATGGTCTGCACCCATGCGCCGCCCTGATTGTTGGTCATGATGGGGGCAATGACGTTAACGAGCTGCGCCATGCAGGCGATTTTCACACGGTCTGCATTGTTCAGGAAAGTGATCAGCATAGCGCCTACCAGCAGGGCATCTTCAAAGTTGTAGACGTCCTCCAGCAGGGGAAGAGCGCGGTTCCACTTGTCACGCTTCCAAATCTCTTTGTCCTGCTCGGCAGAGTGATACCAGACGTTCCATTCATCGAAGGAAAGATGCACCTTCTTTTTGGTGCGCATCTTGCCGCCCACGGCGTCGCAGATGGATACCACCGTCTTGATAAATGCATCCAGATCCATGGTGCTGGCCAGGAAATTGGCGGTGTCGCCGGTGGGATTCTTATAGTAGCGGTGCAGGCTTACATAATCGATCTGGTTGTAGCATTCACTCAGCATCTCATATTCCCACGTGCCGAAGGTGGGCATGTCCCGGCCGGAAGAGCCGCAGGCCACAACTTCAATGCCGGGATCCGTCCATTTCATCATCTTGGCAGCTTCACAGGCAACGCGGCCATACTCCGTGGCGGTGCGGTGACCCATCTGCCAGGGGCCGTCCATCTCATTGCCCAGGCACCAGAGCTTGATGTTCAGCGGATCTTCGGCACCATTGCGAATGCGCAGATCGCTCCAGTAGCTGCCGGAAGGATGATTCGCATATTCCACCACGTTGCGTGCGGCATCGGGTCCACGGGTGCCGAGGTTAACGGCGTACATGACCTGCGTGTTGGCTTCCTTGGCCCAGCGGGCAAACTCGTGAAGGCCGACCTCGTTGGTCTCCGTCGTGAACCACGCCAGATCAAGCCTTTGGGGACGATTTTCCACGGGACCGACACTGTCCTCCCAGTTGAAGCCGGAAACGAAATTGCCGCCCGGATAGCGGACGACGGAAATGCCCAGCTTGCGAACAAGATCAATAACATCCTTGCGGAAGCCGTCAGCGTTGGCCGTGGGATGATCAGGCTGATAAATGCCGCCATACACAGCACGTCCCAGATGCTCAATAAAAGAGCCGTACAGGCGGGGATCAACCTGCCCGATGGCAAAATCACGATCCATAACCAGTGTGGCCTTCTTCATGGAAAAGACACTCCTTTGCAATGAACAAAAATGGACTTTCTTCAACCACTTTCGCCATGATACCATAAAGATGCGGAAAAAGCAAGAAACTTCCGAAAGAATAAAAACGCAGAGCACGCGAATGAAGCATGCCCTGCGTTTCACGGTTTTATGCTTTTTTCTTCACGGGTCTGCGCACGAAACGCATAAATTCAAACTGGATTTTCCGTGCGGGACTCAGGCTGTTGAACAGAATCTGCCAGGAGGTGCGAATCTGCTCAATCTCGCTGTCCACAGGGACGATTTTGCCGTAATAGACATGCGCCATGATGACGCCGATGGGGGCGAGCTTCGCGGGCAGCAAGTGGGCGTCATCCAGACGGCGAGTGTACGCCATGGGCGATTCACCTGCACGGATGGGAAGCTTTTTGACGGCAAGAATGTCCTGCAGTGCCTGAACCCAAATGTCAAACTTTTTTTGTGTGTCTGCTGCTTTGGATGCCATGCGGTCAGGCTGCACCGCCAGGAAACGAAGCACAGCAAGCGCGATGAGGGCGAGCAGGAGCAACAGCCACAGCCACCACAGCGAGGGCGCATTGGGCGAATCCTGAGGGATGTCGGGGTCTTCATTGGGTTCGGGCGTTGGGGTGGGCTCGTCATCGTCCGATTCTGTTTCCTTGGATTCGGGCGGCGGCGTAGGCTCATCCTCGGGATTTTGCTGATCCTCAGGTTCAGGCGTGGGGGTGGGCTCGTCAGAGTCATCCTCGTTGTTCAGGCTGTCCAACAGGGAGTCCGGCGGCGTCACCTGGTTATTCTGCGCAGGGGTCGCATCAAAGGTCAGCCAGCCAAAACCCTCGAAATAAACCTCCGTCCATGCGTGTCCCTGCAGGCCGGTAACGTAGGCAAGCCCGTTTTCATCCGGGGTGGCCAGGTAGCCTTCCACATAGCGGGCAGGAAGGCCGACCATGCGGCACAGCACCGTCATGGCAGAAGCAAAATACGTGCAGTAGCCTTCCTTGGTATTCATGAGAAAGTTTGTTACAAAATCCAGGTTGCTCGGTTGTTCTTCTACGGTCAGGCTGTAGCGGAAATTTCGGGTGAGGTAGTTCTGAATGGCGAAGGCCTGCTCATAAGGCGTTTCTGCATCGGAAATGATTTGCCGTGCCAGATCATAAACCATTTGCTGCAGATGATCGGGCAGGGATGTGTACTCGGTGAGGACGGACGCGTAGTTGGGATCATCCGTCAGGGCGCAGGCGTCAATCAGCGTGCCAAGGCCTGCATCACCCGCCACAAACAGCGGAGCGGATACGGTGTAGGTATCTCCGGCTTGCAGGTCGTGGGTGGCAAAGATTTCACTGGCGTTGTTGAAGTAGGGGACGATGTCGCCGCCAGGGCTCAGGGAGCGGACACGCTGCGGGACAAACAGGCTGGAGGCGTTCTCGCTGAGAATCTGCACCGTGACGGTCTGCTCTTCCATCAGGCTGCCGGAGGCACCCAGCACGCCGTTGGGCAGATCCATGTCAAACAGTGAGGTGCGCTGATTTACCCAGCGGGAAGACTGCCATTGGTAGCGCCGTCCGCCTGTGGAGTTGATCCAGGTGCGGCCGTTGTACTCGTTCTTGGTTACGCCGCGCAGATAGACCTTCTTCGAGGTGGAAACCAGCATAACGGGATGCTCGGTGGGCTCCGCCGTGCCGCCCAGTTGGTTCTGTCCCTGCGGATAATATCCCTCAGAGGCCAGCGAAAACACGTCGCGCTGCTCGGTGAAAAAGAAATAGTCAAAGATGCGCTGACGAAGCTCATCTGCGGCATTCTTCAAAGGCGTGATGGCCACACCGCCTGACGGGGTCAGGAAGAAGGCCAGAAGCACGGCAATCATGGTTATGGGAAGAATACGCTTCAGCGGAAGCTCATCGTGATTGGTCATCACGGCCAGGGTGATCGCGGCTGCAATCGCAGGGAGAAGCGCCCAAAGCAGGGATTCATGGCTGGAAAGCCACAGCATCAGCGCACTGAGCAACACCAGCGCGATGGCAGGATAGCACCCCACCGCACGGCAGGTCAGTCCCCAGGAGACAAAGCCAATGAGAAGCGTCAGCAGTAGGGCAACCTCCTGCGCATATAGCGGCAAAGCGGCACTCTGACCACTGCACTGAAGCACCGTTGCGCGGAAGGCCTCTGCAAGTGTTCCATTGAAGAGAAGCACAACAAGATAAACAAGCGCGCCGCCGCCCAGAATGCCGTAAAGAATCTGCTTCACAGGCTTACGGAGCATGCCTGCAGCGGTGAAAAGCCCAATGATGACCAGCAGGATGCAACAACACAGAACACTTCTGTCAAGCAGATCCAGCATGCCGAAAATGGGCAGGATCAAACCGATGGACATCAAAAGGGCCACAATGCCGTGAGACAGGGATTCCTTTTGTTCGATGGACACAGTGGCACCAC
>CAVEUM010000032.1:0-19242 GCA_963618735.1 bacterium | reverse complement strand
TGGGTATTGCAGCACTCCTTATAAGAAGTGCACTCCGAAGGGTGCAGGGGCGAAGACCCTCGATTTGTGTCCCCTGGTCAGTAAGAATGAAAGTAAAGTCCTCGTTGTAACAGAAGAAGAAATTATGCGAAGGATCACAGGGCGCTCATGGCTTTTTGCAGCAGTTGTTCAAAACTTACCTGAAATCTCTGATCATCCTCCGCTGTCCGTTTCGCAGGACCCTTCAAGTGCACCTTGCCGGAGCTCCTGCGAGCCTTCTTAGTCAGATGCCGCTGCATGAGCAGGCCATCAATGTTGTCATCCGTGTAGATTTTTCCACTTTGGTGAATGGCGTAGGCCTTTTTCCCAAGGGCCAGCGCCGCCACGCCGTAATCCTGCGTAATGACTACATCGCCCTGGTGGCAAAGGTTGATGAGCGCAAAATCCACCGCATCCGCCCCTGCACCAATCGTTCGCACCTGGCTGTAGTCAGATTGCAGCACATGATTGGTGTCGCACAGCAAAATGCACGGGATGGCGTACTTTTTCGCCAGGTTTTCCGCTATGCGAACCACAGGGCAAGCATCTGCATCGATGAGAACCACCACGTCACGCACCTCCCGTGCATTATTTCTTTCTGGCAGATACGGGCACCACGTTTTTCTCGTAGGCATCCCATACGTTCATGCGATCGCTCTCGTCAATCTTGCGAAGAACCCGCGCAGGCACGCCAGCCACAATGCTGTTGGCAGGCACATCATGCGTCACCACGGCGCCCGCGGCCACAATGCTGTTTTTCCCGATGGTCACGCCGCCGCAGATGGTGGCATTGGAGCAGATCCAGCAGCCATCCTCGATGGTAATGGGAGCAGCGTACTCCAGGTCGTGGAAGGAACCATCGGGGTAGTTCTGCGGCAGACGTTCCTCTGCAATAAACGGATGAAGCGGCGTTGCCAAGGTGACGTTGGCACCCAGCCAAACGCCGTTGCCAAGGCGGATGGGTGAAATATCCAGCAGGGTGCAGCCGTAGTTCATGAAGCACCCTTCACCCACGTGGATGTTCACGCCGTACTCGCAGTACATGGGCGCGAAAACGTTCAGTCCCTTTCCTTTGGCGGAAGGGATCAGACGCTCCAGTGCCTTCTGCTTGGTCTTCTTGCGCCACACGGCAATTTTATTAAAACGATCGCAGCGGCGGAGGCCAGCGTCGTGCTGCTTTTCAATATCCTTGCTGGATGAATTGTAGAGCTTACCCGCCACCATGCGATCCCAGTCGCTAATGCCCTTGTACATGTTTTTTCCTCCCGTATGGTTAGGTTATAGGTAGATTGTACTCCATGACAGTGCCGCAAATCAATCAGAATTGCGACAGAATTTATAACAATTCCACACAAAGGGCTGAACAATAAAAACACCCTGCCCGCAAAGGCAAGGTGTCAAAATACATGTAAATGAAGGCGTGCCCGTGACGGGTTACTCCTCGTCCTTCATTGGCAAGTTGCAGAATTCCGCCATGGCTTTCACCAGCACCCGTGCACGGGAGGCGGAGGGCATCTCGCAGAAAATCCGCAGACGAGGCTCAGTGCCGGAGAAGCGAGCAATCAGCCAGCCATCAGCGAAGCGAACCTTCACGCCATCCATGTAGCTCACAGAGGTGATAGCTTCCGTAAACTCAGGCAGCTTTTTATCCACCATCAGCATCCGCTGGAGACGATCCTTCATCTCCTGGTCAAAGGGCCAGTCATATTCCAGCATCACCATGCGGCCGTAGCGCTTATACAGGTCTTCCACCAATTCGCTAAGCCTGCGCCCGGTGACAGCCAGCATTTCCACCAGCAGCGCGGCGGCGTAAATGCCGTCCTTGCCCTGAATGTGGCCGCGAACGGTCAAACCGCCGCTGGACTCGCCGCCAATAACCGCGCCGTGTTCCTCCATGGCGGAGGAGATATACTTGAAGCCGACGGGCACCTCGTAGCACTTTTCGCCATAGGCCTCAGCGACCTTATCCAGCAGATGGGTCGTTGCCAGATTGCGCACCGCACAGCCGTGCCAGCCCTTAATGCGCAGCAGATAGTCGTACAGCAGCACCAGAATCTCATTGGGATGAATGAACCGTCCCTTGTCGTCGATAATCCCCAGACGGTCAGCATCGCCATCGGTGGCAATGCCGATATCCGCGTGATTCTGCAGCACAGATGCCTTCAGTGCGCCCAGGGTTTCCACATTGGGGGCGGGCAGACGACCGCCGAACAGGGTGTCGTGACGCTCATGAATCACATCCACATCGCAGCGTGCCGTCAGCAGAATGGTCTGCAGACTGGTACGACTTACGCCGTACATGGGGTCAAGGATGATGCGCAGGCCGCGGCTGCGAATGGCATCCATGTTCACAGAACGGATGATGCTATCCAGGTAAGCATTCTGCGGATTGATTTCCTCAATCAGCCCCGTTTCAATACCATGGGCATAGGTGATGGGATGGAGTTCATCCTCCGTGATGGCGTTCGCCGCATCGCCGATTTCGTTGGTGATTTCCTCCACTGCGTCACGTCCGCCCTTGGTGAACAGCTTAATACCGTTGTACAGGGCAGGGTTATGGCTGGCGGTAACGGCCATACCATAATAAAGGCCGTAGTCCTTCACAGTGAACATAATGAGGGGCGTCGGTGCCTCGCGGTCAATCACGCGGGTGTGAATGCCTTCCGACGCCATGATTTCTGCCACCCATTCGGTTGCCTCGCGGGAAAGGAACCGACGGTCATAGCCGATGACAAAGCCGCGGCCATCGCACTCTTCGGCCTTCATCCGCCGTGCAACAGCCAGTGCAAGCCGCTGAATATTGACGCGTGTAAAATCGTCACCAATAATAGCACGCCAGCCGCCGGTACCGAAATGAATCATAAGAGAATGCCTCCTTTGCGTCCCACACAAGGCAGGCCGTATCAATTGTATGCACCTATGATATTCTCCGAAATCCCTGTAAATCCTGCTGTTTGGAAAAAAGTTTTGTCAACTTGTATTATAAATGTATTAAATATGACTAACGCAAAATAGTTGCGGAAAAAACCACGGTATGATAAAATAAATAGGTTATGTGCTTTGGCAGATAACAGACGGCCAGCGTGCTTTCGCGCATGGTTGGCCGCACGATGAATATAATAGAAATGAAGGAACAACATGACCTTTCAACAATTGGAACTCATGCCCCAGCTGCTGGAGAATGTACGCCGCAGCGGTTATGAAACGCCTACGCCCATCCAGCAGGCCACCATTCCGCTGGTGCTGAAGGGACGGGATGTCCTCGGCTGTGCCCAGACGGGCACGGGCAAAACAGCGGCCTTTGCCCTGCCGATTCTGCAGAATCTGGTGAAAGCTCCCCGCAAGCCCGATGCACCGCGGGTTATCCGCACCCTGATTTTAACGCCAACCCGCGAGCTGGCCTTGCAGATTTATGAGAATTTCGTGACCTATGGCAGAAAGCTGCCGGTAACCTCCTGCGTCATCTTTGGCGGCGTGAATCAGCAGAGCCAGGTAGAGGCGCTGCATCGGGGCGCGGATGTGGTGGTTGCCTGCCCAGGTCGCCTGTGCGATTTGATGAATCAGGGCTATGTGCGCCTGGACTGGGTGGAAACCTTTGTGCTGGATGAGGCGGATCGCATGCTGGACATGGGCTTTATCCACGATGTGCGCAAGATAGCTAACCGTTTGCCGGAGAAGCATCAAACCCTGCTGTTTTCCGCCACCATGCCTGCCGAGGTGGAAAAGCTCGCCATGGAAATGCTCCACCATCCCGAATCCGTGAAAGTAGATCCTGTGTCCAGCCCGGTGGAAGCCATTGAACAGTGCCTGTATTATGTAGACAAAGCCAACAAGAAGCACCTGCTGGCACATCTGCTGAGAGACCCCGCGGTGGAAAACGCGCTGGTGTTCTCCCGCACGCGTCATGGTGCGGATCGCATTGTGCGTGACCTGAGCAAGGACGGCATTGATGCCGTGGCCATCCATGGCGACAAGAGCCAGAACGCCCGCCAGGTGGCGCTGACCCGTTTCAAAACAGGCGATTGCAAGGTGCTGGTGGCGACCGACATTGCCGCCAGAGGACTGGACATTGCAGGCCTCAGCCACGTTTTCAACTATGATATGCCCATGGAGCCCGAAAGCTACGTGCACCGCATCGGCCGCACGGGACGTGCGGGTCACACGGGCAATGCCATCAGCTTCTGCTGCATTGACGAGGTTAAGCAGCTCAACCAGGTGGAGAAACTCATTGGCCGACGGCTGCCTGTGAAAGAAAGCGACTGGCCCATGGAGGTTACCACCCCTTCGGAGCCGAAGAAGCGCCAGCCTGTTCCTGCAAAGGTGAACATGCGCGGCGAAGCAGTTCCCGAGCGCAAGCCTCGTCCTGCCGCACCCGCTAAGACGCTGTCCCCTCGCCGCGGCGGTCAGAGTGTCACCATTGGCAAGGATGGCAAGATGCATGTGCAGCCTGCCAGGCCCGGCCGTCCGACATCTGCACCGAAGCAGGGTCTGGCCAAGCCAGTGCAGCGTGTCAACCGCCACAGAAAAGGATAATGCAAAGAGCCCGTCATGGAAACGTGCTATTCCATGACGGGCTCTGTTTTTGAAACGCAGGGAATGCCCTGCGCATCTTTTTCTTTACAGGGAAAATTGCCACTTGAGGAACTGCTCCAGGGCAGTCATGGCATTATGATAGCCGTTGCTGTTGCGCAGCACCACGTCGGCAACAGAACGATAAATGTCGATGCGCTCATGATAGAGCCGCTCTACCTCTCCCAGGCCTTTCTTGGCAAGAAGAGGACGGCGATCCAGCTTGATATCACTCATGATGTCTTCCAGCGGACGGTCAATGAGCAGAATCAGTCCGTTGGAGCGCATGATGGCGCGGTTCTCATCCCGCAGGATCATGCCGCCGCCTGTGGAGACGATGGCAGGCGTCTCCCGCGTCAGCTGAATGAGCAGGTTTGTTTCCGCACGGCGAAAGGCATCCTGTCCGTACTGGTCAAAGATGTCGGTCACCGGGCATCCGAAGGTCGCAGTGATTCGTCCATCGGTATCCACATAGGGAAGTCCCAAATCATTGGCTGCGCGCCGTCCCAGGCTGCTTTTGCCAGAGCCGGGCATGCCGATGATAAACACATGACGCTCCATCATGGCGCTCAGTCCTCCTTCAGCAGCTTTTCCTGAACCCCACGGCTGAGACGCATAATTTCCTGATAGAGGGCGCGGGTTTCCTCTGTAAGGGACGTATCCGTCAGATAGCCGCAGCGGGAGAGAAGCACCTGCTCCTCCCGACTTTGATCCAGCACGGGAAGCCCCTTTGCCTTCTTCGCTTCCGCTACCCTTCGGCTGATGTCCATGCGCTTTTCAAACAGTGCCACCATTTCGCGGTCGATTCCATCCAGACGGAGCCGCAGGTCACTCAGCTCTTCCATCCTTTATGCCTCCTTGCTTTCACCCTTCTTCATGGTGAAGGTGAATGCAGTTCCTTCCCTGGTATCCTCCAGATATATCTGTTCGCCGTGCATTTGCATAATCCTTTGACAAATGCTCAGTCCAAGGCCGGTTCCCTTGCCGGAAGTGTGGGCACGGTCAGCGGTGAAGAACCGCTCAAACACCTTGGGACGATCCTCAGGCAGAATACCCACGCCGTTATCAGCCACGGTAATGGCGTACTTGTCGTCCCGCGCGTGTACCGACAAGGTGATTTGTCCGCTGTCAGGGGTGAACTTGATGGCATTGTCCAGCAGATTGACTACCACCTGCTCGATGCGGTCACTGTCGCCCTGAACATACAGGTTATCATCATCAAAGTCGCATGCAATTTCCAAATGCTTGCTGTCCAGGTCGTTCATGCGGCGGATGATGGCACGGCGGAGCATTTCGCAGATGTCGAAATTGGCAAGTGTCAGGGCGGCATCATCCCGCTCCAGGCGGCTCAGAGCCAGCAGCTGGCCGATGAGCTTGCTCAGGCGTTTGGTTTCATCCCCTACGATGGAGAGGTAATGGGCGTGCTCCTCAGGGGGAATGGTACCATCCTCCATCCCCTGCACAAAGCCGCTGATGCTGGTGATGGGGCTGCGAAGCTCGTGGCTCACATTGGCCACAAACTCCTTGCGGCTGGATTCTGTTTCGCTGATTTTATCCGCCATGGTGTTGAAGGAGCGGGATAGCTCCGTCACCTCAGGGGCGGCTCTGGTAATTTCCACTCGGGCGCCAAAGTCTCCATCCGCCATGCGTCTGGCAGCAGAGGTAACCTGCTTCAGCGGTTTCAAAATGGAACGGGTGTACAGGAAGGCCAGCACCACCGCACATACCAGCACGGCCAGGGACACAAGAATGACCTGCGCCATCAGGGTATCAATGCCGCTTTCGATGTATTGCACCTTGGTTTGAATCAGCACCGCGCCCAGCACGGTGTCATTCTGCATAAAGGGGACGCCCACGGTAAAGGTGGGATCGCCGTTCACCATGGTGCGCACAGAAATTTCCTTGCCGCCAAGCACCTTAATCAGTGCTTCACTCAGCTCCTTGCCGTTCAGGGAGGAGGCCAGGTTGGAATCCTGCGAGCTGATGGTGCGCATATTGTCCATGACCTGTCCGGAACGGTTCACCACCACGATATAGGCGCCGTATTCATCATTGACGGCGGACGCCTTCCAGTTCAGATAGCTCTGCCACGAGCTGGCCGTGGAAAACGTGTGGCCGCCGATGGACACGGTGGTACTCTGTGCCGCCAGATAGGCGATTTCCCGAGCTTCTCCCTTTAGTTCATCCAGACGGCTGTTGATCTGCTGATTTCGTATGGTGCTGCAGCAGATGCTGGCCAGCACCACGGTAATGACCACCACCACCGCCACAATCAGCGATATGATACGCTTAAACATGCCCTGCTACTCCCCAAGGGTCACTTGATTTCAAACTTGTAGCCCACACCCCAGATGGTGCGGATCATCCAGCCGTGCTTTTCACAGTCAGGGAGTTTTTCCCGCAGACGCTTGATATGCACATCCACCGTGCGGGAGGAGTCTCCTGTAAAGTTGTAGCCCCATACCTGCTCCAGCAGCTGGTCACGGGTGAACACCTGATTGGGATGGCTGGCCAGGAAATACAGTACCTCCAGCTCCTTGGGGGGCATGTCAATCTTCTGTCCCTCGTAGAATACCTCGTATTGCACCTGGCTTACGGACAATCCGGGGAAGGTCAGCGTGTCCACCTTGTCTTCATCCAGATTTTGCGTGCGGCGGAGAACGGCCTTTACACGGGCCACCAGCTCCTTATTGTCAAAGGGCTTGGTAATATAGTCATCCGCACCAAGCTCCAGGCCAAGCACCTTATCAAAGGTTTCTTCCTTGGCGGTCAGCATGATAATCGGAATGGCAGACGTTTTGCGGATGTTCTTCAGCACCGCCCAGCCGTCCATGCCAGGGAGCATAACATCCAGGAGCATCAGATCCGGAGGATCCTTGCGGAAAAGGTTTACCGCGTCATCACCGCGGTCGGCGCACTCCACTCGGAAGCCTTCCTTTTCCAGATAAAGCCGCACCAGACGGCTGATGTTGGGATCGTCGTCAACCAATAAGATGTACTGCTTGTCAGTCACAGTTGTCAGCCTCCTTTTACTTCAGCGTAACCACGGTCACGCCGCTCTCGCCTTCACCATAAACGCCAAGGCGGTAGCTCTTCACATGAGGATGGTGCTTCAGGTGCTGTTGAATGCCCTGCCGCAACACGCCTGTGCCCTTGCCATGAATGATGGAAACCTCGTTGAGCGCGGAGAGCACCGCGTCATCCAGGAAAAGATCCACCACGGGGATGGCCTCGTCCACCGCCATGCCGCGAATGTCGCATTCCGTGCGGACAGCCTTGGTCATGTTGCCCGTCTGGGCATGCACCACGGTCTTCGGCTTGGGCTTCTCTTCCTTGACCAGGCGCAGCTGGGTGATATGCGCCTTCAGCTTCATAATGCCCGCCTGCAGCTGCACCTCACCCTTTGCATCAGGGGGCGCCAGCACGGTGCCGCGGGTGTTCAGGGTCAGAATTTCCACCTCGTCGCCGATCTTTACGGTTTTGGGCGGCGCAGTGACGGTATCTACCTTTTGCTTCAGCCCTTCGGACAGGCTGTCAATGTCCTTTTCCAGGCGGCGCTTCAGCTCAGCAGCTTCCCGTTCAGGGGCATTGGCGTTTTTCTTCAGCCGCTTCAAATCAGCCAGAATGCTTTCCGATTCGCGGCGTGTCTGCTCCATAATACGTCGGGCATCCTCACGGGTCTTTCGCAGCGTGGTTTCACGCTTTTCTTCCATCTGCTTGCGGAGCTTTTCGGCTTCATCCCGCAAACGGGTGGTTTCGCGGGCAGCCTCCTCGGCCAGCTTCCGCTCCTTCTCTGCTACCTGACGGTGATATTCAGCATTGGCAATCACGTCTTCAAAGCGGATGGATTCGCCGCTGAGCAGCTCCTTGGCCTTGTCAATGAGGAATTCCGGCAAACCCAGCTTGCGGCTGATTTCAAAGGCGTTGCTCTTGCCCGGCACGCCGATGGACAGGCGATAGGTAGGCCGCAGGGTTTCCACATTGAATTCCACCGAGGCGTTTTCCACTCCTTTGGTGGACAGGGCAAAGGCCTTCAGCTCGCTGTAATGGGTGGTGGCCAGGGTGCGAACGTGAATGTCCAGCAGCCGCTGCAGAATGCTCTGCGCCAGTGCTGCACCCTCGGTGGGATCTGTGCCGGCACCCAATTCATCAAAGAGTACCAGATCCCGCGGCGTCACGTTCTGCATGATTTCCACAATGTTTTTCATGTGACCGGAGAAGGTGGACAGGCTCTGCTCGATGGACTGTTCATCGCCGATGTCCGCAAACACCTGCTCGAACACAGCCAGCTCCGTTCCGTAATCTGCAGGCACCTGCAGGCCTGCCTGCGCCATCAGGGTGAACAGACCAACGGTTTTCAGGGTGACGGTTTTGCCGCCTGTGTTGGGACCCGTGATAATAAGCGTGGTGAAATCCTTGCCCATCCACAGGTTGGAGGGCACCACCTTGTCAGGGTCAATCAGGGGATGACGGCCTCGGATAATGTTGATGTAGCCGTCATTGTTCAGCTTTGGAGATACAGCGGTCATTTCACGGGAAAGCAGACCTTTGCAGAAGATGAAGTCCAGCTCGCTGAGGCGTTCCACGTCTTCCTTCAATGCGTCTGAATAAGGGGCAACCTCGGCAGAAAGAGCGGCAAGGATGCGCTCGATTTCCTGCTTCTCCTTCACTTCCCACTGCTTCAGCTCATTGCCCATTTCAACGGCGGCCATAGGCTCAATAAACAGTGTAGCACCGCTGGCAGACTGGTCGTGCACCAAGCCGGGCACGTCACCCCGATGCTCTGCCTTTACAGGAAGCACATAGCGGTCGTTCCGCATGGTAACAATGGGATCCTGCAGATATTTGGCAATGGTGGCGTTGTGGGTCATCTGGTTCAGCTTGTCCTTGATGCGCTCCGTTGCGCCCCGCAGGTGACGGCGGATGTTCATCAGCTCATTGGAGGCACGGTCGGCAATTTCATCCTCAGAAAGAATGGCATCCGTAATATCCTGCTCCAGGTTGCGGAGGCTGCTGAGCCCCTCTGCCCGCTCGCGCAGATGAGGCGTGTTGTCACGGTCGGTAATGAGGGATGTCCGTGCGGCGCGGCAGGCGCGGAGAAGTTCCGCAATGCCGAGCAACGCCTTAGGGCTTAGCGTGGCACCCTTGTCGCACAGGGCAAGAAAAGGACGAACATCCCCATAGGCCACCAAGGGATGACCGCCGAAATAAGTCAGCACCACGGACGCTTCTTCGGTTTCCTGCTGCCAAAGAAGCACCTCCGCCATGTTTTGAGAGGGCTGCAAAGCACGGCACTTTTCGGCACCCATCGGCGTCAGCGCCTTGTCTGCCAACCGCTCGCGGATCTTGGTGAATTCCAGCACCCGCAGTGTTCTCTCTGTCATAATACCGTCCTCATCCTCCCGAAAATTCTCTGTTTTATAGTTTCTTGCTTTGCCTCGCAAATCCTGCTTTTTCAAACTTTGTTTGCAGTTTCTTCATTTTTTGAAGGAAGCAAGTATGGTGTATGAATAGGCAAGCATGTTCTAGGAAATGAGCAAGCCGATGTTCAACTTCCAGAGGGCTTTCCGATCGCCCTCTGGACTCCTTCGGTGCACTACCTATAATGTAGGCCTGTATTCCAACTTAAAATGTGCAGGTCAGACCCCCCGAAAATGGGGACTCCGAAGGTTTCCAAGGGGCGACCGCAGACTTCGTCTGTTTTATGCACCCTTGTCGCTCAGCAGAGCGAAATCTCTTTGTTGGAAAACGGACTTGTCGTATGGAACAAGCGAGTCTAGTTCCAACTTCCAGAGGGCTTTCCGATCGCCCTCTGGACTCCTTCGGTGCACTGCCAATAAAGTTGAACTGTAAAGTAACAATAAACTATTCCTCAAAAGGAGTGCACCCCGAAAGTTTCCAAAGGGCAACCGCGGACTTCGTCTGTTTTATGCACCCTTCTTTTACTCAACACCGCGGTTCCAGTGGCCGCCTGTGACCGCGAAGGACACTCTCCCGCCCTTCATGGCGCGGAGCACCTCCTCCACCTGGGCAGAGGATTCATCCGTAAAATCTACCATACGGGCATAGCCTGACGCACGGGAAAGATTCTCCGTCGGCAGGGCATTCATCAGACGAATCAGGCACCCTTCCGGCAGACGCTGGCGCAGCAGAGGGAACGTGTATCCCTTGCGGTCTACCAAAGAGCCGCCCTCGAGGGCTTCAGGGACATGCTCATCGCACATGTGACAGTCCTTGTGACCCTGCTTCAGCCCAAGCGCGGTGCGTGCAGGGCAATGGTGGAGGATCATCAGCTGCGCGCGTCCATAGGCAGGCACGACAATGGGCGGATGACCCGCCATCAAGGTTGCAGTTTCAGCGCCTGTCAGCTCCTGAGAAGCGGTCACAAAGCGGCAACCCTGCGACAGAAGGAAGCTGGCCGCACGGCGATTCATCACAGGAATGCCGCTTCCTGCAGCCATGGGCACAGGCCATGAAAGTCCAAGCTGCCCAACGCTTCCCAGCATGACGCCGCCTAATTTCTCCTGATGTTTTTCCACAAAGCGGTGGATACGTTGCAGCGTTTCCTCCTCGCAGACGGTGGGCAGATGCAACCACACTTGCGCAGGCATAGCAGCAAGAGATTTCTCCAGAGCATCCTCCCGCCAGTCCTCGGGATACCATACGGGCAGCAGATGATCATCCTTCACGGCCTCCCACTGGGACAGGGTGCGGAAAATCATCACATCAGGCGCACCGCCGTTGGGGATGGGCGAAGCATCCTCTTCGCCTATGCGGCCTGGGGCACGGGAAAAGTCTGCGATTCGCTTTTCTTCCAGCGCGCTAAGGCTGTCCCGCCGAAGGGCGTTCAGAACAGATACAGGCACAAAACTCCCTGCAGTATCCACCGTGCAATGCTTCAGGGCAAAAGGCGTGTCGCCTGTCTTTTCCAGGCAGCGAACGGCGTCCTCTTCGGTCAACGCACGGTTTTTGGCGGGAGATACCGTATCACCGCGAAGGGTGACGCGGCTGGTGCCATCGGTGACCTCCAGCGTCAGGGGCTTTCCGGGATAGGCGGTGAGATGCATGGTCACATCAATCCTGGGCAAAGGCAGCTGCTGCGCCGCCTCGATTTGCCTGGCATCGGTCAGGCGGATGACCTGGTCACCGCACCTGGCGTGCAGATCCGGCCGCAGGCGCACGGTGGCAACGTCCCCCGCCTGCTGGTCATGGCCTGCGTAAATCAGCTCCCGATCCCCATCGAGACCGCGCAGCTGAAGACCATCCCCATCATGCAGGGGCTGGCTCAAGCGGACACGCATCATGCCGCCGCTGACGCTTTCCACCTTGCCGATGACAACGCCGTCATGGTTGACCCGCTGGGGATAGATGACCCCTGCATCCTCGCAGCCCATGGCGTAGCCTCGCATCATGCCGCCCCGCTGGAAAATTTGCAGCAGCCCCTGCTTTTCCTCTGTGTCTGCCGGGGTGAAATGGCCGCATTCCGCACTGTCCACACCCTTGCGATAGCTGGACGCCACCACCGCCACATACTCCGGCCGCTTCAATCGACCCTCTAATTTCACGGAGGACACCCCTGCATCCAGCAGCTTGTCCAAATCGTCCCGCATGCAAACGTCACGAGGACTGAGCCAGCCAGCGGTTTTCCCGCGCCAAGTGTACTGCATGCGGCAGGGCTGGGCACAGCGGCCGCGATTGCCGCTGCGGCCGCCAATCATGGAGGAGAACAGACACTGTCCGCTGACGCCCACACACTGGGCACCGTGGCCGAAAACCTCGACCTCAATGGGAGCTTGCGCCGCCTTGGCGATTTCCTGCAGGGAGCACTCCCGTGCCAGCACTGCGCGGGTCATGCCCATCTTTGCGCACCACTGCACGCCCGTTTTATTGTGGATGGACATTTGTGTGCTTGCATGCACGGGAAGGTCAGGGAAACACGTCCTGCACAGGGAAAGCACCCCCAAATCCTGCACCAGCACCGCATCCACAGGGATGTCGTTCATCAGGCGAAGCACTTGCATCAGCCGCGGGAGCTCCGCATCCTTCAGCAGGGTGTTCACGGTAACGTGTACCCGCATATGGTGCAGATGGGCAAAGCGCACCGCCTGCCGAAGCTCCGCTTCATCAAAATTGCCTGCTCCAGCGCGGGCACTGAAGGCCGCATACCCAAGGTAAACCGCGTCTGCGCCTGCGGCACAGGCACGTTCCAGGCATTCTCTGTTGCCCGCCGGGGCAAGTACTTCCATCATAGATGCAACCTCCGCTCTGTGGGAATCCGCTTCATGGGGATGATGGGGCTCATTCCTTTGCTTTCTGCACATCTTGCAGGGCGTCCATCTGACGCCGCATCAGGCTGTTTTCGTCCTGCGCCTTCATAAGCTCATCTGCTATGTTCAGGGCGACCAGCACAGCCACCTCGTTGGAGGGACGGCCTGTAGCCACAGCGAATTCGCTGATTTTGCGATCCACATAGGCGGCCAGGCGGCGCATGTAATCAGGTGATTCGGTGGACACGAGGGAATATCCCCGTCCGCCAACGTAAACTGTGGTCTTTTGCTTATCCATGGTGAACCTCCATAGAAAGGCCGCCGGCAAAGTGACATTGCCACTTCGTCGACGGCCTGCCGCTTACATTTTCTCGAAGGGATAGGTTTCGCCGTAGGTTTCCACGCGCACGGACTTCATCTTCTGCTCCGTCAGGGGACGGTCGTTCCAGTCGCGCTTGGTCTTCACAATAGCGTCTGCTACTTCCAGGCCTTCCGTCACCTTACCAAAGGCGGCATACTGGCCGTCCAGGTGGGGACTGGTGCTGGTCATGATGAAGAACTGGCTGCCGGCGGAGTTGGGCATCATGCTGCGTGCCATGCTCAGCACGCCGGGCGTATGCTTCAGGGGATTCGGCACGCCATTGGCGGCAAATTCGCCCTTGATGGAGTAGCCGGGGCCGCCCATGCCTGTGCCCTGCGGGTCGCCGCCCTGAATCATGAAGCCAGGGATGACGCGGTGGAAGATCTTTCCATCGTAGAAACCGGAATTGGCCAGGGAGATAAAGTTGCCCACGGAGATGGGGGCAATGTCGGGGTACAATTCGCCCTTCATTTCCTGACCGTTTTCCATGGTAATGACAAACGTCGGATTCTTCTTTTCCATTTTCATTTTCCTTTCAGCGAAAGGGGTGTGAATCGTCCCTTTCTACAAATTATTATACCAATACATGCGGGGATGCGCAAGGGAGATGTGAAGAAGCGCAGAATTCAGCATAAGAAAAAGCCCTTGTGCCTCAGTAGCACAAGGACCCTTCAATGCGGAGAAGCCGGGATTTGAACCCGGGCTGCGCTTATCGCACACTACTCCCTTAGCAGGGGAGCCCCTTCGGCCTCTTGGGTACTTCTCCATGTCAAGTGATTGCGATTGCTTGTATAGTATAGCACGAGTTTTCCCAGCGGTCAAGCTGAAATTTCAGCATTTCTGCAGATTGGGCAAAAAACCGACCTGTTATGGTCTTGTCACTTTCCCTGTGAATATGTTATACTTAGACGATCGATCAATTCAAGGAGGGCCTATGAAGTCCCGCACGAAGAAGATATTGAATTTCGTGCTGATCTTCGGCACGCTGGCGATCGTGCTGCTGATTGGCATTAACGGGCAGGAAATGTCAGGCGCGGTGGAGGCACTGAAGTCCATCGCCCCGGAATGGATTGTGCTATGCGTGGCGGCCTATGGGCTGCACGTCGTGCTGGATGCGTCCACCATCTGGCATTATCTGCGCACGCAGGGGTATAAGATCACCTTCCGCTACGCCCTGTTTACTTCTGTTATTGGCATGTACTATTCCAATGTGACCCCCGGTGCAACAGGCGGTCAGCCCATGCAGGTCTACTATCTGAAGAAGAAGGACGTCCCCATCGGTATCGGCACGTCTGCCCTGACGGTGAAGTTCTTCTCATTCCAGTTCATTCTGGCAGTGCTGTCTACCGTGCTGTGGATTGCCTATGGCGACTACATTGCCGTGCAAACAGGCTCGAATATCTGGATCCTGATTGTGGGCTACATTTACAACATCATCACGGTTTCCTTCGTGCTGATGATGGCTGTCAGCAAGCGGCTGGTGCGGTTCTTCATTCGGCTGTTCATCCGCATCGGCACCAAGCTGCACCTTTGCAAGAACCCCGAGGCAGCGCTGGTCAAGTGGGAGGATGTACTGAGCACCTTCCACGAAAGCGTGATGTCCATGCGCTCACATCCCAAGGATTTTATTGTGCAGCTGCTGTTGGGCGGTGCCATTCTGCTGGCGCAGATGCTTCCTATCTTCCTTGTTTACTGTGCCTTCGGCATGACGGGTTCCAATTATCTGGAGCTGACTGCATTGGGTATCATGCTCTACGTCAGCGCGGCCTACACGCCTCTGCCTGGCGCATCCGGCGCACAGGAAGGTGTCTTTGCCATCTATTTCTCAAAGATTTTCCCGGACGGCATCCGCCTGATGGCACTGCTGCTGTGGCGCTTCTTCACCTACTATATTGCCATTCTGGTAGGCGCGGTGGTCTCGGTGATCAGCGGCTTCCACAAAAGCAGACATCTGGCTGCAGAGGAACCAACAGAGAAAGCATAATCACAAAAAAGCGATTGAGTTTTGCCAGGTGGCACGCTCAGTCGCTTTTTTCATGGGCAAAATGTTCCCCGATTGCACCACCCCGTAACCTATGGTATAATGAATCCGAACAATGCATCAGCAAACGGAGGGCTGCACTATGACAGACGTTCAGCGGCAAGAAACAGAAACCTTTTCCTGCCCGGGCTGCGGCGGAAGACCTGTATGGGATCCTGCAAGCGGCAATATGAAGTGCCCATTTTGCGGCTCTGTCAGCGAGGTTGTGAGGGATCACACGCCGCCTATGGAGTATGACATTCACGACACCCCGTCGGCGAGAAAGTCCGACTGGGGCGACAAAAAGCGTGTCATCCGCTGTGAGGGATGCGGTGCGCAAACCGTGCTTGGTGAAAAGGAAAGCGCCACGTTCTGTCCGTTCTGCGGCAGTCCCCATGTGCTGGAGGATCAAAGTGAGGCGGGTATTCGGCCGGAAAGTGTCCTTCCCTTTGCGGTGCCGCAAAAGGAAGCCGTCACCTCCTTCCGTGGTTGGCTGAAGCATAAGCTTTTCGCGCCCGGCAAGGCGAAGAAGATGGCGCAGCTTGGGCAGATTGCCGGCGTATATCTGCCGCACTGGTCCTACGATGATGATGCTGACAGCACGTACGTTGGCGAGGCTGGTCATTACTACTATGTGGAGGTTCCGCGAACGGTAACGCGGGACGGCAAGCGTGTAACTGAAATGCACCGTGAACAGCGTACCCGCTGGGTTCCTGCCACTGGCCGCGTCACCGATTCCTTTGATGATTTGCTGATTCCCGGCAGCACCCGACTGGATCCTTCCCTGCTGGAGCGTGTCCAGCCCTACGATCTGAAGCAGCTGTGTACTTATCGCGCGGAATATCTGAGCGGATTCGCCGCAGAAAAGCCAGCGGTCACCATGCAGGAAGGCTGGGCGGATGCCAAGGGGCGCATTGAAGGTCACATGCTGGATCTGGCTCGGCGGGATATTCTGTCCCACGCGGATGAAGCGCGGGTATCGGCGGTGAAAACCAAGCACTCCAACACCAGGTATAAGCTGACGCTGCTCCCCATGTACTTGAGCAGCTTCACCTACAAAAACAAGGTTTATCACGTGCTGGTAAACGGTCAAACCGGCAAGTGCAACGGCGAAGCACCTGTGAGCCCGCTGCGTGTACTGGCCGCCATTGCCCTTGGCGTGGTAGCGGTTTACTTCCTGTATAGGTTCTTTGGCAGATTCATTTGATTTCCCTGACCGATCGAGTTTATGCCCGATCGGTTTTCATGCGAAAGGAGCAAGTTATGCGTCAAATTTTAACGCCTGCACGGGTTTTTCTCCTGTGCATGACGATTATTTTCGTGGCACTGGGTGCGGCGGGATATTTGCTGGATCAGCAAACAACGGAAACCTCTGCGGAGCTGATTGAAAAACACACTTCGGGCGTGGGGCAGATTCTGGATGTCGCCGCCAGCCAAACCTTCACCGCAACGGAGAAAAATCTCAGCCAGGTAGGCGTCATGTTTTCCAACTACGCCAAGAAAGTAAAGACGGGTACCCTGACGCTGACATTGACAGACGAAAACGGTGATCTCGTTGGCGAAAGCACTATGGAAGCCAGCGAGATGAGGAACAACGCCTTTGTAACCCTGACGCTCCCTGAGCCGCAGGCAAACAGCAGCGGCAAGGTGTATACCCTCAGCGTGACCTCTACCTGCACCGAGGGCAAAGGCGTTACCGTGCGCATGGGTGAAAAGACGGCGGACGATGATTCCGCAGTGCTGACGCTGCCCGATGGCACCACCGATACCGCCAACTGCATGAATATCCGCCTGACCTATACCGAGACCGTGCCCGGCAGTGTTCCTGCTCTGACCTGTTTGCTGGTGGCGCTGTGCTTCGTGTTCGCCATGCCTTTCGCTGGCAGAAAGGAGAATCGCCATGCGTAAAACAAACATCCTGAAATGGATTCTGCTGCCCGTGGTGGCGGCGCTGGTGATGTTCGCGGTGGAGGTTTGTTTTCAGCTTCCCCTGCTTCGGCTGAACGATGCCGAGAAGGGCGACATTGCGCTGGATATCACGACCTTCCGGCACGAAAATGCCGCGGCGGAAGATTATGCCGAAGATGAATCGTCCGAGGAATTTTACGATGAGGAAGAAGAAACGGACGCGTCGGTTATCAATCTTGCCGGCGAGGGTGACCTGCTGACGATCCCTTATGAAGGCTACGTGCATGAGCTGACCCTGTACGGGACATCCTCCGACGGACAATATTACACGGTGACCTGCACGCTGGAAGACGGCAGCACCTGCACCGCACAGTCTGCCTTTATGGATTCTCTCGGTGAGGATACCATTGTCATTGACCGCAGGGTTACGTCCATGACGGTGGAATTTTCCATGTGGGAAGTAAGCCTGACGGGTGCCGCCATCCACAATGGCTTCTGCCTGAACTGGAACCGTATGCTGCTGGTGGGGCTTTCCACTGCCTGCCTGTACCTGCTGCTCGCCTTCCGCAAGGCCATGGGAAAACGGCAGGAGCTGGCTTTCCTGGCGGTGGCACTGTGCATCGGCTTCTACCTGAGCATCGGCCTGCCCACCAATGTTAGCCTGACCTTTGACGACCAGACCCACGCAGGTCGCATCTTCCTGCTGAGTACCTGGCCGAATGGGAAGATTACCGAGGATGCAACCCTGCTGGAAAACTTCAGCTGGTGCTTTCACCTGGAGGATTCACCGCTCCACAAGCTGGATACCCAACGGGACGAAGCCGCCTTCTATCATCAAATGAGCAACCGCACTGCGGAGGCGGAGGATGCGCCCGCTGACATCCACTGGAGCTTCTCTGATGTGGGCTATCTGGCTTCTGCGCTGGGCGCACGCATCGGCAAGACGCTGGGCGTTACCTTCCCTGTGCAAATCATCTTTGCCCGCGTGTTCAACATGCTGCTGTACGTGCTGGTGTGCTATTTCGCCGTGAAAAAGCTCCGCCGCTTTAAGATGGTCATGGCCTGCGCAGCACTGTATCCCAGCGCCATGTTCCAGGCCTGCACACTGTCCTACGATGCGACAGGCACAGCGTTGTGCTACCTGGGTATTGCGCTGGTGATGGATGCCATCATGGATTCAAAGACCCGTCTCACCTGGCAACGGGCGCTCGGCATCATGCTGGCCTTTGTCCTCGGCAGCCTGACGAAGATTGTCTACATTCCCATGCTGCTGCTGGCGCTGCTGCTCCCTCGCAGCAAGTTTGCCACCAACGCTCAGCGTGTTGCATTCAAATGCATGATCATTGTGTTGACGCTGGCTGTGGTTGGCTCCATGGCGGTCAGCGTCTTCGGCGGAAGTGTTGCCCTGCGGGATACCAAGAGTGATGCAGCCGATACCGCCGGTCAGTTTGCCTTTATCTTCAGCCATCCGCTGACCTATCTGGGATACTTCTTCTCCACGATTTTCAACGGTTTCTCCAACTATTTTGTGGATACCGTCCGCGTGTTGTGGGGCTACACGGGTGCATGCTCCGGCTTCTTCAGCTACCTGCACCTGGGACTGGTGCTTTTCACCGCCTTCACTGACAATGACCCTTCCCTGAATCAGCACCTGGACTGGAAGAAGCGCCTGGCCATGCTGATTTTCGCCGGCATGAGCATCGGCATGGTGTTTACGACGCTGTACGTTGCGTTCTCCGCTGTGGGTGTTAACGACTTCAACGGCGTACAGGCGCGGTACATGCTGCCCGTTATGCCGCTGTTGCTGATGCTCCTTTCCCCTGAAGGGATCAAGAACCAAATGTGCAGGCGCGACTGGACCACGGTGTTTGGCATCATCAACCTGGTGGTGCTGGCATCAACAGCATACACGCTGGTATGCGGTCAATATTTCCTGTAAAAGCGCCCTTCAAGCGTCATACAAAGCAGAGAACAATCACGGAGTCAATTCCGTGGTTGTTCTTTTTTCGAAAGTATGATATAATAGCTTTTGCTCCTAATGGTATGGTCTCGTAGCTCAGTAGGATAGAGCGGCTGCCTCCTAAGCAGCAGGCCGTGGG
>CAVEUM010000031.1:0-19980 GCA_963618735.1 bacterium | reverse complement strand
AAGCAGTTATACCTTGCCAATTGTAAAGTTTCCGTAACCATTGTGCTTCCAAAGCGCTTCCATGGTTTACGAACGGCTATTTTCATGATATAATAGAATAGTATTGACATGAACCTTTTGGGGAAGCAGGGTGATTTTTGGTGGCACAGGTAAACGACATCGGCATTGATCTCGGCACTTCCAATGTGCTGATCTATATGAAGGGCAAAGGTATTGTCCTCCGTGAGCCCGCCGTGGTCGCTGTGGAGAAGGACACGCGTAAACCTATCGCAGTCGGTGGAGATGCTTACCGCATGATCGGCCGCACGCCTGGCAATGTTCTGGCCTTGCGTCCGCTGCGCAACGGAACCATGGTAGACTTTGAGCTGACGCGCACCATGCTGCAGTTTTTCACCGCGCAGGTGATTGGCAAGCGGTTCTTCAACCGCCCTCGAGCAGTGATTTCTGTGCCCTCCGGCGTCAATGAAGTGGAGAAGCGTTCCATCATCAGTGCCATGTTCGATGCTGGCATGCGCAAGACGAACCTGCTGGATCGCCCGATTGCAGCAGCACTTGGCGCTGGCACGAGCTTTGATGAGGCCTACGGCTCCATGGTTGTTGACATGGGCGCTGGCGCAACCGACATTGCGGTGTTGTCCATGGGTCAGGTAGCCGTGTCGGACTGCGTATCCATTGGCGGCGATTATTTCGATGATGCCATCATTCGTTATCTGCGGAAGAAGCACAATCTGCTGATTGGTGAGCGCACTGCTGAGGAATTGAAGGTGAACATCGGCTCCGCCGTGCCGAAGGCAGACGATGTGACCATGTACGTCACTGGTCGCAATTTGATTTCCGGGCTGCCCAAGACGCTGACGGTCAGCACTTCCGAGGTATACGAAGCCTTGCGGGAACCCGTTGCTGAGCTCATCGAGTGCATTCAGGCAGTTCTGGAGCACACACCGCCCCAGCTGGCCAACGATGTATTTGACGAAGGCATTGTATTCACAGGCGGTGCCGCCGCGCTGTCTGGCCTGACGGAAGCCGTGTATGATGTGCTTCACGTGCCCTGCGCTGTGGCAGACGACCCTCAGACCTCCGTGGTCATGGGCTGCGGGCGCATTGTTGACGATCCTGCCATCTACAAGCACTTGCTCGATGAAGGACGTCGTTTCCGTCGATAAGCGAGGAGAATATTTGCGGGAGGGCGGCTTTTGTGCCAAAAGCCCCCTCCCGCACCCTCCCCGAAAACCACTAAAGGGACGATGCTTTTCATTGATGCGTCGTTCCTTTTGTTGTACAATAAAAACTTCATTAAAGCACGCCTTAAAAGGAGTGCACCGAAGGAGTCCAGAGGGCGATCGGAAAGCCCTCTGGAAACATCATAACAAAAGAGATTTGAAGTATACAAATCAGTTTTTTATCACAAGCACCACATCAATCGAAACATCCGCCTCGCACAAGAAAAGAATCGCAGCAAAATCACTGCGATTCTTTCTTTACATATCCCACCCTGCGAAGGATTCTTCCTCCAGCAGCGATTCAAATTTTCCATCGGTGACGCGAATGAGCGTGTCCAGCACCTGCTGAGCATCCTTTTCCCGCACAAGCAAGGTAAACGCTACCGCTGTGGTAAATTCACTTCCCAGCAGCTGCACGGGGAGGCTCTTCAGGGTGTACTGCACCTTATCCCACAAGGCGTAGCTGACTTCGCAGAGATATTGCTGGGATGGTTCCATCACCACCACCTGTGCGGCCTTCAGTGCCACGACACAGCCTTGGGTGTACGCACGCACCAGTCCTCCGGCACCCAACAAAACGCCGCCAAAATAGCGCGTCACCACCACGCAGCAATTGACTACGCCCTGTGCCTTCAGCACTTCCATGATGGGCAATCCAGCCGTTCCGCCAGGCTCGCCATCATCCGAATAACGCATAATGCCTGCATTCTGACCGATGACATAGGCGTAGCAATTGTGGGTCGCGTCCTTGTGCTTTTCGCGGATGCTTTTCAGGAAGGCCAGCGCCTCCTCCTCCGTTTGGGCAGGAGACGCATAGCCGATAAAGCGACTTTTATTGATGATGAACTCATCCGAAGCGCTTGCCTTCAGAGTTTTATAGGGCGCGCTCACTTGAGGATCAGGCGGCAGAAGGTCTTCTTGCCCTTGCGGAGCATCAGACCGTCTTCTCCGAACATATCCGCCGTAATGGTTGCGTTCACGTCCGTGACCTTCTCATCAGCCACCAGAACAGCACCAGCCTCCACCTGCTTGCGAGCGTCGCTCTTGCTGCGGCACATGCCTGCCAGTGCCAGCATGGTGGTCACGCGGGCATCCTCATCCAGCATGGCGCGAGTCACTTCAAAGGAGGGAACGTTCTGGCCGTTAGCGCCGCCGGCAAACAGAGCCTGTGCGGCCTCTGCAGCCTTCTGGGCTTCCTCTTCACCGTGCACCAGCTTCGTTACCTCGTAAGCCAGCACCTTCTTGGCCTCATTGATGGCACTGCCTTCCAGGGCACCCAGACGGCGAACCTCGTCCATGGGCAGGAAAGTCAGCAGACCCAGGCACTTCTCCACGTCCTTGTCGTCCACGTTTCTCCAGTACTGATAGAACTCGAAGGGAGACGTCTTGTTGGGATCCAGCCACAGAGCGCCCTTCTCGGTCTTGCCCATCTTGCGGCCGTCATGGGTCAGCAGCAGCTGGAAGGTGCATGCGAAGGCCTTCTCGTTGTCCTTGCGGCGAACCAGGTCAGCGCCGCCCAGCATGTTGCTCCACTGGTCATTGCCGCCCATTTCCAGTCGGCAGCCATAGCGATGGAACAGCTCCAGGAAGTCATAGCTCTGCATGAGCATGTAGGTGAATTCCAGGAAGCTCAGGCCATTTTCCGTAGCCATACGAGCCTTGTAGCACTCAGCCGTCAGCATCTTGTTGACGGAGAACATCGCGCCGATATCCCGCATGAAGTCAATGAAATTCATGTGACGCAGCCAGTCGCCGTTGTTCACGATCAGCGCCTTGCCGTCGGAGAAATCCAGGAAACGTCCCATCTGCTCCTTGATGTGTGCCACGTTGTTATCGATGGTCTCAACGGTCATCATCTTGCGCATATCCGTCTTGCCGGAAGGATCGCCCACCATAGCCGTGCCGCCGCCCATCAGTGCGATAGGACGGTGGCCTGCCTTCTGCATGTGCGCCATGGCCATGATCGGGATATAGTGGCCGATATGCAGGGAATCTGCCGTGGGGTCAAAGCCTACGTAGAAGGTCGTCGGCTCTTCCAGCTGCTTATACAGCTCATCTTCAAAGGTCATCTGGGCCAGGAATCCACGCTCGCGAAGGGTGTCAAGTACATTTGCCATGTTGTTTTCCTCTCACTTTCCGTTCATTTCTTCGGTGATGATGGCACGCAGGGTTTGCATGCCGGTATGAATCTGCTCAATAGAGCTGTTGGAGAAGTTCAGCCGCAGGGTGTTTTCATGTCCGCCATTCGCATAGAAATGGGTGCCTGGCACATAAGCAACGTGCTGCGCCACCGCTTTTTCCAGCATGTCCTTGGCATTCAGCCCTTCAGGGAGTTCCACCCACACGAAGAGACCGCCCTCAGGTTTGGTATAACGCGTGCCCTCGGGGAACTTCGCCAGCTCCTCCAGCATTGCGTTCAGCTGCTGCTTATAGCTCTTGCAGATGGTCGCAATGTGGTCAGGCAGAAGATTCTGCCGCAGGAACTGATCCACGATAGCCTGATTCAAATTGGCGGTATGCACGTCCGTGGACTGCTTGCCCATGGTGCACTTGCGGATGATGTCCGCATCGCCGGCCATGAAACCTACTCGCAGGCCGGGAGAAATGATCTTGCTGAAGGATCCCAGGAACACCACCCATCCTTCCTTGTCGAAGGACTTGATGGAGGGGCCGCCTACGCCTTCGTAGCGCAAATCACGATAGGGATCATCCTCCGCCACCACAACACCATACTTGGCCGCCATTTCCGCGATGGGCTTGCGACGGTCAGCCGCCAGGGTTTTGCCCGTGGGGTTCTGGAAGGACGGAATCACATACAGCATTTTGGGATGATAAGTCGCCATCGCCTCTTCCAGCTTATCCAGCAGAAGACCATGCTCATCGCTTTCCACAGGCACAATTTTCGCCTGATAGAACTTCATGCACTGCAGATTGCCCAGGAACGAAGGATTTTCGACCAGAATCACATCGCCAGGATCAATCATGGCCTTGCACAGCAAATCCATGGCCTGGGTTGAGCCTGTCACAGGAAGCACGGCAGGAACTTCACAACCAATTTCCTGCTGAACGTAGCTCTTCAAGCTCTGCACAAAAGGCGCATAGCCTTCGGTAGCGCCGTACTGCAGAATGGCCTTGCCATCCTGAGACAGCACCTGATGGGCAATGCGATCCACCACATCATCCGGCAAAGCTGCAGGAGACGGGTTGCCGCCTGCGAAGGAGATCATATCAGGCTTGGCGATCATCTTGAAAATTTCACGAATTGCGCTGCCGGAAATGCCATCAAACCGATGGGCAAAATGAAGCTTATCCGATTGCATTTGTACTCATTTCCTTTCTGCAAAATAAAACCTTCCCAAACCGTTAAGGTCTGGGAAGGTGAACATTGTCACGGTACCACTTCCGCATTCAGCTGCTATGCAGCCCTCACAGGAGACGCATGATCTCCCCGCGCGATAACCGGCGCACCGGAAACTGCCTACTGTCATTTCAGCAGTTGACTCAGGGATGTACTTCACCTTGCCGAATCACCTTCTTGCACCAACCGAAGGCTCTCTTGAGATTTCTTGGCTTGGTTACTCTTCCCATCATTGTCGTAACGCGGTCATCATAACACATGCAAAAGAGATTGTCAAGGGTAATTCATCTTCGTGCGCAAAAATGGGGCAAATAATGGGTCAAGGGTCAAAGACCCTTGCAGGGTCCAGGGGCAGCGCCCCTGGTAGGGTAAGGGGCAAAGCCCCAACACCCAGCGCAGTCGCGAAGCGTCACTGCGCGGCATCAGAGGAATCCTGCAAAAGAAAAAGCCATCCCTGCATCCAACAAAACAACACTGCCTAAAAAGAGTGCACCGTAGATGTCCAAGGTCGGAGTCTTCAGCCTGCAGCTGCAAAGCCCTTGGAATAATGCCCTTCACTCATTTGTTTCCTATGGCAAGCATGCCATCTGATACAGCAAAGCAGCAAGGGGCATAAAAGCAGATGAAGTCTGTGGGCGCCTCATTGACCCCCTCGCCTGCACTTTTTCTACAGGTTAACAATTGAGCGTCATACGATTTGCTTTTCAAAAAAATTTTAGGACATCACCGCATAATTCGACGGAACCGCTGAATATGTCATTTGCTCCATCTGTCTTTTGCAGAAATTTCGGCCTATTCTCAGCAAGCCTCGATTTTTGCAATTTCATATGACATAAAGCTCACTATTTATCATATTGCCTCATATGTGCAATGTTGCCTTCGAACACAACGGGTCTTTTATTGCAGCGCGGCGCTGAAAACGCTTCGCTGTTCAGCGCTCTTCAGGCAATGTTGGCTGCATTTTTTGGTGACATGGGTACATGTTTTGTTGGGGCTTCGCCCCATACCCTACCAGGGGCGCCGCCCCTGGACCCTGCAAGGAGCTTCGCCCCTTGACCCGCTATTGACTGCGCTGATTTGGAGCTTCGCCCCTTGACCCGTTATTTTTATCCGTTCTTTTCCTTCTGTGCCGCTTGAATGGCCTCATATTTTTCCTGCAGGAACATCCAGCGCTCCATGGCTTCATCCAGCTTCGACTGGGTTTCTTCCTGCTGTGCCATCAGTTCCGTCACTCTGGTGTAGTTTGCACTATTGGCGTCCAGCTCTTTTCCCAAAAGCTCCAGTTTTTCTTCCAACTCAGCAATGGTCGCATCAATGGTATCAAAATCCCGCTGTTCCTTGAACGTAAATTTCAACGTAGCCTGGTTCATGCGCCTGGACGTCTGTGCGGGTGCAGTGCGCTCTTCCCTGGGCTTTGCAGGAGCTTCCTCCTGCTTCACTTTGGCCAGATAACTTTCGCAGCCATCGATATAAGGCACCATCTTTTGGTGTTCGATAGCAAACAGGTGGGTCGTAACTCGGTCAAGGAAATAGCGATCATGACTCACAGCGATTACGGCACCCTGGAAGGCGTCCAGATAGTCCTCCAGCACGTTCAAGGTCTCAATGTCCAGATCGTTGGTCGGCTCGTCCAGAACCAGCACATTGGGCGCTGCCATGAGGATCCGCAGCAGATACAGGCGGCGCATTTCACCGCCGGACAGGCTGGAAACCTTCTGATACTGCATTCCCGACGGGAACAGAAATGTTTCTGCCATTTGGGATGCAGAAAGGTCGCCATCGGGCGTATACACATGAACAGCCACGTCCCGAACGGCGTCAATAATGCGCGTTTCCGGATCCAGCGGCGGGCAGTGCTGCGCAAAATAGCCGATTTTCACCGTTTCGCCCTGCTCAATGATGCCGCTCATGGGAGGGATTTCCCCAATCAGCGTCCGCAAAAGGGTGGTTTTGCCCGCACCATTGCCGCCCACAATGCCAAGACGGTCATCACGGAGCAGCGTGTAGGAAAAATCCTCAATCAATTTTTCGCCGCCAATGGCAACGTCAAGGTGTTCCCAGCTGAGAATTTTCTTGCCGAGGCGGCTTGCAACGCTCTTCATGTTCAGCGTCTGCTCAGGCGGTGCTTCGCGGATGCTGTCTGTCAGTTGATCAAAGCGCTCAATGCGTCCTTTGGCCTTGGTGCTCCGTGCCTGCGCACCGCGTCGAATCCATGCCAGCTCTTTGCGATAAAGTGATTTATTTTTTCGCAGCGTGGCTTCGGCCATTTCCTCACGCTGGGCACGCTCCTCCAGATAGCCGGCATAATCGCACTGGTAGCTATCCACTTTGCCGCCGCCCACATGCAGGATTCGGTTGAAGGCGCGCTCCAGCAGATAGCGGTCATGGGTAACCACCATCAGCGTGCCGCGGAAACTCATAAGGCGATCCTCCAGCCACTGGGACATATCGATGTCAATATGGTTGGTTGGCTCGTCCAGCAGAAGAACATCGCAAGGACGGCACAGCACACCAGCCAGCGCCACACGCATTTTCTGACCGCCTGAAAGCGTGCCAACCTTCACGGAAGTATCTGCAAAGCCCAGCTGCGTCAGGATGGTCTGTGCCTCATAGGCAGCATTCTCCACGTTTTCGCCGTCTCTTGCGGGCAGATAATGCAAGGCAGCCTGCGTGATGGTATCCTCCGGGTGAAGTTCCGGTGTCTGCGGAAGATAAGCGATGGTCAGCCCCCGACGGTGAGAGACTTCCCCAAGGTCAGGCTCTTCCCTGCCAGCTAACATTCGCAGCAAAGTTGACTTGCCGGCGCCATTGCGTCCGACAATTCCTACACGATCCCCTTCGGAAATCGTCAGATCCACATGATCCATCAGGTGCTTTTCTCCATAGCGCAGCACCGCATCCTTCACTGAGAAGGCACAAGCCATGCACACCCCTCCTTTGCAACGTATCCAGAAGTATATGAAAAGACCCTCAGTCAAGGACTGAAGGTCTTTTGCTAACGTGCGGGAAACAGGACTTGAACCTGCATGAAGTTAGCCCTCACTAGAACCTGAATCTAGCGCGTCTGCCAATTCCGCCATTCCCGCATGTTGGTGGATGGGGGTGGATTCGAACCACCGAAGCTATCGCGACAGATTTACAGTCTGTTCCCTTTGGCCACTCGGGAACCCATCCATATGAAGTTTGTTTCTCCCTTAACCCAAGGAGATGGAGCTGGCGATGGGACTTGAACCCGCAACCCCCTGATTACAAATCAGGTGCTCTGCCAATTGAGCTACGCCAGCACGAAGCTCCTAAAGTCCCAAGGAAAAAGTGGCGACCCGGAAGGGGCTCGAACCCTCGACCTCCAACGTGACAGGCTGGCGCTCTAACCAACTGAGCTACCGGGCCACAAGATTGGCTGTGGGCCTTCAGGGACTTGAACCCCGGACCATCCGGTTATGAGCCGGTTGCTCTGACCAACTGAGCTAAAGGCCCATAAACAGAGAAGAGAAAGTGTGACCCCGTCGGGATTCGAACCCGAGTAGCCGCCGTGAAAGGGCGGTGTCTTAGGCCTCTTGACCACGGGGCCACGTTGATGAGGTGTTTCTGGTCGGGGTGAAGGGATTCGAACCCCCGGCCCCATGCTCCCAAAGCACGTGCGCTACCAGACTGCGCTACACCCCGGTTCCTTATCTCCTTTGGTCTGTCCCGCAGGCGACGTTGATAATGATACACGACTTTTCTCTTTTTGTCAACCCCTTTTTCAAAAAAAATTGAAGTTTTTTTGAATCTTTTTTTGAGAAAAGCCGCAAAGCCTTATTTTTCGGCACTTTGCGGCTTTCTGTCCTGTCACTTCTTTTGCTGTTTTGCCTGCCATTTGGCCTCTTCTTCCTCTGCAATCCTGCGCATTTGGGTATCCGCATAGCTGACAATGCGGTCGCGTTCCACCATGGGATCCTGGTCAGGATCGTAGGTGATCTGCGGTGCAAAGGTAATCGTACGCATATTCTTATGGGCGTACATGGGCTGGAAGCGGCAGCATTTTCCCGTCCTGTTGTAATAAATCTGTGCCAGCATGGCAAAACCGGAGAACAGTTCGCCAAGTCCCCCCAGTTCATAGCCGTGATCCTGCTCTATCGCATTCGGGTTTTCCGGGAAGATCAGCAGATTATCCCCTGCCTGCATGGCCTCCACAGACAGGCGGAACGTCTGCATCAGCTTGCTCGGCTTATTGCGATACACAGGGATGCACTCCACCTGGTTCATCAGCCACACGGACATGGGGCCAATGCGATCCGCAATCGGCTTCTTCCATTTTTCCGGCAGCCATCGAATGGGACTAATGGTGTAACGGTAGACGTACTCGCTTACTTCTTTGGGGTCAATTGTTATTTCTGAGATCACCCAAGGGCGGATGGGAACAGGCACAAAGAGCATGCACACGATCGGGCCATAGACCTCGCCATGATTGCAAAGAAACACAATGGGATTATTTTCGTCCTGAACGATATTCTCTGTGCCTTGCAGTGTGTGCCGATAAAAAGGCCGCAGCAGTGCCATCAGCAGGTGCGTTCCCAAAGGGAAGCGGTGACGCTTGATCACCACCTTCTCCAGCTGCTTTTCCAGCGCAGGATTATCGCTCCCCTCCTCCTTCAGATGCAAAAAACGCTGCAGCTTTTCCATATACCGCTGCGAAAGAGGAAAGCGCAGTGTGGCGATAAGTGCCACCAGCACCAGGATTAGCGTAGGAATCACCATGATGGGTTGGAATCGCAGTACCAGGGTCTCCGCGTTTTTTCTGCCGCCGAAGAACATCAGAAGCGTCAGCGCCGCCAGCGCCAGCACCTGTCCCGCCAGCACCGCTACGCCGCCGCCCATCAGCCGCATGCGATCATACGATGCCGTGTTTCGTTTTCCTGTTGCAAAATCTGTCACCGCATTCATCACATTTTCAAGATAGCTCAGGCAGGTGATGCACAGCGTTGTTCCTGCGGTGCAGATGCCCAGGCAGGCATATATTCCCCCCATGGTTACCGTGCCGTCATGAGGCATACGTCCGAAAAGAATGAGCCCATAGAGCCACAGGAACAGGCCAATCAGCAAAATATCAATCGGCTCCGTCTGTTTTCTTTGTGCACGGCGGGTCATAATCCATTCTGTAGCTTCGCGGAAGACCAACGTACACAAAAGTGCCATCGCCATGCAAACCAGCATTTTCTCAGCGGTAATGGCCGGGAAAGTGTACATCACCACCACCGTCATTTGCTGCGCTGCAAGGATCAGTGTAGAAATCACTTCATACACCGCAAAAGAATTCGCACCCTTCATCTGCTCATGCAGGTGCGCTACTTTTTCCACGTCAACCTTTTCCTTCATGCTGACGTCATGACGCTGCTTCAGATGGCCGTAGCTTGTCGCTGCCGATGCCAGAAGCAAGCCGCCGGCGGACATCCACCCTTCTATCCCCGGCACGCTGCCCAGCAGTAATCCAATACCTGTAAAAAGCGGCACCGCCTGTGCAATGGCGTACAGCGTGACAAAGCGTTTTTCTTCCATGCCGCGGTTCAGGCTCAGGTAGATCAGCCGCCAGCCCAGGATGTCTCCCACCGTTATGACCAGCACCACTGCGAACAGGAGCCACATCATGGTGTTCATTTCTTCCACCGGGTAAAACACCGCGGTCAGGCTGCAAAGCAGCATCAGCATCGTTAAGCCAATGGCGCTCAGGATTCGCTTTTTCCTGCTGATTAGCTGATTGTACTCCCCCCATGAGACTGAAAACAGCATGCTGACCACTCGGCCGCACATGTACAGTGCGCCGCCCGGCACAGAAACGCCCACCAGCAAATGGGACATCATTAAGCAATAAATATACGCATATGCGCCGCCAAGATTCAGCCACGCAGCGCGGGTCAATTTGGTTTTGTCATTCGTGGTTGTCTGCACCTGAAGTTGCCTCCTCCGCTTCCATTCCTCCTCATTGTATCACACCCGTTTTATGCGGGCAATCCTCATTTTTCATCATTTGTTCACAAATGCGTCAAAGGCCTTTTCTGCCTGCCTTTTCCCGCGTTCGTTTGCCCACATTACCCTTTTCGCCCCTTTACATTTTGGGTTCTTTGCTCCATAATGAAAAGCAATGATGAATCGTGCCCGCAGTGCTACGGTTTTCTTGAGAGGAGGCTCCGCCTTGTACACGGAGAAGGATCTGGACGAACTGAACCAGCAGCTGAAACACCGCAAAACGATATTGCTTGTGGTGCTTGCTTTCCTGCTGGCCGGAATCATTTATTCGCTGGTCATCCGCGTGGAAGCATTAACTGCCGGACTGACCATTGCCGCCGGGGTGATTGCCATTGCCGCGCACGACCTGGCGCTTCGGCCTATTCGCTGCTACCGTACCCATGTAGAAAATGTTCTGCATGGACGTATTCACGAAATGGACGGCATGTTTCGCAGCCTGAGTGAGGAAATCTCCATGGTAGACGGTGTGCTGTACCACGCCGTAACCCTTGAGGTTCCTGATGAAAAAGGACAGCCCAGTGAGCGCCTTTTCTATTTTGACACGCAGAAGTCATTCCCCGGATTTTCTTCAGGTGATATGGTGCACGTCGTCTACCATGATCGTGAAATTGCCTCAATGAGCAAGGCATAAATGCTTTTGACAACTGTAACGACCCTATGACATGTTAACGGGCGGCTGACGAGAGACAGTCGTCCGTTTTTCTTTTGCCCTCCTGCTTTGTATTTTTTGTTCCGAAAGTGTTGGTTTTTCCGCCAAATAATGATATACTATGCTTGTTCGCCATCTTGCGCGCAGTCGGCCCAAATAAAGATGTCTTATTTTTTCTGCGGCATCTGCCTGTTGCGTGCAAGCAACCCATTCGCATAGAATCACACTCCATGGCGTTGTGCAATGATTCGATCACCTTAGGAGCGACCGCAAATGAAAAACAAGCAGATTCTCGATTCCGATAGTTACAGTCCCCTGTATAAGCAGCTTATTAAAAAACTTCGCAATGATATTATCACCGGTGTGTACCCCGTGCACAGCCGTATTCCCTCCGAGCAGGAGCTTTGCGAGAGTTATGGTGTCAGCCGCGTCACCGTGCGGAAGGCGCTGCAGGAGCTGACGCAGGAAGGCCTGCTGAAACGTCACCAGGGCAAGGGCACCTTTGTGGGACTGCCCCGCATCCGCAAGGATCTCCGCGGCATGAACAGTTTCCATGATGCCTGCCGTATGATGGGCTGCGAAGCAGGTACCCGCCTGATTCATGCCTCCATGGTACGTGCCTCCGAGGAGGATGCGCAGGAGCTGGCACTCTCCGGTGACGATGATGTCGTGGAGATTGTTCGCCTTCGCATGGCGGACGGCATGCCGGTTATGCTGGAGACCAACCATTTTTCCCCTCGCTATCGCAGTCTGCTGAATACCGATCTTTCCGGCTCCCTGTATGCCATGCTGGAAGAGCAGAACGTGGAAGCATCTCAGGGCATTCACGATATTTCCCTGTGCTATGCCACCCCTGCCCAGGCCAAGCTGTTGGAAGTCAATGCAGGTGATGCGCTTTTGTGCCTGCACGAAGTGGTATTTGACCAGCACGACCAGCCGCTGCACATTTCTCATCAGGTTATTCGCGGCGACCGTTTCACCTTCCGCATTTAAGTTTTCCAATCCGAAAGGACTGATGTATTTTCATGAGCAAGTTTGCGCTGTTTGTCGACCTCGAAAACTGCGGTGCCAAGGTGGAAACCCTGAACAGCATTCTGGAGAAGGTCAAAATCCGCGGTGACATTCTGCTGGGCAAGGTGTACGGCTACACAGATCGTTTCAGCGACCTGAAAGAAGTTTTGCTGAGCAACACCTTCACGGTGGTTCCCTCCCTGCGCTATGGCATTGCCCAGAAAAACAATGCTGACATTTTGCTGGTTATTGACGCGCTGGAGGTCGCCTATACCAATGATCTCATCGACTCCTTCTGCATCGTATCCGGTGACAGTGACTACACGCCGCTGGTTGGCCGATTAAAGTCCATGGGCAAGTTCGTGCTGGGCATCAGCCGAAGCGAAGCCGCCAGCACCATCTTCATCAACGCCTGCAACGAGTTTCAGTTCCTTGAGAGCGTCGGTACCCGCAATGTTTCCAATGCACCCGCAAAGAAGCATAAGGCTGCCGCCAACAACGAAGAAATGATGGACGAAGCCGAGCTGAACAAGCTGCTGTGCAGTATTTTTGAAGAATCTTCTGACACAGACGAGATGTACGCCAGCGAGCTGAAAAGCGTTCTGCTCCGTCTTCGCCCGGATTTCAACGAAAAGTCCTATGGTTCAGCCACCTTTTACAAGCTGCTGTTGAAGCTGGCCGCTAAGTTCGGCGACCTGCACGTGAAGAATGACAATTTCAACGTCATGGTCAGCCTGAATACGCCTTCGGAGGGTGAGAGCCGTCCCCAATTGACCCGCGACAATTGGAAGGACGCCTTCGCAGCACAATTACAGGCCTACAAGGACGGCGGCTTTGACCGTGTGAATCCTTCCATCCTGAAGGCGGATATTCTCACTTCCTATCCCGACTTCACCGAGCGTGCCATTGGCTTCAAGCGCTTTTCCGACATGCTGAAGCAACTTGAAAAGGACGGCATGCTGATCGTTGAAATGGATGAGCAGAAAACCATGCTTATCAAACTCTTATAAAGCCGGACTTGCATCTATTCCGTTTTGCGTGTACAATAAATAGCGTATGAAAGACCACGAAAGGAGTGTTTCCTTTGAAGAAGCTTGAAAGCGATCTTCTGGAGCTGCTGAGAGAGGATTGTCGGCTGAGCATGGAGAAGCTCGCCGTCATGACCGGCGCAACCCCGGTGGAAGTCGCCGAAACCATCCAGCATCTGGAAGACGAGCGTGTGATTCTGCGCTATGCCCCCACCATTAACTGGGACAAGACGGATCGCGAACGTGTGGAAGCCATGATCGAGGTGCGCGTTACGCCTCAGCGTGATATGGGCTTTGATGCCGTGGCAAAGCGTATTTATCGCTTCGAAGAGGTCAAGAGCGTGTATCTGATGAGCGGCGCCTATGACCTGCTGGTGCTGGTAGAAGCACGCACGCTGAAGGATCTGGCGCTGTTTGTATCTGAAAAGCTGTCCCCTCTGGAAATGGTCACGGGCACGGCCACCAGCTTTGTGCTGAAGCGGTATAAGGAAGAGGGCGTCGTGTTCGAAGGCGACAAGTCTGATCAACGGCTGGTGATTTCACCGTGACATACGAACATTATCTGAATCCCCGCGTGGCTGCCGTTCCGCCCAGCGGCATCCGTCGCTTCTTTGATTTGGCCGCCACCATGAAGGATACCATCTCCCTTGGCGTTGGCGAGCCTGACTTCATTACGCCGTATCACATCCGCAATGCCGCCATCAACTGCATCGTGGACGGCGAAACCCAGTACACCGCCAACCGCGGTCTTTTGCCCCTGCGGCAGGAAATTGCCTGGTATCTGGAGCACCGCTACGGCACTGTCTACAATCCCGAAACCGAAGTTTTGGTGACGGTTGGTGCCAGCGAATCCATCGATGTGGCACTGCGTGCCATCGTCTCCGATGGGGATGAAGTGCTGGTTCCTGAACCCAGCTACGTCAGTTATAGCCCCAGCGTCATTTTTGCCGGCGGCACACCTGTTGGCGTGGTCACAGGTTCTGAAACGGATTTCCGTCTGAGCGCTGAAGCCGTTCGTGCAGCCATTACGCCCCGCACCAAAGCGCTGATTCTTCCCTACCCCAACAATCCTACCGGTGCCATCATGGAAAAGCAGGATCTGGAGGCATTGGCTGAGGTTGTTCGCGAAAAGAAGATCCTGGTCATTTCCGACGAAATTTACTCTGAACTGACCTATGGCGATCGTCATCACGTCAGCTTTGCCTCTCTGCCTGACATGGCCGACTACACGCTGACCATCAACGGATTCAGCAAATCCTTCGCCATGACCGGCTGGCGCGTCGGCTACGTCTGCGGCCCTGCTGAGCTCATCAACGTGATGAACAAAATCCACCAGTATGGCATTCTGTGTGCTCCCCGTCAGGGTCAGGCAGCCGCGCTGGAAGCCCTGCGCACGGGCCGTGAGAATGGCTATGAAGACGTGCTCCGCATGCGGGACAGCTATGATCGCCGCCGCCGACTGATGGTGGACGGCTTCCGCAAGATGGGACTGGAGTGCTTTGAGCCCCTGGGTGCCTTCTATGTGTTCCCGTCCATCGCGTCCACCGGCATGACCAGCGAGGAATTCTGCGAAAAGCTGCTCAGGGATAAGCGCATTGCCTGTGTGCCCGGCACAGCCTTCGGCCCCTGCGGTGAAGGACACATCCGTTGCAGCTATGCTACGGGCATCGAAAAGCTCACCACTGCGCTGGATCGCATGACAGAATTCCTGCAGGAAAACTGCTGACCCGTCCCGCAACGGATAAAAAGCGCTCACCTCATCGTTGGATGTCTGAGCGTCTTTTCGTTTTAACCCGAGACGCTCCAAGGAGGTATTCCATGCGAAAGTTCACAGCGCTTCTTCTTGCGCTTATGATGATTTGTCTGCCCGTGCTGGCTGAGGAGGAGGAAGACGACCTCTCCATGAGTGACATTCTGGAGAAAGCCGACCCCAATGCCGTGTCTACCACCGTGGTTCAGCCCGGCGACGATGAAACAATCATAGAAGAAGAGGAAGAGAGCATCTACGAAAGTGATGGTTCTGTGCTGATTACGCTCACCGCCACGGGTGATTTTACCATCGGCGGTGACAGCCGCAAGAGCACCAACATTTTTGAGGATGAGCTGAAGAAGCAGGGCGGCGACATCAACTTTACCATGCGCAATGTGCGGGATATTCTGATGTCTGACGACCTGACCATTGTCAATTTTGAAGGTACGCTGACTGAATCCACCTACG
Source organism: bacterium (assembly GCA_963618735.1). Taxonomy (GTDB): domain Bacteria; phylum Bacillota; class Clostridia; order Christensenellales; family Aristaeellaceae; genus CAKUFA01. Next base: position 4,490 of record CAVEUM010000031.1, on the reverse strand, counting down.
TCCCCAGTGAAAAGAGAGAAAATCAGTTTCTTTTCAGTGCACCGCCGAGCTACGTAAGCATGCTGTCTGACAACGGCATCGAAGCCGTCGCGCTGGAAAACAACCACGTGATGGATCACGGCGAGGAGGTCTATGAAGAGACCAAGCAGGTGCTGCGTGACGCAGGCATTGTGTACTCCAATTCTACAGAGGAAGGCGTCATCAACGTGAAAGGTGTAGAGATCTGCATGCTCTCTTACCTGTGCATTGACCGTTATGATTCCCTGTGGGACAAGGTTCCTGCGGATATTGCCGCCGCCAAGGAGAAGTACCCCATCGTTATCGTCAGCTTCCATTGGGGCAACGAGAAGGATTACTCTCCCACCAATAACCAGATCAAGATGGGTCATCTGGCGGTAGACAGCGGCGCTGACCTGGTGCTTGGTCATCACAGTCACCGCATGAATCCCATCGAGTACTACAACGGCGTTTATATCTGCTATTCTCTGGGTAACTTCTGTTTTTCCGGCAACAGCAAGCCCAGCGATATGAGCAGCTTCATTTTCCAGACCCGTTTCCGCCTGCGGAATGACACCATCACCAACGAGGGCTTCCGCATCATCCCCATTCGCATTTCCAGCCGAACGGATCGCAACGACTTCACGCCTACCGTGCTGACCAAGGATACTGCGATTGACAGTGTGCTCACCACCCTCAAGGCCAACGGTAAAAAGCTGGACTACGCCGTGGATGAATATCCGCTGGAATGGAACTGACATCTGCATATAAAAACACGGAAGCGACTTTCTCTCCGCTTCCGTGTTTTTTTACTTTTGCCACAGGCACACTGCCGCGGCCACCCCAGCATCATGGGTAATGCTCAGCAGAAAATCATCATTCGTGCCAAACTCGGCGGCCTTTCCCTGCAAGCGGTAGCACGGCTGTCCCAGAGGGGTATGTGCAATCGCCACATCCCTGAGCGGCAGGGAAATGCCTACGCCAACGGCTTTCACAAAGGCTTCCTTGGCTGCATACATGCCTGCCATGCTTTCCGCTGCTGCTTTGCCTTTGTTATGAATGTATTGCTGTTCTTCCTCGGTGAAATATCGCTTAAGGAACCTTTCATCAGCGAGCAACTTCTCCATGCGGGCGATTTCGCACACGTCCAGTCCCATGCCGCGTACCTTACACGTAGCCCATCACTCCCCGCACCGATACATCTCCGCTGAGAACCCGCCGCAGTTGACCGTCCGCATCATCACGGACAAAAAGTGCACCCGTTTCGTCAATTGCTTCCGCAATGCCTGTAAAGTCTACGCTGCCGGAAACATGCACGCGGCTGCCCAGGGTGCAGCTGTTCTGACGATACTCGTCCATAATGGCACTAAAGCCGCCTTCCTCCAGCCGGCCAATCAGGTCTTCCATGGCCGCCAGGTAGTGCACAATGATGTCCCGCCGCTTGGGTACTTCTGCAAACTCTTCAATGGATGTGGCACGCTCGGCCAGCTCTTCCGGATATGCACCCCTGCGGACATTGAGTCCCGTGCCCACAACCACATACTCAATGGTATCAGGGTCCGCACCCAATTCCAGCAGAATGCCGCAAATTTTCTTGCCTTGATAGACCAGGTCATTGGGCCACTTAATATCGCACTTTGCACCCGTTGTTTCCCGTACGGCGCGGCTCATGGCCATGGCTGTGCACAGCGTAATCAAGGGCGCGTGAGCAGGTGTCAGGTTGGGCCGCAGGAGAAGCGAAATCCACAGTCCCTGTCCCGCGGGGCTATTCCACTGGCGTCCCAGCCTTCCCTTGCCAGCGGTTTGGCATTCCGCTACGCAAAGGCTGCCGCCCGGAGCGCCTGCGACGGCCATCTGCTTCACCTGCACGTTGGTGGAGTCTGTGACATCCAGGCAGCGATTTTCGCCCCTGCCCATGTATTTCGTGGTCAATTTGCCTGTCCACAGCTCCGAGGCAAGACTGTCTCCGCTTTCCAGCCGATAGCCGCGCTTGCCGCCGCTTTCAATCTGCCATCCCTGCTCCTTGAGCACGCCAATACGCTTCCACACCGCCGCTCGGCTGATACCAAGCTCGCGGCTGATTTCTTCACCCGATACATACTGCCCATCGGACAGGATCTCAATAATACTCCGCATGCTGAACCTCGCATTCATTTCTGAAATGTTACACATTATTCACATTTCAGAACCGTTGAATCTCCTGTATTGTAGCGCAATTCACCGCCGGATGCAAGGAAAAAGCCTTGATTTATCACTACAAAATGATTATACTGTATAGGTACTCTGTTTATGACAAGCTTGTTGCAAAAGTGTTTATGTTGTGAAACAAGTACACTTTCAGCTTTATCGATAATACCGTCATGTCTCAAGGAGGTACGACGTTATGCAGGAACCCGGACAGATCATCTATGCCCTGCAGCAGAATATTGCAAAGGCTATTGTTGGCAAGGAAGAAGCCATTGAGTATGCCCTGATTGCCCTTTTGTGCAAGGGTCATGTGCTGATTGAAGACGTTCCCGGTGTGGGCAAGACCACCCTGGCCAGCGCGTTGGCCAAGTCACTTGACTGCACCTTCAAGCGCATTCAGTTTACGCCTGACCTGATGCCCTCTGATGTCACAGGCTTTACGCTGGTGGATTTCAAAACAGGCGAAATGGAATACAAGCCCGGCGCCATCATGAGTCAAATCGTGCTGGCGGACGAAATCAACCGTACCAGCCCTAAAACCCAGTCTGCCCTGCTGGAGGTTATGGAAGAGCATCAGGTGACGGTGGATGGCGTGACCCATCCGCTGCCCCAGCCATTCTGCGTCCTTGCCACCCAGAATCCCGGCGAATTTGTAGGCACCTATCCCCTGCCTGAGGCACAGATGGACCGCTTCTTCCTGCGGATTTCCATCGGCTATCCTACCATTGAGCAGGAGATGGACGTGCTGGATCGCCATGCCGGCGCCGTCAAGCCCGTGGCCACCATTGAACCCGTCTGCTCTGCAGAGGACGTGATTGCCCTGCAGAACCAGGTGACGCAGATTTATTGCTCCCCCGAGGTGCGCTCCTACATTGCCACACTGGTGGCCGCTACCCGTCAGGAGCCTGCTCTGAGCCTCGGCGCTTCCACCCGTGCCGCCATCGCGCTGATGCACGGCGCACAAGCATGTGCTCTGCTGGACGGACGCGATTTTATCCTGCCGGAAGATGTTCAGCACATGGTGCTGCCTGTTGTGGCTCATCGTCTGGTGCTGAACCCCGAGGCACGCATGAAGGGCATCACCGCCGAGGAAGTGCTGGTTAATATTCTCAAGAATGTGACGGTACCCGTAAAGCTATGAAAATGCATCTGACCCTGCCAGCGGTGGTGATCTTCTCACTTCTGCTGGCTGCGTTTTCTACAGGCAGCCCGCTGTTTTTCATGGTGGCATTGCTGCTGGTGCTGCTGATTGTTTTCGGCTTCATCAGCGTGTGGCAGGCCTCCCGAACGCTCACCATTCAGAGCGACCTGAGCGGAAAAACCGTGCAGCGCGGCGACAACGTGACGCTGAATGTTGTTGTGCATCACCGCAGTTTTCTGCCCATTGCGCCCATTCTGCTGGAGCTGTCTGCCACCCCGGATGTGCCTGAAACCAAGGTTCGCCTGAAGGACGCCCCTGGCAAGCATCAGCGGCTAACCCTGCCCTTTCACGCCTCCCACGTAGGCGTCTGTGCGCCCGGCGTCAAGGCGTACACGGTGGAAGATCTGTTCGGTTTTTTCTCCATCCGCAAAACGCCTGAAGCATCGCAGGGTGATCTGCTGGTGCTTCCCGTGGTGTTTCCCGTGGAAGATTTGCTTTTTGCCCCCGGTGATTCCGGCTACGAAACCATGGCCCGTGCCACGGAGGACGTGACCAATCCCAGCGATGTTCGCGTCTATCAGCAGGGCGACGCGCTGAAGAAGATCCACTGGAAGCTCTCGTTGCGCAAAGGTGAATTGATGGTTCGCCGCTTTGAGGAACCCGTGCTTCCCGAGGTGCTGGTGCTGATGGACTGCTCGCAGCCTCCCACTTGGGGACATCCTGACGCAGAGGCGGATGTACGTGACAGTCTGCTGGAAACAACCGCCTCCGTGGTGGCGCATCAGCTCCACTCCGACCATGGCGTGCGCCTGCCCCTGCAAGGCTCCCATCCTGTTGAGTTTGAAAAGGCCATGGGCTTGCCCGTCCTTCTGGAAGATCTAGCGCGGCTTGATTTTTCTGAGACAGATCGTTTTGAACGGGTGCTTCTGCTGGAAACCAGACGTCTGCGCAAGGTTGGTTCTACCGTCATTGTTTCTGCACGGCTGAACAGCAACATGGTTGACATGATGATCCGCATGCGGCGCATGGGGCCTTATGTCCGATTGTATCTGGTAACCTTCACGCCGGACGATCCCCGTCTGGTGCCGCTGGTCAGCAAGCTGCAGCAGGCGGCAATTCAGGTGCGGTTTGTGACCCCTGCGCCTGTGTAAGTATGATATAAAGG
>CAVEUM010000030.1:0-20719 GCA_963618735.1 bacterium | reverse complement strand
ATTGTTCCAGAGGGCTGTTAAGCGGGTCGAAGACCCTCGCCCCTGGACCCTTCGCATGCACCCTTCTGCAAGTTGACTTGCATTGTAGCTTAAAAGTTACGGAAGAAATCTTCCTAAAAGGAGAGCACTCCGAAGGTTTCCAAAGGGCGATCGGAAAGCCCTTTGGTCGCTCCGAGGAGCGAAATCTCTTTGCTAGAAAGAGAACAAGCTAGTCTTATAGACCAACGAGTTAATCGCTTTGTTCCAGGGGCTTTGCGGTCGCCCCTGGACCCTTCGCGTGCACATCCTATACCCTTGATTTGTTTTGCAACTTTTATAAAGTTACGGGAAAGCATTCCTCAAAAATGGGGACTGCGAAGGGGTCAAGGGGGCGACCGCAAAGCCCCCTTGAAACTACTCGAAAGAAACAGTTTTGATCAACGAAAAAGAAAGTTAGCTTGCAAAATAAAAAACCCCTTCCCAATGAAAGTTTAGGGAAGGGAAGAGGGTTCGGGAGAGGGGAAAACGCTTTTCAAAGCGGTTTCTCCTCTCCCGAAAAAACTTGTTATTCTTCGAAGCGGTGTCCCCTCTCCCGAAAAATCACTTATTATTTTGATCAATCCATTCACCGGTGGTGAGGTTGAGACCGGTGTTCTGCCAGTTGCAGATGTATCCTTTGGAGGAGTGGAAGGCACCTGTCTGCCCCACTGCGCTGTATCCGCTGGTGCGGATGATGCCATCCTCCAGCAGCACGTAGGTGGAAGAAGAACCCGTAGCTACCTGCACAACAGGAGCGTCCTCAGGGCAGGCCTTCAGGGGAAGGGAGCGATACGGACGCTTGCCGTTGCCCAGCTGACCGCTGTAGGTGCGACCCCACTGGTACACCTCGCCCTCCGCCGTCAGCACGGCGGTGTGGGAATTGTAGGCGTGAATCTCCGCAATGTTCAGCCCGTCAGGCAGCAGCACCTTTTGCGGCTCGGAGGAGGACTTCCCCACTGCGTTGGTTCCCATCTGCCAGTAATCATTCTTGCCCCAGCTCCAGAGCACGCCGTCTGCGTCCAGGCCAAAGGCGGTGCTGCCGCCGCAGGCGATTTGCGTATACTGTCCGCTGATGGGCAGCAGGGTGGGCTCCTTCACTTTGGTGTTCTTCTTGCCCGTAAGCAGCAGCTGACCGCTGGCATTATCACCCCAGCCGTAAATGTTGCCGTCTGCGTCCATGGCCATGCAGAACTTGCCGCCGCACTGGATGTCCGTGATGTTCTCCAGGTTCAGCATCACAGGCTCGCGGGCGTTGGTGGTGGTGCCGTTGCCAATCTGGCCGCAGTTGTTGCGTCCCCATGCCCACACATGGCCGTCTGACGTGCGCGCCAGGCACTGGCCAAAGCCGCAGGCAATCTGCACGATGTCCGTCAGGGTGGGAATTTGGATGGGCTCGTAGACGTAGTTGCCTGCGTCCTTTACGCCTTGCTGACCATAATTGTTGGGGCCGCAGGTGTACACGGTGCCGTCCTTCATCAGGAAGACCGTGTTTTCATTGCCGCACTGGATGTCCGCCACCTGGCTGCCGTCCAGCCCGTTGGCCACATGCACGGGAGAATAGCGGCGCTTCTTGGTGCCGTCGCCCAGCTGACCCTTCGTGTTGTCGCCCCAGCCCCAGATGACGCCCTGGCTGTCAACGGCGTAGCCAAAGCTGCCGCCGGCGCGCAAGAGGACATCTGCCGAGGCAGACACGGCCAGCATGATGAGCATCATCGTCAGCGCGATGACGCGCAGAAAAAACTTCTTCATGAAAGTAATCCTTCCTTCCATTTTATCAGGCATGATGAACGTTCTTCCAGCCCTGGCGAACGTCCTCGGGAACGTCCTCCTCTGCCAGGCATTCCAGGTCGCGGGTCGAGCCGCGCTTTTCCGCCTCGGCGTAGTACCAGCACTTGTAATCAAGGGTCTGGAGGGTGTTTTGCAGCTGTGCCATCTGCTCCAGCAGAGCCAGACGCTGACGCTCCATCAGCTGCTTCCGCTGGGGAATGGTTTCGTCTCCCTGGGCGCACCAGTCCATAAAGCTGCGGATGTCCCTGATGGACATGCCTGTTTTCTTCAGGCAGGCAATGATCCTGAGCCGCTGCTCGTCTTCTTCCTGATACAGCCGCTGGCCGCCATCGGTGCGGTTTACCGTGGGAAGCAGACCTTCCTTTTCATAATATCTGAGGGTCGAGGTGGAAAGTTCCATCCGCTGTGCCATTTCGCCAACGGTGCAGGTCATAAAAATCCCTCCTGTGCCTGGGTTCGGTGGTTATGGTAGCATTTCAGAGGAAGGATGTCAAGGCAGGGAGAAAGCGCACTTTTTCGTTGTTCTCCTCTTTTTTTTCCTGAGGGCATTTGCTATAATATTCTCACCTGGACAGATATTGCCCGGAAAAAGGAGTGCGAACATGAAGAAGCTTCTGAGCCTGTTGCTGGCGGCCACCATGTTGCTGAGCAGTGTTCCTGCCCTGGCAGACACGGCGGAAAACGCGAATGGCAGTGCTGCCGACTGGACAGTTTTGATCTACCTGTGCGGCACAGATTTGGAATCCGGCGGCGGTATGGCAACCGTCAACCTGGAGGAAATCAGTGAAACCCTGCCCAATGGAAACGTGAACGTGGTTATTGAAACCGGCGGCTGCAAGGAGTGGCATGCACAGGAACTGGGGCTGGACATCGCCAACAACCGCATCCAGCGCTATACCTGGGATGCCAATGGCTTCACCCTGGTGGATGAAGGCCCGATGGACAATATGGCACAGGCCGAAACCCTGACTGACTTCATTGCCTGGGGTGCTGAAAACTATCCTGCTGAGAAGTACGCCCTGACGGTATGGGATCATGGCGGCGGAAGCATGACGGGTCTGATTGTGGATGAAATGCACAATTCTGCCGTGATGTCTCTGGAGGACTTCGGCCGTGCCCTGCACACTGCGAACGTGCAGCTGGAAGCCCTGATTCTGGATACCTGCCTGATGGCTACGTTGGAAACCTGCGCCATGGTGGACGACAATGTCCACTACCTCATCGCCTCTGAGGAAGCGGTGCCTGGCCAGGGCAGCGATTACAAGACCTGGGTGCAGTACCTGTATGATCATCCTGACTGCGACGGACAGGCACTGGGTACCGTGCTGTGCGATGCCACCATGGCCAAGTACGTGGCACAGGAGGATGGTACGGACAAGACCGTAACCTTCTCTGTGACGGATCTCACAAAGATGGAACCCGTGTACACTGCCTTTGACAATCTGTTTACCGAGCTGGGCAGCATGCTGAGCGACGTGACGACCTTTGGCGACTTCGCTTCGGCAGTCAGCCGCTGTGAATCCTTCCAGACCAACACCATGCGCGACCTGGGTGACATGGTCACCCGCGGCAGGGATAACGGATTGAGCAGCGAAACCGCGGATGCGGTAATCAACGCACTGAAGGATGCTGTGGTGTACATGGTGAATGGTGAAAACCACGCCTATGCTACGGGTCTTTCCTTCTACTATGATCCCACGGGCAACATGCTGTACATGGATCGCTACATGCGCCAGTGCTTCAGCCTGCCTTATCTGGCTTTCCTGGATGCGACCCACATGGGCTGGACCGCGCCGGAAAGCGTGTATGAAAAGACGAGCCGTCTGCCGGAAATCACCTATGATGATTACATTGTGCAGACCGCCATATCCGTTGAAGAAGACGGAATCAAGATGGTTTTCACCAATGCGGAGGATGCTGTGACCAGCGTGTCCGGTGTGCTTTTCTACGTGGGCGATGACGGCAACACGATGCGTATGGGCGCAATCAATCGCATGGTTGGCGTGACGGTGAACGAAGAAGGCAAAATGGAGTGCATCGCGTACATCCCCACCACGTGGCCGACCATCGATGGCGTCATGTGCCAGATGAACCTGGAAGAGGATAACGAGTGCTATAAGCTGTATAACGTGCCCGCTTTGCTGGATGGTTCCACCTCGGTGAAATTGCGCATTGGCTACTGCTACAACAATACGCTGGATGAACTTGCCGAGCAGATTGAGGCAGAGGTTAATGCCGATGCATCCCTCACAGAGGATGAGCGTGACACGAAGATTGCAGTCGAGCTCCTTGATATGCTGAACAGCGATGAAACCTATGCAGGCAACTATGAGGTATACGGCGTTTGGAGCGGCGCAACCTCTCCTGTGCAGATGCCCAGCCGCGATGTGCAGCCTGTCAGCGAGCTTGTCGGCCATACGCTGACCATGCAGATGACCACATACGATACCAGCTACAACATGGATACAGGCAACGTGAGCAGCGGCTCCATCGTCGTAACGGAAGAGGGACTGAACATTACGGAAGAACCTCTGCCTGCAGGCGATTACGCCTATGCGTTCAGCATTGTTGACGCACTGAACAGCACGGTGCAGTCCGTTGTCGTGTATTTTAGCTGGGATGGCGAAAGCATTGACTACACGATGGCCTACACGGATGCGGACATTCAGACTGCCATGATGGCTGCAACCTTGGGTGAAGACCTGTCCGCCCTGACCCCTGTGCAGCAGATGCTGGCACAGATGTACATGGTGTCTGTGATGGGTGTGGACCCCAGCGAACTGGGTCTGGAAGATGTGGAAGGCATCGGCGACCTGGGCGAAACGGAAGTGGTGACCGAAGAACCCGCCGACGGCGCTGAAGAAGCGAGCGGCAACGCAGCCTGAAAAAACAGCCAATAGAATCATTTGCCCTCAACCGTTGCGGCACAGGCACGGTTGAGGGCAATTTTGTAAAATGCAGCATGGAAAAAAAGTTTCTTTTATGCTACAATGACTCGTCAACGCACATAAAGGAGGTTCTGCACCCATGCAGAGCACGAAGAAGCCCGTCATGCGGGTGATGGACATGACCCAGGGCAGCGCCTTGAAGCTGATTCTGGCCTTCGCGGTGCCGCTGTTTATCGGCAACATTTTTCAGCAGGTGTACAGCATGGTGGATACCATGGTGGCCGGCTACAACCTGGGCGACAGCGCCATTGCAGCCATCGGCGCCACCACTTCCCTGTACAATCTGATGATTGACCTGGCGGTGGGTCTTAACAGCGGATACGCGCTGGTGGTTACCCAGCGCTTTGGCGCCAAGGATGAGAAGCGTCTCCGTGCCTCCATTGCGGGCATGATTGAGCTGGACATTGTGATGACCGTGCTGGTGACCATTGCCAGTATGGTGTTCCTTCGGCCGCTGATGCACTTCCTCAACACGCCGGAAAGCATTTTTGAAGAAGCGTACAGTTATATTGCGGTCATTTGCTCGGGACTGGTCGTTACGGTGGCCTACAATCTGTTTTCCAGCATTCTGCGTGCCTTTGGCAACAGCCGAACGTCGCTGGTCTTCCTGATGATTTCCTCTGCGCTGAATATCGTGCTGGATGTTCTGTTTGTGGCGGTGTTCCATATGGGCGTGGCCGGCGCGGGACTGGCGACGGTGATTGCGCAGGCGGTGTCCGCGGTGCTGTGCGGCGTGTATGTTTATAGGCATTATCATCAGCTGATGCCCTTCGGGGAAGATTTCAGGGTATCCGGCGAGCTGCTGAAGGAGCTGTTTTCCAACGGCATTGCCATGGCTATGATGTATTGCGTGGTGTCCCTTGGCTCCATCATCTATCAACGCGCCAACAACATGCTGGGCGAGGTGATTATTTCCGCCCACACGTCTGCCCGCCGCCTCATCAGTATGCTGAACCAGCCTGCCAGCACCATTGCGACCGCGTCTTCCACCTTTGTGGGGCAGAACTGGGGTGCAGGCAAGCGTTCCCGCATCCGCACGGAGCTCAGGCAGGTGATATTGCTGCAGGTCGGCATTGCGCTGGTGATGCTGCTGGCGGTCGTGCTCTTTGGTGATACGCTGGTGAAGCTGACCACGGGCACCACCAGTGAAGAGATTATCAGCAACGCGGTCATGAGCCTGCGCTGGCACGTATCCTTCTTCCCGCTTTTGAACATACTGATTGTTCTGCGCACCTCCATGCAGGCCATTGGCAAGAAAATTGCCCCCATTCTCTCCAGCTGCATTGAGCTGGGGATGAAGGTGCTCTCCGCCGCATTCCTGATTCCCGCAATCGGCTTCCTGGGCACCTGCATGACCGAGCCGGTGATTTGGTCGGTGATGTGCATTTTCCTGGTGATTGCTTATTTTGCCAGCGTCCGCAGGGAACTGATGGAACCGGACGCGGCGTGAAAAAGTTTCCCGGAAGACCCCAACAAAGGGTGATTGAATTTTGCGGCACCTTGCGTTATACTTTACTCGGAAGACACTGAGTCGGAGGTGACCGAGTAAATGAAATTCTATGGAAGAGAAAAACAACGCAAGGATTTGCATGCACTGTTCCATCGGGAAGAGCTGCAGGTGGCGCTGATTTACGGCCGACGCAGGGTAGGAAAAAGTGAGCTGATTAAGCAAAGTCTTCGGGAGGATTCCTTCGAGAGCATTTACTTTGAGTGCAAGCAGACCACTGAAATGAACAACGTGGAAAGCCTTGCGACACTGATGGCGGAAACGTTCCATTTTCCGAAGCCCGCCTTTACGGGGATTGAGGAAGCGCTGGAATTTCTGTTCAAAAAGGCAGAGGAAGCGCCTTTGATTCTTGTGCTGGATGAATATCCCTACCTGCGGGAAACCGTGAAAGGCATGGACAGCATTCTGCAGGCGCTGCTGGATCGCTATCGGGATGCATCGCATCTGAAGCTCGTGCTATGCGGTTCTTTTGTGGAAATTATGCGGTCACTGCTGGAAAAGAGCAATCCGCTGTATGGTCGGGTGGATAAAACCATTGACCTGAAGCCTATGGATTACTACGAGTCAGCCCTGTTCTATCCGACATTTTCCGAGGAAGACAAGGTTCGGCTGTACAGCGTGTTTGGCGGCATTCCCTATTACAACCGCCTGATTGATCCCGAAAGATCCGTTCGGGAAAACATCATGGAATTGATCGCATCAACGGATGCACGCCTGGCAGGCGAAGTGACCATGTACATTCAGTCTGAAATCGCGAAAATCAACAATGCCAACGAGGTCTTTGAGACACTGGCAAAGGGATTCTCACGGTACAGCGACATTCTTTCGCAATCTCATGTATCCAGCAGTCCGGCCTTGGCCGATGTGCTGGAAAAGCTGATTCGCATGGAGGTTGTTGTGAAGCAGGCACCCATCAACGATGAGCAAAACCGAAGAAAGTCCGGCTATTACATTTCCGATAATCTTTCGAAATTCTTTTATCGGTATGTATCCCGCTACTCTTCGCAGATGAACGTGCTTGCGCCGGAGATTTTCTTTGATCGATACATCGCGCAGGATTTTGAAACGGCCTACGTTCCGAATGCGTTTGAGGACATTGCGCGTCAGTATCTCATTCGCAAAAATCGGCTGGGGCAGCTGGAAACCGCGTTTGATAAAATCGGCAAGTACTACTATGACGACCCTGTGCATCACTGCAATGGCGAGTTTGACGTGGTGACTCAAGATCCCCATGGAATGATTTTTTATGAGGTAAAGTACAGAAAGGACCCTGTGAACCAGTCCATGGTGGAAAAGGAAATTGCTCAGGTGAATGCCGCGGGGCTGAACTGCTACCGATATGGATTTTTTTCCCGCTCAGGGTTTGATGTAGAGCCATCCGAGCAGCTGATTCTCATTCGTCTGCAGGATGTATACCAGTGAAGAGCATGATTCTTTTCCGGGAGGTGTTCCTATGCCCCTGATTCATTCCGCAGAGGACATCATGGCCTTGACCGAAGAAATGGGCTTTCTGCCGCTGTTCCGCAACGCTGTGGACGGCTTTTCGGTGGAAGACTGCTGCCCCAGCGAATTATGGTTCGCCGAGGACAGGGACGGCCCGTGGGAATGGAAGGGACCCATCGCCCGAAGCGGCAGATGCGCCTATGGCAAGTTCTTTGGCGGGAAGGCGGGGTTTGTCAGCCGCGAATGGCTGCCGGACTTTATGAATTTTCGCCGTGATGGGTACGACTTCGAGGGCTTTTACGAGGACGGACACGCGTCCCGCAAGGACAAGGAAATCATGGAGACCCTTGCTGCTAACGGAGCGCTCCTTTCCAAAGAGCTGAAGCGGCTGTGCGACTACCGCAAGGGCGGCAACAAAGGCTTTGACACGGTGATGACCCGTTTACAGATGCAGACCTTTGTCATCATTGGGGATTTTGTGTACGAGCGTGACCGTTTAGGACGCACCTACGGCTGGGGCGTTGCGCAGTACACCACGCCGGAAGCGTTCTTTGGGGAAGATTTTGTTGATTCTGTTGGCAGCAGGTCCCCTGAGGAATCCGGGGCGCGAATCCTTGCACAGATGGAAAAAGTGCTTCCCAACGCGGAAAAGACGAAGGTTTACAAACTACTGACCTGAAACATTCGGAAAAACACCTCCCAAATCTGCCTGTTGACAAGTTTTCTCTTGTGCGGTAAGATAAATCAATTTCAACCGCCGTAGACGGACGGGTGTCCGCTTCACGGGATGATGGAGGAGGTATTGTTTTGGCGCATTACTATCAGGAACCCAGCCACACCTTCAGTGAGTATCTGTTGATCCCCGGTTACACGGGAGAAGGATGCATTCCGGCGAATGTTTCCCTCCGCACGGCTTTAACGAAATATCGCAAGGGTGAGGAAGAGCCCGCCATTTCCCTGAACATTCCGCTGGTGAGCGCTATCATGCAGTCTGTATCGGATGATAAGCTTGCCATTGCGTTGGCGAAGGAAGGCGGACTCTCTTTCATTTATGGCGCGCAGTCCATTGAGTCTGAGGCGGCCATGGTGGCACGGGTGAAGAACTACAAGGCAGGCTTTGTGGTTTCCGCCAGCAATCTGACCCCTGAAAACACGCTGGCAGACGTGCTGGCGCTGAAGGAGAAGAACGGCTTCTCCACCGTGGCCATTACGGAAGATGGCACGGCCACGGGCAAGCTGCTGGGCATTGTATCCAGCCGTGACTATCGTGTGAGCCGCATGTCCCCGGAGGACAAGGTGGCAGACTTCATGACGCCTCTGGAAAAGCTGGTCACCGCGCCTGCGGAGACCACCCTGAAGGAAGCCAACGACATTATTTGGGATCACAAGCTGAATTCCCTGCCCATTGTGGATGCGGAAGGCCACCTGATGTACTTCGTGTTCCGCAAGGACTATGCCAGCCACAAGGAAAATCCCCTTGAACTGCTGGACAGCAAGAAGCGTTATCTGGTGGGTGCGGGCATTAACAGCCGCGACTATGCGGAGCGCATTCCTGCCCTGCTGGCTGCCGGCGCCGATGTGCTGTGCATTGACTCCTCCGAGGGCTACACCTGCTGGCAGGAGAAGACCATCCGCTGGGTGCGTGAGAACTATGGCGACAGCGTGAAGATCGGTGCCGGCAACGTGGTGGATCGTGACGGATTCCTGTTCCTGGCCAAGGCTGGCGCAGACTTTGTGAAGATTGGCATTGGCGGCGGTTCCATCTGCATTACCCGTGAAACCAAGGGCATTGGCCGCGGCCAGGCAACGGCGGTCATTGAGGTTGCAGCGGCGCGGGATGAGTACTTCCGCGAAACGGGCATTTATATCCCGATCTGCTCCGACGGCGGCATTGTGCACGACTATCACATGACCCTGGCTTTGGCCATGGGTGCGGACTTCCTGATGCTGGGACGGTATTTTGCCCGCTTCGATGAAAGCCCCACCAACAAGGTGATGATCAACGGCGTATACATGAAGGAGTACTGGGGCGAAGGTTCCAACCGTGCCCGCAACTGGCAGCGTTACGACCTGGGCGGCGCCACCAAGCTTTCCTTTGAGGAAGGCGTGGACTCCTACGTGACCTACGCGGGCCCTCTGCACGACAATGTGGAGATCAGCCTATACAAGGTGAAGAGCACCATGTGCAATGTGGGCGTTACCAACCTGGAGGATCTGCGTCGGGACGCCCGGCTGACGCTGGTGTCCTCTACCTCCATTGTGGAAGGCGGCTACCACGACGTGGTTCTTCGCAGCGCACAGCAGGCGACGAGGTAATTGATGGGTTATTTTGCGGGAGAAGGGAACCCGCTTTGAAAAGCGTTTTCCCCTCTCCCGCACCCACTCCCTTTCCCTAAACTTTCACAGGGAAGGGGTTTTTGTTTTGAGGGCTTTTGCGGGAGAAGGGAACCCGCTTTGAAAAGCGTTTTCCCCTCTCCCGCGCCCACTCCCTTTCCCTAAACTTTCACAGGGAAGGGGTTTTTGTTTTGAGGGCTTTTGCGGGAGAAGGGAACCCGCTTTGAAAAGCGTTTTCCCCTCTCCCGCGCCCACTCCCTTTCCCTAAACTTTCACAGGGAAGGGGTTTTTGTTTTGAGGGCTTTTGCGGGAGAAGGGAACCCGCTTTGAAAAGCGTTTTCCCCTCTCCCGCGCCCACTCCCTTTCCCTAAACTTTCATAGGGAAGGGGGTGTTTGAAGAAAATCCTGCTCATGTGGATTGATAATCTTTCCTGCTCATGATATACTGATGGCAGAGTCCCATTTCCTATCGACAAATCCAAAGGAGGAAGAACGTTGAACAATTTCACGTTTCTCTTGAGCCAGTACTGGTACTGGATTCCCATTGGTATTGTGATTCTGTTTTTGCTGGTGAAGCTGCTGCCTCGCTATGTGATCGCTCCGCCGGATACGGCGCTGATTGTTTCCGGCCTGGTGCGGCACAACTACAAGGTGCGCAACCCTGACGGAACCACGTCGACCAAGCGCTTTGGCTACCGCATTGTTCGCGGCGGCGCAACGTTCTACATTCCCGCCATTGAGAAGATTGACAAGCTGGACATGTGCCTGATGCAGGTGGATATCCGCACTGCCCAGCCCGTGCCCACCAAGGAATACATCTCCGTGGTGGTGGACGCTGTGGCCAACATCAAGATTGGTTCGGACGATTTGTCCATCGCCACCGCGGCCGAGCAGCTGCTCCATTATGACGCGGAGCAGATCAAGTCCCTGGCCAAGGACGTGCTGGAAGGCAACATGCGCGAGATCATCGGCCAGATGACCATCTCCGAGCTGGTGCAGAACCGCGACAAGTTTGCCCAGGAATCCATCAAGGCTGCCATGGCGGACATGAGCAACATGGGTCTGGAGATCATCAACATGACCATCCAGAACTTCTCCGACAAGGACGGCGAAGTCATCGACACCATGTCCCAGCAGAACATTGTGGACAAGCAGCGTGACGCCCGCATCGCCCGCGCCAAGGCTGAGCAGGAAGGCCACAAGGCTGAGGTGGAAGCCCAGGCCAACATCGCCGAGCAGGACAAGGATCTGAAACTCCGCGAAGCCGCCTACAAGATTGAAACCGAGCAGCAGCGCGCCAAGGCAGATACGGCCTTCGATATCGAAAAGGAACGCGTCCGCAAGACCTTCGAGGCAGAGCATGCCGCGGCCGAGCTGACCCGTTTGGAGAAGGAAACCGAGCTGAAGCGTCAGCAGGTGGAGATTGAACGTGAACGCTTGAACGTGGAAGTTCGTGAGCAGGCCGAGGCTGAAAAGGATGCCCGCATTGCTAAGGCAGAAGCCGAGAAGTTCGAGCGTCAGGCTGCGGCAGATGCCGCCCTCTACGCGTCCCAGAAGGAAGCCGAGGCAATCGAACTGAAGGGCCGCGCCGAGGCAGAAGCCATCCAGCTGAAGGCAGAAGCTATGCAGCAGTACGGCCAGGCCGCTATGCTGGAAATGGTCATCAACAAGCTGCCTGATGTGGCGCGTGCCATTGGTGAACCCCTGGCAAAGACGGACAAGATCATCCTCTTCGGCGAGGGTGCCGCCACGGGTCTTACCCGCGATATGACGGGCTCCATGATGCAGTCCTTCGAGGCCATCAAGGCCGCTACCAGCCTGGACATTCCGAAGATGCTGCAGACGGTTACCACCGGTGGTCTGGTGGGCAAGCAGGTGAAGGAAGACGACGGGGCGGAAGCGGCTCCCGAAGCATCCCCTGCGGAAAGCACCACGGAGGCATAACGGATCACAAAATCAGAAGCAGATTCCTGCAAAAGGGAGTCTGCTTTTTTCGTGTCTCCTTTTTCAGCGCTGCAATCTTCACCCTTCCTTCACCGGGTGTCCCTTTACGAAAGCCCCTTTCCCGTGCTATACTTAGCATAAAGAAACACGTTATTTCACCTGAAGGAGGGAACCATGCATGGTCACCATGGAAAAAGGAACGTTCCGCTCGGTGACGGGACAGAAGCTGGATCGTCGGCTATGGAAGGGCGAAGGTGCGCCGCGGGGCGTGGTGCAGCTGGTGCATGGCATGGCAGAGCACATTGACCGCTATGATGCCCCTGCCCGTGCCCTGGCGGAAGCGGGGTTTGCGGTGGTGGGACACACCCATCTGGGGCATGGCAGCAAGGCAGAAACCCTGGGTCACTTCGGCAACGAAAATGGCTGGGACAATCTGGTGGAGGACGTGCATTCTCTGCGGCTGGCGACCCAGAAAATCTACCCGGGGGTTCCCTACTTCATCCTCGGCCACAGCATGGGTTCCTTCATTACCCGATGCTACCTGATGCGCTACAGCGGCGGCCTGGCAGGCGCGATCCTCTCGGGCACGGGATATTATGCGACATCCACGGTAAACATGGGATTGACGGTGGCCAATCTGGTGTGCCTTTTCGGCGGGGCGGACAAGCCGAGCCCCCTCATTAACAAGCTGGCCTTCTCCTCCTCCAACAAGCCCTTCGCGCCGAATCGCACGGAATACGACTGGCTCACCCGCAGAAATGACGTGGTGGATCAATACATTGCCGATCCCTTCTGCGGCTTCCTGTTCACAGGTCGGGGCTATCGGGATCTGTTCCGCGGACTGAAGCGGCTGACGCATACGAAGGATCTGGAGCTGATTCGCAAGGATCTGCCCATTCTGCTTTTCTCTGGGGATCATGACCCTGTGGGAAGCATGGGTAAGGGCGTCAATCGGGTGGCGGAGCAGTACCGTCACGCGGGACTCACGGATGTGAGCGTGGAGCTTTATCCCGACGGTCGGCATGAAATGTTCAATGAAGAAAACGCCGTGCAGGTGATTGCAGACCTGATTGCATGGCTGGAAGAAAAAACATAAAGGAGAAACTCTTATGAACATGGTAGAAATCATCACCAAAAAGAAGCTCGGCCAAACACTGACCGATGAAGAAATTGATTTTTTCGTGCAGGGCGCGGCAACAAAGAGCATTCCTGACTATCAGCTGGCGGCGCTGTTGATGGCCATCCGCCTTAACGGCATGACGCCGGAGGAAACCACCCATCTCACGCTGAGCATGACCCGCTCCGGCGACGTGGCAGACCTGTCGGCCATTCCGGGCATCAAGGTGGACAAGCATTCCACCGGCGGCGTGGGCGACACCACCACCCTGGTGCTGGCCCCTCTGGTGGCAGCATGCGGCGCACCGGTGGCGAAAATGAGCGGCCGCGGTTTGGGTCATACCGGCGGCACACTGGACAAGCTGGAGTCCATTCCCGGACTCACGGTGGAGCTTTCCGAGGAAGATTTCATCCGCCAGGTGAAGGACGTCGGCGCGGCGGTCATTGGGCAGACGGGCACCCTTGCCCCTGCGGACAAGACCCTTTACGCCCTGCGTGATGTGACGGCCACGGTGGACAGTCTGCCCCTCATTGCCTCTTCCATTATGAGCAAGAAGCTGGCCAGCGGTGCGGATGCCATTGTGCTGGATGTGAAGACTGGCAGCGGCGCTATTATGCACACGCTGGAGGGAAGCATTGAACTGGGCAAGGCCATGGTGGATATCGGCGCCCTGGCAGGCAAGCCTGTGATGGCCATTGTGACGGGCATGGAGCAGCCTCTGGGCACCCACATTGGCAACGCGCTGGAAGTGAAGGATGCCATTGATGTGCTTTCCGGCCGCACGGAAGGCGACCTGAAGGAAGTGTCCCTGCTGCTGGGCAGTCACATGCTGGTGCTTTCCGGGTGCGCAAAGACCTCCACAGAAGGCAGACAGATGCTGGAGGAAGCACTTCGCAGCGGCGCAGGCCTTGAGAAGCTGAAGCAGATGATTGCCGCGCAGGGCGGCGACCCCTCCGTATGCGACGACTGGACAAAGATGCCCCAGGCCAAGGTCATCAAGGACATCGTGTGGGATGAAGCAGGCTACGTTGATAAGATGGACACCACCGCCATCGGTCTTGCGGCGCAGGGCATGGGCGCAGGACGGATGAAGAAATCCGACGCGCTGGATTACTCGGTGGGCCTGATTCTCCACAGCCGCATTGGCGACAAGGTGGAAAAGGGCACGCCGCTGGCAAGACTCTTCGCAAAGAGCGAGGAAGACGCCGTGGAAGCGGAAAAGAAGATTAGGCAGGCAATCAGCCTTTCTGCGAACCCTGCGAAGAAGCCTCCGCTGTGGTATGCGATTATTACGAAGGACGGCATCCTTCGCAATCAGGAGTGATTGCGTAAAGGCAGTGCCCCTTCAAGAAAAAAGTGCACCCCGAAGGTTTCCAAAGGGCGATCGCAGACTTCGTCTGTTTTAACAGCCCCTGCTCGCTCCGCAGAGCGAAATCCTTCCCCCCCGGGCAATGATGCCCGAAAAAAGAATAGAATCAGAAAGCGTGAATTCCCTTGAACGCCAACTTTATCAAAGGCCTTCGCCATGGTCTCGCCATTGGCATCGGGTACCTTTCCGTTTCCTTCGCCTTTGGCATGAAAGCCGTAACGGACGGCCTGACCCCTCTGGAGGCGGTGCTCATCTCCATGACCAATCTGACCAGTGCGGGACAGGTGGCGGGTCTGCCGCTGATTATTGCGCAGGCATCCCTGGTGGAAGTGGCACTGACCCAGCTGATTATCAACCTTCGCTACGCGCTGATGAGCATTTCCCTGAGCCAGAGGATGGCAGGTGACATGAACACGCCTCGAAGGATGCTCTTTGCCTTTGTTAACACGGACGAGGTGTTCGCAGTGGCGTCCTCCCAGCCGGAAAAGCTGGAACACAGCTACCTGTATGGGCTCATCACGCTGCCCTTCCTTGGCTGGACGTTGGGGACACTCCTGGGTGCAGTGGCGGGTCAGCTGCTGCCGGAATTTGTGCGCACAGCGCTGACCTTCGCCATTTACGGCATGTTCATGGCCATTATCATTCCCCCTGCGCGGAAGGAAAAGCCTGTGTGCATGGTGGTGCTCATGGCCATTGCCCTGAGCTGCTGCTTCCGCTACATCCCTTTTCTATCGGGGCTGAGCAGCGGCTTTGTGATCATCATTTGCGCCGTGGTTGCCTCCGCCATTGGGGCGTGGCTATTCCCTGTCAAGGAGGATGCTGAGGTATGAGCTTTGCTGCTTTTTTGCCGTATGTAATCGTAATGGCAGGGGTTACGTATCTGATTCGTATGCTTCCGCTGACGCTGATTCGCAAGCCGATTTCCAGCCGATTCCTGCGCTCATTTCTGGCGTATGTGCCCTATGCGGTTTTGGGCGCGATGACCCTGCCCGAGGCGCTGCATGCCACCACCTCCATCTGGACGGCGATTCCCGGGGTGATTGTGGCCGCGGTGATGGCGTGGAGGGGAAAGAGCTTGATTGCAGTGGCTGCCGCCGCATGTCTGGCGGTTGCTGCGGCGCAGGGCATCATGATGCTTTTGTAAGCCCTGGGAGACTTGAAGGGTCTCCCTGTTTTTCTTCGATGTTGCAGGAATTTGACTTGCCCAATGAGAGGAGGCACTTTTGATGAAGGCCAAAGCTACTGCGTGGAACCCAATCATTGCATCTGTTCCTGAGGCTGTTGCATGGCTGAGGGAAAAGGAAATCACGGAGGTGTCGTCCTCGAAGGCGACCCTGCCTGATGGGCTGAAATTGAAGATTGCCCGTGGAGATGACCTGGCGACACTGAAGCGGCAGCTGCTGCGCACGGGTGCGATTCTTGCCACGCCGTCCAATGCGGCGGACGTGTCCCGCATGGTTGCCAAACTTCGCCGCAGAAATCCCCTGCTGTCCCTTTTCCCGTCTGCCAAAGCAGAGGACGAACAGGCTTCGCCTGATTTAACGGCTTCGTCCGATGCAACGGTTTTGTCCGATGATGCTGCTTCGCCTGATTTAACAGCTTCGCCTGAGGTAGCGACTTCAACCGATGATGCTGTTTCGGCCGAAGAAGTCCCTTCAATCGAAGAAGCGCCTGCGGAAGAGGCAGCTGCGCCGCAGAATCCGCCTGAAGAGAAGACAAAGGCCGATACCGCTCCAGCGGAAGATGCCAAAGAGAAGGAATATTTCTTCCTGCTGCTGGTGGACACGCTGGAAAATGTGCCGTCCCTGGCGGATTTGCCCGGGGCGCAGCCTGATTTGACCATCATGGCGCCTATTCACGCCTGTGAAGAGGAGCTGATGGATGCCCTGCGGTTCGCCCATGGCGTGGCCAATGACACCCTGTGGGAGCGGAACCCCGACCCTCGCTGGATGGACACGGTGACATCCACCCTGACCGCGACGCAAACCATGCTGGATGCAAAGACCCTGGATGCATCCCGCACGGCGGAGCTGATGCTTCTCCGCGGCCACGATGGCGGCTATGTGCACCTGCTGGGGCAGGCCATGCGTGCGCAGTACAATCTTTCCTTGGGCAAGGCCATGGCGCTGGTGCTGCCTGTGCTGCGCCAGGTGATGGAGGGCGCCTCCGACACGGTGGTTCCCTATCCGCCGCTGAAGATGCGTGATCTCCACCTGATGGCCGAAAAGGCGGTGAAGGTCAGCCATTCCATGGTGCGCACCCTGAGCGAGAAAGACCTGGAGCAGGCACTGCGCAATCTGTATCTCCGCAGCGACGGCAAGCCCGTCATTGAGGAGCTTCTGCCTAAGCAGGCGGCCTTCTTTGCCACGGGAAAAACGCTGGATGTTTCCTTCCGCCTGCGCCAGCTGGACAATTTGTCCCAGTGGATGGCGGAGCATGAATCGGACATCCTCTACGCCCTGCAGCAGGATCTGAACAAGTGCGCCTTTGAGGCCTACGAAACGGAAATTCTGCTGGTGAAGAGCGAAATGAAGACCATACGGAAGCATCTTCCCCAATGGGTCAGACCTCGCAGCGCGAGGATGCCCCTCATGCATTTCCCGTCCACGGGAAAAATCTACCGCGACCCTTATGGTCTGTCGCTGATTATGTCCCCCTGGAATTATCCTTTCCTGCTGAGCGTGGATCCCCTTTTGTCCGCCATTGCAGGGGGCAACTGCGCAGTGCTGAAGCCTTCCGCTTACTCGCCTGCCACCTCCGCCCTTTTGAAGCGGATGGTCAGCGAATTGTTTGACCCGGAGTACATCGCGGTGGTGGAAGGCGGACGGGCGGAGAATCAGTCCCTGCTGCACCAGAAATTCGATGTGATCTTCTTCACGGGTTCCCCCACGGTGGGCAAAGAGGTGATGAAGGCCGCCGCCGAGCATCTGACCCCCGTTACGCTGGAATTAGGCGGCAAGTCCCCCTGCATTGTGGATGATACGGCCGACCTTGACCTGGCGGCGCGGCGCATCGCATGGGGCAAGTTCATCAATGCGGGGCAGACCTGCGTGGCACCGGATTACATCCTCTGCTCTCCGAAGATTGCTCCCAAGTTGGCCAAAGCGCTGGAGAGCGCCATTCGCGCCTTCTATGGGGTGGATCCCATAAACAGCGCGGAGCTGTGCCGCATTGTGAACCAGCGCCACTTTGACCGCCTTCTGGGGCTGATGGAAAACATGGAAGTGGCTTGCGGCGGCAAGAGCAACCGTGATTCCCTGAAGATTGAGCCCACCGTTTTGCAAAACGTCACCCGCGAGGACGCGGTGATGCAGGAGGAAATTTTCGGACCCATCCTGCCCATTGTGCCCTTTGAAGGAGATTTTGATGCGCTTCTGCAGGACATTGAGTCCCATCCCCGCCCGCTGGCCGCGTATCTGTTCACCCGTGACAAGGCTCACGAGGAGAAGTTCCTGCGCCGACTGCGCTTTGGCGGCGGCTGCATCAATGATGTGGTGTGTCACCTGGCCACGGACAAAATGCCCTTTGGCGGCGTGGGCGAAAGCGGCATGGGAAGCTACCACGGAAAGCGTGGCTTTGAAACCTTCACCCATGAAAAGAGCGTGCTGAAGAAGGGCAAAATGGACGTGAAGGTTCGCTACGCCCCCTACAGCGAGAAGAAGCTGAAACTCATCAGGAAAATGTAAAGGACAGCCGGAATACATGGAGCGTCACACGGAAATGCTTGAATTGCGGACGATTCGGCGGAGAGACTTCCGCAAAATCTACCGCATGACTGCCAAAGGCATGCACTTTGAATGGTACACAGACAGCCGATTCTTTCAGCACCTATATGCACGCTACTTCTTTTCCATGGAGTTGAACCGCGCCACCCGCGTGTACGCCGCCTATGCAAACGGTCGGTTTGTGGGCGCCCTTCTGGCGGATATGCTGGGAGAAGCGCCTTGCAGCCCCTGCACCCTGCGGCAGTGCTTCGTTTGGGTGCTGGAGCGCCTGCAGACCTTTGTTGCAGGGAAAGGCGGAGACGAGTACGATGCCGTCAATCGCCGCCTGTTGGCAGGCTTTTGCGAGCATCACCGCCCCGATGGGGAAATTACCTTTCTGGCTGCCGACCCTGACTGCGGCGTGAAGGGCGTAGGTACCTTTCTGCTGGAAGCCCTGGAGAAGGACGAAAGCGGAAAACTGGTGTACCTTTACACGGATGATGCCTGCAACTATGGCTTCTATGAACATCGGGGCTTTGCCCTCATGGAGAGCGAAAAAATCCTGCTGGATTTTCGTGACAGGCAGGTGCCGCTAAAGTGCATGCTATACGCGAAGAGATTAGGCGAATAAGAACACAAGCCGCATGGTCATTTTGCCGTGCGGCCTTTTTGATGGAATCATCTGCATTGACACCCGCTGCTTCCGTGACTATAATCTCACGTAGAGGCGAAAGCCACACAAAAAAGGAGCACATGATGATGAAACAG
This sequence comes from bacterium, assembly GCA_963618735.1. GTDB lineage: Bacteria > Bacillota > Clostridia > Christensenellales > Aristaeellaceae > CAKUFA01. Next base: position 1,779 of record CAVEUM010000030.1, on the reverse strand, counting down.
CGCAGCGCAGGAGAAAGAGCTTTCTGGTCGCAGTTTGATGCCCTGGAGATGGGCACAGGCTGGGACGATCAGGACATTCTGAAGCCCCAGATTATGGTGGAAAGCGTTTATGGCGATTCCCACCCGGGCAGCTATCACCTGAACCAGATGGTGGAGCAGGCCACCTACGGCATTTATGAGAAGGGCGGCAAGCCTGCCCGCTACTATGCAACAGATATTTGCGACGGCTGCACCCAGGGCGGCGACGGCATGAATTACGTGCTGGCGTCCCGTGAGGCCATTGCCAACATGGTAGAAATTCACGGCAGCGCGGTGCAGTGGGACGGCATGGTGCTATCCTCCAGCTGCGACAAGTCCATTCCTGCCCACTTGAAGGCCATTGCACGGCTGAACATCCCCGCCATCTTTATGCCGGGCGGTTCTATGCGTCCCGGCCCTGATATGACCACGTCTGTTCTGGCAGGTGACATTTCCCTTCGCGAGAAGCGGGATGGCGCCATCACGCCCCAAGAGGTGCGGGATTACAAGCTGACAGGCTGTCCCTCCGTGGGTGCGTGCTCGTTCCTGGGCACGGCGTCCACCATGCAGTGTCTGGCGGAGGCTCTTGGTCTGACCCTGCCCGGCGCGGCGCTGGTGCCTGCCACTATGCGGGATTTGCTCCAGTATTCCCGTCAGGCAGGACGGCAGATTATGGCGCTGGCGGAGCAGAACCTGACCCCCGACAAGATCCTGACCCCTGCAGCCTTCCGCAACGCGATTGTGGTGCATTCCGCCATTGGCGGTTCCACCAATGCAACGCTGCATTTGCCTTCGATTGCCCGTGAGGCAGGCGTTGAGCTGCCCATTGAACTCTTTGACGAGATCAACCACCAAATCCCCCACATTGGCAACATTTACCCCTCCGGCACGCAGATTACGGAGGCCTTCTGGTTTGCCGGCGGCGTGCCCATGGTGGAATGGATGCTGCGGGACTACCTCGACCTGGACGTGATGACCGTCACCGGCAAGACATTGGGCGAAAACCTGGAAGACCTGTGGAAGGACAACTGGTTCAACCGCAATCTGGGCTATCTGCACAATTACGGCCTGGAGCGTGAACAGGTGATTTTCCCTGTGGAGAAGGTCACGGAGGTTGGTTCGGTGGCCATCCTGAAGGGCAACATGGCTCCCGATGGCGCGGTCATCAAGTATGCGGCCTGCGCGGAAAACCAGCGGGAAGTGGTCAACGCCAAGGCACGGGTCTTCAACTGTGAGGAAGAGGCCTATGACGCCGTGGTGAAGCGCACCATTAACCCTGGAGAGATTGTGATAATCCGCTACGAAGGCCCGCGGGGATGCGGTATGCCGGAGATGGTGGCTACCACGGAGGCCATCTGCTGCGATGACCGCATTAACGGCAGTGTGGCACTGATTACAGACGGACGATTCTCTGGTGCGACACGCGGCGCAGCCATTGGCCACGTATCCCCTGAGGCGGCATCGGGCGGCCCCATTGCCTTTGTAGAGGAAGGGGACTTGATTTCCTATTCCGTGAAGGATCGCACCCTGAATGTGACGGGTATTGCAGGCGTCCCCTGCACCCCTGAGGAAGCCGCAAAGGTGCTCCATGACCGCATGGCCAAGGGAAGCGTTATTCCCCGCGAGCCCCGCAAGGGCTTCTACCGCATGTACACCCAAAACGCCCGCAGCGCCATGGAGGGCGGAGGATTGGAGTAAAGCGAGAGTTTGCGGGAGGGCGGCTTTTGTGCCAAAAGCCCCCTCCCGCACCCACCCCGAAAA